>JAVBKC010000132.1:0-24592 GCA_031554255.1 Niveibacterium sp.
CCAGATGCTGATGCGGCCGAACCGCGTTGTACCAAAGCTGGAATTCGGACAGCAGCGATTTCAATGCCGCGCCCGAAACCGGGCGAATCTTGTTCAGGGAGGTTTTCAACGTGCCAAAGAAGCGCTCGATGCGCCCGTTCATCCACGGACAGCCTGGTGCGGATCGCTGATGCCGAATGCCGACATGAAATTCAAGACGGGGCACCTCGAAAAGCAGCGACTGCAAAGCCTCGCGCTGAGGTGTCTAAAAGCAGAAACCCGCTCAGTACTGACGCGGGTTTCCACTGTGCGGCAAACAACTATTTCTTAGACATCAAGACGCAATTTCTTCAGCTTTTTCGACGTACTCCGCTATTTCATTGAAGTTCATGTAGCGGTAGACCTTGCCGCCATCGGCGTTGATCGCGCCCATGTCGGCGTGGTATTGCTCGACGGTCGGAATGCGGCCGAGCTTGGAGCAGATCGCGGCCAGTTCGGCGGAGCCGAGGAACACGTTGGTGTTCTTGCCGAGCCGGTTGGGGAAGTTGCGCGTCGAGGTGGACATGACGGTCGCGCCTTCGCGCACCTGCGCCTGGTTGCCCATGCAGAGCGAGCAGCCGGGCATTTCGGTGCGCGCGCCGGCCGTGCCGAAGACGCCGTAATGGCCTTCCTTCGTCAGTTCCGCAGCGTCCATCTTCGTCGGCGGCGCGATCCACAGCTTGACCGGGATGTCGCGGCGGCCTTCGAGCAGCTTGGAGGCGGCGCGGAAGTGGCCGATGTTCGTCATGCACGAGCCGATGAAAACTTCGTCGATGGGCGTGCCGACGACTTCGGACAGGAACTTGGCGTCGTCCGGGTCGTTGGGGCAGCAGACGATGGGCTCCTTGATGTCGGCCAGATCGATTTCGATCACGGCCGCGTACTCGGCGTCCTTGTCGGCTTCCAAGAGTTGCGGGTCGGCGATCCACGCTTGCATCTTCTTGATCCGGCGTTCGAGCGAGCGCTTGTCCTGGTAGCCGTCGGCGATCATGTTCTTGAGCAGCACGATGTTCGAGTTCATGTACTCGATGATCGGCGCCTTATTGAGCTTGATCGTGCAGCCGGCGGCCGAGCGTTCGGCCGAGGCGTCGGAAAGCTCGAATGCCTGTTCGACCTTCAGATCCGGCAAGCCCTCGATTTCGAGGACGCGGCCCGAGAAGGCGTTCTTCTTGCCGGCTTTGGCGACCGTCAAAAGCCCCTGCTTGATCGCGTAGAGCGGGATCGCGTGGACGAGGTCGCGTAGGGTGATGCCCGGCTGCATCTGGCCTTTGAAGCGCACCAGCACCGATTCGGGCATGTCGAGCGGCATCACGCCGGTTGCTGCGGCGAAGGCGACGAGGCCGGAGCCGGCCGGGAAGCTCACGCCGATCGGGAAGCGCGTGTGCGAGTCGCCACCGGTGCCGACCGTGTCGGGCAACAGCATACGGTTGAGCCAGGAGTGGATCACGCCGTCGCCAGGGCGCAGCGAGATGCCGCCACGGTTGGCGATGAACTTGGGCAGTTCGCGATGGGTTTTGACGTCGACCGGCTTCGGATAGGCGGCCGTGTGGCAGAACGATTGCATCACAAGATCGGCCGAGAAACCCAGGCAGGCCAGATCCTTGAGTTCGTCGCGCGTCATCGGGCCGGTGGTGTCCTGCGAGCCGACCGAGGTCATTTTCGGTTCGCAATAGGTGCCCGGACGCATGCCGCGGCCTTCCGGCAGGCCGCAGGCGCGTCCGACCATCTTTTGCGCGAGCGTGAAGCCCTTGCCGCTGTCGACCGGATCTTGCGGCAGGCGGAATAGCGTGGATGCAGGCAGGCCGAGGAATTCGCGCGCCTTGGCCGTGAGACTGCGGCCGATAATGAGGTTGATGCGGCCGCCGGCGCGCACTTCATCGAGCAGTACAAGGGTTTTGAGCTGCGATTCGGCGATGGTTGCGCCGCCTTTTATGGCCAGGATCTTGCCGCTTGTGTGATCGATCTTAAGCTCGATCTCGTCGCCCAGATTCATCTTCTCGACGTCGATTTCGATTGCCAGTGCGCCTGCGTCTTCCTGCGTATTGAAGAAGATTGGCGCGATCTTGCCGCCAAGGCAGATGCCGCCGAACTTCTTGTTCGGCACGAAGGGGATGTCTTCGCCGGTCCACCACAGCACCGAGTTCGTCGCCGACTTGCGCGAGGAGCCGGTGCCGACCACATCACCCACATAAGCGACTGGATTGCCTAGGGCGGCAAGATCCTGAATCAGCTTGATCGGGCCGCGCTTGCCGTCGTCTTCGGGCTTGAAGGGGGCATCATTGCGCGTGTTCTTGAGCATGGCCAGGCCATGCAGCGGGATGTCGGGCCGGCTCCAGGCGTCCGGCGCCGGCGACAGATCGTCGGTGTTCGTCTCGCCGGGCACCTTGAAAACGGTCAGCTTCATGCTCGCAGGAACCTCGGGGCGCGAGGTGAACCACTCGCCGTTGGCCCAGCTTTGCACGACATCCTTGGCCAAGGCGTTGCCGGCCTTGGCTTTTTCGGCAACGTCGTGGAAGTAGTCGAACATCAACAGCGTCTTTTTGAGGCTGACGGCGGCGATGGCGGCGAGCGCGGCGTCGTCGAGCAGATCGATCAGCGGCTTGACGTTGTAGCCGCCCACCATGGTGCCGAGCAGTTCGGTGGCTTTTGCCTTGTCGATCAGGGGGCTGGTTGCTTCGCCGCGCGTGATGGCGGCAAGGAAATTCGCCTTGACCTGGGCTGCGTCGTCCACGCCGGGCGGCACGCGATGTGTGATCAGATCGACGAGGAAGACCGCTTCGCCAGCCGGCGGATTCTTGAGCAGTTCGGTCAGCTCGGCGGTTTGCTTGGCATCGAGCGCGAGCGGCGGAATTCCGAGGGCTGCGCGTTCTGCGACATGTTGGCGGTAGGCATCGAGCACGGTGAGGTCCTCCGGGTTGCGGGCGCTGTGCGCCCGGTTACATCAGTTCGTGGGTGGGTTATTGAAGAATCTTTGTTCTGCTTCTTGCGGGAGTTCCATGCCGGTGCCGCGAGCGCGCACGAGCAGGTTCCAGTAGTGGCGGAAGGAGCCACGGTCGTGCAGTTGGGCGCCGACGCGGATCGGCCCCCAGCGCGCATCCTGCGCCTGCGCAAGGATCGCGGCAGCTTCCTCGATTTCGCCGGCGGCCGGGCGCATGCCCTGCAAAATCGGTTCGATCTGGTTCGGGTGGATGCTCCACATGCGCAAGTAACCGAACTGTCTGCGCGCGCGGCGGGCATCCTCTTGCGCGATGCGGGCGTCGTCGAGCGCTGTTGTCACGTTATGCGTCGGAATCACCGAATGGGCTAGCGCGGCGGCTGCGACTTCGCATTTGGCGCGCACGATCAGCGGGTGCTCGAACTGTTCTGGCGATTTGAGCGCGTTTGCGGCGATGGCGCCCTGGTGTTCGGAGATGAAATCCATGAGGCCGAAATCGAGCGATTCGACGCCGGACAGCGCCGCGATACGCCAAGCCTCACGTAGCGCGCCGTGGGTTTCGACGAGCGCATGGATCGGAATTTTGCGTGCGAGGCTATAGCGCGTTCGAGCATCGCTCAACGCCGCAAGCAGGGTTTCGACATCGCTTGCTGCGCGCGCCTTGGGCAAGGTCAGGAACGCCAGCCGTTGCCCTGCGGCGGCCACGATCAGATCGAGATCCTCGCGCCAGTGCGGATGCGTGATGTCGTGAATGCGTGCGCCGATGCGCCCGAAACGGTTGTCCCCTGATGCGATGAGTTCGCCGACCATTTGCGCGTGTTCGCGCTCATGGCCAGCGGGCGCGCCGTCCTCGCAATCGAGCGTGATGTCGAAAACCGGGCCAAGCTGCTGCTGCAAGCCGATTGCCTTGCGCATCAGCTTTTCAGTGCCGCAATAGTGATCGACCGCCGGGATCGCGGGCAGCGGTTTGCTGCCCGCAAACAGCACGGCGGTGGGATGGAGCGATGCGTTCGTCGTCATGCCCTCCACCCCTCGCGCGCTCAGGCCAACAGGTCGGCCACGCCGGTGCGTTCTTCTTCGAGTTCTTTGAGCGTGAGGTTCATGCGCTCGCGCGAGAACTCATCGATTTCCAGGCCCTGGACGATTTTGTATTCGCCGTTTTCGGTCGTAACCGGGAAGCCGTAGATCATACCGGCCGGGATGCCGTAGGAGCCGTCGGACTCGATGCCCATGGTGACCCACTCGCCGCGCGAGCCGAGGAACCAGTCGCGCATGTGATCGATCGCCGCATTCGCCGCCGAGGCCGCAGACGACAGGCCGCGCGCTTCGATGATCGCCGCGCCGCGCTTGCCGACGGTCGGCAGAAAGGTGTCGCGGTTCCAGACTTCGTCGTTGATCAGCGACTTGACGTTATCGCCGTTGCTGGTGACGCAGCGGTAGTCGGCATACATCGTCGGCGAATGATTGCCCCAGACGACGAGGTGCTTGAGGCTGGGCACGCTACGGCCCGACTTGGTGGCCAATTGCGACAGCGCGCGGTTATGGTCTAAGCGCAGCATCGCGGTGAAATTCTTGGCCGGAACGCGGCCGAACTTCTTCGCGGTTTCCTTGGCGATATAAGCGTTCGTGTTGCAGGGATTGCCGACGACGAGCACGCGGCAGTCCGGTGCTGCGTACTGGCCGATTGCAGCACCCTGCACGGTGAAGATCTTCGCGTTTTCGGTCAAGAGATCCTTGCGTTCCATGCCGGGGCCGCGCGGACGGGCGCCGACGAGCAGGGCGGCCTGGGCATCCTTGAACGCGACGTTCGGGTCGTCGCTCGCAAGCATGCCGGCGAGCAGCGGGAAGGCGCAGTCTTCAAGCTCCATCATGACGCCCTTGACCGCTTTTTGAGCTTGCGGCAAGTCCAGCAGCTGGAGGATGACCGGCTGATCCCGACCCAGCATCTCGCCGCTGGCGATGCGGAACAGCAGGCTGTAACCGATTTGGCCGGCGGCGCCGGTCACCGTAACGCGAATGGGAGCTTTGGACATTTACGACTCCTTTAAGTGTGCTGGAAAAGCGCGTCAGTCCGCGCTTTGGAGTGGGAAGGCGCCGCATTTTGTCGACGCAGTTTCAAGGCGAGTTTAGGTGAAATAATACACAACGTCAAAAGCTGTATTATATAATATATAAGACATATGGCGGTTTATGGACACATACTGCTTTCTGTGCTGAAATGCGGCATGGCTCACGAATCGCCAACCTTCAGCCCGCTTTACCGGCAAATCAAGAGTTTGATCATGCAAGCGCTTGAGTCGGGAGAGTGGCGTCCTGGACAAGCCATTCCCAGCGAGCAGGAGCTGGCGGTCCGTTTCCAGGTCAGTCAGGGTACGGTACGCAAAGCCATCGATGAACTGGCGGCCGAGAACGTCCTGATCCGCCGCCAGGGCAAGGGAACCTTCGTCTCCTCGCATGCCGACCCGCGTGCGCTGTTTCGTTTCCTGCGGCTGACACCGCTCTCCGGCCAGATCGTTCCGCTCAAGAGCGAACCATTGGATTGCTGGCGCGCAAAAGCTGGTCAGGAAGCTTCGCGTAATCTTGGCATCGAGCCGGGCGCGCCCATCATTATCGTGCGGCGCGTTTTGAAGCACGAATCCAAACCTATTGTCGTTGACGAAATTTATTTACCGGGCGAAGTTTTCCAGGGACTCAACATCGAAATGTTGCGCGACTGGCATGGATCGATCTACGGTTTGTTCGAATCGCGCTTCGGTCTGCGCATGCTGCACGCGCACGAAAAGATTCGCGCTGTGGCGGCCGATCGCTCGGTGGCCGAACTCCTCGGCGTGGCCGAAGCCTCGCCCCTGCTCTCCGTCGAGCGCGTTGCCCATACCTATGGCGACAAGCCGGTGGAATGGCGGCGCGGCCTGTATTTGACGGCCGAGCACTACTATTTGAACGAATTGAGTTGAAGAACGCCCGCGTAGCGTGTGGGCGATGAAGGAATCGGGCGGGCGCAGTGTCTGCCGGGGAAAAAGAAGGGGGGATGTCAATGTCAGAAACAGCCATCAAGAAACCGAGGCCGAAGCACCTCGACCTGAAAGTCATTCGGCTGCCATTGCCGGCAGTTGCGTCGATACTTCACCGCATTAGCGGTGCGGGCCTTTTCCTGATGCTGCCGCTCTTGCTGTGGTTTTTCGGGGCGAGCCTCGAATCGCCAGAAACAGCGGCGATGGCGGCGGCCTGTGCCGCCAATCCGTTGATCAAGCTGATTCTCTTCGGTTTGCTGTGGGCCTTCCTGCATCACTTCTGCATGGGCATCCGCTTCCTGCTCCTCGATATGCATATCGGGCTCGATCTGCCGACCGCGCGGGCAACCTCCTGGGCGGTGTTGGTCGTGAGCCTGGCGCTTACGCTGCTGCTCGGCGCCAAGCTGTTTCTGGCGGGGGTGGTGTGATGAAAAGCCGAATCGTCGTAGGAGCCCACTACGGATTGCGCGACTGGCTGGCTCAGCGCGTCACTGCATGCGTCATGGCCTTGTTCGCCGTGATCTTCGCCGTCAGGCTTCTGATGCTGCCGGAATACACCCATGAAGCCTGGCGCGCGATGTTTGCGGGCGGCTTCATGCACTTCATTACATTTCTGTTCTGGATGTCGTTGTTCTATCACGCCTGGGTTGGCGTGCGCGATATCTTCATGGACTACGTCAAGCCGGCCGGCATCCGGCTTGCCTTGCACTGCGTGGTTCTTCTCCTGCTGATCGGCTATGCGGGCTGGGCGGCTCAGATTCTGTGGAGGCTCTAAGTGAAAGTCGCCAAACGCAATTTCGATGCAGTGATCGTGGGCGCCGGCGGTGCCGGCATGCGCGCCGCGATCCAATTGGCCGAATCCGGCTTCAAGACGGCCGTGCTCTCGAAGGTTTTCCCGACGCGTTCGCACACGGTCGCGGCGCAAGGCGGCGTTTCGGCCTCGCTGGGTAACTCGGAGCCCGATCACTGGCACTGGCATATGTACGACACCGTCAAGGGCTCCGACTGGCTCGGCGACCAGGACGCAATCGAATTCATGTGCCGTCAGGCACCCGAAGTCGTGGTCGAACTCGAACACTACGGCATGCCGTTCGACCGCCTCGACAACGGCAAGATCTATCAGCGTCCGTTTGGCGGTCATATGTCGAACTTCGGCGACAAGCCGGTGCGGCGCGCCTGCGCAGCGGCCGATCGGACCGGCCATGCGATGCTGCACGCGCTCTACCAGCGCAATGTGCGCGCGAATACGCAGTTCTTCGTCGAATGGATGGCGCTCGATCTCTTGCGCGCCGCCGACGGTCGCGTGCTCGGCGTGATCGCGATGGAAATGGAAACCTCGGAAATCACCGTATTCCAGGCTAAGGCGACGCTGTTCGCGACCGGCGGGGCTGGGCGGATCTACGCTTCCTCGACCAATGCCTTCATCAATACGGGCGATGGTCTGGGCATGGCGGCGCGCGCGGGCATTCCGCTCGAAGACATGGAGTTCTGGCAGTTCCACCCGACCGGCGTGGCCGGCGCGGGCGTGCTGATCACCGAAGGCGTGCGCGGCGAAGGCGGCATGTTGCGCAACAACGCGGGCGAGCGCTTCATGGAACGCTATGCGCCGAACGCCAAGGATCTGGCGTCGCGCGATGTCGTCTCGCGCGCAATGGTCACCGAGATCAACGAAGGTCGCGGCTGCGGTCCGAACAAGGATCATGTGCTGCTCGACATCACGCACCTGGATCAGAAGGTCATCATGACGCGCCTGCCGGGCATTCGCGAAATCTCGATGCAGTTCGCCAATGTCGACCCGATCAAGGCGCCGATCCCGGTCGTACCGACCTGTCATTACCAGATGGGCGGCATCCCGACGAACTACCACGGCGAGGTCGTGGCGAACGAGGGCGTCGTGCCCGGTTTCTATGCCGCCGGCGAATGCGCCTGCGCGTCGGTGCATGGCGCGAACCGGCTCGGCACGAACTCGCTGCTCGATCTGCTCGTATTCGGCAAGAGTTCGGGCGAACGCATGGTCGAGTTCATCCGCAGCGAACCGAATGCGCAGCGCGAGGTGCCGGAATCCGAAATCGACCGCGCACTCGCGCGCGTCAATCGCCTCGACACGCAGACCGGCGGCAGCAGCCTGCACGAGACGCGCACGGCCATGCAGCGCACGATGCAGAACCACTGTAGCGTGTTCCGCTTCAAGGATTTGCTGGCGCAAGGCGTCGAGAAAATTTTCGAAATCGAAAAGCAGGTCCAGCAGATCGAGATCAAGGACAAATCCAAGGTCTGGAACACGGCGCGGACCGAAGCGCTGGAAATCGAAAACCTGATCGAAGTGGCCAAGGCGACGATGGTTTCTGCGAATGCGCGGACCGAATCGCGCGGCGCTCACGTCCGCGACGATGCGCCGGATACGCCCGAGCATCCGAACGGCCGCGACGACGAAAACTGGCTCAAGCACACGCTGTGGCACCGCGACGGCAACCGGCTCGATTACAAGCCGGTCAATCTCACGCCGCTCTCGGTCGAATCCATCGCGCTCAAGAAGCGCGCGTACTAAAGCGCGCTCGGAGGAAATGCAAATGGCAAACCGTACCGTCCGTTTCAAAATCTACCGCTACGATCCGGATAAGGATTCCGCGCCCTACATGCAGGACATCTCGGTCGAGCTCGAAGCGACCGACGTGAAGCTGCTCGACGCTCTGATCAAGATCAAGGCGCTGGACGACTCGCTGTCGCTCCGCCGCTCGTGTCGCGAAGGCGTCTGCGGCTCGGATGCGATGAACATCAATGGGACCAATGGGCTGGCCTGTCTGACGAACGTCGACGATCTGAAACAGCCGATCGCGCTGCGGCCCTTGCCGGGCTTGCCTGTGATTCGCGATCTGATCGTCGATATGACGCAGTTCTTCAAGCAGTACCATTCGATCAAGCCGTACGTCATCAACAACGATCCGCCGCCCGAGCGCGAGCGCCTGCAATCGCCCGAAGACCGCGAAGAGCTCAACGGGCTCTACGAGTGCATCCTGTGCGCGAGCTGCTCGACCTCCTGCCCGTCGTTCTGGTGGAACCCGGACAAGTTCGTCGGCCCGGCAGGGCTCCTCGCGGCCTATCGCTTCATTGCCGATACGCGCGACCAGGCAACGAGCGAGCGGCTCGACAATCTCGAAGACCCGTATCGCCTGTTCCGTTGCCATACGATCATGAACTGCGTCGATGTCTGTCCCAAGCATCTGAACCCGACCGCTGCGATCGGCAAGATCAAGGACATGATGGTTCGCAGGGCGGTTTGAGCGTATGGGATCTTTGCAGGGGCGCGTTGCGTGGCGGAGCCGTCGCGGTCTGCTCGAACTCGACATTTTCCTCTCGCGCTTTCTCGCGCTACGGCTCGCCTCGTTAAGCGATCCGGAGCTCGAAACGCTGCTGGATTTGCTCGCAGCGGACGATATAGAACTATGGAGTTGGGTCAGCGACCGGGAAGTATGTCCGGTCGCCGAATGGAAGGAGCTCGTTGCGGCGATTCGCCAGGCAAGTCAGCCTGCATCGCAGTGACGCCATCTGCAACCATCAAACACAGAAGGGTAAAGCAATCATGACGACACCTCGCACCGCCACGCTGTCAGTCGATGGCAAGAGCGTCGAGTTTCCGGTGATGTCTGGCGTACATGGGCCGGACGTTGTCGACATTCGCACGCTCTACGGCAAAACTGGTGAATTCACGTTCGATCCCGGCTTCCTCTCGACCGCAAGCTGCCAATCGAAAATCACCTTTATCGACGGCGACAAGGGCGAACTGCTCTATCGCGGTTATCCGATCGAGCAGCTTGCCGAGAAGTGCGATTTCCTCGAAGTCGCCTATCTGCTGCGCGAAGGCGAACTGCCGTCGGCCGATCAGAAAAAAGATTTTGCCACCATGATTCAGCGCCACACGATGGTGCATGAACAACTGACGCGCTTTTATCAGGGCTTTCGCCGCGACGCGCATCCGATGGCCGTCTGCGTCGGTGTTGTCGGCGCGCTGTCGGCGTTCTATCACGACGCGCAGGATTTCTCGGATCACGAACATCGCACGATCTCGTTCCATCGCATCATTGCCAAGATGCCGACGATCGTTGCGATGGCGTACAAGTATTCGACGGGCGAGCCCTTCATGTACCCGCGTAACGATCTTGATTACGCCGGAAACTTCATGCACATGATGTTCGGTACGCCGTGCGAGAAGTACGTGCCGAATCCGGTGCTCGTGAAGGCGCTCGACCGCATCCTGATTCTGCATGCCGATCACGAGCAGAACGCCTCGACTTCGACCGTGCGTCTGGCCGGCTCGTCGGGCGCCAATCCGTTTGCCTGCATCTCGGCCGGCATCGCCTGTCTGTGGGGGCCGGCGCATGGCGGGGCGAACGAAGCCTGTCTGCAGATGCTCGAACAAATCGGCGACATCTCGCGCGTTGGCGAATACATCAAGCGCGCGAAGGACAAGAACGATTCGTTCAAGCTGATGGGTTTCGGTCATCGCGTCTACAAGAACTACGATCCGCGCGCGAAGCTGATGCGCGAAACCTGCCACGAAGTCCTGCACGAGCTGGGCCTGCATGACAGCAAGATCTTCAAGCTTGCAATGGAACTTGAAAAGATCGCGCTCGAAGATCCGTATTTCGTCGAGAAGAAGCTGTATCCGAACGTCGATTTCTATTCGGGTATCGTGCAGAGCGCGCTCGGCATCCCGACCTCGATGTTTACCTGCATCTTCGCGCTGGCCCGCACGGTCGGCTGGATGAGCCAGTGGGAAGAAATGCTGACCGATTCCGACTACAAGATCGGTCGTCCGCGCCAGCTCTATATCGGCGCGGCCAAGCGGGACGTTCCGTCGCTCGAACACCGCTGAAGCGGGCGGGCCGGGAAGCGTGTCCGCTTCCCGCCCTAACAGTGCGATGCGTGTCATTTGCATGGCATTTTTGGCCCCGCTTGATTGATTGCACGTTGCAGCGTCCCTCTCCCTGCATGATGAGGACCGCTGCAACGAAACACCCGAACGAATACAGGTGGCTTCCATGTTGAAACCCTTCATGACGAACTCGTATCTGTTCGGCACGAATGCCCCGTTCATCGAGGAACTCTCCGAGTCCTACCTCGAAAACCCGGCCAGCGTGTCCGAGCAGTGGCGAGACTACTTCGACGCCTTGCAGAATATGCCAGGCGTCGTGACGCGCGATGTCGCGCATGCGCCTATCGTTGCGTCATTCGCGCAGATGGCCAAGCAGAACAAACTGACGAAGCCGAGCGCCGAGTCCGCCGACAAGCGCCAGATCGGCGTTCTGCAAATGATCAACGCCTATCGCTTCCTCGGCAATCGCTGGGCACAGATCGATCCGCTCAAGCGCCAGGAGCGTCCGCAGATCCCTGAACTCGAACCGTCCTTCTATGGATTTACCGAGGCCGATCTGTCGCAGTCCTTCAACACCGGCTCGTTCCACTACCCGGGCGGCTCGCACGCGACGCTGCGCGAAATCCTCGAATCGCTGCGCGAAGCCTATTGCGGCTCGGTTGCCGTCGAGTACATGTATCTGTCCGACATTTCCCAGAAGCGTTGGATTCAAGGCAAGATCGAGCCGATCCGTGGCCGTGCGCGCTTTAATGCAAGCGAGAAGAAGCGGATTCTCGAACGCCTGACTGCGGCCGAGACGCTCGAAAAATATCTGCATACGCGTTACGTCGGGCAGAAGCGTTTCTCGCTCGAAGGCGGCGAGTCGGCGATCGTCGCGATGGATGCGATTGTCAATCAAGCAGGCACCAACGGCGTGCAGGAAATCGTGATCGGTATGGCCCACCGTGGCCGTCTGAATGTGCTGGTCAACACGCTCGGCAAGAGCCCCGCGAATCTGTTCTCCGAATTCGAAGGCAAGCACGCCGCCGAACTCTCGGCCGGCGATGTCAAGTACCACCTTGGTTTTTCGTCCGATGTCAGCACTCCCGGCGGCCCGGTGCATCTGACGCTGGCTTTCAATCCTTCGCACCTGGAAATCGTCAACCCGGTCGTCGAAGGCTCGATCTACGCACGTCAGCAGCGCCGTGGCGACAAGACGCGTTCGCTTGCGATGCCGGTGCTGCTGCATGGCGATGCGGCGGTCGCGGGTCAAGGCGTGAATCAGGAGATGCTGAACTTCTCGCAGACGCGTGGTTATGGCACGGGCGGCACGATACACCTCGTGATCAATAATCAGATTGGATTCACGACCTCGGATCCGCGCGATATGCGCTCGTCCTTGTATTGCACCGACGTTTTCAAGATGGTGGAGGCGCCGATCTTCCATGTGAATGGCGACGACCCCGAAGCCGTGGCGCTTGTCTGCCAGCTTGCCGTCGAGTTCCGCCAGACCTTCAAGAAGGACGTCGTCATCGATCTCGTCTGCTTCCGCAAGCTCGGCCACAACGAGCAGGACGAGCCGATGGTCACGCAGCCCTTGATGTACAAGAAGATTGCCGCGCATCCGGGCACACGCAAGCTCTACGGCGACAAGCTTGTCGCGCAAGGCGTGTGCAGCGCCGACGAACCAGAACAGATCATCGCCGATTACCGCACGCATCTGGACCGTGGCGAACTGCTCTACAACCCGGTGCTGTCCGGCTACACGCGCAAGTTCGCGCAGGACTGGTCGCCGTTCCTCAAGACGCCCTACACGGACGACTGGAACACGGCAGTGCCGCTGGCCGAGTTGAAGCGCTTAGCCGAACGTCTGACCGATGTGCCGGCCAACATTACGCTGCACTCGCGCGTGGCCAAGATCATCGATGATCGCCGCGCGATGGGCGAGGGCGCGTTGCCGCTCGACTGGGGTATGGGCGAAAACCTCGCCTACGCTTCGCTCGTCGCGCAAGGCTATGGCGTGCGCATTTCTGGCCAGGATTGCGGGCGCGGCACTTTCTTCCACCGTCATGCGGTTCTGCACGACCAGAATCGCGAGCGTTGGGACGCCGGCAACTATGTTCCGCTCGAACATGTCCAGCCCGGTCAGGCGCCGTTCGTGGTGATCGATTCGGTGTTATCCGAAGCGGCCGTGCTCGGTTTCGAGTATGGCTATGCGACGGCCGAACCGAACCAGCTTGTCGTGTGGGAAGCGCAGTTCGGCGATTTCGTCAATGGCGCCCAGGTCGTGATCGACCAGTTCATCAGCTCGGGCGAAGCCAAGTGGGGCCGGCTCTCCGGCATCACGATGCTGCTGCCGCACGGCTACGAAGGTCAGGGCCCGGAACATTCCTCGGCGCGTCCCGAACGTCATATGCAGTTGTGTGCCGAGAACAACTGGCAGATCTGTATGCCGACCACGCCGGCGCAGATCTTCCACCTCTTGCGGCGTCAGATGGTGCGGCCGCTGAGAAAACCGCTCGTCGTCATGACGCCCAAATCCTTGCTGCGTCATAAGGATGCCGTGTCCTCGCTCGACGAACTCGCGAACGGCCAGTTCCGCACCGTGATCGGCGAAGTCGATGCGCTCGATGCAAAGGGTGTGAAGCGAGTCGTACTCTGCTCGGGCAAGATTTACTACGAGCTTGTCGCCGAGCGCAGCGCGCGTGGCGACAAGAGCGTCGCAATCGTCCGCATCGAACAGCTCTACCCGTTCCCGAATGAAGCCTTCGCCGAGGAACTTGCGAAGTACCCGAACGCGCACGAGATCGTCTGGTGCCAGGAAGAGCCGCGTAACCAGGGCAACTGGTACTGGTTCGTCTCGCGCCAGCATCTACAGCGTTCGCTGCGCAAGGATCACCGCCTCTATCTCGTCAGCCGCGCGGCCTCGGCCTCGCCGGCCGTCGGCTACTACGCCAAGCATCAGGCGCAGCAGAAAGCCATCATCGAAGGCGTGTTCGGCGTGCTTGATCAGGAAGTGGCGCCGAACCACTAAGGGTCGGCCCAAGACATAACAACGAGTTATCGGAGTTATCCATGCTCATCGAAGTCAAAGTCCCGCAGCTCTCCGAATCGGTGTCCGAAGCGACGCTCGTCAGCTGGCACAAGAAAGAGGGCGAAGCCGTTTCGCGCGACGAAAATCTGATCGACATCGAGACCGACAAAGTCGTGCTCGAAACGCCGGCGCCCGTTGCCGGCGTGCTCGTCAAGATCGTCAAGGTCAATGGCGCGTCGGTCACGAGCGGCGATCTGCTCGCCCAGATCGATACCGAAGCCAAGGCCGAAGCCGGCTCCGCCAAGCCTGTCGCCGCAGCAGTTCCTGCGCCTGCAACTGTTGCCGCGAGCGCCAGGTCGGGTATGGGGCCTGCGGCGCGCAAGATTCTCGCCGAAAAGGGCCTCGATGCTGCTGGCATCGAGGGTTCCGGCCCCGCCGGCCGCGTCACCAAGGCCGATGCGCTCGGCGCCGGCACGACCCACAAAGTTGTCGCTGCCCCGACCGTCGCATCCGCCTTGCCCGGCATGGGCGTCACCGCCGCGCTGCCGCAGCCGCCCGCCCCGGTTGCGATTGAGGCCATTCTGGCTGACCGTCCCGAGCAGCGCGTGCCGATGAGCCGTCTGCGCGCCCGCGTAGCCGAACGTCTGCTGCAATCGCAGGCGACCAACGCGATCCTGACGACCTTCAACGAGGTCAACATGGCGCCGGTCATGGAGCTGCGCAAGAAGTACCAGGACAAGTTCGAGAAGGAACATGGCATCAAGCTCGGCTTCATGTCCTTCTTCGTCAAGGCCGCAATGGCTGCGCTCAAGAAGTATCCGGTGCTCAACGCCTCGATCGATGGCAACGACATCGTCTATCACGGCTACTTCGACATCGGCATCGCCGTCGGTTCGCCGCGCGGGCTCGTCGTACCGATTCTGCGTAATGCCGATCAGATGACGATTGCCGAGATCGAAAAAAAGATCGCCGAGTTCGGCGCCAAGGCGCGCGACGGCAAGCTCTCCATCGAGGAATTGACCGGCGGCACTTTCTCGATTTCCAATGGCGGCATCTTCGGTTCGATGCTCTCGACGCCCATCATCAACCCGCCGCAGTCGGCGATTCTCGGCATCCATGCCACCAAGGATCGCGCCGTCGTTGAGAATGGGCAGGTCGTCGTACGTCCGATCAACTACCTCGCCATGTCGTATGACCACCGCATCATCGATGGCCGCGAAGCAGTGCTCGGCCTCGTGACGATGAAGGAAGCGCTCGAAGATCCGGCGCGCCTGCTGCTGGAAATCTGAGGCCCACGCGATGTCCGTTGCCGACGAAATCGAAAAATTGCACGCCCTGCAACAGCAGGGTGCGCTTTCCGCCGAGGAGTTCGCTAGCGCCAAGGCGCGGCTGCTCGGCGGGGGGCTTCCGGCCAAGATCGAAGGTGTGGCCGGCGTGAACCTGCTGCGGCGTTCGCGTAACGACCGCTGGCTCGGCGGCGTCTGTGGCGGCATCGCAAAGGTCACAGGAATCGAGTCCTGGGTCTGGCGCCTGCTCTGGGTGGTCATGGCCTTTTTTGCGGGCGTCGGCATTCTTGCCTACGTCCTGTGCTGGATTTTCGTACCCGACGAACAAGTCCTCGGGTAAGGGAGACGGGAGCTCAAATGGCTCAAGAATTTGATGTATTGGTGATCGGCGGCGGTCCCGCCGGTTATGTGGCCGCGATCCGCGCCGCACAACTCGGGCTCAAGACCGCCTGCTGCGAGTCGAGCGCCTATGCCGATCCGAAAGGCGAACCGCGTCTGGGCGGCACCTGCCTGAACGTGGGCTGCATTCCCTCGAAGGCGCTGCTGCATTCGTCGGAACTTTTCGACCATGCCAGCCATGCATTCATCATGCACGGCATCAAGGCCGAGGGCGTGACGATAGACGTGCCCTCGATGATCCGCCGCAAGGACAACATCGTCACCCAGCTCGTGACCGGCATCAAGGGCCTGTTCAAGAAGTACAAGGTCACGTTCGTTGCGGGTCATGGCGCTTTCGTTGCCGATGCGAACGAGATGTGGCGGATGACGGTCGGCGACGAGGAAATCGTTGCCAAGCATGTCATCGTCGCCACCGGATCGCGCGCGCGTCATCTCTCCGGCATTCCGGTCGATGGCGTGCAGATCGTCGATAACGAAGGCGCGTTGCAGATCGACGCCGTGCCCAAGCGGCTCGGCGTGATCGGCGCCGGCGTGATCGGCCTCGAAATGGGCAGCGTCTGGAAACGTCTCGGTTCCGAAGTCACGATTCTCGAAGCGATGCCCGATTTTCTCGCCGCCGCCGATCAGGCCGTAGCCAAGGAAGCCTGGAAGATTTTCACCAACAAGCAGGGCCTGGCGATCCATTTGGGCGTGCAGATCAAGGAAGTCACGACCTCGCCCGATGGCGTGACCGTCAAGTACGAGAACGACGAAGGCGATCAACTGCTCGAATGCGACAAGCTCGTCGTCGCGGTCGGTCGCGTGCCCAATTCCGATGGCCTGAATGCAGCGGCCATCGGCCTGGATCTCGACGCGCGCGGCCATATCGTCGTCGATGAGCATTGTTCGACGAATCTGCGCAACGTATGGGCCGTCGGCGATGTCGTGCGCGGTCCGATGCTCGCGCACAAGGGCATGGAAGAAGGCGTGATGGTTGCCGAATGCATCGCCGGTCAGGCGGGGCATGTAAATTACGACGCGATTCCCTGGGTCATCTACACGCAGCCTGAGATCGCCTGGGTCGGCAAGACCGAGCAGGATCTCAAGGCCGCCAGCATCCCGTACAAGACCGGCCAGATTCCGTTCCTCGCCAATGGCCGCGCGCTGGGGCAGGGCGACACCACCGGTTTCGTCAAGGTGCTCGCGCATGCCGAGACCGATCAGATCCTTGGCGCCCACATCATCGGTACCAACGCCTCCGAGCTGATCGCCGAAGCCGTGCTGGCAATCGAATTCGGCGCTTCGTCCGAAGATGTCGCGCGGACCTCGCATGCGCATCCGACCTTGTCCGAGGCGTTTCACGAAGCTGCGCTCGCCGTAGACAAGCGCTCGCTGCATTTCTAAGCCATAAACCGTGGCCGGAGTCCGCGACCGGCCACGCGCCGATTCGGGCTCCGGCCCGTTTTTTACTCAGCCTTCATGCCGCCGCACACCATCCTGAACGTTCCCGAATTCGGCGTGCTCGACGCCTACGCGGCCGCGCTATCGGCACGCGGCTACACGGCCGATGCCGCCCAGCACGGCGCAATCGAACGGCTACAGGCGCTTTACACCGAACTGCTCGCGTTCAAGGCCACGCGCCGCTCGCGGCTGCGTAAGCTCGTCTTTAACCCCGATCCCCCGCGTAGCGTTTATCTATGGGGTGGCGTGGGGCGCGGCAAGAGCTTCATCATGGATTGCTTCTTCGACGCCGTGCCCTACACGCGCAAGCGTCGCGTGCATTTCCACGCCTTCATGCGCGAGGTCCACGAATCGCTGCGCAGCTTCAGGGACGAGGACGATCCGCTGCTGCGCGTGGCCGACAAGATCGCGCGCACAACGCGCCTGCTCTGCTTCGACGAGTTCCATGTCTCCGACATCGTCGATGCGATGATCCTCGGGCGTCTGCTCGAAGCGCTATTCGCACGCGGCGTCGTTTTCGTCATGACAACGAACTACCCGCCCGACGGCCTCTATCCGCAGGGATTGCAGCGGCATAATTTCTTGCCGGCGATTGCGCTGATCAAGCAGCGCTTCGACGTACTCGAAGTGGATTACGGCACCGACTACCGGCTGCGCACGCTCGAACGCATGAACATCTTCATCGTGCCGAGCGGAGATGCCGCCGACCGCCTGCTCGCCGAGGAATTCCGCCAGATTGCGGGCAGAGAAGGCAAGCCTGGCAGCATCGAACTCATGGATCGCAAGCTCGACGCGCTACGCATCCAGGATGGCGCGATCTGGTTCGATTTCGCCACGCTTTGCGGCGGCCCGCGCTCGCAGAACGACTACCTCGAACTCGCACGCGGCTTCCACAGCGTCTTCCTCTCGAACGTGCCCGTCATGAAGCGCAGCCAGGGCAACGAAGCGCGCCGCTTCACCTGGCTCGTCGACGTGCTCTACGACTGCCGCGTCAAACTCGTGATCAGTGCCGAGGCCGAGGCCGAAACGCTCTACCTCGAAGGGCCGAACGCACAGGAATTTCCGCGCACGGTGTCGCGCCTGATCGAAATGCGTTCGCGCGACTACCTGGCCGAGGAACACCGGCCGGTTTAGCCGCTACCTTTCTAATGCTCCGGGCGAAGAAATGTACCGTCTCCATGCGACTGTACTGCCTGCTTTTCCGTTTCCACATAAGCCTCCATCCAGGTTCCGCCCAGGCTGCGGTAGAGGTCTATCGTGCTTGCAAGCAGGTTGCTGCGCGTCGATACCACATCGAGCTGGCCGGAGAATAGCGAGCGCTCGGCGTCTATGACTTCGAGATAGCTCGTGTAGCCGTTTTCGTAACGTAGCCGCGCGAGTTCGGCATAGCGTCCTAGCGCCGCGAGCTGACGGCTTTTGGCGGCGAGTTCTTCGATTAGTTTTTGGCGTCCGATCAGCGCGTCGTCGACTTCCTTGAAGGCCGTCTGCACTGTTTTTTGATACTGGGCGGCGGCGATTTCGCGGTTGGCGCGTTCGATGTCGATGTTTGCGTCGATCTTGCCGGCATCGAAGATCGGCTGCGCGAGCGTAGCCACGCCGCTCCAGGTTTTGAAAGGCGCCTTGAAAAGATCGGAGAGGTCGCTGCTGGCGTAGCCGAAAAGCCCGGTGATGCTGATGCTCGGGAACCACGCCAGGCGCGCGGCGTCGACGCGCGCATCGCTTGCGGCAAGCGATGCTTCCGCCTGCTGGATGTCGGGGCGGCGTGCGATCAGTTCGGATGGCAGGCCGGCAGGGACTTCGGGCGGCACGAACTGATCGATTTCGCGCCCGCGCTCGATGGGTCCCGGATTATTGCCGAGCAGGACGGCAAGCGCGTTTTCGCTCTGCGCGATGGAAGCTTCGATCTGCGGAACGGCGGCGAGCGCCGATGCGTATTCGGATTCGACCTGCGAGAGTTCCAGCTCGGAAATCACGCCGCCCTGGAAACGCAGTTGGAACAGATCGAGCGTGTCGCGGCGCAGTTTGACCGTGCTATATGTGATCGCGAGCTGGGCATCGAGCTGGCGCAGGCCGAAGTAGGTCGTGGCCACGGCGGATGCCAGCGTAAGGTACACGCCGCGTTGTGCGGCTTGTTCACCGAGCAGATCGGCGCGCGCCGCGTCGGTTGCGCGCGTGAGCCGGCCCCAGAGGTCGAGCTCCCAGTTCAGACTGGCGACGAGGCTGAAGAGGTTGGAACTCTGCGCGCCGAAATCCGTGCCGCCCTTGCCGCGACCTGCTGTGGCGCCGATGCCGATCTGCGGGAAGCGCTCGGCGCTCGTTGCGCTGACCCTGGCGCGAAAAGCCTCGACACGCGCGGCGGCGATGCGGACGTCGGGGCTTGCCTTGAGCGCTTGTTCTTCGAGCGCGTCGAGCACTGGGTCGCCGTATTGCCGCCAGAACCGGATAGCCAGCGCGTCGGCCGCCGTCTGGTGCATCGCGTCCTGTGCCGTGCGCCAGTTGTCCGGTGCGTGGGGCTCGGGCGCCGTGTGGCTCTGGATCAGCGCGCAGCCCGTAAGCATAAGGCCAAGCGATGCGGCCATCAGCGATTTACGCATGGGAGGCCTCCTCTTGCGCTTTTTTGTCGCTGCTCTTGCGCGCCGAAATTTTCTGGACCAGGGTGAAGAACAGCGGGACGAAGAACAGCGCCAGCGTGGTTGCGCCGACCATGCCGCCGATCAGCCCGGTGCCGATCGAATGGCGCGAATTCGCGCCCGCGCCGCTGGCGATGGCGAGCGGAATTGCACCCATGATGAAGGCCATCGAGGTCATGACGATGGGCCGCAGGCGTAGCCGCGCGGCTTCGATCGCGGCTTCCATCGGAGAGAGCCCCTCTGCGAGTTTTATCACCGCGAATTCGACGATCAGGATCGCGTTTTTAGCCGCAAGCCCGATCAGCGTGACGAGGCCGACCTGGAAATAAATGTCGTTTTCCAGCCCGCGTAGCCAGATCGCCACGAGCGCGCCGAAGATGCCGAAGGGCACCGCGGTGATGACCGAGAACGGCAGGCCCCAGGCCTCGTATTGTGCGGCGAGGATCAAGAAGACCATGACGATGCCGAAGGCGAAGACGACGATGGTCGTGCTGCCGGCCTGCTTTTCCTCGAAAGCCTGGCCCGACCAGGCGAAGTCGAAGCCCTCGGGTAGTACCTTCGCGGCGGTCGCTTCCATCGCGGCGATTGCCTGGCCCGTGCTGTAGCCGTCGGCCGCGTTACCGGTGACCTTGGCGGCCGGAAAGCCGTTGAAGCGGCTCACGAGTTCCGCGCCGGTCACGAATTCGGTCCGCGTGACGGCCGAGAGCGGCACCATTTTGCCGTCGCGCTGACGCACGTAGATGCGTTGCAGATCCTCGGGCGATTTACGAAAACCCGGCTCGGCCTGAAGGATGACCTGGAAGACGCGCGAGTAATTGTTGTACTGGCTCACATAGAGCGAGCCGAACAGCGTCTGCATCGCGGCGTAGATGTCCTGCACCGGCACGCCCAGCGTTTCGGCCCGATCGCGGTCTACCGTGACCTTGAGCTGGCGCGACGAGGCATTGACGAGCGTTGTCATATCGGTGAGTACCGGGTTCTTTTTCGCCTCTGCCACGAAGGCTTTGGTGACCCGGTCGACTTCGCCGTAATCGGCGTTGCCCTTGCTCTGAATCCAGAATTCGAAACCGCCCGCGCTGCCCAGGCCCGGGATCGGCGGCGGCATCAGCGGAATCACGAAACCGTCCTGGATCGCAGAGCCAGCCTTGCGCAGCGCGCCGACCGCGCCGAAGGTCGAGGCGACGGGGCTTTTGCCGCGGTCGTCGAAAGCCTTCATCTCGACGAAGATCGTGCCGGCGCTCGCCTTGTACTGGCCGTCTATCATGCTGTAGCCGGGCAGGCTGGACGTATTGCGGACCGATTCCATCTTGCCGAAGGTTTCCGCCACCTTGTCGGACACGGCGGCCGAGCGGTCCAGGCTTGCCGCGTCGGGCAGGATCGCGGCCGTCAGCAGATAGCCCTGGTCTTCCTGCGGCACGAAACTCGTCGGAATATGCGCGAAGAGGCCGACGAGCATGGCCACCATCGCGGCGAAGACCACGAGAGCGAGAACCACCCGCTTGATTACGAAGGTTACGCCATTTGCGTAGCCGTTGGTGATGCGCTCGAAGGTCCTGTTGAACCAGCGAAAGAACCGGTTCGGTTCGCCATGGCCGGGTTTGAGCATCAGCGCCGCGAGCGCCGGCGTCAGCGTCAGTGCGACAAAGCCGGAGAGCGCCACCGAGATCACGATCGTGATTGCGAACTGTTTGTAGAGCAGCCCGGTCGTGCCGCTGATGAAGGCGACCGGGATGAAGACGGCGGAGAGCACGAGCACGATTGCGACGACCGGCCCGGTTACCTCGTCCATTGCCTTGAAGGCGGCGTCGCGCGGCGAGAGCTTGAACTCGGTCATATTGCGCTCGACGTTTTCGATCACGACAATGGCATCGTCGACGACAATGCCGATTGCCAGCACGAGCCCGAATAGCGTCAACAGGTTGATCGAAAATCCCATCGCCATCATGCCGATGAAGGTGCCGACGAGCGAGACGACGACGGCGATAGTCGGAATCACGGTGGCGCGGAAGTTTTGCAGGAATAGATAGACGACGAGCACGACGAGCACGATGGCTTCGAAAAGCGTTTTCACGACTTCGTCGATCGAGTCTTTGACGAAGGCCGTCGTGTCGAGCGAAACGAGGTAATCGAGCCCTTCCGGAAAGCTTTTTTTGAGTTCGACCATCGCGCGGCGCACGTCCTGCGACACCTGCAAGGCATTCGACCCCGCCTGCTGATAGACGGCGACAAGCGTCGCCGTCTTGCCGTTCATCTTGCCGCGAATCAGGTAATCCTTCTGGCCGACGTCGGCGCGGCCGACATCGCCCAAGCGCACGATTGCAGCCCCGCTCGTACCGCTGCGCAGGATGATTTTTTCGAATTCCCTGGGCTCGGTGAAGCGGCCGCCGGCGACGACCGGAAACGTCAATTCGACAGGCCCGTCGGTTGGCGGCGAGCCGATGCGGCCGACGCCGAACTGCTGGTTCTGCGCCGACACTGCCTGCTGGATGTCCGAGGGCGTGATGCCGAGCGAGGCCATGCGGTCGGGCTTGAGCCAGACGCGCATCGCAAGATCCGGCGTACCCATGATGGAAGCCTGGTTGGCGCCGGGAATCCGCTTGAGCGCATCGAGTACATAGACATTGGCATAATTGCCGATGTAGGTTTCGTCGAAGCGGTCGTCGGGCGAGTAGATCCCGATCAGCATAAGGAAGCTGTTCGAGCGTTTTTGGATGTTGACGCCGTTCTGCACGACCGTGGAGGGCAACTGCGGCTGCGCGAGACTGACCCGGTTCTGCACCTGGACCTGGGCGATGTCGGGATCGGTGCCGACCTTGAAGTAGACGGTCAGCGAGTACTGGCCGGTGGCCGAACTTGTCGATTGCATGTAGATCATGTTGTCGACACCGTTGATCTGCGCTTCGATAGGCGCGGCGACCGATTCCGAGATCGTCTTGCCGTCGGCGCCCGGATAGGCCGTGCTGACCGTGATCTGAACCGGCGTGATGTCGGGATATTGGGCAATCGGCAGACTCAGCATCGCCACGAGCCCGGCTATCGTGATGATGATGGAGAGAACCGCCGCGAAGATCGGGCGCCGGATGCAGAAGTGGGAGATCATCGCGGCGCTCCTACTTGGCCAAAGCCGATTGCGCAGCGACCGGGCTGCTTCCTCCTACGACGGGTGGTGGCGCGTTTGCTTCGACGCGCAGCGGATCGACGCGCTTGACGATCTTGATCGGCGCATCCGGCTGCAGCTTCATGCCGCCATCTATGACGAGCAAATCGCCGCCTTTCAAACCGCTGCCGACAAGCCAGTTGTCGCCGCTCATCGCTTCCAGCACTACAGGGCGGACCTGCGCCTTGTTGTCGGGGCCGACGATGAAGGCCAGGTTGCCCTTGGCCGTCTGCAACACGGCGCGCTGCGGGACGAGAATGCCGTTGGGCCGCGTCACGCCCTTCAGGCGCAGACGCACGAACTGGCCCGGACGCAGCACGCTCTTGGAGTTCGGCACTTCGGCGCGGACGAGAAAGGTACCTGTTTCCTGGCTGAAAGAAGCGTCGGCAAAAGTGAGCTTGCCGTGTTCCGGATAAATGCTGCCGTCGGCGAGCAGGACTTCGACATCGATCTTCTCTTCCGCCGGCATGTTCATCCGTCCTTTGGCGACGGCTTCGCGCATCTGCAATTGCTGGTTTTCCGAAACCGAGAAATTGACACGCATCGGCGAGAGCGCGGCGACATAGGTCAGCAGGTTGTTCGTCGCATCCACATAGGTGCCTTCCGACACCTTGGCGAAACTGGCCAGTCCGGTGACGGGCGTATCGACGCGCGTGTAGGAAAGATTGAGTTCGGCCTGGATGACATTGGCGCGCGCCGCTTCGAGCGAAGCCGCCGTGGCGCGTTCCTGGCCAATTGCATCGTCGCGATCCTTCAGGCTCACCGCGTTCTTTTGGGCCAGCGGCTCTACGCGTTTTAGATTCGCCAGCGCCGTTTCGTGCGCCGCAGTTCTCTGTGCGACCTCGGCCCTGGCTGCTCGCAAGGCGGCTTCGAACGGTTTTCGGTCGAGCTGAAATAGCGGCTTGCCGGCTCGCACGAGGCTGCCTTCGACATACAGGCGCTGATCGAGATAGCCGCTGACGCGGGCGCGGATTTCCACCTGGCGCGAGCTTTCCGTCTGCCCGACGAACTCCGCGACGATAGGCACATTCTGAAATACGACCGGCTGGACCGTTACCTCGGCCGCCGGCGGCGTCGCGGGCCCTTGTTCTTTTTTTCCGCAGGCCGCCAGCAAAACGAGGCTTGCTGCGAGCGCTGCCTGAACAAATATTGCCGAACGAATATTCCGGATGCTGATCATGTCGTCCCCTGTTCGTATCGCCACTCCGGCAAGCACCGGATAGAACGGGGGCTGCAACTTCGCCCCTGTCCCGACAAAAGACATACGGCATTTGCAAACGCACGACAACAGTAGCGCCGGCCATCGAAACGATGCGGCGGCAGTGTCGCGATCTGCGCCATTGCGAAACAGGACGCTTCGGCAGGAAACACTGCGTGGCGCATATCTTCCGCTGCACGGCACGCGCAATCAAGCGCGATTGCATCTGTGCTCGCCCATTCGTGGCACGCGTCACGCATGACGGCGCATTGCAGTGCATTGGTTTGTTTTCTCTGCGGCCCGATTGGCGCACGCTGACGACGAACCATTGCGCCGCGTTCTGGAACTCACGCGTCATCGGCATAAGGGCTGCGGATTCCATGTTGCGTCACATACGATTGCTTGGCTGTGCTACGGCCTGCGCGCTTGTCGCTGCTGCGGCCGGAGCCCAGACCGACGCGATGCTGCGCGAGCGCATCCTTGCCCACGGCCCCTGGCCGCCGCCCTTCGCGGCCGATCCGAGCAACCGCGTTTCGGGTCGGCCGCAGGCGGTCGCATTCGGCGAACGGTTGTTCTTCAGCGCGCGCCTGTCCGCCAACGCAAGCCTGCTCTGCGCCAGCTGCCATGAAACC
>JAVBKC010000122.1:0-21815 GCA_031554255.1 Niveibacterium sp.
TCGACCGCGAAACCGTGGTTCTGGCTGGTGATCAGCACGCGGCCGGACTCCAGATCCTTGACCGGATGGTTCGCACCATGATGGCCGAACTTCATTTTGAGCGTCTTGCCGCCGGCAGCCAGACCCATCAACTGGTGACCAAGGCAGATGCCGAAAGTCGGCAAGCGCCGATCGAGGAATTCGCGGATCGCTGCAATCGCATAATCGCAGGGCTCCGGATCGCCTGGGCCGTTCGAGAGGAACACGCCATCCGGATTCAGCGCGAAGACTTCCGCTGCGCTGGTTTTCGCGGGCACGACAGTGAGCCGGCAACCACGCTCGGCGAGCATATGCAGGATATTGCGCTTGACACCGAAGTCATAGGCGACAACATGAAATTTTGCTGTCGGCGGCGCGCGGTGTCCCTGGCCGAGACGCCATTCGCCGACGGTCCACTCGTAGCGCTCGGGCGTGCTCACGACCTGCGCCAGATCCATGCCGGACAAGCCAGGGAAGGCGCACGCCTCGGCGATAGCCGCCGCCGCATCAAGCTCGTCTGCGGTCGCGGCCGTCACGATGCAGCCGGCCTGGGCGCCTTTTTCGCGCAGCAGGCGCGTGAGCTTACGCGTGTCGATGTCGGCAATCGCGACGACACCGTTATCGCGCAGGTAGGCATCGAGCGAAGTTTCGGCGCGGAAGTTGGAAACCCGTAGCGGTAGATCGCGCACGACAAGACCCGCGGCGTAAGTCCGGGCAGACTCGCCGTCCTCGACGTTAACACCGGTGTTACCGATGTGCGGATGGGTGAGCGTGACGATCTGGCGGTTGTAGGACGGATCGGTCAGGATCTCCTGATAACCGGTAATCGCGGTATTGAAAACCACCTCGCCGACGGATCGGCCGATGGCGCCGATCCCTTTGCCCTGGAACACGGTTCCATCGGCAAGCGCGAGCAAGGCTGGGGGAAATGCTGTCACGGCGAACTCCCTGAAACGGACGCGTAAATTCTGGAATATTTCACCACGCGTTGCAGCGTAGCCCGCCCTCCACAGCGGATATCGTCGCGGATACCGAAATCGGTATCCGGACATGAAAAACGGGATTCACCGAAAACCGGTGCATCCCGCTTGCTAAGTATTGAAATTATAGCGTTTTTTACACCGGCTACGCAAATCGGGCGCGCTCACCGCGCATTCGTGGGTCGATACTCGCGGCGCAGCTGGTTTGCAAGCCGGTCCAGCTCGGGAATGAGTTCGGACAGCCCCGCAAGCGATTCGGGCTCCTTGCCCGCGCGGGCAAGGATTTCGAGGTTCAGGCAGGCATCCATTGCGCCCGTTGCGGCGAAAATTCCGCTCGACGCCTTTATCGAATGGGCATGGCGCGACAGCGTCTCCCAGTCGCGCCGCTCGGCGGCGGCGAGCAAATCGCCGCGCATGCGTGGATAGTCTTGGAGAAAGATGCCTATCAGCATCTGCACTGCATCCTCGTCGCCATCGAGCATCTCGCGCGTCTGTGCAAGATCGACGGCATCGCCGCTCGCGACAAAGGCCGCGCTTTCGATTCTGGCCTGTGCGCTGTCATGGGCCGCCTCGTCGACGGCAGGATCGCGCGCGACGCGGCCGATTGCGGCAAACAGTTCGGCCGGCCGGATCGGTTTGACAACGTAATCGTCCATGCCGGCCTCAAGACAGCGGTCGCGGTCGCCCTGCATCGCATGGGCGGTCATCGCGATGATGGGTACCGACTGGAATGGCCCGCTTCCGGCCCAGCTCCGTCGCGCCTCGCGGCCGCGAATCTGGCGCGTGGCCTCCAGCCCACCCATGACCGGCATCTGGACATCCATCAGAATCAGGTCGAACCGCTGGCGGTCGAATAGCTCTAGCGCCTCGACGCCGTTATTGGCGATCGTCACCTCATGCTCCGCCCGCTCCAACACTTTTTTCGCAACCGCCTGATTGACCGGATTGTCCTCGACAAGCAGCACCGCGAGTGGCAGCCCCTCGCCCGCATCGTCCGCACCAGTAGTCGCAAAATCGAATTCGGCGAGCGAGTAGTCGCTGCCGTCGTAACCGAGCGCCAGTTGGGTCGCATCCCACAGTTCATGGCGGAAAAACGGCTTGACCAAATGCGCCCGCATGCCCAGTTGCCGGCAGCGCGCCGCGTCCTCGCGCTGGTTATGCGTCCTCAGCAACATCACGATCCGCTCGCAACTCGCAGCCAGATCGTAGAAATGGGATGGCAGCGCAAAACTACCCGGTTCGGGCAAATCGTCGTCGACGAGCAGGAGATCAAAATAGTCGCCCTGCTCGGCGCGCGCGCGCATCGCGGCAAAAGCCCCGTCTATCGTATCCACGGATTCGACCGCGAGGCCGCCAAGGACAAGCCAATTCGAAAGCCGTTCCCGCAAGGTCGGATTGTGCACGACGAGCAGCGCGCAGCGCCCCTTAAAGGCAGGCGGAGGCGTTTCGCGCTCGGGCGCGACGACCGACTCCACGCTGATCGTGAAGCAGAAGCAACTCCCCTTGCCGACTTCGCTCTCGACCCATATCCAGCCGTCCATGAGTTCGACGAGTCGGCGCGAGATCGCGAGCCCCAGTCCGGTTCCGCCAAAACGCCGCGTGATCGAATTGTCGGCCTGCGAGAAGACATCGAAAACGAGCAACTGCTTTTCCGGGGGAATTCCGATTCCGGTGTCGCGCACCGTGAATTCGAGCCGAGTCCTGTCGTCCTCGTCGCCAGCCACGCGCGCCAGAACCTCGATCTCGCCGCTATCGGTAAACTTCACAGCATTGCCGAGCAGATTCAGCAACACTTGTCGCAGCCGCCCCGGATCGCCGCGCACGCACGCCGGCATATCGGTCGCAAGATCGCAGATCAGCTCGATACCCTTCTGATGCGCACGCAGCGCGAGCGCGCGAACGCTCTCGGCAACGACGTTGTGCACCGAAAACTCGATGTTTTCGATATCGAGCCGGCCCGCTTCGATTTTTGAAAAATCGAGCACGTCGTTGAGGATGGTCAGCAGCGCCTCGGCCGAGGATTTGACGGTTTCCAGATAGCCGCGCTGCTCGGTATCGAGCTTGGTGTCGAGCGCAAGTTCGGTCATACCGATGATGCCGTTCATCGGCGTGCGGATTTCGTGGCTCATATTGGCCAGGAAATCGCTCTTCGCGCGATTCGCTGTCTCGGCCTGCTCCTTGGCGGTCAAGAGTTCGAGCTCCCAGCGCTTGCGCTCGGTGATGTTGCGATGGGTGCCCACCACGCGCAGCGGATTGCCGAACTTGTCGCGCTGGACGATACGGCCGCGCGTGAGCATCCAGACCCAATCGCCACCCTTGGCGCGCAAGCGGAATTCGGATTCGCAGTCGGGCGTCTCGCCGCGCAGATGCGCGCGAAAGCGTTTGCGCGTCGGCACCACGTCGTCCGGATGCAGTAGCGCGAGCCAGGCTTGCGCGCCAGCGCCGATTTCGGCTGCCGCATAACCGAGCACCGCGAGCAGGCCGTCGCTGTAGTAGACCGTGTCGGTCCGCAGATCCCAGTCCCAGAGCGATTCCTCGGAACCTTCGAGCGCCATGCGCAGCCGCTCTTCGCCTTCGGAAAGCCGCGCCATCGCGCTACGCTGGATCTCGAACAGACGGCGCAGTGCATTGACGATTTCGCCAGGGTCGGCGCGCATGAGTTCGACCGACGCGGTAGCTTCGTCGGGCGCATCGACTACACGAGCAAGGCATTCTGGCAGACCTGCGGCGAGTCCTTCGTAAGCACGCCGGCCGCTTGTCGGCGCAAGGCTTGCGGACGCGTGTTCGCTGGATTCTGCACGGGAGTCAGGCAACTGCATGCGAAAAGATCCGGCAGAGGATTCGCGGGAGAAATCGGCCGACAAACTGCCACCGACCCGATTTTATTTCAGGCCCAATACATCCTGCATGTCGTAGCTACCGACCGACCGGCCGGCCAGGAAACACGCCGCGCGCAGGGCTCCGAGCGCATAGGGCATACGACTCGACGACTTATGCGTAATCTCGATACGCTCGCCAAGCCCGGCGAAAAGTACAGTGTGGTCGCCAAAGACATCGCCGCCGCGAATCGTCGAGAAGCCGATCTGCTTGGCCGGTCGTTCTCCGGTCACGCCCTCGCGGCCGTAAATCGCGTTCGCCTCCAGATCGATGCCGGCCGCGCGCGCCACGACTTCGCCCATGCGCAGCGCAGTGCCCGAGGGTGCGTCTATCTTGTGCCGATGGTGGGTTTCTATCACTTCGATGTCGTAACCCTCGGCAAGAATCCGCGCCGCCATGTCGAGCAGCTTGAAGACCGCATTGACGCCAACTGCCATGCTCGGCGCGAAGACGAGCGGAATCCGTTTTGCGGCAGCCTCGATCGCGGCCTTACCCATCGCATCGAGGCCGGTGGTGCCAATAACGATAGCCTTGCCGGCACGGCAGGCGGCTTCGACATGCTGCAGCGTCGCCTCGGGCCGCGTGAAATCGATCAAACAGTCCGCCAGCGCGAAGGCCGCGTCGATATCGGCGCTGACGGGGACGCCGATCGCGCCGCCGACGAGTTCGCCGGCATCGCGTCCGAGCAGCGGGCTGTCTTCGCGTTCGAGCGCCGCGACGATCCGCACGGATTCGTCCTTCTGCGCCGCCTCGATCAGCATCCGGCCCATACGACCCGATGCACCCGCAATTGCTAGCTTCACCGCCATTCCTGGTTCCCCTGTACGCGCTGCCTTACTTCACGGGCGCAATTTCGACGATACGGTTCTGGCCTTCGTCCTTCTCGGTCTGCGGCTCGATATCGCCGACCCAGCGTTCGAGCTTGCCGTCCTTGAAGAGCACGCTGAACAGATGCCGCTCGTAATCGGTCTTGCGGCCCGAACGGAATTCATATGGATAGTCCCAACGATTGGCATGGAACGGATCGGTCAAGAGTGGCGTGCCAAGCACAAATTTGACCTGGTCCGGCGTCATGCCAACCTTTAGTTTGCCGACCATTTCACCGGTGATCGCCGTACCCTGACGGATATCGATCCGGTAGGGACGCACGAGTTCGCAACCGGAAAGCAGGACGCAACCTAGGGACAGCGAGAGAACAACGATATTGCGGCGGAAGCGAAGGGACATGTCGGGACGTGCACGTTGGGATTTGAGTTTATGTCGCATTTTCAAAACAAGCGGCAGACTATATCATTTCCTCTGTCCTCCCTTTCAGCCCCAGGCAATGACCAATTCTCAGAATCTCAAGAGCATGGGCCTCAAGGCAACCCTGCCCAGGCTCAAGATCCTAGAACTCTTCCAGCAAAGCGATCAGCGTCACTTGACGGCCGAGGACGTCTATCGCCTGCTTATGGTCGAGGGCATGGACATCGGACTGGCCACCGTCTATCGCGTGCTGACCCAATTCGAACAGGCCGGCCTGCTCGAACGGCACCACTTCGAATCGGCCAAGGCGGTATTCGAGTTGAACCACGGCCAGCATCACGACCACCTCGTCTGCATGCAATGCGGCCGTGTCGAGGAATTCATCGACTCCGAAATCGAAGCGCGCCAAAACCGCATCGCGAGCGACCGTGGCTTCAAGGTCCGCGAGCATGCATTGCACCTGTATGTCGACTGCCTCAAGGACGATTGCCCGCACCGCAAACACAACCCCACGGGCGGGATGGGCCACTTCTGATTCGCGCAAGGCAACACAAACGCATCGAGCCCGCCGAAAAACCGGTGGGCTCGATGTTTTTCAAAACACGTAAATCAGGCGCCGCCTAAGAGTTCGGCCGCATGCGCGCGCGTCGTCTCGGTGATATCGACGCCGCCCAGCATGCGCGCGATCTCGCCGACCCGCCCTTTGCTGTCGAGCAGCGTAACCGTCGAACGCACGCCGTCGCCGACCGCCGTCTTGCTGACGCGCCACTGCCAGTCGGCGCGCGCCGCGACCTGCGGCAAATGCGTGACGACGAGCACCTGGCGTTCGGCACCGAGCGCCTTAAGATGGCGACCGACAATCTCGGCCACGCCGCCACCGATGCCGACATCGACTTCGTCGAAAATCAGCGTTGGCGTCGTCGCCGCGCGACTGGCGATAACCTGAATCGCAAGCCCGATACGCGAAAGCTCACCGCCCGAGGCAACTTTCGCGAGCGCGCGCAGCGGCTGTTGCGGATTCGCGGCGACGAGAAATTCCACCGCTTCGAGCCCGTGCGAGCCGCCCGATTCAATCGCTTCGAGCTTGATCTCGAAACGGCCGCCGCTCAGCGCGAGTTCCTGCATCGCGGCCGAGACCTCGCGGCCAAGCTCGGCCGCCGCTCGTTTGCGCAAACCGGAAAGCGCCTTCGCCACATCGAGATACGCCGTTTGCGCCGCCGTTTCTGACTGCGCCAGCCCTGCTACGTCGGCCGCGCGTTCGATGGCCGCAAGCCGTTCGCTCCAGTCGGCCAGCAGCGCCGGAATTTCCTCGACCGCAACGCGATATTTGCGCGCGAATTGCGTCACGGCGGTAATCCGCCGCTCGGCCTCGGCCAGCGCTTCGGGATCGACCTCTACGCGATCGCGATAGCGGCGCAGCTCGGAGGCCGCCTCGCCCAACTGGATGCCGGCATTCGCGAGCAATTCGGCGGCCGGCACGAGGCCCGCGTCGAAACGCGCGAGTTCGGCGAGCTTGTGCGCGAGCCGATCGGTCTCCTCCGCTAATGCCGGTTCATCGTCGGCCAACGCTGCCAGCGCGGCACCCGCACCGTCGATCAGGCTGACGGCGTGGGAAAGCCGCTGGTGGTCCGCATTCGTCGTGCGCCAGGCATCGGGAGCAAAAGCCAGCGTGCGCGCCTCGCCAAGCTGCCATTCGAGCATCTCGCGCTCGCGCATTGCGGATTCTCCGGCCGCCTCGGCGGTTTCGCGCTCGCGCCGCGCGCCCTGCCAGGCCCGGTATTTCTCGGCGACTTCGCGCGCGAGCATTGTCGCGCCCGCCTGCGCATCGAGCAGATCGCGCTGCGCCTCGCCGCGCAGCAAGGCATGGTGCGCATGCTGGCCGTGGATGTCGGCCAGATGTTCGCCAAGTTCCTTCAACTGCGCGCCGGTTGCCGGCGAACCATTGATGTAGGCGCGTGAGCGACCGTTGGCCTCGACGATGCGGCGCAGGATCAGTTCGTCCTCGTGCGCGAAGTCGTTCGTCGCGAGCCAGTCCCAAAGCTTTGAATCGAGCGCCGGCTGAAAACTGGCGGAAACTTCGGCTCGCTCGCAGCCTTCGCGCACCAACGCACTTTCGGCGCGTGCGCCAAGCAGGAGCGACAGCGCATCGAGCAGAATGGACTTGCCCGCGCCGGTCTCGCCGGTCAGCGCGCCGAAGCCGGCGGAAAATTCGAGTTCGAGTCGATCGACGAGGACGAAGTCGCGGATCGCGAGACGTCGCAGCACGGGGAATCCCTCAGCGAAGTTGGGGCGCGGCACTCCAGTGGAGCTTTTCGCGCAGGATGGAAAAATAGCTGTATCCGGGCGGATGCAGCAAACAGACCATATGCTCCGAGCGCTTGATGCGCACGCAGTCGCCGGCGCACGCATCGAAACGCGTCTGGCCGTCAAAATGGATGCGCGCATCGTGCGGCGGCTGGATCACCAGATCGATCAGGCAACGGTCCGACAGCGTCACGGGCCGGTGCGAGAGCGCATGCGGGCACAAGGGCACGAGCGCGATACCGGTCACACCGGGGTGAAGAATAGGCCCGTTGGCCGACATCGCGTAGGCGGTCGAGCCGGTCGGCGTGGAAACGATGATGCCATCCGAGCGCTGGGAATAGACGAATTCACCGTCGATATGCAGCTCGAACTCGATCAGCCGTCCCGAATCGCCCTTGCTGACGACGACATCGTTGAACGCCATCGTCTGAAAAACGCGCGAGTCGCCGCGCAGCACTTCCGCGTCGAGCAGCATGCGTTCGTCGCGGCTGTAGTGGCCAGCGAGCATCTGCTCCATGCTTGCAAGCATATCGTTGCGCGGAATATCGGTGAGGAATCCGAGCCGGCCCTGATTCACGCCAGCCAATGGCACAGCGTGGCTGGCAAGCCGGCGCGCGGCGGTCAGTAGCGTGCCATCGCCGCCGAGCACGATCGCAAGATCGGCCTGGCCGCCGATCTCGTCGAAGGTCGCGACGCGGAATTCGGGCGAGATGCCAGTCGAACTCGCGGTCGCCTGTTCGATCAAGACATCGACCCCGCGCTCGCGCAAAAAACGCGCAAGTTGCAGTACTGCATCGGAGACATCGGGGCTCTGATATTTGCCGATCAGCGCAATCGTCTGAAATCCTTTTTGCATGGCGCGCATTAAACCACAAGGGAGAAGGCATTCGCGCCCGCACAGGGCGGCGGATTTTGCCTAGAATCCCCCACATGGAAGCCCAAAAAGGAACGCAGACGCTCGATCAGCGATCGCAGATTCTGCTCAAGACCCTCGTCGAACGCTACATCGCCGAGGGTCAGCCCGTCGGCTCGCGCGCGTTGTCGAAATCTTCGGGGCTCGATGTTTCGCCGGCGACGATCCGCAATGTGATGGCCGATCTCGAAGAGATCGGCTTCATCGCGAGCCCGCATACGTCGTCCGGCCGGGTGCCGACCGCGCGCGGCTATCGTTTTTTCGTCGACAGCCTGCTGACGGTACGGCCGATCGAGCAGACCCAGATCGAGGAACTGACCAGCCACCTCCAGCCCGATCAACCGCAGCGGCTAATCAGCGCAGCGTCGCAAATCCTCTCGGATCTCACGCGCTTTGCCGGCGTGGTCGTCGTACCCCGCTCGGACGCCGCAAAAATCCGCCAGATCGAGTTTGTCGGCCTGTCCGAACGGCGCATTCTTTTGATCATCGTCAGCACGCGTGGCGATGTTCAGAATCGTATTCTTTTTACCGAGCGCAGCTACAACGCGAGCGAACTCACGCGGGCGACCAATTTTCTCAACGCGCATTTTTCCGGTATGGATTTCGACGAAATCCGCAGCCGCGTGCTCGACGAAATGAAACAGTTGCGCACCGACATGTCGGATCTGATGGCGGCCGCGATTGCCGCCGGCCAGGAAGCGCTGGCGGAAAACGATTCGAACTACGTGATCAGCGGCGAACGCAATCTGCTCGAAGTCGAGGATTTGTCCTCGAACATGGTGCGCCTGCGCGACCTGTTCCGACTCTTCGACAGCCGCACAAACCTGCTCCAGTTGCTCGACCTCTCGCGCAATGCACATGGCATGCAAATCTATATCGGCGGCGAGTCGGGCATTTCCTCGCTCGACGAATGCACGGTCGTCACCGCGCCATATTCGGTGGACGGCCGCATCGTCGGCACGGTCGGCGTAATCGGACCTACGCGTATGGCCTACGAGCGCGTGATTCCCATCGTCGACATCACAGCGCGCCTGCTCTCGAGCGCCCTTACCCCATCGAACTAAGGCAGTCATGCCCCGTTACCATCCCGAGCCCGCTGCGGGCGCGCCCCGCTGCGTCGGCATATTGCTCGTCAATCTCGGCACGCCGGCAGCGCCGACGGCCGCCGCACTGCGGCCTTATCTCGCGCAGTTCCTCGCCGATCCGCGCGTCGTCGAACTACCGCGCTTAGTCTGGCTGCCCATTCTGCACGGCATCATCCTGCGCACGCGGCCAGCCAAGTCGGCGCAGAAATATGCCGCGATCTGGCTACAAGAAGGCTCGCCGCTCGCGGTTCACACGCAACGTCAGGCAAAACTGCTCAAGGACTCTCTCGCGCAGGCCGGCCACACGGGCGTCATCGTCGATTACGCAATGCGTTACGGCCAACCCGCCATCGCCGCGCAGCTCGCTGCGATGAAGACGGCCGGCTGCGACCGCATCCTCGTGCTGCCGCTTTATCCGCAATACGCAGGCAGCACCACCGGCTCCGTCGCCGACGCGCTCGCCGCCTGGATACACGCTTGCCGCGCTGTACCGGCACTACGGCTTGCCGGCAGTTTCGCGGAAGATGCGACTTATATCGAGGTATTGGTTGCCAGTATCCGCGAACACTGGCGCAAAAATGGTCGCGCCGAGCGGCTTGTCATGAGCTTTCACGGCGTACCGCGACGCACCAGCGAACAGGGTGACCCTTACGAACGCGAATGCCGTGCAACGGCGCAAAAACTCGCCGCGGCCCTCGGCTTAGACGCACAGGACTATTTACTTTGCTTTCAGTCGCGCTTCGGCAAGGCAGAGTGGCTGGGGCCCGCTACGCAAGCGAGCCTCGTCGAACTTGCGAAATCGGGCACCGAATCGGTCGATCTGGTCTGCCCCGGCTTTGTCTCGGATTGTCTCGAAACACTGGAGGAGATCGCCATCGAATGCCGCAACGATTTTCTTGGCAACGGAGGCAAGCGCTTCGCCTACATTCCCTGCCTCAACGAAAACCCGGACTGGATAGCCTGCCTGCAAGGCATCGTCGAACGCCAGGCGGGCGACTGGCTTGCCGCTCTGGCGCCAAGAACCGACCGCGCAGCCGTGCCGGACACCGCAAAAGAGGCTAGCACTTGAAGCGTATCGCCGTATGGGCGCTGAACACGGTTGCGGTGATGCTGGTGCCCGCAGCCGTCACGAGCATTCATGTGAGCGACTGGAAAGCAGCGCTCGTGTTCGCGCTGCTGCTAGGGCTCGTCAATACGTCCATCAAACCGCTGCTGCTGCTGATCACGCTTCCGGTCAGCATCCTGACGCTCGGACTCTTTGCGCTCGTCATCAACGCGCTCGCGTTTTGGAGCGTATCGGGCCTCGTGCCAGGGATAGCGGTGCCGACTTTCTGGGCGGCATTCTGGGGCGCCCTGGTCTATAGCACGCTCACTACCCTGATCGGCATGGCGCTCGGCAAGCGCAAATGAACAACGGGGAGCTTATCGCTCCCCGTCATACTCCCGCCGTCCGAATCCGCCCGCGCCGGCGCTCAGGCCGTCCTGCGCGTGCTATCTGCAGCAGCTTTGCGGCGCGCGGGTTTACGTCGCACGGCGCCTGGGTCGAATTGGCCTTCGAGTTTCTTGAGAGCCTCCTTGCGCGCCTTGAGCGCCATCTTGAAGGCCGCATCCTCGCCGTATTTCTTGACCGAGAACTTCACGCGCTTGCGCCGGCCATCGGTGTCCGGCCACGATGCGACCCAGAACCAGCGCTGCTTTTCCGCCGGCAGATCGCGCGTTTCCGAGGCGCAATAACGACAGACGCCGACCACGCCGGAACGATTGTTCTTTTTGACGATGTTGGAATATTCCCGCATCGAGAACGGAGGGAACTGCTCGATTATTTCGTCTCGATAAATTTTTGCAGCATTGAACGATTTCTGCTTGCTGCCGAATATGCCATCGGAAAAATGCTTGCGGTAGATGACACCGCGCCGCTGAATGGTGACAAGCCAACCGTGTGTACGGCTGACTTCGTTATCCACTCGACTGATTCCATATACGCTTCCACTTGCCACGGTCTGCCCTCCATTCGCGTTCCTGATTCTACGGCGGATGAGCGGAAAATCGACCTGCTGCAAGGAACTTTAGCTGGAATCTAGCCTGGATCAAGAACACCACACCGGCTCGGGCAGGATCGGCCAAAAAATATGCAAAAATCCCGCCCGTGGAGAATCCGGCGGTATGCCAAACCAGTTAGTCGCCTTCGAGTTGTAACTCGAAGCTTGGCGCGTCCACATCGCTCGTGACCTGCGCCGGGCCGCCCAAACGTGCGAGTTCGCGCTGCGCCATCGCAAGCCTGCGGATCGCGACGCTCGCGAGTCTTGCGCGGAAATGCTCAAGGCATTCCTCGCTCGATAGTTCGAGCGCGGCAGGATTGACCTCGAGATAGCTGACCCGCGTGATTGTCGAGATCGATGCGGTCTGGCGCTTGCCCTGCTGATCGAGGAAGGCGCTTTCGCCAAACACTTCGCCGGGGCCAAGCTCGGCGACCCGACACCCATTCACGGCAAGCTCGACGCGGCCCTCGGCGAGAATGCCGAAACGCGAATCCGCGCTGCCTTCCTTAATCAGCGACACCTGCGCAGCGGCATCCCGCCATTTCGAGATTCGCAGCGCTTCCCACACCTCGACATCGTCGAATTCGGTGAAGAAAGGCAGACGCCGCAATTCGCCCCAATGTCGATTGTCCTCTGCCAGATCGTTCTCGCCGGCGATCTTGTAGCGTACCGCCGACAAATCCTTGGCGAACTCCGCGCCGTTTTTGTAGCGCGAGAACAAATCCTTTTCGAGCGCCCGGCGGACAATCGCATCCATTTGCTCGGGCACGCCGGGATTGAGCGCCCGCACCGACGGCGGATCGACGTTGATGATCTTATAGACGAGCTGCGCCGGATTCGTGGTCCGGAACGGCAGGCGACCCGTTATCAGATGAAAGAGCACGACACCGAGCGAATAGAGGTCAGTCTTCTGACTCAGCGGATACGCTTTGATCTGCTCCGGACTCATGTAGGCTGGCGACCCCACGCCCATGATGAAGGTCGAATCGGTTTCGCTCTGCTTCCTGACATTCATCGCAAGGCCAAAGTCGGTGATCTTCACGTTATCCTGATCGTCGACAAGGATATTGGCCGGCTTGATGTCGCGGTGCACGATGCCGTTCTTGAACGCGTGGTCGAGCGCCACGCAGCACTTGAAGACAATGCTGACCGCACGATGCAAGGGCAGCAGCTTGTCGAAGGCGCAGTAGCGTTCGAGCGACGCTCCGGCGAAATACTCCATGACGACATAAGCTTGTTCGTCCTCGATCACCGTCTCGTGGATCTTGATGATGTTCGGGTGAGTCAGGCGTTCGGCCGCAGCCTGCTCGGCGCGCAGGAGTTTGAGTAGGCGCCGGTTCCATTTCGCATCGTCCCTGACCTTGTCCCTGAACGATACGTGCTTGAGCGCTATCGGCTCCGGATAGGCCGGGTTTTGCGCCAGATAGACGATGGATGTCGCCCCACGTCCGATCTCGCGAATAATCTTGTACTTGCCGATGCGTTCGGGCTGGGCCGACATAGTGAGTTGCTCCCCTTACCCAGGGAGTGTATCGCCCGATAGACAGGGCAAAAAGCGGCCAAATTCACGGAAAGCTCTTGAAATATGCTAAACCGCCCCAACTGGTTTTTCAGAAGACGTCATTCAGGGAGCCCAAACGTCATGCAGGAAAACACGCCGAACCCCCAGTCCGAACCCGAGTTGATCGCCGACGAAGCGACAGCCGCCACTGCGGCCGAGCCCGTTCTCGATGCGCAGGAAAGCGCCCACGACAGCATAGACTCAATGCCGGGGCTAGAACATCGCTTGCGCGAAACCGAGCTCAAATCCGCCGAACACTACGACGCCTGGCTGCGCGCCAAGGCCGAAACCGAGAACATCCGCCGGCGCTCGGCCGAAGAAGTCATCAAGGCGTCCAAATTCGCGATCGAGAAGTTCGCCGCCGAGCTCTTGCCCGTCAAGGACAGCCTCGAACAGACGCTCGCCGTCGAAGTGCCGACACTTGAATCTATCCGTGAGGGCGTCGAGCTGACGCTGCGTAACCTCGTGCGCGCCTTCGAAAAAGGCAATGTCACGGAAATGAATCCGCTCGGCGAAAAATTCGATCCGAACCTGCATCAGGCGATGAGCATGATGCCGGGCGAGCAGCCGGCAAACACGGTAATCCAGGTCTTTCAGAAGGGCTATCTGCTCGAAGGCCGTGTGATCCGGCCCGCCCTCGTCGCGGTTTCCAGCGGTCAGAGCTCTTGAAAGCCCACTGAATCGCCCCACATCGGGAACAGATTTTCAAAAACTGCGGAGCCTCGAAAAGGCGGATTTTTCGAGTCGGCCAAACGAATTCAAGGAAGAGAAAACATGGGCAAGATCATCGGTATCGACCTCGGCACCACCAATAGCTGCGTCTCCATCATGGAGAGCGGCGTGCCCAAGGTCATCGAAAACTCGGAGGGCGCACGCACCACGCCGTCTATTGTCGCCTACATGGAAGACGGCGAAGTGCTCGTCGGCGCGCCGGCCAAGCGCCAGGCCGTTACCAACGCGAAAAACACGCTTTATGCGATCAAGCGCCTGATCGGGCGTCGCTACGAAGAAAAAGAAGTGCAGAAGGACATCAGCCTGATGCCCTACACGATCGTCAAGGCCGACAATGGCGACGCCTGGGTCGACGTGCGCGACAAAAAAATGGCGCCGCCGCAGATCTCGGCCGACATTCTGCGCAAGATGAAGAAAACCGCCGAAGATTACCTTGGCGAAGAAGTCACCGAAGCCGTCATCACGGTGCCGGCCTACTTCAACGACAGCCAGCGCCAGGCGACCAAGGATGCCGGCCGCATCGCCGGCCTCGAAGTCAAGCGCATCATCAACGAACCGACGGCCGCCGCACTCGCCTTCGGCATGGACAAGGTTTCCGGCAAGGACAAGAAAATTGCCGTGTACGACCTCGGCGGCGGCACTTTCGACATCTCGATCATCGAGATCGCCGATGTCGACGGCGACAAGCAGTTCGAAGTGCTGGCCACCAATGGCGACACTTTCCTCGGCGGCGAAGACTTCGACCAGCGCGTCATCGACTACATCGTCGAAGAGTTCAAAAAGCTAAACGGCATCGATCTGTCTAAGGACGCGATCGCGCTGCAACGCATCAAATCGGCGGCCGAGCGCGCCAAGATCGAGCTTTCGTCCTCGCAGCAAACCGAACTCAACGAGCCCTATATCACCATGGCCAACGGCGTCCCGGCGCACTTGACCATGAAAATCACGCGGGCGAAGTTCGAGTCTCTCGTCGAGGAACTCGTCGACGCCACGATAGAACCCTGCCGCAAGGCGCTCAAGGACGCCGGCCTCAAGGTCAGCGACATCGACGACGTGATCCTCGTCGGCGGTCAGACCCGTATGCCCAAGGTCCAGGAGAAGGTCCGCGAATTCTTCGGCAAGGAAGCGCGCCGCGACGTGAATCCGGACGAAGCCGTCGCCGTCGGCGCTGCGATCCAGGGCGGCGTGCTGCAAGGCGAGGTCAAGGATGTGCTGCTGCTCGACGTCTGCCCGCTGACGCTGGGCATCGAGACGCTGGGCGGCGTCATGACGCCGCTGATCAAGCGCAACACGACGATCCCGACCAAGGCGCAGCAGACGTTCTCGACCGCCGACGACAATCAGACCGCCGTGACGATTCACGTGTTGCAGGGCGAGCGCGAGATGGCATCGGTCAACAAGAGCCTCGGCCAGTTCAACCTCTCCGACATCCCGCCTGCTCCGCGCGGCATGCCGCAGATCGAGGTCGCCTTCGACATCGACGCCAACGGCATTCTGCACGTCTCGGCCAAGGACAAGGCGACCAATAAGGAAGCCAAGATCACGATCAAGGCCAACTCGGGCCTGTCGGACGACGAGATCAGCAAGATGGTCAAGGACGCCGAAGCCCACGCCGAGGACGATCGCAAGGCGCGCGAACTCATCGACGCCCGCAACCAGTGCGACACGCTGATCCATACGGCGAAGAAGGCTATCGCCGAGCATGGCGACAAGGTGTCGGCCGACGAGAAGGCCAAGATCGAAAGCGCGATCAAGGAAGCCGAAGAAGCGCTCAAGGGCACCGACAAGGAAGCCATTGAAGCGCGCGCTCAAGCGCTCGCGATGGCCAGCCAGATGCTTGGCGAAAAAATGTACGCGCAGCAAGATGATGCGAGTGCCGGCAGCAGTGCCGAAGCACCGCAGGCAAAGCCGGCCGACGACAACGTCGTCGACGCCGAATTCACCGAGGTCAAGGACAAGAAATAAGTCCGGCCTGCGAAGAACCCGCACGGGTTCCTCGCAAGCCTACCGGCCGGGCAAAAGTGGCGCATAGCCACTTGCCCGGCTTTTGCGTAATCGGGGCCGTGAATCCAGGCGGCCCGGAACGGACCCCTTACGATGGCCAAGAAAGACTACTACGCGGTACTCGGCGTCAATCGCGACGCTTCGGACGACGACATCAAAAAGTCGTACCGCAAGCTCGCGATGAAACACCATCCGGACCGCAATCCGAACGACAAAAGCGCCGAGGAGAAATTCAAGGAAGCCAAGGAAGCCTATGAAGTACTGTCCGACGGCAACAAACGCGCGGCCTACGATCGCTATGGCCACGCCGGCGTAGACCAATCGGCGTCCGCTGGCGCTGGTGGATTTAGCGGCGGCGGTGCGGGTTTCGACGGCTTCGGCGAAGCCTTCGGCGGTATCTTCGACGAAATCTTCGGCGGCGGACGCGGCGGCGCAGGGGGTGGCGGAGGCGGACGCTCGAACGTCTATCGCGGCGCCGACCTGCGTTACAACCTCGAAGTCACGTTGGAAGAAGCCGCGCGCGGCGCCGAAAAGACAATCCGTATCCCGATCATGGAGGAATGCGGCATCTGTCACGGTTCGGGCGCCAAGCCCGGCACCCAGCCCAAGACCTGCCCGACCTGCGGTGGCGCCGGTCAGGTAAGAATTCAGCAGGGCTTCTTCTCGATCCAGCAGACCTGCCCGAAATGCCACGGCTCCGGTCGCCACATTCCGGACCCCTGCACGACTTGCCACGGTTCCGGTCGCACCAAGAAGCAGAAGACGCTAGAAGTGAAGATCCCGGCCGGTATCGACGGCGGTATGCGCCTGCGCCACACCGGTTATGGCGAAGCCGGCGTCAACGGCGGCCCGGCGGGCGATCTCTACGTCGAGATCCACGTCAAGGAACACGCGGTCTTCCAGCGCGAAAACGACGATCTGCATTGCGAAATGCCGATTGGCTTTGCGACGGCTGCACTCGGCGGACAGATCGAGATCCCGACGTTAGATGGCGCAGCCAGCCTCAAGATCCCGTCCGAAACGCAGAGCGGCAAGGTTTTCCGACTGCGCGGCAAGGGTATCCGCAACGTGCGCTCGGGCCATCCGGGCGATCTGCTCTGCCATGTCGTGGTCGAAACGCCGGTAAACTTAAGCGAGCGTCAGCGCGAAATCCTGCGCGAATTCGATGCAATCGCAGTCGGCGAAGCCGGCCGCCAGACACCGCGCGCCAAAGGCTGGATGGATAAGGTTCGTCAATTCTTTAGCGACTGATGCCTTGATTGCTCTAAAACAAAACGGCCCGCGCGGGCCGTTTTGTTTGGGTAAAACCGCTACGTACGCTCAGGCCGAGAACGAGGAGCCGCAGCCGCAGGTGCTCGTTGCGTTCGGGTTCTTGATCACGAACTGCGCGCCTTCGAGACCCTCGGTGTAATCGATCTCGGCGCCGATCAGATACTGGTAGCTCATCGGATCGATCAACAAGGTCACGCCTTCCTTGGAAACCAAGGTGTCGTCGTCGTTCGCGACTTCATCGAAAGTAAAGCCATACTGAAAACCGGAACAACCGCCGCCGCTCACGAATACGCGCAGCTTGAGGTCGGGGTTGCCTTCTTCGGCGATCAGCTCGCGAACCTTGCTCGCAGCGCTATCGCTAAAAATCAGCGGGTCAGGCATCGCGGTCACAGCGTTCATTGCAAACTCCTGATTCTTCAAGGGTTTAATTATGGTCACCAAGGCAGACCCCAGTCAAATTATGACTGCACGTTCCGCTCAGGGCAGAATCGGAATATGGGTAAGCCCGGTCGTTTCTTCAAGACCGAACATCAAATTCATATTCTGCACCGCTTGGCCCGCTGCGCCCTTGACGAGGTTATCCTCGGCCACGAGCACGACGAGCGTGTCGCCGCCCTGCGGTCGGTGTAGCGCAATCCGCACCATGTTGGAGGCGCGCACCGAACGGGTTTCCGGCGAGCTTCCCGGTGGCATCACGTCGACGAAGGGCTCGTTCGCAAAGCGTTCTTCATAAAGCTTTTGTACGTCGACATCCTTTGTGACGCGGGCATAAAGCGTCGCGAGGATGCCACGAATCGCCGGCGTCAGATGCGGCACGAAAGTCAGACCGACCGCGCGGCCAGCGGCCTGCGCGAGACCCGCGCGGATTTCCGGCAGATGGCGGTGACCCGACACGCCGTAAGCCTTGAAGTTGTCGCTCGCCTCGGCAAACAGCGAACCCACCTCGGCTTTGCGACCGGCGCCCGAAACCCCGGAAGCAGCGTTGGCGATCAGATTGTCCATATCGATCACGCCGGCTTCGACAAGTGGCAAAAAACCCAACTGGATGGCCGTGGCGTAGCAGCCGGGATTGCCGACGATGCGCGCACGGCGAATCGCCTCACGATTCAGTTCGGGAAGACCGTAGACCGCCTCGTCGAGCAGATCGGTCGCCGTATGCGGGATTTTGTACCACTTAGCGAAATCGTCCAGATTTTTAAGGCGAAAATCGGCCGCCAGATCGATGACCTTCACACCCGCCTCAATTAGGGCCGGCGATTGCGCCATCGCGACGCCATGGGGCGTGGCGAAGAACACGAGATCACATTTATCGAGCGCGGCCTTGTCCGGTTCGACGAAGCGCAAGCCGACGCGGCCCCGCAGGCTCGGGAACATATCGGCGACGGGCATCCCCGCTTCGGAGCGCGAAGTGATCGCCGCAAGTTCGACCTCGGGATGCTGCGCAAGCAGCCGCAACAGCTCGACACCGGTATAACCCGTGCCGCCTACGATTCCAATCTTGATCATTCGATTTTCTCCTGCGGGGAAATGCCGGCCAGAATGTGCAAGTCTAGTCTAGCGTTGCAGATGTGATAACGCCCCGACTGGCGGGGCGTTTATCTGCACGCAAACGAAGCCTGTCAGGCCTTGGCGCCCGCCTTGAATGTGAGCTTTTCCTTGATCCGCGCCGACTTGCCCGAACGCTGGCGCAGGTAGTAAAGCTTGGCGCGGCGAACATCGCCACGACGCTTGACTTCGATTGCGGCAACCAGGGGCGAGTAAGTCTGGAACGTACGCTCCACGCCTTCGCCCGACGAGATCTTGCGCACGATGAAGCTGGAGTTCAGCCCACGGTTACGCTTGGCGATGACGACGCCTTCGTAAGCCTGCAGACGCTCGCGGGTACCTTCCTTGACCTTCACTTGCACGACAACGGTGTCCCCGGGCGCGAATTCGGGAATCGTCTTGCCGAGTCGAGCGATCTCTTCCTGTTCGAGTTGCGCGATCAAATTCATTTTGCGTATCTCCTGTCAATTCAAATGGCCTTTGGCCTTGCGCGCAGAGCAGGTCGCCACCTGATGCGTGCCTATCGTTATACGGGCTTGCGCCGCCTAGGCCGCGCCGCCTGCGTTTTCCTGCCGGAACTCGTCCAGCAGGCGGGATTCTTCCTTGCTCAGCGCCCGCTCCCGCAAAAGATCGGGGCGCCTTAAAAACGTTCGGCCCAGCGCCTGCTTGAGACGCCAGCGCCTTATCCGCGCATGATCGCCCGAGAGCAGCACTTCCGGCACCGCCATCCCGTCGTAGGATTCGGGCCGACTGAAGTGCGGGCAGTCGAGCAAGCCATCGACGAAGGAATCCTCTTGCGCGGACCCCGCATCGTTGAGCGCGCCCGGCATCTGCCGAACCAGCGCATCGATCAGCAGCATGGCCGGCAGTTCGCCGCCCGACACCACGAAATCGCCGATCGAAATTTCCTCGTCGACACAGCGATCGATCAAGCGCTGGTCAACGCCTTCATAACGGCCACAAAGCACAATCAGCGAAGGCGCTGCAAGCAAACGCATCACGCTGTCGTGATTCAGCCTTGCGCCCTGGGGCGACACGTAAATCACCCGTCCTGCCGCGCCGACTTCAACGGTCTGCGCGGCGCTTGCAGCATGGATCGCGGCTTCCAGCGGCGCGGCAAGCATCACCATTCCGGGGCCGCCGCCATAAGGCCGGTCGTCCACCGTGCGGTGCTTGTCGTGCGCGAAATCGCGCGGATTCCAACGCTCCAGATGCCACAGCTCGCGTTCGATTGCGCGCCGCGTGATGCCACTATCTGTCAGCGCCCCGAACATCTCGGGAAATAGCGTCACGACGTCATAACGCCGCCGCCGCCACGCATCGCTCACCAGTCCGCTTCCCATTCGACCGTCAGCAGCCCGGCCGCGAGATCCACACCCGTGACATAGACGCCGACGAATGGAATCAATCTTTCGGTTTCGCCGTCCTGCACCTGAAGCACATCGTGCGCGCCGGTACTGAGCAGCGCTGCGACCGTACCCAACTTCACGCCATGCTGATTGACGACGGCAAGACCCACCAGGTCGCCCCAGTAGTATTCGTCGTCGCCCGTGGCCGGCATGGCTTCCCGCAACGCCCCGAGGTAGAACCCGTCAACCGCCTCGGCGGCGTCGCGGTCCGGCACCTCCGCGAAGCTCGCAACCAGACCCTTGCCATGCGCTTTGAGGGCGCACAGCTTGAGCGGCTTCCAGGCTTCGGGCGGCGATTCCGGATCGGCGGCGATCCACCACTCGCGGATCTTGCGCCATTCGAGCGGATCGTCTCCAAACGGCTGAATCTTGATCCAGCCCTGAATACCGAACGGAGCAGCAACGCGCCCAAGCACAATCATCGGCGCGGCCCCCACGATAATCAGGCGGCGACCTTGGCGCCCTGCTTGACCAGGCGTTCGACCGTCGGCGACATCTGGGCGCCGTTCTGCTTCCAGAATTCGAGGCGCTCGGTGTTGATCACGAGGCCCTTTTCGCTGGCCGCGGCAACCGGGTTGTAGTAACCGACGCGCTCGATGAAACGGCCATCGCGACGGCTGCGCGAATCGGTAGCAACGATATTGAAGAACGGACGCTTCTTGGCTCCGCTGCGGGCAAGGCGAATCACAACCATGTCAGTATTCCTGTACGGGTTACTCAAAATAGCCCGCCAAACTAACAGAAAACATGGCTTACCGCAAGATCGCAACATCCAAGGCGGCACAATCCTCGACGGCGCCACGGCCGAGAGCCCATCCCCTCATTCCGTTCGAATCTGTGGAAAACATAGGCATTTATGCCGGATGCTTCACAGCACGCAGGTTCCCGCAAGAACGGATTTTCATACAATGGCAAGACACCCTTTCCATCGCGCCCCATGACTGCCGCCACAGAGAACGGAAGCACAGCCGTGATCCTGGACTGGCTCGCATCGCAGCCCGGCAGCGACCTATTCGAGGAAATCGGCGCGCTTTCGCATCACCTGGACCTGCTTGCCAGCCCCGTAATCGCGGCGGCTCAACAGCATCGCTGCATCGAGCTTTTTCATAGCCGCAGCCTGCGTATCGCAGCAGACCTGAAACCACGATTGATCGAAGCCGGCCTTCCGCTAGAGCGCCTGCTGCACGCGCTGGCGCAACAATTTATCGATGCGCTGATTTCGACCGCGCAAGGCTTCCTGCAAACGGTCCGCCATGTGCAAAGCGGCACCATCCGCGACCAACCGCGGCTGATCGAAACGCTTGCCGCACGCGGGATACGGTTGTTAGCCGAAACCTACGAGATCTCGCACCTTGCGGGCGGAGCCGCCACACCGTCGCTGTGGCCAACCGCCGTGGCGCTGTTCGAAGCCGGCAACGCCGCAGCGGGCGAGGGAGCAAAGGGCGAGAGCGCGCTTCTCGCGCTCAAACGGCTCGCTGCGATCGCCTGTATCCAGCTTCAACGCCTGTCGCAAAGCGAAATCGTCTGGACGCGCGACTATCTCGATCGGATCGCAACGCTGATCCAGATCGAAGACCTGGCGCCAGACAATACCGATACGGCATGTTTCTGGATTGCCTGCGACAGCGACGATAGCCCCCAATCCGTCCTGCGCAAGACGCCGACCAGCACGGCCCGCACGCTCTACATTTCGCTGACGGCCTTGACCAGGCGCATCGCCGAGCACCTGTCCCGCTTCGAAGCCGGTCAGCCGCCGCGGGAACTCAATCTCGGGCCCCAACCGATTGCCCTGCTCCAACGCCTGTATCGCGAACTTGCCGTGCCGGCAAAA
>JAVBKC010000035.1:0-40216 GCA_031554255.1 Niveibacterium sp.
CCGGCGCGCGGGCATCCCCCGCGCGCCGGCTTTTTCAACCCGGTCGTCTGGTCGCGGACGGCCCTATGGAGTAATGCCAATGTCTATCGTTTTCAAAGCCGCCAAACGCGTCGCACAGGGAACGGGTGCGAGCCGCCGCCTGCGTCGCGCCGGCAAGGTGCCCGGCATCATTTACGGTGGCGACGTCACCCCGGTCCAGATCGAACTCGATCACAACGAACTGTTCCACGCGCTACGCAAGGAAGCCTTCCACGCATCCGTGCTGACCGCCGATTTCGGTGGCGAGAAGCAAACCGTCGTGCTGCGCGACACGCAATGGCATCCGTTCAAGCAGCAAGTGCTGCATGTCGACTTCCAGCGCGTCGATGCGACCCACAAGGTCCACCTGAAGGTACCGCTGCACTTCATCAACGCCGATATCGCACCCGCCGTGAAGCTCGGTGGCGGCATCGTCTCGCACGTGCTGAACGAACTCGACATCCAGTGTCTGCCGGGCAACCTGCCGTCGTTCATCGAAGTCGATCTCAAAGATATCACCACCGAAGCCTCGGTGCGGGTCTCCGATCTGAAGCTGCCGGCTGGCGTCGAAGTTGTCGGCGGACATGGCGACGCGGTTGTTGCAACGCTGCTGCAAGCCAAGGTCGAAGCCGCCGCCGACGACGCGGGCGAAACCCCGGCCGCCTGAGCGCTGCCCCAATAGGCTGGATGACGAGCAAGGATGGTGAACGTAACACCCAAGCTCGTCGTCGGCCTCGGTAATCCAGGGGCTGAATACGTCGAAACCCGGCATAACGCCGGGTTTTGGTTTTGTGAGCTGCTGGCGCGCGAACTCGGTGTCGCGCTATCGCACGAATCGCGTTTTCAGGGCATCCTTGGGCATTCGCGCGCGGCCGGTCTCTGGATACTGCTGCCGCAAACCTACATGAATCGATCCGGGCTATCGGTCGGCGCGCTCGCACGTTTCTATCGGATTTTGCCGAGCGAAATTCTCGTGGTGCATGACGAACTCGACATCCTGCCCGGACATCTCAGGCTCAAATGCGGCGGTGGCAACGGCGGCCATAATGGTCTCAAGGACATCCAGGCGCATCTTTCCACGCCGGATTTCTGGCGTCTGCGGATCGGCATCGGGCATCCGGGCGAGCGCAACCAGGTCGCAAACTTCGTGCTGCACCGGCCCTCGCGCGACGAGCAAACCCTGATCGACGAATCGATTGGCCGCGCCCTCGACGCCTGGCCCAAGATGCAAGCCGGCGAGTGGGAACGCGCGACCCAGGCAGTGAACAGCAAACCCAAACCAAAAAATCCCTGAACTGAACCACTGCGCCTCGCGGCGCGCAACGAGGTTGTCATGAGTCTGAAATGCGGCATCGTCGGTCTTCCCAATGTTGGCAAGTCGACGCTCTTCAATGCGCTGACCAAAGCCGGCATCGCGGCCGAGAACTATCCGTTCTGCACGATCGAACCGAACGTCGGCATCGTCGAAGTGCCCGATCCACGGCTCGCCCAACTGTCCGCAATCGTCAAACCGCAGAAGATCCAGCCGGCCATCGTCGAATTCGTCGACATCGCGGGGTTGGTCGCGGGCGCTTCGAAGGGCGAAGGTCTCGGCAATCAGTTCCTCGCGAATATTCGCGAGACCGACGCAATCGTGAACGTCGTCCGCTGCTTTGACGACGAAAACGTGGTGCACGTCTCGGGCCGCGTGGACCCGATTGCCGACGTCGAAACCATCGTTACCGAACTCGCGCTTGCCGATATTGCATCGGTCGAAAAAGCGATTACGCGCGATGGCAAGAAAGCCAAATCCGGCGACAAGGAAGCGCAGAAGCTCGTCGCCGTGCTCGAAAAACTGTTGCCGCACCTGAACGAAGGCCGGCCGGTCCGTACGCTCAATCTGTCGGACGATGAAAAGGCGATCATCAGGCCGCTCTGCCTGATGACTTCAAAACCCGCGATGTACGTCGGCAACGTGCTCGAAAACGGTTTCGAGAACAATCCGTACCTCGATCGCCTGCGCGAATTCGCCGCGCGAGAAAACGCCCCCGTCACCGCCGTTTGCGCGAAGATCGAAGCCGAACTCGCCGATCTCGAAGACGCCGACAAAACGGCCTTCCTCGCCGACCTCGGTCTCACCGAGCCGGGACTGAACCGCCTGATCCGCGCCGGCTACGAATTGCTCGGCCTACAAACTTATTTCACCGCCGGCGTGAAGGAAGTACGCGCCTGGACAATCCACAAAGGCGACACCGCCCCGCAGGCCGCCGGCGTAATTCACACCGATTTCGAACGCGGTTTCATCCGCGCGCAGACGATTTCCTTCGCCGATTTCATTGCCTGCAAGGGCGAAGCCGGCGCGAAAGAAACCGGCAAGATGCGCAGCGAAGGCAAGGAGTATGTTGTTCAGGATGGGGATGTCATGAATTTTTTGTTTAACGTGTGATGCTGCCAATTTTCTGACAAAAAACGGAACCCCGCGGGGTTCCGTTTTTCTTTGACGCACCAGCAATCAGAAATCAACTGATGCTGACATCATATAAGTGCGCGGCTCGCCGAGCGTGAGGTAGCCGGCGCCTGGATAGCCGCCGGCCGAGGCCCAGTAGTTTTTGTTGGTGAGGTTCTCGACGCGGGCGCGTAGCGTCAGCGACTGGTTGCCGACCGAGGTGATGTAGCGGCCGCCGATGTCCAGTCGCGTCCATGACGGTAGCGTCTGGGTGTTGGCGGCATCGGCGTACTGCGAGCCGGTGTAGACGACGCGGCCATCGAGCGACAGGCCCTTGAGCTGCGGCACCGACCAGTCGAGGCCAATGTTGCCCTGGATCTTGGGGGCGCCGATGCCGTCTTTGCCTTCCAGATCGGTGTCGAGCAGGCTCAGGCCGCCGAGGACCTTGAGGCCGCGCACGATTTCGCCGTAGGTCGAGGCTTCGAGGCCGCGGTAGCGTTGTTGGCCGACGATGCTGTACACGCCGACATTGCTGACGCCCGCAATGGGTTTCTTCGTATGGAATGCGCCGAGGCTGCCGCCGATGCGGCCGGCGTCGAATTTGAAGCCGGCTTCGATCTGCTTGGTTTTGTATGGATTCTGCGCTTCGCCGGCGTTCACCACGATCACGCTGCCGACCGTCACCGGCGCGATGTCGCCCTTGACGACGCCTTCAATGTAATTGGCATAGACCGACATCTGGGGCGTGATGCGATAGACGACGCCGCCGACGGGCGTCACCGCGCCCTTCGCGCTGCCGGAACTTGGTGCGCCGGTGTTGAAGTCGTAGCTCGTGTCGTCGAAATGCTGGTAGCGCGCGCCGAGCGTGACGAGCAGTTTGTCCTGCATGAAGGACATCGCATCGGCGAGCGCGAAGCTGTAGGTCTTCAGGTCGTCGACGAGGCCAGCATTGGTCATATCGCCGCCGGTGGAAAAACCGTTCGACGGCGCCGGCACAAAAGTCGGGTTGTAGATGTTGCCGCCAAAACCGGCGAAGTCCGAGAAGCCGTAGGCTTGCTTCGACTTTGCTTCGTAGCGCATCGCCGAGAGGCTTATCGTGTGGCCGATGCCGCCGGTCTGGAATTCGCCGCGCAGGCCGATTTCGCCGGTCTGGATCGAATCGTGGCGCACCGTGGCGAGGCTGAAGGTGGCGGTGTCGCCGCTGGCAGTGACGATCTTGGGGTTGGCGAAGTTGGAGCTTTCCTGGCCTTCGCGCACGCCGAAAGCCGCCCAGGCGGAGATATTTTTCGTGAAATCGTATTCGCCGCGCAGCGTGCCGAAGGTGTCGCGTTCGTTGGAGAAGGTCCACGGCTGCGCGATCGCACTGGATGCCTTTGGCGCGGAGGGAATGGCAAGGCCGGCGGCGACATCGAAGCTCGGCTGAGACGCCTTGAACTGGCTGTCCTGATAGCCCAGATCGAAGGACACGCGCAGGTTGCCGTCGCGGTAGTCGAGGCCAAGCCCTGCAATCCCCAACCTGCTCGTAGCGCCATCGACCTCGGTGCCGCCATCGTGCTGCGCCGCGTTCAGGCGCACGCCGACGCGGTTGTCGTCGGAGCGGCGGCCGAAGTCTACGGCGGCATAGGCTTGACCGCCCGACTGGAAGCCGACCGAAGCCTGCGTGATCGGTTCGTTGCTCGCCCGCTTGGGCACTACGTTGATCGAGCCGCCGAGGCCGGAGCCGCCGGGAGCCGCGCCATTGAGGAATGCATTAGCGCCGCGCAGCTCTTCGACGCGCTCGACGATCTCGGTAGCGAGATACTGGCGCGGCAATAGGCCATAGAGGCCGTTGTACGACATGTCGTCCGAATAGACCGGCAGACCGCGCACCAGATAGAGCTGCTGGTAGTTGCCGAAACCCCGGGCGACGCGCACGGCGGGGTCGTTCTGGAGCACGTCGCCGACGCTGGCGGCCTGCTGGTTCTGGATCAGTTCCTGCGTGTAGCTGGTGACGTTGAACGGCGTCTCCATGTTGTCTTGCTGGCCGAGCACGCCGACGCGGCTGCCGCGCGCGACCTGCCCGCCGGGGTAGGCTGGCGCCAGGCCCTTGGCCGAGGCGTCGGCGCTGGCCTTGACCTGGATGGTTTCCATAACGGCTTCGCCCTTGACGTTCGGTGCGGTCTGGGCACTGGCGTGGAACGAGGAGAGGGTCGCGACCGTCAGGACGGATAGCTTGAATAGGGGTCGTTGCATGGAATCTGTTTTTCGTGAGTTAGGACGAGGATCGTAGCGCTCAGGAATGTATTTACAAACGCGAATTATTCGCATTCATTAATCTTAACACGCTGTTATGGAAGCGATTCATCGAGGGCCGGGTTATTTGCGTTGCATCAGAACGCGCGCGGGTACTTCTCCCGCTGGATGCGATAATTACCGATTGTCGTTCGCTTCGAACGACAGTCCCCGAACCTGGTCCACCACGCCCGATGCTCTCCTCCCTCAACCCCGCCCAGCGCGAGGCCGCCAAATATCTCGACGGCCCCTGCATGGTGCTGGCCGGCGCCGGTAGCGGCAAGACGCGCGTGATCACGGCCAAGATCGCGCATCTCGTGCGCACTTGCGACATGAATCCGCACAACATCGCCGCGATCACCTTCACCAATAAGGCGGCGAAGGAAATGCAGGAGCGCGTTGGTCACTTGATCGAAGGCCGCGCGGCCAGGGCGCTGACGGTGTGCACCTTCCATGCGCTGGGCGTGCGGATCGTGCGGCAGGAGGCCAAGCTCGTCGGGCTCAAGCCGCAATTTTCGATTCTCGATAGCTCGGACGTTTTCCAGATCGTCAGCGAACTGGCCGGCAATGCCGACAAGGGCATGGTCAAGGCGCTGCAATGGGCGATCTCGGCGTGGAAAAACGCGCTGGTCCCGCCGCACGAGGCCGAAAAGCTTGCCAACGATGAAATCACGACGGCGGCGGCCAAGCTTTATCCGGCTTACGAAAAGACGCTGCGCGCCTACCAGGCGGTCGATTTCGACGATCTGATCCGGCTGCCGGTGGAAATTTTCGATACGCAGCCGGAGGCGCGCGAGCGCTGGCAGAACAAGCTGCGCTATCTGCTCATCGACGAATATCAAGACACCAATCGCGCGCAGTATTCGCTCCTGCGCCAGCTGGCCGGCGCGCGCGGCGCTTTTACGGCGGTCGGCGACGACGATCAGGCAATCTATGCCTGGCGCGGCGCGGACGTCGAAAACCTGCGCCAGCTTCAGCGCGACTATCCGCGGCTACGCGTGATCAAGCTCGAACAGAACTACCGCTCGACCAATCGCATCCTGACGGCCGCCAATACGCTGATCGCGAACAACGAGAAATTGTTCGAGAAAACCCTGTGGTCCGAGCACGGCCACGGCGAGCCGATCCGCGTCGTGCTCCAGCGCGCGCCCGAGGCCGAAGCCGATTGGGTCGCCGGCCGCATTTCGGCGCATCGCTTCGAATTCAAAACGCATTATCGCGATTACGCGGTGCTCTATCGCGGCAATCACCAGGCGCGGCTGATCGAAAAGGCGTTTCGCGATCACAAGATCCCCTACGTGATTTCGGGCGGCCAGAGCTTTTTCGATCGCGCCGAAATCAAGGACATCACCTGCTATCTGCGTCTTTTGCTCAACAGCGATGACGATCTGGCCTTCATTCGCGCGATCACCACGCCCAAGCGCGGCATCGGTGCGGCCACGCTGGAAGCACTGGGTGGCTACGCGGGGCGGCGGCATATCAGCCTCTTCGCCGCCGCCACCGAGGAAGGCGCGGCCGAGTATGTGAGCGCGCGCCATCTCGAAGCCGTGCGCGAGTTCTGCAACTTCATCAACACCATGGAATACCGCGCGACGCGCGAGCCGGCCGGTCAGGTGCTCGACGATCTGGTGCGCGCAATCGGTTATGAAACCTGGCTTTACGAGAGCTGCGAGACGCGCGAGGCCGAAACCAAGTGGGCCAACGTTTCCGATTTTGCTGGCTGGATTCGGCGTAAGGGCGATGACGATGGCAAGAGCCTTGCCGACGTGGCGCAGACGATTGCCCTGATCACCATGCTCGACGAGGAAGCTGCGGATTTCGACGGCGTACAGCTCGCCACGCTGCATGCCTCCAAGGGGCTCGAATGGCCGCATGTCTTCCTCGTTGGCGTCGAGGAAGGTTTTCTGCCGCACCAGAGCAGCATCGACGCTGGCCAGATCGAGGAAGAGCGCCGCCTGATGTATGTCGGCGTCACACGCGCCCAGCGCAGTCTGACGATCACGGCTTGCGAGCGGCGCAAGCTGGCCGGCGAAATGCGTCAGGTGGAAGCGTCGCGCTTCATCGACGAACTCGGTGGCGAAGGCGTCCAGCGGCCCGACCGCAATGCGCCGACTTCGCGCGAGGATGCGCGCGCCAAGTTGGCTAATTTGCGTGCGATGTTCGCGAACAAGCCAAGCTAAGCTTGGCAGATTCCGCGTTTCAGCCGGAGCGGCGCGCCCGGATGAACTCGATCAGATCGGGCAACTGCAAGGACTTGTCGAAGAACCCGGCAGCCCCACTGCGCGCGCAGCGTTCGCGCATTTGCGGATAGGCATGGTTGGTAAGGACGACGGCCGTCGGCGAGTGAAAGCGCTCTGGCGTTTTAGCCAGCGCGGCGAGCACGCCCAGCCCGCTGCCTTCGCGCAGCGCGAGATCGATGATGACGAGATCCGTCGGCGTTCCTTCGAGCTTCGCGAGCGCGTCGTGCTCGGTTTCCGCGCTACCGACCAGTGCAACATCGGCAAGTTCGCCGAGCACGTCTTCGAGTGCCCGGCGCAAGAGGATCGAGTCTTCGATCAGGAAAATACGCAAGCCAAGGGAGGCGCGTCCGAGCACACCGCGAAGATCGTTTTCGACGAGAGGAGTTTGGCTTTGCTCAGGCATCCATCAATCCATGCGTCAAGGCATAGGTCGCAAGTTCGGCGTTACTCGCAACTTCGAGTTTTTCGAGCAGGCGCGTGCGGTAGGTGCTGATCGTTTTGATGGAAAGATGCAGCGATTCGGCGATTCCGCCCACTGCTTCGCCGCGCGCAAGCCGCAGGAAAACCTGCATTTCGCGCTCCGACAGGGTTTCGTGCGGCAACCCCTTGTGCGCGTGGAGCAGCCCTTCGGCGAGCAGTTCCGCCGTACGTGGCGACAGATAGCGTCGCCCTTGTCCTGCCGCGCGTAGCGCGCGCAGGAGTTCGTCGCGGTCGCAATCCTTGCACAGATAACCCGTTGCGCCGTTACGGATCATCGTAAGCGCATAGCGCTCCTCGGGATAACCGCTGAGCACGAGCACGCGGATTTCGGGATAGCGCTGCCGCACGTAGCGCAGCACGTCGACGCCGCTTTGTCCCGGCAAGGACAGATCGAGCATCAGCACGTCGATCGGCGTTGTGCGCAATTGTTCCAGCGCGGCCTCGCCCGAGGCCGCCTCGCAAACGATTTGTATGTCGCCTGCATCGGCAAGCATCTCGCGAAATCCGGCCCGGACAATATGGTGATCATCGACGATGGCGATCTTCAGCATGAGCGCGGTCCCCGCTTGCGGCACGAAGCCTATTCTCCCGGCATTGTACGCCGGGAGCCAAGCGGAACCGGCCACGCCTGTGCCGTTCATTTCGCTCTGCGCAAAAGCAGGCTCGCGAGCGCGCCGGCCGCACCCGCAAGTGCGAGCGCCTTGACCGGTTCCCTGCGGATAAACTCAAGACCTCTGTCGAGCGAACTGTGGGTCTGCGTTTCAACGACTTCACGCAGTGCGCTGCCAAGTCGGCGGATGCGGGTTTCGCCGCGTGCGGGAGAACGGCGCGGACCTCGCGCGTGTTTATCGACGGTTGTGGCGGTAGGGGGTGCTGGCATGATTGTTCTCCTGGTTGGCTAACGCTACCCGCGTCGTCGCACAAGGTCCATCAGCAGGCTGACGACAGCGACGATCAGGAAGACGAAGAACAGGATTTTGGCGATTTCGGCGGCGCCGGCAGCGATACCGCCGAAGCCGAAGACCGCCGCGATCAGGGCGATGACAAAAAATACAGCCGCATAGTGGAGCATGGCGACCTCCTGTCGGGGGCGCTTGACGCGCCCGCGCCATTGTTAGTTGATCGACGAGGATTCCCAGTCGCGCAATTGCTTCTCGGCCTCGTCGAGCGAGATGCCATAGCGCTTTTGCAGCGTGCCGACGAGTACGTCGCGGCGGCCCTCGATGACATCGAAATCGTCATCGGTCAGCTCGCCCCAGCGCTCTTTGATATGGCCCTTCAACTGCTTCCAGTTTCCTTCGATGATTTGGCGGTTCATGGCGAAGTCCTTTCGTGGGTTTGGCTCCCGGCGAGCCTGTGATTGAACTTTAGCCGGCACCGCCGCCCGGCCCCATCGGCAGCCGCCGAAACCACCGTCCGACAAGTCCTACACACGCCTGCTGACGAAAATTTACGTTTGTTCTGGATCAAGCACACAGGAATTTCGGGGTTTCTCAATTCGTCTGCGCCCGCACGGCCATGCATCATGGAGGGCAGTCCGTGCGGGTGGCATGCCGTTGCCCGCGCAAAGCTTGCCGTTCGAGTTCGTCGCGCCCCGGTCGTCGCCATCACGGCGATATCCCCCCGACAAGCGCAGGAAAACTCGGCTCGGTGCTGTGTTTTCTTTTATAGGGTCGGAAATGAAATACCGGAAACTTGAAGACTTCATGGGTCATGTCGTTGCGCGCGACCCGAATCAACCCGAATTCCATCAAGCTGTCCACGAAGTGATGGAAAGCGTCTGGCCGTTCATTCTCGCCAACCCGCGCTATGCCGACGCCGGTCTGCTCGAACGCATGGTCGAACCCGAACGCGCAATCCAGTTTCGCGTCGCGTGGACCGACGATCACGGAACAACCCATATCAACCGCGCCTTCCGCGTCCAGCACAACTCAGCGATCGGCCCCTTCAAGGGCGGCATGCGCTTTCATCCGTCGGTGAATCTCTCGATCCTCAAGTTCCTCGCCTTCGAGCAAACCTTCAAGAACGCGCTGACGACGCTGCCAATGGGCGGCGGCAAGGGCGGCTCGGATTTCGACCCCAAGGGCAAGAGCCCGAACGAAGTCATGCGTTTCTGCCAGGCGCTGATGCTGGAGCTGCACCGGCATCTAGGGCCGGACACCGATGTGCCCGCAGGCGACATCGGCGTTGGCGGGCGCGAGGTCGGCTTCATGGCCGGCATGCATAAAAAGCTCACGAATAACGCGGCCTGCGTATTTACCGGCAAGGGCATGTCGTTCGGCGGCAGCCTGATCCGGCCGGAAGCCACCGGCTACGGCCTTGTCTATTTCGCCGAGCAGATGCTCAAGACGATAGGCACCGATTTTGCCGGCAAGACCGTCGCCGTTTCGGGCTCGGGCAATGTCGCGCAATACACGATAGAGCGCCTGCTGCCGATGGGCGCGAAGGTCGTCACCGTGTCCGACTCCGGCGGCACGGTCTTCGACCCGGCCGGCTTCACGCCGGTCAAGCTCGACGCGCTGATGGAACTCAAAAACCATCGCTACGGACGCGTCGAAGAATACGCGCGCCAATTCGATCTCGAATACATGGCGGGCAAACGCCCGTGGCACATCCCGGTAGACGTTGCGCTGCCGAACGCGACGCAGAACGAACTCGACGAAGACGACGCCCGCCGCCTCGTCAAGAACGGCGTCAAGTGCGTTGCCGAAGGTGCGAACATGCCTTCGACACCGGGCGCGGTGAACGTATTCCGCACAGCCGGCGTGCTCTATGCGCCGGGCAAGGCGAGCAATGCCGGCGGCGTGGCCACCTCGGGCCTGGAAATGACGCAGAACGCCCAGCGCCTGCCGTGGTCGCGCGACGAAGTCGATGCGCGGCTCAAGCACATCATGCTCGACATCCATGCCAACTGCGTCAAGCACGGCAGCACGAATGGACATGTCGACTACATGAATGGCGCCAATATCGCAGGCTTCGTCAAGGTTGCCGACGCAATGCTTGCGCAAGGTCTCATCTAGGCGCGCTAGCGCCCCTCCGGAAGCCGGCCTGCGGGAAACCGCAGCCGGCTTTTTTCTTTTCTGGATCCATTCCAATCCGTAAGGCGCTCATGCAGCGGTACAGGGGAAATCCCTAACAAAAATAACATTACTGAATTGATTTTGCGCAAACATTTTTGCAATTGAGACGAATAGACAAAAACAAGAGACAAACCGACTAGCGTCAGATAGAGGCCCTCCCGAAAATACATTGACCGTTGCGCATCCTCCGACGCATTCTGTCAGGTCGTGCAAACAGCTCCGCCACAAAATTCAGTATCCAGCCGCGCAATACGGCTTCAGGAGACCGTTATGGCAGCAGTGGGGACCAAGAACGAAGCAGCCATGATTCGCGCTCGCGAACGCTTTCATCGTGTATGGCATTGGCATTCATTGGAAGCGTGTTGTTTCGCGCAGGAGGTCCATCTGGCATTCAAAAACCGGCGTTCATGAAGTAACAACGTATTGGCCAAATCCCGCGTCGATAGACGTTATGAGGCGATTGGATGAATGCGCGGCTCTCTCGTGGAACGGTCGAAATCGACACGCAATCTGCCTTCTGGCAGCTTGCCACCGACGCAATGCCATTACGCAAAGGCAGCCGGATGGCTTATGCATTCAAGGTTGTCGATGTGAGTATTCCGACGGACGGGCGCATCGCGATCTGCCTGATTCACGCCGGCAGATACGCCGTGAGCCAGGATGGAGGCAGGCAGTCCTGCTTTCTGCCGGGCCAACTTTTCATGCTCGATTGTGGGCAGGCGCAGCACTCGGGCAAGGCGACCATCAGCTATCTGCTATTACCGCACGAGACGGTATCCGGGCTGCTGGGCAGGGATCATGCAGCGTCCGATCGGGCGGTAGTCGGACTCGATGGCGCACAGATCGCACCCTTTCTGTGCGCGCACATGGGGCTGCTCGGCGAATTGGGCGCACTACTTACGCCAGATGCGTTCGAGCATATGCTCAGAATGGCTTTCGACTGTGCCTGCTTTCTCATTCGGTCCGAGTTCGGTCCTGTCCCGACGACTCTGTGCAGATCCGATGCGCGACTTCTCGCAGCACATCGATATATAGAAGAAAACCTGCACCGGCACGACCTCGATCCCGCGCAAGTTGCGCGCGCGCTTAATTGTTCGCGGGCGCAGCTCTATCGGTTGTTCGCCAAACAGTCGCAAAGCGTCGGCGAAACGATAAAGGAAGCCCGCCTCCGTGACAGCCTGCGCGCGCTGGAGCAGGCGGGCCAACAGCACTCCATCGGAACAATTGCCGGCCTCTGCGGATTTTCGGATCAGGCAACCTTCGGCAAGCAATTCCGCCAGCGATTCGGCATGACGCCGAGCGAAGCCCGCCGCCAGGCATTGTCCTCGCCCGGACAACAAACCCCGGAGTGCGCCTATCCGCATAGGGGAATTCCCGAACTCATGAATGAATGAGTAATTGAATCCAAATAGAAAAATCCAAAGTAGAGACGATCCAGCCAAAACAAGAGACAGGGTGACTAACGCCCGCCAGGCATTGTCGTGAGAATACGCCTGCTGCTCGCGCATTCAGCCGGCGTGTCCCGCGACTCTCGCGGGCCTCTCCGACACGAGATTTTTCATATCAGTATTCAGCCGTGCGACGCGGCTTCAGGAGACCGTTATGGCAGCAGAGGGATCTGTAGCACCGAAAGAGCGCGTCAACATCGTCTATCGCCCGGCGACCGGCGACGCCAAGGCCGAGGTCGAGCTGCCGCTCAAGTTGCTCGTGCTCGGCGACTTCACCTTGCGCGACGACGACACGCCGATCGAGGAAATGAAACCGATCAACATCGACAAGGACAACTTCAACGAAGTGCTGAAGGGGCAAAAGCTCTCGCTCGACCTGACGGTGCCGAACCGGCTCGACGCGAAGGCAGCACCCGACGCCGCACTCGCAATCAATTTGAAGTTCGATTCGATCAACGATTTTTCGCCCGACGCAATCGTCGAGAAAGTGCCCGAATTAAGCCAGATGATCGCGCTGCGCGATGCGCTCAAAGCGCTCAAGGGGCCGCTGGGCAACATTCCCGACTTCCGCAGCAAGGTCCAGGAGCTGATCGGGGACGAAGGCGTGCGCGCCAGACTGCTCGGCGAACTGGGCATCGAAGACAAATGACGGGATATGGCCATGAGTGATGAACAACTTCAGACAGCGGACGGCGGCGAACAGGCGGTAGCGGGCGTTTCGCTGCTCGACGCGTTGATCGAGACGGCGCGCATCAAGCCGGGCGACGATGCGTATGCGATCACCCGCCAGGGGATCGAGGCATTCATCACGCAGTTGCTGGAGCCGCAGAACGCAGTGGAGCGCGTGACGCAGGCGACCGTAGACGGCATGATCGCCGACCTGGACAAGAAGCTATGTGCACAGGTCGATGCGATCCTGCATCACGCCGAATATCAGAAAATCGAAGCGGCATGGCGTTCGTTGAAGTTCCTTGTGGATCGCACCAACTTCCGCGAGAACGTGAAGGTCCAGCTATTGAGCGTGAGCAAGTCGAAGCTGCTCGACGACTTCCAGGATTCGGCCGACATCACGAAGGCCGGGCTCTACAAGAATCTATACACGGCCGAATACGGCCAGTTCGGCGGCCAGCCGTTCGGCGCGATGGTGGCCAACTACGAATTCGGGCCGGGTACCCAGGACATCAAGCTGCTGCAATATGTCGCCAGCGTATCGGCGATGGCGCATGCGCCGTTCATCGCAGCCGCCTCTGCGCAGTTCTTCGGCATCGACGCCTTCGATCAATTGCCGAACCTGAAGGATCTGGCCTCGATCTTCGAGGGCCCGCAATTCGTCAAGTGGAATGGTTTCCGCGAAACCGAGGACGCACGCTACGTCGGGCTTACGCTGCCGCACTTCTTGCTGCGCGTGCCGTACAGCGCGACTACCGTGCCGGTACGCAAGTTCAACTATGTCGAAGACGTATCGTCCGGCAATGGCGCATTCCTGTGGGGCAATGCCGCGTTCGCGTTTGCGACGCGTCTGACAGAGAGCTTCGCCGACTACCGCTGGTGTGCGAACGTGATCGGTCCGCAGGGTGGCGGTGCGGTTCATGACCTCCCGGTCTATACCTACGAGTCGATGGGCGAGCTGCAAAACAAGATCCCGACCGAGGTGCTGATTTCGGAACGGCGCGAATTTGAACTCGCAGAGCAGGGTTTCATTGCGCTCACGATGCGCAAGAACAGCGACAACGCGGCCTTCTTCTCGGCCAATTCCGCGCAGAAGCCCAAGTTCTTCGGCAATAGCAAGGAAGGCAAGGAAGCCGAGCTGAACTACAAGCTCAGCACGCAATTGCCATATATGTTCGTCGTGAGCCGGCTTGCGCACTACATCAAGGTTATCCAGCGCGAAAACATCGGCACCTGGAAAGAGCGCGGCGACCTCGAAGGCGAATTGAATACCTGGATTCGTCAGTATGTCGCCGACATGGACAACCCAGCCGTGGGCGTGCGTAGCCGCCGGCCGCTGCGGCAGGCGGAGATCATCGTCGCGGACGTCGAGGGCGATCCGGGCTGGTATCGCGTCGACCTGAAGGTACGGCCGCATTTCAAATACATGGGTGCGTCGTTCACGCTCTCGCTCGTCGGCAAGCTCGACAAGAAGTAAGCGCGCGCAAAAAACAGCCGGCGACGCACTCCGCTGCCGGCCGGCTCCAACAATCGAACATTGCCAGATAAGGAAATCATCATGCCGATGCCATGCTATCTCGTGCTCGAAGGGCAAAATCAGGGAAAGATCGAAGGCTCCACGAAGATCAAGGGCCACGAGGGAAAGATCCTCGTACAGGCCGTCGATCACACGATCGAGATTCCCAAGAGCCCGCAGACCGGTTTGCCGACGGGTAAACGCATACACCAGCCGATGACGCTGACGAAGGAAATCGACAAGGCTTCGCCGAAGCTGTTCCAGGCCCTGACTTCGGGCGAACAGATGAAGGAAGTGACGCTTGAGTACTACCGGATTTCGCCGAAGGGCACCGAGGAAAAATATTACACGGTCAAGCTTTCGAATGCGATTCTCACGAATATCCGGTCATGGACGCCCAATTGCCTGTTGGATGTGAACAAGCAGATGGGCCACATGGAGGACGTGGCGTTCACCTACGAGAAGGTCTCCTGGACATTCGAGCCGGATGGCATAGAGGCCGAAGACTCCTGGCTCGCGCCGAAGTCTTGAGCGTCGGTTTGCCGGCGCGGAGCGAATAATGCGGGAGCGCCGGCTGCTTGAGCGGATCGCCTTTTGGGAGCAGGGCGAGGCGCGCACCAACGAGATCCGCGTCGATCTGCTCGTCCGCTCGGTGATGGATCATCTTGCGCGTCTGCTCAACACGCGGCGCGGCAGCGTGATGATAGATCCGCTGTTCGGCGTGCCCGATTTCACCAATCTGGCGGGCGGTATTGCAGGCGGCTCGACGCGCGACATCGAGGAAGAAATCCGCCGCATGGTCGCGCGCTACGAGCCGCGCCTGAAGTCGCCGAAAATCGGGCTGGACCAAGCGGGTTCCGACGTATTGTCGATCCGATTCACGCTCGATGGCGTCCTCGAAGTAAATGACCGCGACATTCCACTGAGTATCGCCACGACGATTGCGGCGAGCGGCAAGATCGAACTCGCATCCTCGCGCGGCTAAGAGCACATGTTCAATCGCTACTACGAAGAGGAACTGAACAAGCTCAAGGGGCTCGCCGTCGAGTTCGCCCAGAGCAACCCGGCGCTCGCGCCCATGCTCGCGGGCGCATCGACCGATCCGGATGTCGAACGCCTGCTCGAAGGCGTCGCCTTCCTGACCGGGCTCACGCACCAGCGGCTCGACGACGAATTCCCGGAGTTCGTGCAGGAACTCGTGGACCTGCTCTTTCCGCATTACCTGCGGCCCGTGCCGGCGTCGACGCTGATGCAGTTCTCGCCGCGCGGACGGGTGGGCGAAACCGCGTGCATCGCGGCCGGCTCCGAGCTTGCGTCGGTGCCGGTGGACGGCACGCCGTGCCGCTTTCGCACGGTATGCGATCTGGATGTGGAGCCATTGCGCATCCTGGACGTGAATCTTTTGAACCCGGCCGGCGCGGCGCCGGTGCTGGTGATGGATCTGGCGCTGGAAGGCATCGCGCTGGCCCAATGGACGCCGCACCGCCTGCGCTTTTTTCTCGGTAACGGTTATGCCGAAGCCGCGAAACTGCTGCTTCTACTCACGCGCCATGTCGTGAGCGTGCGGCTGACGAGCGGCGGCGAAAGCGTCGAGCTCCCGCCCCAAAGCCTTTGTGCGACGGGCTTCGATTTCGATCTGCTGCCGTATCCGGCCAATGCCTTCGGTGGTTATCGCGTGTTGCAGGAGTTCTTCTCGCAGCCCGAGAAATTCCTCTTCCTCGATCTGACGGGCCTCGATAAGTGGACGCGGCGCGGCGCCAGCTCAAGTTTCAGCATTTTCATCACGCTCGATCAGGTACCCGACTGGATGCCGCGAATCGATGGCGAGAGTTTTTTGCTCAATGTGACGCCTGCGATCAATCTGTTCGCGCATGCGGCCGAGCCGCTCAATCACGAGCACAGGACAAGCGAATACCGCGTGATGCCGGAAGGGCGCAACCGTGCGCATTACCAGGTGTATTCGGTCGATCAGGTCGTGGGCTACCAGCAGGGCGCAGCGCACGAGCGCGCCTACCTGCCGTTCGGCCTGTACCGGCACGATGGCCGTGGCGCAAAACTGAGCTACCGCACGCGCCAGCGCGAAGCGACGGTCGGGCGCGGCAGCGAGGTATTCCTCTCGATAAACTATCCGCCGAATGAAACGCCGCTGACGGAAACGCTGTCTATCCGCCTGACATGCACCAACGGCGCGCTGCCGGAAAGTCTCAAACTTGGCGACGTCAAGGAGCCGACCGATACCTCCCCCGACCGGTTCCAGTTCCACAACATCCGGCCGGTGACGCCCGCGCAGGAAGCGCCTATCGGCGAGGCCTTGCTGTGGCGGCTGATCTCGCATGTGTCGCTAAACCTCATGTCGGTGATGGAAACCGCGAACCTGCGCGCGCTGCTCGCCTTGTACGTGCCAGGCGAGGACCAGGGCCCGGCGGCCGCCAACCGCTGGCGTATCGACGGCATCGACAGCGTGGAGGCCGCACCCGAGACGCGGCTTGTCGGGCGCGGCTCCGTGCTGCGCGGCCAGCGCGTGCGATTGCGCTGCCGTGGCGATCACTATGCGGGCATCGGCGATCTGTATGTGTTCGGCTGCGTGATCGAACGCTTCCTTGCCGATTACGCGAGCATTCATTCTTATACGCGCGTCGAACTTGAGGACGCAGCGTCGGGCAGCGTATTCGAATGGCCGCCGCGACTCGGCCGCCAGACCCTGCTATGAAGGCCGCGCTGCTCGCCAACGGCGAAAAATACGCTTACTTCCAGGCGATCCGTCTCTTGCGGCTCCTGGACCGCCGCCTCGCCACGAATGACGTCCCATTGCGCGTGCGTCCCAAGCTCGGGCTCGATTTTCCCGAAAGCGATATCGAGCACATCGAAGCGCTGCCGCAGGGCGGCTACCGAATCGTCGCGAACTTCTTCGGGCTCTATGGCGTCGCCTCGCCGCTGCCGACCTATTACACCGAGGATCTGTTCGAGGAAGCGCGCGAAGGCCGGCACGCAACGCGCGAGTTTCTCGACATCATTCACTACGCGACCTATCCGCTGCTGTTCGATGCGTGGTCGAAGTACAAAATCGGGCGCCGCATCGTCGAGAACGAAGACGCGCGGCTGCTCGACCGCCTCTATGCCTTTGTCGGACTCGATTCGGCGGAGCTGCGCGCCGACCTTCTGCCCGGCAGCGCAATGCTTCTGCGCTATGCCGGCCTGCTGAACCAACGCCCGCGCAGCGCGCTTGGCCTGCGCACGCTGCTAGCCGACGCCTACCCCGACGCGCGCATCGAAATCCAATGCTGCGTGCGCGACGTGGTGGCAATCGGGCCGGACCAGCGCTTTCGCCTGGGCGTGCAGGGGCACCAGCTCGGCTCTGCCGCATGGCTCGGCGAGAGCATCGACGATTACTCGAACCGCATGCGCGTTACGTTCTCGGAGGTGCCGCACGCGGTTTTCGATCAACTGCTCCCGGGCGCGGCCGGGCATGCGCAATTGCGCTTTCTGATCCGCTATTACCTGATCGATCCGCTCGCGGTCGAGCTTGTCATCGAACTGCGCCACGCGGACGCGCGCACGGCGCGCTGCGGACGCGGCGCGTGGTCGCGCCTGGGCGTCGATAGCTGGCTGGCGCCCGAACGCGGCGGCCGGCCCACGCGCGTCAAATGCGCGATCTGAACACGCACCCCTATCCGAATTCCAAGGAGAACCGCTCATGCTGCTAGTCGAACTCAAGTCCCTGGTAGGACATCTGAATGCCTTCTGCAAGGAGGCGCTGGAAGACGGCGTGGGGCTGTGCGTATCGCGCGGGCATTACGAAATCACGGTCGAGCATCTGCTCGTCAAGCTGTTCGGACATCCGCAGGCCGACACTTCGCTGTTGCTGCACCAGTACGGCGTCGATGCCGGACAGATACGCCGCGCGCTCGATCTTGCGCTCGAACGTATGCGCGCCGGCAATACCGGCCGCCCCGCGTTCTCGCCGCTACTGCTCGAATTGCTCCAGGACGCGTGGCTGATCGCCTCGGTCGATCTGCGCGAGCCGGCCATCCGCTCGGGCGCCATCCTGCTCGCACTGCTCTCGCGTCCCACTTATTACGCAACGGGCGACTACGCCGCGCCGCTGCGCGAACTCAATCGCGAAACCCTGCTGCGCGCCTTCGACGCAGTTTGCGCCAGCGCCATCGAAGCGGGCGCGCGGCAGGCCGGCAATGACAAATCCGGCGACGGCGGGCCTGCGGGCGATGGCAGCGCGATTGCGCGCTTCTGCGAAAACTTCACCGAAAAAGCGCGCGCCGGCAAGATCGATCCGGTCTTCGGGCGCGACTCCGAAATCCGCCAGATGGTCGACATCCTCGCGCGGCGGCGCAAGAACAACCCAATTTGCGTAGGCGATCCGGGTGTCGGCAAAACTGCGGTGGTCGAAGGGCTCGCGCTGCGCGTCGTCGATGGCGACGTGCCCGATTCGCTCAAGGACGTGACGATTCTCGGGCTCGACATGGGCCTGTTACAAGCCGGCGCAAGCGTGAAGGGCGAATTCGAGAACCGCCTCAAGGGTGTGATCGGCGAGGTCAAGGCTTCGGCAAAGCCGATCATTCTTTTCATCGACGAAGCGCACACGCTGATCGGCGCGGGTGGCCAGGCCGGCGGCTCGGACGCCGCCAACCTGCTCAAGCCCGCGCTCGCGCGCGGCGAGCTGCGCACGATCGCCGCCACCACCTGGGCCGAGTACAAAAAATACTTCGAAAAGGATGCCGCGCTGGCGCGGCGCTTCCAGCTCGTCAAGCTCGACGAGCCCGATCTTGCGACGGCGATCCTGATCCTGCGCGGCCTCAAGGAAAAATACGAAGAGGTCCATCGCGTCGTCATGCGCGACGATGCCATCGTCGCCGCCGCCGAACTGGCCAGTCGTTACATCACGGGCCGCCAATTGCCCGACAAGGCCGTCGATCTGCTCGACACCGCCTGCGCGCGCGTCAAGGTGCTGCAAAGCGCCAAGCCCGACGTACTGGAAGACCGCGAGCGCGCGATCCAGGCGCTACAGCGCGAGCGCAACGGTCTGGAACGCGACCGCGACAACCAGCAGAGCGTGGATCGCACGCGGCTTGGCGCAATCGACGGCGAACTGGCCGCGCTGGAAGCCGAGGCCGCAGCGCTGCGCATCGAGTGGCGCAAACAGAAGGACGCCGCACAGGCACTGCTGGCCGCGCGCGCGGCACACCTGCAAGCCAAGACCGACGGCGCAACACCTGCGGAGCTCGAAAACCTCGCGAGCGCCATCGCCGCAGCCGGCGATGCATTCAAGACCGCGCAGGGCAGCGCGCCGCTCGTGCGCGTCGATGTCGATCCCGACGTCATTGCCAAGGTGATTTCTGACTGGACCGGCATCCCGGTCGGCAAGATGCTGCGCGATCAGGCCCAAAGCGTGATGGCAATGGCCGCCACGCTGAAGGTGCGCATCCACGGGCAGGACCACGCGGTAGACCAGATCGCCGAAGTGCTCAAGACCGCCAAATCGGGCCTTAAAGACCCGCAGCAGCCGATGGGCGTATTCCTGCTCGCCGGGCCCTCGGGCGTGGGCAAGACCGAAACCGCGCTTTGCGTGGCCGATATTCTTTTTGGCGACGAAAAATCGACGACTACGATCAACATGAGCGAGTTTCAGGAAAAGCACAACATCAGCCGCCTGATCGGTTCGCCGCCGGGTTATGTCGGCTATGGCGAAGGCGGCGTGCTGACCGAGGCCGTGCGCCAGCGGCCCTATTCGGTCGTGCTGCTCGACGAAGCCGAGAAAGCCCACCTCGATGTCATGAATCTGTTCTATCAGGTATTCGACAAGGGCATGTTGTCGGACGGCGAAGGCAAGGAAATCGACTTTTCCAACACGGTGATCTTCCTGACCTCCAACCTCGCCACCGACGTGATCACGGAAATGACGGCCGCTGGCGACACGCCCTCCGCCGAAACCCTGCTCGGCGCCGTGCGGCCCATTCTCTCGAATCACTTCAAGCCGGCGCTGCTCGCACGCATGACGGTGATCCCCTACTTCACGCTCGCGCGCGATGCGCTCGCCGGCATCGTACGGCTCAAGCTCGACAAGATCGTCCAGCGCCTCGCGCGCAACAACAAAATGCGCTTCACATACAGCGATGGCGTTGTCGGGCAGATCGCTGCGCGCTGCACGGAAGTGGAAACCGGTGCGCGCAACATCGACTTCATCCTGCGCGGCAAGATTCTGCCGCTGATGTCGCAGGAAATCCTGGCGCGAATGGGGAATGAAACGCCTGCGGGCAACGTGGCGCTCGACGTCGACGACAGCGGCGAATTCGTCGTGCGCTTCGACACCTGAACCATGACGCCAGATCAAGTTCTGAAGACGCTGGCCGATGACGGCCAGATCGTCGATACCGATCTTGGCGGCATCGATCTGGCCGGACGCGATCTTGCGGCGGGCCATTTCAGGAATGTGCGGCTCGCCGGCGCGAATCTGAGCGGCGCAAACCTGACCGGATGCAATTTTCAGCAGGTCGATCTATGCGGCGCGACGCTGCGCGATGTCGCCGCCATCGACGCCAGCTTCATGAAGGTCGATTGGAAGCATGCGGACGCGGCCGGCGCGGACTTCTCGCGCGCCTTCTTCAACGATTGCGATTTTGCGCAAAGCGCCTTCGTCGGCGCGCGCTTCGAACGCGCCGACGCGCACGAATGCCGCTTCGCGGGCACCGATTTCACGCGCGCGAACCTGACGCGCCTGACCGCAATGAGCACCGATCTTTCAACCGCGATCTTTGTGCAGACCGTGCTCTACAACGCGTTTCTGAAAGCGTGCGTGCTGACCGGCCAGGATCTGCAAAGCTGCGATATGACAATGACAATACTGAACGGCGCCCTGTTGCAAGGAGCTAACTTCGGCGGCGTCAAGCTCGACCGGACCAGCCTGATCGGCGCGCAACTGGAAGAAGCGAATTTCGCTGGCGCGCAAGGCATCTATACGGCGCTGATCGACGCAAAACTCACGCGCGCCGATCTGCGCAACGCACGCTTTGAGATGGCGGACGCGAGCAACGCCGATTTTGGCGCGGCCCAGGCCGACGGCGCCGACTGGAACCGCTGCGTGCTCGTCGCAACACGCTGGCAGCGCGCCTCGGCGAAGCGCGCGCAGATGATCTACTGCGATCTCTCCCATGCGGATGTGTCCGAGGCCGATTTTTCGCACGCCAACCTCAATGGCGCGAATCTGCACGCGCTCAAGGAAGTCGGTACGCGCTGGGACGGCGCCAGGCGCGAGGGCGCGCGGCCCACCGACCCCATGCTGGCGCGCGCCGAGCAATGGCGTCCGACCTCATGAGTTTTTTGCAAAGGAATACATCGACATGAAAAACAGCCTGGTTTCGATGGCGCGCCCGGGCGACGACCGCGCAGTCGGCATGGCCTGGGCCACCGTCACCGGTCGCGCCGGCCAATGGTTCTTTCTCGACGCCGTGGCAGCACGCGCGTGCCGCGCGCCCAGTTGCCTGATCGAACCGGATTGCGGCGACACGGTACTGGTATGTCATGGCGGCGCGGTGACCTACGTTCTCGCCGTGCTCGCCCAGGCCGCGCCTGCTGGCGCGGCCATCGTGCTGCCGGGCGGCGCGGCGTTGCATACGGCGGACGGCGCGTTACGGATCGAGGCGTCGCGAATCGAACTGAGCGCCTGCGAAGCGGTGGCCGTCGAAGCGCCAAAGCTTGCGCTGGCGGGCTTGCTGGGCGAGCTGAAGTTCCACCGCCTCGACGCCTCGATAAGCGAAGCGCATGCGCGGATCGGCATGCTCAGCACGGTGGCAAACCGGGTCACTTCGACGATTGGCCGCCTGGTGCAGAAAACGCGCGACAGCTTCCGCTGGACTGCGAACCTCGACGAGACGCGTGCCGGCCGCGTACGCGTCAAGGTCGAAGAACGCCTGCATGTGACGGCCCGCCACGCGAGCCTGCTCGCCGACGGGCAAATGAAGATAGACGGCGCAAAAGTAGACATTGGCTAGGAGCCCACGATGTTCGCAGTAACGAAAGAAAACGGGCTTTGCATGGGTATGCCCGACACCTGCCTGACCCCCGCGCCGCCTGCGCCGCCCATTCCGACGCCCTATCCGAATCTGGCGATGCCGATGATGGGCAACCCGGCCACGACGAAGGTATTGATTCACGGCATGCCGGCGCTGACCAAGGCATCGAAGATCAGCCTTTCCAACGGCGACGAGGCTGGCGTCAATGGCGGCCTTGCCTCCGGCACCAACATGGGCCAGATGGAATTCGCCCTGAGTAGCCAGAAGGTCAAGCTCGAAGGCAATCCGGCCGTGCGTCTGAGCGACATGACAAAACACAACGGCGGCAACGCGGTGGGCGCCGTGCTCGCGCCCAGCCAGCCTGTCGTCATGATCATGAGCTGAACGCTTCACCCACCGCAGGGAAATGACAATGAAGTCCTCGTTCGCCGAACGGCTGCTCGACCAGAAACGCTTCGATTTCGAATCCGCCGCGTTCGCCGCCGACAAGTTCGCCGTCGTCCGCATGGAAGGCTTCGAGGCGATCTCGCAACCGTTCCGTTTCACGCTGACGCTGGTGTCGGACGACCCGACCATCGATTTCGACGCGATGCTCGGCCACCCGGCGCGCTTTGTCATCTACAGCCCGGGCGGCGATATTCAAACGCCCTACCACGGCGTGCTCGCCGAGTTCGACCAATTGCACCGCGCCGACGGCTATGTGTTCTATCGCGCCGTGCTGGTGCCCAGGCTATGGCGCCTGTCGCTCTACCGCATCTCCGAGGCCTATCTTGCCGAGCAGCCGATCACGGCGACGCTCGAAGATGTGCTCAAGCAAGGCCAACTTACCGTCAGCGATTATGCGTTCAAGCTGAAGAACGCCTATCGCTCGCGCAGCTTCGTCTGCCAGTACGAGGAAACGCACCTGGATTTCGTTTCGCGCTGGATGGAAAACGAAGGGATCCACTACTACTTCGACCACGATGGCGCGGTCGAAAAGCTCGTCGCTGTCGACGACAAAATCATGCTTTCCGCGCACGTTGTGCCCATCGACTACCGCCCCGCCGACGAACTGGACACCGGCGTATCGGGCCGCGCCGTGCGCGATTTTGCCGTCCGCCAGAAGCCGCTGCCCAAGGAAGTGATCTTGCAGGATTACAACCACCGCAAGGCAGCAATGCAACTGAAGGCGAGCGCGCCCGTCGCCGATGCGGGGGTCGGCCAGGTGATGCTGTACGGCGAAAACTTCCGCGACGAGGCCGAGGGCCAGCGCTACGCGAAACTGCGCGCCGAGGAAATCCTGTGCCGGGGCAAGGTCTTTTCCGGCGAGGGAACCGCCGTGGGGCTGCGCAGCGGCTACTTCGCCCGCTTGTCGCACCACTACCGCGCGAATTTCAACGGCGACTATCTGATCACTGAAATCCATCACGAAGGCTCGCAAGCCGGCGCGCTGCTCATTGGCGCCCACGACCCGCGCGATGCCAATGCCGTGGGCGGCGATACCGAGTACCGCAACAGCTTCCGCGCCATTCCCGCCGCCACGCAGTTCCGCCCCGAACGCATCACGCCCAAACCGCGCATCGCCGGCACGATGACCGCAACCATCGACGCCGAAGGCAGCGGCGACTACGCCGAACTCGACGAATTCGGCCAGTACAAGGTGCAACTGCCATTCAACCTGAGCCCCAAACGCCCGAACAAAGGTTCGGCGCGCATGCGCATGGCAACGCCCTATTCCGGTAGCGACCACGGCATGCATTTCCCGCTGCTCAAGGGCGCAGAAGTGCTGCTGTCATTTACCGATGGCGATCCGGATAGGCCGGTCATTGTCGGGGCGGTGCCGAATTCGGAGAACCGCAGTGTCGTCAATCAGGCCAACCCGCACGAGAACCGTATCAGAACTGCGGGTGGCAATCAGGTGTACATGGGAGATGCCAAGGGGAAAGAAGTGCTGTGGCTGCATTCCCCGTTTCACAATAGCAGCATTGGAATCGGCTCGACCGATCCGAATGGAGGGGGCAGCATATGGACCAGTACTGCGGGTAGTTCGGAAAGCGTAACAGTCGGTACCGATACCAGTATTTCCGCAGGAGGAAAGAACTCAATCTCGGTGGGATACGAAAGCGCGCTCGCGGCATCCTTTACCAACAAGTTCACGCTCGGTACGAGCATGGCATTCGGCGCGAGCTATGACGTGGCGTGGAAAATGGGTAAAACCGTGACCCTCGACGATTCTGAGGTCATCGCCTTGTATACCGATACCGCATTGCAAGCGAGCAAGGTCGTGACCATATCAGGAGGCCAGCTTCCAGTATTTAAGGAAACAATCGGAGCGCTGAAGAATATAGTTCGAGCATCGATTCTTACTAGCCTAGCGGTAAATGCAGCGGCGGCGCTTAACGCGAGCTTGGCGATCAGTTACAACTCATCTGACAAGGAGACGGGCAAGTCCGAACGGGGGAACCCGTGGAGCTATGTCCCTAGCATCATGCAAGGGCTTGTGAGCAATCTAAGCATGACGGGGGTGCATTTGCTATTGGCAAATGCGTCTAAGGCGATTGCTGGGGTAGGGGGTTCTACAATTGCTTATAAGAGCAACATCAAGGTCGACGACGGTATTGACATGACTGTCGGCCCGTGGGGGGTCCCACCCAGTGTTTCCAGAATAGAGTTACAACCCGCATCAATCAAACTGGATTCAGGTATAGAACCGTTCAATAGCGCACTGAAACTCACACCGGATTCCGCCGAACTGTCGACGTCTGCGGCTGGGACAGTCAAGCTGACACACCCTATTAATCACGGTTCAGCGACTTTGTCGCAAACCGGATTTGTAGCCAAGTCCGGTACCGCAAAGGTGAAGGCGGAGACAGCAGCAGGCGCATCGATGGAATGTGGTCCGACGAGCTCCGTCAAAGTGACGGCCAATGGAGTCATTGCAACCTCTGGCACGGCGACACTAGAGCTCGGCTTGAATAAGGCGGAGCTCAAAATCGGCGGTTCGCAGTGCACGTTAACAGCAGTTACCGGTAAAGTTAATTGCACTCTTCTCCAGCTATGCTAACTCAATGAAAGTCATCAAACCCGACAATCTCGCATTGCTCTACCGAAGCATTCACTTCGCGCAGCGCAATCCGCTGGCGGTCGGCATGCTGGCGTGCTTCGATTTCAATAGCGAATCGTCATTGCAAGCAGCCCCCACACCGGAAAGCGAATTGTGGGCTACCGCAGCGCTGGCGCTGAATGACGCCTTGCTCGACGAGGGCTATCCGAAGCCGGCCGGCGAGTTCAAGGTCTATGGCGCTGCATGTGCGCCGACGGGCGCAGAGGTCGAGCAACTGCGCGTGAGCGTGCGCCTTGGCGCGCTAGCAAAGTCGCTGGTGGTCAGCGGAGACCGGCATTTCAACGCGTTTGGCATGGCATCGAAACCGCAGCCGTATGCGCGGATGCCGATTACTCAAAGCACTGCGTTCGGCGGTCCGGGTTGCGATGACAATCCGCGGGGCAAGGGCTATGCGGCGCTCGAAGGAGACGGGCAGCAAACCTGGCTGCTCCCCAACGTCGAGCACGAATCCAAGCGCATCCTCAGCCGTGGCGAGCGCGCGGCGCCGGCTGGCTTCTGGGGGTTCGACGCATGCGCGCCGCAACGCCGCCAGCATCTTGGCGCTTGCGATGCGCATTGGCTCGAACACGGCTGGCCGCATCTGCCCGCCGATACCTTGCCCGAGTTTTTCCACAGCGCTCCGCCAGATCAGCGACTTGCGGGTTTTTTCGCTGGCGATGAAACATTCGAGATCGGCAACATGCATCCCACGCACAGCAGGCTGCAAGGGCGGCTGCCCGGTTTGCGCGCGCGCTGCTTTCTGAATACCCGCGCCAACGACGGCGCAGAACGCCTGCGCGAATTCGAAGCGAAGGCGGAAACCGTGTGGCTCTTTCCCGAGCTTGAGCGGGGCATCGTGCTGTATCGGGCGCTGGCCGAAGTAGCGGATGTCGATGCCGCCGATGTGCTGCATATGATGACGGCGTGGGAGTGGATGAATGAACCGCCATTGCCGTTCGAGCACTATCAGGCGGAGTTCCTGCGCAGCCTGCCGGTGGCAGTGGATGCCGAGGCGGCGCCCGCCGCCGTGGATGCCGTTGCCAGCGCGCCGGAAGTCGCTGAATCCGGCGCGGCTATGCCGGCATCCGCTGCGCCTGCGGCGCCTTTGGCCGAAATGCCATTGCCTGAAGGTTTTGCCGCCGCCTATGCAATGGCTGCGGATCTCGATCGGCAGACTCAGGCGCTGATGGCCAAACATGGCCTGACCGAAAAGGATCTCGCGCGCTTTCTCGAACCTGCGCCGGAACCGCCCGTGTTGAGCTTCGCCGAGATCGAAAAGATGGCAGGCGATCTTGACGCACAGACGCGCGCGCTGATGCGCAAGCACAATCTGACCGACGCGGATCTGGCGCCATTTCTGAAAGCGCCGCAGGAGCCGGTTGCGGATATTGCAGAAGTGCAGCGCCTGCTTTTGCAGGTGCACGCCGAAACTCAGGCAACGCTAACCAAGGCCGGGCTTACCGAAGCGGACGTACACGCCTGGGTCGCCACGCGCCCCGATTTGGCCGATTTCGCTAAATCGTTGCCACCGCCAGGTTCGCCGCCGTCGCAGCTCGATCCGGCCACGCTCGCGTGGTTTGCCGCCGCGCCGGACATGCCGCCGCCACCCGATCTGCATATGCCGGAAGCGCCCGCTGCCGCGCCACCCGAACCGCTAGCGGCCGTGCCTCTGACGCGCGAAGACGTCGTTGTGCGCCACGCGGCGCGGCAAGGTTTTGCCGGATACGATTTGTCGGGGCTTGACCTCTCTGGCCTCGATCTGACAGGCGCGAATTTTTCCGAGGCGCTGCTCGAAAAAACCTCGTTTGCCAAGAGCCGGCTTCAGGATGCCGATTTCTCGCTGGCATTGTTGAAGGAAACCGACTTCACCGAGGCCGATCTACAGCGCGCGCAGCTTGTGAAAACCAGTGGCGGTGGCGGCTGTTTTGCCGGGGCCGATCTGCGCTCTGCCCAACTCGTCGAAGGCGATTTTAGCGATGCCGATTTCAGCGCCGCGCGGCTCGATGGCGCGGATCTCTCCGGCGCGCAGTTCGACCGCGCGGCAATGCCTGGCGTGGGCGCATCCGGCTGCCGTGCGCTCGGGGCGCAGCTCACGGCATGCGTTTTGGATGGCGCGGATTTCAGTGGCGGAATGCTCGCACAGGCAAGTTTTTCTGGTAGCAGCCTCAAAGGCGTCAACTTCACTGGTGCGGATTGCGCGCAGGTCGATTTCTATGGCGCACAAGCGGCGGACGCCGTATTCGTCGATACGGATCTGAGCGCGTCGCGCGCAGATGGGCAAACCTGTTTCGAGCGCGCGCAATTTGTCCGCGCTCGAATGAACCGCGCGGCCTGGGACGGCGCGCAACTGCATGGCGCGGTATTCGAGCACGCCAACCTCGACGACGCCGATTTGAGCAATGTCGCAGCCCGCGCCGCGACGTTCCGCCGCGTCTCGGCCAGGAACGCGAAGTTCTCAAAAGCCGATCTCACCGGCGCCGATCTCACCGGCATCAACCTGTTCAAGGGTTCGCTGCGCCGCGCGAAGCTCGATGGTGCGCGGATATGCCACGCGAATCTGTATGGCGTCGATTTCGACGAGACGCGGCCGACGTTGGCGGGCCTCGAAGGCTCGAATATCGACCGCACGATTCTTAAATTCCGCCCGCCTGTCGTTTGAAGATCGATGGAAACCAGCTTATGAGCACGAAAACCGTCTGGATCACCGCCTTGAACAAGGACCGCGATGCCACGCGCATCGGCGAGCTGTCGCCGCTGCTTCAGCGCTACGGCCTCGCGGCGCAGGGCCACTTCTGGCTCGATGAGCCGGACAAGCTTGCGTGGCGCACGGCGCTCGACGCCTTGAACGCGGCGCGCGCCGATGTGTGGCTGATTCTCGCGCACCCGGACGAGCTGGCGCGCCCCTCGCTGCGCTACGGTTTGTCGCTGTTTGCGGCGAACCTGCGCGAGGCGCGCGGCGCGGATTTTCCCATCGTGCTGTCGGCGCGCGAAGCGCTCGGCGAAGTGCCAGCCTTGCTCGCGGATGCAGTGGTGGCCGATGAAGGCTCCCCCGCGTGGCCCGCGAAAATCGTCGCGCAGGCCAACAGAACGCCGCGCCCGATGCCGCCCGACTATCGTTTCGAGGTCGTCGGCGAGGAGCGGCTGGGGCAGTGGTTTGCGATAGGTCCGCGCCAGGGATGCTGGGATGGCGTGATTTTCGGCGTACATGGCGGCGAGGCGACGATCGATTTTCAGGCTGTCGGGCCGCGTGGCGCGCTGCCCGAGAAAGCAGTTCTCGAATACGCGCAGCAGGGACTTACGCTCGAAGTGGGCGAACGGACCTTCGTCGCCTGGGCGGTGCGCAACCGGCTCGGCGCCGACGATGCGTATTACGCACGCGTCAAGGGGTCGCCTCGCGCCGTGCTGTTCATGCCGTACGCCGATGCGGCCGAAGCCGCTGCAACGGTGATAACGCTCGCATGAAACGCCGCACGCTTGGAGCAATGACGGTGGCGTGCCTGCTGGCGCTGCATGGCTGCGGCGGCGGTAGCGCGGTGCGCCAGGACCCGCTCGCCGACGTGGCCTGGAGTTACGCGACCGATGCGGTGATCCTGCGTATCGCGGCTGCATCGCGCCTCAACGAGTACGACGGGCAGGCGCACACGCTGCTGCTCGGCATTTACGAGACCGCCGACGCGCAGGCTTTCCGCGACCTTGCCGCAAACCCGGCCGCGCTTGCGGCCAGCATGACGGGCGGCAAGCTGCCAACCGCGTTCATCCAGTTTTCGCGCTATGTGATCGAGCCGGGCCAGCAGTCGTATCTTGTACTCGACCGCGCGCAGAACACGCGCTCGCTTGGCATCGTCGCCGGCTACGCGCGCCTGGATGCGCGCAACGCGGTACGCCAATTCGATATTCCCCTGCTCACGACGACGCGCGGCTGGGTCTTCAAGGACAGCACGATCGGGCCAGCGTCGCTGGTGGCAAGACTCGATTTTGGCCCACAAAGCATCGTCAATTCGCAGCCGCTCGCCAGCGGCCCGAGCCCGGCCGAATTGCAGCAGGCGCGGCTACTCGAAGGCGGCGGCAAGGAAATCCGCCTTGGCGATACGCCCCAACCGCCGTTGCGCAAACTCGGCGGCCAGGCCGCCTCACCCACCCAATCGGAATAACCCGCACGCATGGACGACAAGCAAGCGATTTACTGGCATCAGGGCATGTTCATGCAGCCGCAGCATTTCCAGCTCGCGGATTTGCAGGCGCGCTTCCAGATCAAACCCATCGTCGAGAGCGGTTTGCCGCATTTTTGGGGCGTGGGCCAGCTCGATCTGGCGAGTGCCGCCGTGGCCAAGCGCACGATAGACGTACGCTGCACGCGGCTGATTTTCCCGGATCGTACTTACGTCGAATATCCGGGTAACGCGGCACTCGTGCCGCGCCGCTTCGACGACGCAGCGATAGCCGACGGGCAGACGCTGACGGTCTATCTGGGGCTGCGCAAGCTCGCACCCGAGGGCAACAACGTGACGATGTGCGAAACGCTCGACGAGGCGGCCGTAGCGCAAACCCGTTTTGCATGTCTTGCGCGGCCGCCGGAAACGCCGGATCTGTATTCCGACGGCGCGCCCGCGCCGGTGCACACGCTAGTGCATGTGCTCAAAGTGTTCTTTGCCGGCGAGATCGAAAATCTCGGCCAGTACGAGCTGATCCCGATTGCGCAACTCGTGCGCGCCGGCGACACGGTGAGCATGTCCGAGCGCTTCATCGCGCCCTGCTACGCGCTCGCGGGTTCCTCTCCATTGCTCGAAATCGCCCGCAATATCCGCGATGAATTGTCGGCGCGGGCCCAGCGTTTGCAGGAGTTGAAAAATCCCGGCGAGATGCAGAAGGCCGAGTTCGATCCTGGCTTCATGAGCCTGCTGCTCGTGCTGCGCACCTTGTCGCGCGCCAGCCCTTACTTCGCGCATCTGGTCCAGACGCCGGAGGTGCATCCGTGGCTCGTCTATGGCGCGCTTGGGCAGCTCATCGGCGAACTGAGCGTGTTTTCTGCCCGCTTCGACATGACAGGCGCAGCAACGGACGGTACGCCGGGGCTGCCGGCCTACGATCACACGGATCTTCATGCGTGCTTTGCGCGCGCAGAGTCGCTGCTCGGTTATCTGCTCAATGAAATCGCGCTCGGCCCCGAGCATCTGACGATTCTCGAATACCGCGATGGCGTATTCGCCGGCGAGTTGCCGCGCAATTTCTTCGACCGGCGCAACCGTTTTTATCTCGTGCTGCACTCGGGCGAGCCGGCCGCAAATCTGATCGCCGCGGCAGAGCGCGATGCGCGCCTTGCGGCGGCGGAGGATATTCCGCGCCTGATTGCGCATGCGCTGCCGGGCCTCGAACTGATTCATATGCCGAATGCGCCGCAGGGGCTGCCGCGCCGCGCCGCTTCGCATTGCTTTCGCGTCGAACAGGCGAGCGAGCTGTGGGATGCAGTGGAGCATGACGAACGTATCGCGCTGCAATGGCCCGATGCGCCGCAGGATTTGAAGGCCGAGATCGTCGTATTGCGGAGATAGCGTGCAGCTCGCCAATTGTCTGATTCCCCTTTTCGCCCAGGTGCGCGCATTCGTGCTTACGCCGACGGGCGACGCCGCGAGCCTTACCGCGCTGCTCGATGGCGCAATTGCGAGTGCGCGCCAGCGCGCGCACGCTGCCGGCTGCGCGCCGGACGATGTCGACGCAGCGCTGTTCGCGGTCGCCGCGTGGGCCGACGAAACCTTGCTCACGGCTGTGTGGGACGGCGCCGCGCAATGGCAGCGGCATTTGTTGCAACGGCGCTACTTCAATCTGGGTAACGCGGGGGTGGCGTTCTACGAACGCCTTGCGCAACTTGCGCCCGCGCAGTTGCCGGTGCGCGAGGTGTATTGCCTGTGCCTCGCATTAGGTTTCGGCGGCCGCTATGCCTACGACCGCAATCAGAAGGCGCTGACCGACATCCGGCGTGCGAATCTCGCACTGCTGCTACCCGAGGGTGACGGATTGCCGGCGGGCGCCGAATCCCTGCTGTTTCCCGACGGCTACGCCACCGCTGCCGCCGTGCCCGGCCGGTCGGCCGCGCGCGCATGGCGCAGCTTGCCGGGCGCAAACTTAGTTGCGATCCTGCTGCCGCTTGCGGTGCTCTTGGTGCTGTATGCCGCCTATCACACCCTCGTCGGCCAATCGGTCGACGCGCTGATTGCGCAGATCGCGCCATGAAACAAATCGCGATCGTATTGATGTGGTTCCTTGCACTCGTCATGCTGGCGTTCGTTTGCTGGGGCGCGGCGCTGTACTTCGAGTGGCCGCTGTGGCTTGCGCTGGCGCTGTTTGTTGGCGCGATCGGCCTATATTTCGCCGCAGGTTTTGCGCGCCGGCTGTTCATGCTGCTGCGCTCGCGCAGCAAGCTCGCGCGGCAGGCGGTCGAACTGCATGCCACGCCACCGGCCGCCATGCCGGAAACGCAGCTTGCATACAAGTGGAAGGCGGCGGTGGCGACGCTGCGGCAATCGAAGCTGCGCCGCCTCGGCAATCCGCTCTATGTGCTGCCGTGGTACATGGTGGTCGGCCAGTCGGGTACCGGCAAGACCACCGCGCTGACGCGCGCGCGGCTGTCGTCGCCGATCCGCAAGGTCAGCCAGCGCGCGAGCATCGAACTGACCGCCAACTGCGACTGGTGGTATTTCGACCGCGCGGTGGTGATCGATTGCGCGGGTCGTTACGTCGATGCGCATGACATCGAACAGGATCGCCGCGAATGGGAACTCGGCCTCGATCTGCTTGGCCGCTACCGTGCGCGCGAGGGCGTCGACGGGCTGGTGCTCGCGGTCAGCGCGGAACGGCTTGGCGTGCCCGATGCCGACGCTTTCGCCGAAGAGGGCCGCGTGGTGCGCGCGCGCATCGAGCAATTGATCCGCATGTTCGGCAAGCGCTTTCCGATCTATGTGCTGATCACCAAGAGCGACCGTCTGTACGGCTTCGAGGAATGGGCCCGCGCACTGCCCGACAGCGCGCTCGATCAGGCGATGGGTTATCTGTCCGAAGACGAGGCGGACGACGAAGCGGCTTTCGTTGCGCGTGCGTTAGGCAGCATCGGCGAACGATTGCAGCGGCTGCGCCTCGCGCTCGTCGCGCGCAATCCACAGGCGACGCCGGAGCTGCTGATGTTCCCGAACGAACTCGATCAACTGCACGGCGGTCTCGCGATGTTTTTGCGGGCATGCATGGCGGATAATCCGTATCTTGAGCGGCCCTTGCTGCGCGGGCTTTTTTTCAGCAGTGGATTGCAGGAGGGCGGTGCTGCCTCGCGACTGGAGGGCGCGCGCCTTGCGCCCTCGCCGCACCATCCGGGCGCAATCGCAGGGCTCTTTCTGCACGATTTCTTCGGCCGCGTGCTGCCGCAGGATCGCCATGCGAGCAAGCCTTCGCTCCTGGTCGATCACTGGCGGCGGAGCACGCATAAGTTCGGTTTTGCCGCATGGCTGTTGGCACTTGTCGCGCTCGGCATCCTGTTGTCGGTGTCCTTTGTCGGCAATATGCAGACGCTGCAATTAATGCGCGACGAACGCCCCGACAACATCGCCCTAAGCGGCCATCTCGAATCCGATGCAACCGCGCTGATGCATGCGCGCGACGCATTGCTGCGCATCGAGCAGGACGGCCGGCGCTGGCTGGCTGGATTGCTCGCGCACGGGGCGGGCCTGACGGAACTGGAAACGCGCCTGCGCAATCGCTTCGTCGGTGAATATCGGCAGGCGATTTTGCCCGCCATCGACGAGGATCTGCGGGCGGACCTTAGGCGCGCGGGCAGCGCCAGCAACGCCGAGCGCGCGGGCCTGATCCTGAACCTCGCGCGTTCGGTCGCCCTGCTCGAAGCGCGCGCGCATGGCGCGGACCGCGCGGCACTCGAAGCGCTGCCGCAGCCAGTGCCGACGCCGCTGCGCACGCCGGAATTGAACCAGCAACTCAATGGCTTATCGATTTCGCATCTTGCGTGGTCGCCGCCGGATGACGCTTATCTGCGCGAACGACTTGGCCAGACGCGTGCGCTGCTCGATCGACTTGTCTTCGCCGATCCAGAGATGACCTGGCTCGCGGGGCTTGTGCCGGATGACGGCGTGCTAAAGCCCGTGCGCGTGGGCGACTTCTGGGGCACGAGCGCGCGGCCCGCTGGTGGCGACGAAGTTCCTGCCGCGTACACACGCGCCGGCAAGGCGGCACTTGCTCCGCTGGTGGACGAGATTCGCGCCAGCGTCAGCGATTCCGCACGCTTCGCTAGTAGCCGGATGGCATTCGAACGCTGGTATCGCGTTCGTCATATCGCCGCCTGGTGGAAATTCGCCAATGCTTTTCTGGCTGCGCCGAAGCCGTTCGCGAGCGAAGCCGAGTGGCGCGCCGTACTTGCCACGGTAGGCAGCTCGCAAAGCCCTTATCTGAGCTTGATCGCACGCCTGGGCGACGAATTCAAGGATGCCGGCGCCACGGGCGATGCGCCGCTGCCCGGCTGGCTCAGGCTCGCGCGCCAGTTCCAGCAGTTGAACGAACAGGCGACGCGGCTCGGCGCGGCGAATCAGGCTGTCAAGCTCGTCGGCGCGATCAACGCGGTCGGCGCCACGGCGATTCACGACACCTTTGCCGGCGGGCCACGCCTGGGCGGGCAGGCCCTCGACAAGCATCTTGGCGCGGTCGAAGCGCTGAGCCAATACCTCGGCGAATTGAGCAAGCTCGCCAGCGACAGCGCTACCGGCAGCGCCAAGAGCTATCAACTGGCAGCCGATTTTCACGCCGCGCAGCCTTCCTTGCTGCAAAACGCGTTCGCGCCGCTCGCCCGGCTGCAAAAGCTGAGCGGCAGTGGCGACGCATCGGATTTACTGACATGGCGCCTGGTGCGGGGGCCGCTGGACTTGATACTGGCGTATGTCGAACAGCAGGCCTCGTGCGAATTGCAGCGCAACTGGCAGGCCAACGTGCTATGGCCCTTGCAAGCGGCGAGCGACCCCGCCGCGATGTTCGATCAGGCATTCGGCGCGAAGGGCTCGGTGTGGGCGTTTGCGGACGGCCCGGCAAAACCCTTCCTCGCACGCAATGCGAGCCGCTACGAGGTCGTCGATACGCAGGGCTACCGACTGCCGTTCGCGCCGGCATTTCTGCCGATGTTGAACAATGCGCTCGCACGGCAACTCGCGCAGCAGCACACGCAGGCGCAGGCGCAACAACGCAGCACGGCGGCAAAGCAGACGCAGCAACTGCAAGCGCAACAGACGCAGCTACGCGTGCAGCAGACGCTCGACCAGATCGACCGTGCGCTCGCCACGGCCAAGCAACAGGCGGATGCAGCGCGCGTAGCTGCGATTGCGCTTGCGATCACGGCCCAGCCGACGGGCGTCAACCCCGCGGCGAAGGTCCGGCCGTTCGCAACGGTTCTGAGCATCCAGTGCGCGCAGGGCGTGCAAACCCTGAGCAACTACAACTTTCCGGTCGGCATCAACCTGGCATGGGGCGCCGGCCAGTGCGGGGAAGCTCATTTGCATATAAAGATCGATAAGCTGACGCTCGTGCGCGACTATCCGGGCGCGTCCGGCATGCTTGCGTTCCTGCGCGAATTCCGTGGCGGCCAGCACGCATTCGCGGCGGCGGACTTTCCCGAGGATGCCGCCGCACTCGATGCGCTCGGTATTACGCAGATCACGGTTAACTACGCGTTTACCGGCAGCGCCAGCGTGCTCGATGCGGCGCGCGCGATCGAACATTACGAGACATTGCAAAAGAGCGCGGCGCAGCAAAAACAACAGATCCAGGACACCCAATTACAGCGCCAGCAATCGAATATCGACAAGCAGATCGCCGAGATCGATCTTGCGCCAGCGGCGCCCGACACTACGCCGACGCCGGCTTCACTCGGCCTGCCCGCGACCATCGGCGCATGCTGGCGCACGGGCTCCTCGACAGCGGCGGCGAATGACGCTGGAATTTGATGCGAAGCGCGGCAAGGCCGCTCAGGCAGCGCGCTCCGGCACCGCTTCGTCGCCCGTCTCGCGGCGCGGCGCGAGGCCGTGGCGCCGGAGCTTGTCGTAAAGCGTCTTGCGCGGCACGCCGAGCAGATCGGCGGCGTGGCTGACGCGGCTTTCGCAGCGCGTCAGCGCATCGATGATCAGCGCACGCTCGAAGCGGTCGACCTGTTCGTGCAGGTTTTCGGGCATGTCCGGACAGGCGATGATGCCAAGACCGAGCACTTCCCGTTCGGCGGCGTTTCTGAGTTCGCGCACATTGCCGGGCCAGTCCTGGGCGGCGAGCGCGAGTAGTTTTTGCGGCGCGATGTCGGGTATCGGCAACTCGTGGCGAACTGCGGCTTCGCGCAGGAAATGCAGGTAAAGCGGCGCAATGTCCTCGCGCCGTTCGCGCAGCGGCGGCAGCGCAAGCGTGACGACATTGAGGCGATAGGTCAGATCGGCGCGAAAACGCCCTTCGCGCGCGAGCGCCAGGAGGTCGGCCTTGGTGGCGGCGACGATGCGGCAGTCCACCGGGATCAGCGCATTGCCGCCGAGCCGCTCCACCACGCGCTCTTGCAGTACGCGCAAGAGTTTTACCTGGAGCGCGAGCGGCATGCTTTCGAGTTCGTCGAGAAAGAGCGTGCCGCCGCTGGCATATTCGATTTTGCCGATGCGCCGTTTCGTGGCGCCGGTGAAGGCGCCCGCTTCGTGCCCGAAGAGTTCGCTTTCGAATATGCTTTCCGGCAGCGCGCCGCAGTTGAGCGCAACGTAGGGCTTGTCGCGTCGGCTGCTCTGTTCGTGCAGGGCGCGCGCGACGACCTCCTTGCCGGTACCCGTTTCGCCGAGTATCAGCACATCGGTCGAGGTGTCCGCGAGGCGTGCGACAAGCTGACGCACCACGCGAATACCCGATGAAATTCCGATCATGCTGCGTTCCAGCCCGCGCGCCAGTGCGAGCGCCTGGCGCAGGCGCCGGTTCTCGATTTCGAGCTGGCGCCGTTCGAGCGCGCGGCGGATCGCTTCGATCAGGCGCTCGGCAAAGAACGGCTTTTCGATGAAGTCGTAAGCGCCCTTCTGCATCGCCTCGACGGCCATCGCGACATCGCCGTGACCGGTGATCAGGATCACCGGCAGGCCAGGTTCGATTTCGCGGCAGCGCGTGAGCAGCGCAAGTCCGTCGATACCCGGCAGGCGTACGTCGGTAATGAGCACACCGAACAGGCCATCGACATGACGTGCGAGAAAAGCTTCGGCCTTGGCGAAGCTCTCGACCTCGAAGCCGGCGGCTTCGAGCAATGCGGTATGCGCCTCGCGCACCGCGACATCGTCGTCGATGAAGGCAATCGGCAGATCAGCAGGTTCAGTCACTGGCAAGCCTCAGGTTCAGGGTAAACACGGCGCCGCCTTCGCAAGCGTTGGCGGCGTTCAGTTGGGCGTCATACTCGCGCGCGATCGACTGGGAAATGGCGAGCCCGAGGCCAAGCCCTTCGCCGGCCGGTTTGGTGGTGAAGAACGGCTCGAAGACAGCAGCCAGCGCTTGCGGACAAAGCCCTGGCCCGTTGTCGCGCAGGGCGAGCCGCAGCCGCTCGTCGTCCTCTTGCAGCATGAATTCGATGCGCGCGTCGGCGCGCTGCGCCGTGGCGTCGAGCGCGTTGCGCAGCAGGTTGACCAGCACCTGTTCGAGGCGGATCGGATCGAAGATCACGCGCAGGTTTTCGTCGATGGGCGGCAATACGATTTCGGCGTCATTGCGCGGGCTGCCCTGGCGGATCAGAAATAGCGCGTTGGCGATCGCGGTGGCCAGCGGCACGGCCTGCGGCTGACCGCCGCTCTTGCGCGAAAAGGCGCGCAGTTGGCCAGTGATCTTGCCGAGCCGATAGACCAGCGCGCGGACCGAACAGAGGGCGCTGTCGAGCTTGTCGGCACGGCCCTGGGCGACGAATTTCTGCGCGGCGGCGGCGGTCGCGTCGAGCGCCGACAGCGGCTGGTTCAGCTCGTGCGTGATGCCGGCTGCCATCTGGCCGAGCAGCGCGAGCTTGGCAGCCTGGACGAGTTCTTGCTGCGCGTCGCGCAGTTCGCGCTCGGTGCGCCGCCGCTCGACGATTTCGGCCTGCAGCGCAAGATTGGCGGCCGAGAGTTCCGCCGTGCGTTCGACGACCTTTTGTTCGAGTTCGGCTTGGGCGGCGCGGCGCTCCTCGTTGCGCCGCCGGCGTTGGCGCAGCGCCCAGGCGCCAGCGTACAGCATGCCGAAACCCGAGGCCGTGGCGATGCGCGCGAGCACGACTGCTTCTTCGATCGGCCGCGTAGCGGTAAGCAACTGCATGCGCCAGCCAAGTTCGGGCAAGGCGATTTCCTCGACGAGGTAGCTCTGCCCGGCTACGTCGCGCACGAAACCCGCGCCGGCGGGACGCAGCGGTAACGGCTCGAAACGCTTGCGGGCGTACTGGCGCGTGCGGTCGAGATAGGCGAGCGTGGCGCTGTCGGGTGCACGGCGTGCGGAGAGCTTCCATTCGGTGCGCGAGGCGAGGAAGGCGACATCGTGGCGGTCGAACAACAGCACAACGTCGGCTGCATCGCGCCAGCTCTTCTCTATGCCATCGAGCGAAAGCTTGACGGCGGTGACGCCGACAACCGCGCCGCCGGCATCCTGCACCGACTGGCTGATGAAATAGCCAGGCTGGCCGGTGAGCGCGCCGACGCCGTAGAAGCGGCCGGTGCCGCCGCGCGCGGCCTCCTCGAAATAGGGTCTGAACGAGAAGTTGCGCGCGACGAAACTCTCGGGCGTGCCGGCGTTGCTGCTCGCGAGCGTGAGTCCGTCGCGATCCATCACATAAGTGACCGCTGCGCCCGAGGCGTCGGTAATTGCGCGCAAATAGCCGTCGACCCGTGTGGCAAGCGCCGCATCGGCAGGGTTGCGAAGCAGCGCGCGCACCTCGCTATGCTGTGCGACGGTGAAGGGCAGGAAGCCGACCCGTTCGACGGCGTTGCGCAGGCTCAGCGCGAAGATGTCGAGCCGGTGACGCGTGGCGAGGCGCAATTCGGCACTCGCCGAGCGGCGCTCATAACTGCCGGCGAGGACGACGGCAGCCGCCGCGAGCGCCACGGCGGCAAGCAGGGCGCCGAGATGGCGCCGCCGTCGCGCACTGGCGCGCGAGGCTGCGCCCGCTGGTGATTCGGTCCATTGCATTTCGGGGTGCCCGCTCGTCTCCGCCAGCGATGTGTTGAAGCCCCCGGCTCTGAAGGCAGGGGTGAGCCAAGCTTACCGCGATCAGTCGCTCGTCAGGGCCACGCGCTCGGCCTGCTCGTGGCGCATCTGCTCGGCCATTACCATCTCGCCGAGTTCGCGCTTGATCGCATTGAAGGCCGGGTCGCTCGGATCGCGCGGGCGCGCCAGCGCGACGGGCATGTCGCACTTGATCGTGCCGGGCCGGTAAGTGAACACGACGATGCGGTCGGCCAGATAGATCGACTCCTCGATAGAGTGCGTCACGAACAGGATCGTCTTGCGAAACTTGGCCCAGATGCGCAGCAGTTCGTCCTGCAAGGAGCGCCGCGTGAGCGCGTCGAGCGCACCGAAGGGCTCGTCCATCAGCATGATGGGCGGGTCGAGTGCGAGCACGCGCGCAATCGCAACGCGCTGGCGCATGCCGCCCGAGAGATCCTTCGGAAAGCGCTCGCGGAAGTCGCCGAGCTTGAGCAGCGCGAGCAATTCGTCGACCTTGGCCGCGATCTCTTGCCGCCCCAGGCCCTTGATCGACAGACCGAAACCGATGTTCTGCGCCACCGTCATCCACGGAAACAGCGCGTACTCCTGAAACACCATGCCACGGTCCGGCCCCGGCCCGCTTATGCTTTGGCCATCGACCACGATGCGGCCCGCGCTCGGTGGCGAAAAGCCGGCGAGCGCGTTGAGCAGCGTGGAGTTGCCGCAGCCCGAGGGCCCCAGCAGGCAGACGAATTCGCCGCGCTCGACCGCAAGCTCGATGTCGCGCAGCGCAACGATGTCCTGCCCGTGGGAGTGGAAGACCTTGTGGACCTGTTCGACTTGTATCTGACTCATGTCAGTGCTCCAGGCCACGGTGCCAGCGCAGCAGGTGGTTGTTCAGACGCGAAATCAGCGTGTAGAGTGCCAACCCGATCAGGCCGATCGAGAGCATGCCGGCGATGATCTTGTCGGACCAGAAATACTCGCGCGCTTCGAGAATGCGGAAACCCAGACCGTTGCTGACGGCGATCATCTCCGAGACGATCACGACGATGAAGGCCGTGCCGATGCCAATGCGCACGCCGGCCAGGATGTAAGGCGTGGCCGCAGGCAGCATGACGCGCGCGAAGATCGTCCACGGCCCGGCGCCGAGATTGCGCGCTGCCCGCAGAAAAATACCATCGACATGACGCACGCCGGCAATCGTGTTCATCAGCACCGGGAAGAAGGCGCCGATTGCGATCAGGAAGATCGCTGGCGGATTGCCAAGGCCGAACCACAGGATGGATAGCGGGATGTAGGCGATGGGCGGGATCGGCCGCAGCACCTGAAGCAGCGGATTGGTCCAGCGGTAAATCGCCTTTGACGCGCCCATCGCGAGCCCGAGCGGCAGCGCGAGCACGGCGCCGACGAGAAAGCCGACGACGATGCGGTAGAGACTGCCCGCCGCGTCGAGCCAAAGCTCGCCCGAAACCGCCCACAGCAGCCAGTTCCCGCCCGCGTAGGCTTCGCTTGGACTGCCATATTCGATCCACTTATGCAGTACCGCCCACGGTGAAGGCAGCACCAGCGGATTGACCCAGCCCTGCATGCAGACGGCCTGCCAGATCGCAATCAGCACGACCGGCACGGCAGCGCCTTGGGCGGGGGCGCGCCACCGCCCCCGCCCCAGGCCCGCCGGCGCGGAGGCAGTGGGGGGGAGTGGGAGCGGCCCCCGGGGGGGCGGGTTGATTTAAGGACGTGAGTCGTAGCCCCCACGA
>JAVBKC010000071.1:0-37791 GCA_031554255.1 Niveibacterium sp.
GTCTTGGTAGGCGGTAACCAGCCGGTTACGTACCTGAACCATCTGCTGAAACGAGAGGCTCGCTTTTTGCAGATTGACCATTACATCCTGCAGATTCACGTTCGGATCGTCGGCTGAAAACTTCTCGGCCATCGTCCGCGCGTCGGTCTGCGCTGCGCTAACTTGTTGCAGCGCACCCTGCAGAACCTCCGAAAAATCGGCTCCGCCCGCAGCCGGCGCAGACGCGGGTTTGCCCGCAGCCGCCTCGGCGGTCGCACGCAACTGTCCAATCATCTGATCGATACCACGAGTTTCCATTTCCAGCTCCTAAAATACGCAGCGTTTTATAAGCAAGCTACGTGCCACAGCTAGAAATCGACACCCTCATCGCGATACTGCTGCAATTTGTAGCGCAGCGTGCGCTCTGAGATACCCAGCTTCTGGACTGCCAGTTTGCGCGAGCCGCCCACAGATTTCAGGGTTTCGAGTATGTGTTGCCTTTCAAGTTCTTTCATATTGCTGGGCTTCGCGTCCTCACCCGCAACGATTTCTACGGCTGCGGGGGCCGGGGTCGGGATCTGTGCTGGCGCTTCGACGATTGGAATTTCAGCCATCTGCGGCAAGCAAAGGCGCATTTCGACGGCTTCGACGATATCGCCGCGCGCTAGTATCACCGCGCGCTGGACTGTGTTTTCGAGTTCGCGAACATTGCCGGGCCAGTGCCAAGCGGCAAGAATTGCCGCCGCATCCGGCGAAAGTCGCGCTTGTTTGCCAAGCCGCTTGCCGTGCAAGGTGAGAAAGTGGCGCGCGAGCGGAACGATGTCGGCAGGCCGTTCGCACAGCGCGGGAATCGCAAGCGGAAACACCGCGAGCCGGTAATACAAGTCTTCGCGAAAGCGGCCTGCGCGCACCTCGGCGAGCATGTCGCGATTGCTCGTGGCGAGCACGCGCAAATCGAGCGAAACCGGTTTTTTGCCGCCGACGCGTTCGACCTCGCGTTCTTGCAATACGCGCAGCAGCTTGGCCTGCAGGACCAGCGGCATTTCCGAGATTTCGTCGAGCAACAGCGTACCGCCATCGGCCTGTTCGAATTTACCGGCCTGCGCGGTCTGGGCGCCGGTGAAGGCGCCTTTTTCGTAACCGAAGAGCGTAGCTTCCAGCAGGTTTTCCGGAATTGCCGCGCAGTTGATGGCAATAAAGGGTTTATCGGTGCGGCGCGAGTTACGGTGGATGAAGCGCGCGAAGACTTCCTTGCCGGTACCCGATTCGCCGGTCAAGAGCACGGTTGCATCGGTTTCGGCCACGCGCTGCGCAAGCGCAAGCACTTCGCGCGTGCGCGCATCCTCGGCCACCATGTCCGATCCCTCGGGCGGCCGGGCGGCGTAATGGCGCACTTGTTCGAGCAGCATCGCGGGCTCGAACGGCTTGAGCAGGAAATCGCAGGCGCCGGCACGCATCGCGGCGACTGCGGTGCCGACATCGCCGTAAGCCGTCATCAGGATGACCGGCAATTGCGGATACGCGGCGCGGATCGCGTCGAGCAATTCGAGCCCGTTCATCGGATCCATACGCATATCGCTGATGACCAGGGAAAAACCGCCGCGCTCAAGGACCACCAGCGCCGCCGGCCCGTCGCCCACGGCAACGACTTTGTGACCTGCGGTTTCGAGCGTAAAACTTACCGCATCCCGAATGTCCGCATCGTCCTCGACGACGAGGATGTTCAAGTGCTCGATCATGTCGCCTCCTCGCTGCGCGGTAGCGGCAGTTCGAGTGTAAAGGTTGAACCCTTGCCGGGCGTGGATTTCAAAGTGATTTCACCGCCGTGGGCACGCGCCACGCCACGCGCGATGGCGAGACCGAGCCCGGTGCCGTCCGCGCGCGTGGTGAAGAATGGATCGAAAAGCCGTCTTTGGACCGCAAGCTCGACACCACGCCCGGTGTCGACGACCAAAAAACGCACGCACTCGCCCGATTTCACGGCTGCGAGTGTTACGCTGCCGGCCTCCTGCGTCGCCTGTAAGGCATTTTCGAGCAGATTCGTGAGGGCCCCGGCGATTTCCTTGCGATTGCCGACGAGCAACGCTCCGCTGCATTCGCAACGCGATTCGAAGTGTATCTTTCGGCGCGCTGCGACCGGTTCTATCGTGTGGTCGAGCTCGGCCACGAGTTCGCAGACCTCGAAGCTTTCCTGTCCGGTAACCTCGCCCTTGGCGAAGCTCAACATGTCACGAATCAGGCGTTCGAGATGACGCAAGCGATCGAGCGTGCGTTCTATGCAGCGCGCGCGTTCGGCCGGTCCGAGGCTAGGTTCGGTAAGATTGCCGGCATAGAGCAAGGCTGCGGCAAGCGGCGTGCGCAACTGGTGCGCGAGCCCGGCGACCATTTCGCCCATCGCGGCCAATCGTTCGTTACGCACTGCCGCAAGGCGCATACTATGCGCCTCCGATACGTCGTGCAGCAGGACAATGCGCCCACCGGCCGAATCCTCGGCTGTCTGCGACAGCGCAAGTCGCATCGGGTTTTCGGCCAGGCGGACTTCGCTGCGCTCCCACTCGCCGGGCGATTCGGTCGGTTTGAGCTGAGCGCGACGGACCTCCGCCCAGTCCGCGCCTTCTAAATCTGGCCCGAGCATCTGGGCCGCCGCCTCGTTCGCCTGCTCGACGCGGCCGGCCTCGTCGAGCAGCACGACACCGGCCGGCAGTGCTGCCATCAACAGGGCCAGGCGCTCATTGAGCCGTTCGACCTGGCTCTCCAGGCCGGCATAAGCGTGCGACAACTGTGCGGAAGCTTCCGAGAACTGACGGAAAGCCTCGGCAAGTTGCACTGCATCCAAAGGCGGCTGATTCATCGGTGTGGTGGCGATACAATAGTGCAGTTTGGAGAATAATAAGGTTACAAACGGCAAAAACGGCCGACTAAGTGGTAAAAACTTCCGCTTTTCTTGGCTTTGGATAGTCTTCAATACGAGGACAATCCGTACTTCCCTTACGGGCGTTTGCGCCCCGCGAGACCCTGATTATGGCTGATGCCGACACCGCCCCCGCTGACGCACCACCTGCATCGCCGCTCGATGTAGTGCGGGAAAACTTCAACCGCCTCACGCCACGCCAGAAACTGGCCGGCGCGGCGGCGATCGCGCTTTCGATAGCGATCTTCGTCGGTGTTTGGAGTTGGAGCAAGCAGCCGACCTACGCAGTGCTGTTCTCCGGCCTTTCGGACAAGGACGGCGGCGCGATCATCACCGCGCTGCAAACCCAGAACATCCCATACAAGGTGGCCGAACACACTGGCGCGATCCTCGTGCCCTCGCAGCATGTGGGCGAGCTGCGTCTGAAGATGGCGACCCAGGGCTTGCCTCGCGGCGGGAATGTCGGTTTCGAGCTGATGGAAAACGAACGCATCGGCACCTCGCAGTTCAATGAACAGGTCAACTATCAGCGCGCGCTCGAAGGCGAACTCGGCAACACAATCGGTTCGCTGACTCAGGTAGAGCGCGCGCGCGTGCATCTGGCGATCCCGAAGCAGACGGCCTTCCTGCGCGACGAGCAAAAACCGACCGCCTCGGTCGTGCTGAGTCTTTATCCGGGCCGCACGCTCGACGCCGGCCAGATCGCGGGCATCGTGCATCTGGTCGCATCCAGCGTGCCGCAATTGGCGTCCGAGGCGGTCAGCATCATCGATCAAAGCGGCAAGCTGCTGACGACCCAGCCCGATCCGCTGCGCATGGCCGGCCTCGATCCGACGCAGCTCGAATATGTACACGAAGTCGAGACCCGCTACGCAAAGCGGATCAACGACATTCTCGAACCGGTGGTCGGCGTCGGCAACCTGCGCGCCCAAGTCACCGCCGATGTTAATTTCGACCAGCAAGAGCAAACCGCCGAAACCTTCCGCCCGAACCCGTCGCCCGATCAGGCGATTCGCAGCCAGCAAACCGCCGAGAACAATTTGCCCTCGCAAGGGCCTGCCGGCGTGCCGGGAGCCCTATCGAACCAGCCGCCGGTATCCGCCAGCGCACCGATCACCAGCCCCCCCGTCAGCGGTGCTTCCGGGGTGACGGCCAATGGCAATTCGATCACGATCAGCCGCAATGCGACGACAAACTACGAACTCGACAAAACGGTACAGCACACAAAGAAATCGCTCGGCCAGATCAAACGTCTGTCGGTCGCCGTCGTCGTCAACTATCGTACGGAGCGCGACAAGAAGGGCAACGTCAAGACGGCCCCCTTATCCGAAACCGAACTCAAGCAGTTGTCCGACCTCGTGCGCGAAACCGTCGGCTACAGCCAGCAGCGCGGCGATACTGTCAATGTCGCGAATGCGCCGTTTACGCAGGTCGAGAAGGCCGATGAAGACCAGACTTGGTGGAAGGATCCCGACAACAAAGCGATGGCTCGCGAAAGCGGCCGTTACGTGCTCTTCGCCTTACTCGCCATCCTGCTCTGGTTCGCTGTTCTGCGCCCGCTCGTGCGTACGGTCCAGCCGCCGAAACCCGAGCCGGAACCCGAGGAGGAAGAAGAACCGGTGGTCGAGACAGGCCCGCGGATCGGCGCCGATGGACAGATCCTCGACGAAGACTTGCTGCCACCCGAGGTTCTGGCCGAGGAAATCGCTCAAATGAGTTTCGAGCGCAAGCTCGTCAAGGCACGCGAAATCGCGCTGAAGAATCCCAAGGTCATCGCAACCTTGCTGAAGGAATGGATGGGAACAAATGTCTCAGACCGACGTTGATGAAGGCACGATCAAGGCCGCAAGTCTGCTGCTCGCACTGGGTCCCAACGAGGCCGCCGAGGTGCTCAAGCACTTGAGCCCGCGTGAAGTGCAAAGGCTCGGACTCGCAATGGCGAAGATGCAGCCGCAGCGGCGTGAGGTCATCGAACTTCTGATCAACGAGGTCGCGATTTACGCGGCCAAGGCGAGCACGATCCAGGGCGACGAAGAGACAATCCGCGCCATGCTCACAAAAGCATTCGGCGACGAACGCGCGAGCAACCTGCTCTCGCGCGTGCTGGCCGGATCGGAGACGGCCGGTATCGAATCGCTCAAATGGATGGACGCGGCAACGGCGGCCGATCTGATCAAGAACGAACACCCACAAATCATTGCAACGATTTTGGTGCATCTGGAATTCGACCAGGCCGGCGAAATCCTCAAGCACTTTCCCGATCGTCTGCGCAACGATGTGGCGCTGCGCATCGCCACGCTCGACGGCGTACAACCCGCCGCGCTCAAGGAACTCAACGAAGCGCTCACGCGCGTACTTTCGGGCACGGTACAGCACAAGAAAACGGCGATCGGCGGCGTGCGTCACGCGGCCGAAATCCTCAACTTCGTCGGAGCCTCAGTCGAGAACTCGGTACTCGAAAACGTTCGCGAATACGATCCGGATCTTGCCCAGAAGATCCTCGACGAAATGTTCGTCTTCGAAAACCTCATCGATGTCGATGATCGCGGTATCCAGGGCCTTTTGCGCGAAACACAATCCGAACAGCTCGTCATCGCGCTCAAGGGCGCGGCCGATGATTTGCTCGAAAAAATCTTCAAAAACATGTCGCAGCGCGCGGGCGAAATGCTGCGCGACGATCTGGACGCTAAAGGTCCGGTGCGGCTATCGGAAGTCGAAGCTGCGCAGAAGGAAATCCTCAAGATCGCCCGCCGCCTGGCCGAGAGCGGCGAATTGGTGATCGGCGGCAAGGGCGACGAGCTTGTCTAAAGTCTGTTCCCAAAACTGAACATTCATGAGCTCCGATCCCGTCATTCGCGCAAACCAGGCGACAAACGCCTATCCGAAGCTGGGCTTCACGTCCTTCGATGCGCCGGAGCCTACGCCCGTCGTGGAGGAGCAATTAGCGGCGTCAGACCCGGAAATCCCGCCCGAGACTGAGCAGGAACCCGAGCCCGAGATTACATTGCCGACCGCCGAGGAGATCGAACAGATCCACCAGCAAGCCTTCAAGGACGGCCACGACTCAGGCCACAAGGAAGGCATCGAAGCAGGCCATAAAGAAGGTTACGACACAGGTTACGAGGAAGGCTGCGCGCGCGGCCGGCTCGAAGCGGCCGAGCTGCATCAGCTCGTAGACAGCCTGGACACAGCGCTTTCCTCGCTCGACAAGACCATAGGCGAGGAAATCCTCTCGCTCTCGCTCGAAATTGCCCGACTCGTCGTGCGTGACACAATCTCGACCAAACCCGAAATCATCGCCACCGTGGTTCGCGAAGCCTTGCAGCAATCGCCGCATCCACATGCGCAGATCCATCTGCATCCGGCCGACATAGAACTCGTCAAACGCTATCTTGTCGAGCAAATCACGCAATCGGGCCATCGTCTTATCGACGACGGCTCGATCGAGCGCGGCGGCTGCAAGATCGAAGCCGCCGGCACGCATGTTGATGCATCGGTGGCCACGCGCTGGCAGCGCGTTACCGAAAGTCTCTCGCAGAAGCCTCTAGCGTGGGCGGACGACAAGACATGAAACCGCATCTGGGCGAGAGCTGGCGCAATTATCTGACGGACTGCGAAAAGATAGCCGCTGCTGCAAATCCCTACCAGTTTGCGGGACGGCTCACGCGGATCAACGGCCTTGTCATGGAAGCCTCCGGGCTCAAGTTGCCGCTCGGCTCAGGCTGTCATGTTCTGACGCCGGGCGGCGGATCGGTCGAGGCTGAAGTCGTTGGTTTTACCGGCGACAAACTCTTCATGATGCCGACCGACGATGTGTTTGGCCTTGCGCCAGGCTCGATGGTCTTGCCGAACGATGCGGCCCAGCCGCGCCCGGAGGTCGGCGAGCGCGTGGTTCCGCACCGCCGTGCGGCCGACCGCGCCAAGCATCTACCGGTCGGCGAAGAAATGCTCGGGCGCGTCGTCGACGGTGCGGGACGCCCGCTCGACGGCTTAGGTCCGCTCAACACCGTCCACTCGCGTTCGCTGCAGAGCCGGCCGGTCAATCCGCTCGGACGCGCGCCGATCGATTCCAGTCTCGACGTCGGCATTCGCGCGATCAATTCGATGCTTACGGTCGGTCGTGGCCAGCGCATGGGCCTGTTCGCCGGCTCAGGCGTCGGCAAATCGGTACTGATCGGCATGATGGCGCGCTATACCGAGGCCGAAGTCATCGTCGTCGGCCTGATCGGCGAACGCGGCCGCGAAGTCAAGGAGTTCATCGAACATAACCTCGGCGCGGAAGGCCGCGCGCGCTCCGTCGTCATTGCAGCCCCTGCCGACACGAGTCCGTTGATGCGCCTGCAAGGGGCATCCTACGCGACGACCGTCGCCGAGTATTTCCGCGATCAAGGCAAGCAGGTGCTACTGGTCATGGATTCGCTGACGCGCTATGCGATGGCGCAGCGCGAAATCGCGCTCGCAATCGGCGAGCCGCCGGTCACGCGCGGTTATCCACCTAGCGTATTCGCACGCCTCCCGGCGCTTGTGGAACGCGCCGGCAACGGCCCCGAGGGTGGCGGCTCGATCACTGCGTTCTACACGGTGCTCGCCGAGGGCGACGATCAACAGGACCCCATCGCCGATTCGGCGCGCGCGATTCTCGACGGCCATATTGTGCTCACGCGCGCACTCGCCGACGCCGGCCATTACCCGGCAATCGACATCGAACAATCGATTTCGCGTGCGATGCACAACCTCATCAAACCCGCACACTTCGACCTCGTACGCCGCTTCAAGCAGCTTTTTTCGCGCTACCAGCGCTCGCGCGATCTGATCGCGGTGGGTGCCTACCAAGCCGGCGCGGAGCCGCTCCTCGACGAAGCGGTGCGCGCGTATCCCACACTCGAAAAATTCCTGCAACAGCGTATTGAGGAATGTTCGGACTACGAAACGAGTCTTGCCGAGCTCTACCAGCTTTTCGGCGTCGAACAATAACGACCCCGAAGCTAAAACCAGAATAGTCCCGCACTCCTATGCCTTCAGCCCTCGAAACCTTGATCGAACTGGCGCAAGGCCGCATGGACGATGCGGCCAAGCGACTCGGGCAATTGCTGGCTTCGAGCAAAGCTCACGAGGAAAAGCTGCGTCTCCTGGAGCAGTATCGCAGTGACTACCAAACGCGTTTCCGCACTGCGATCCAGAATGGTATCGGACCGGATGCAATGCGCAACTATTCGGGCTTCCTAGGTAAGCTCGACGAAGCGATCATCGAACAGCAGCGCATTGTGGAAAATGCCCAAGGGCGCGTCACGGCCGGTCGTCAGGATTGGGTGGACGAGCGCAATCGCAAGAAGGCTTTCGACACGCTCGCCGTGCGCCAGCAACGAATCCTTGAAAAACGCGAATACAAAGCCGAGCAACGTCTGACCGACGATCACTCCGCCAAGCTCTTTCGCCGCGACAGCGACAGCGAATAAGGGGCGCCTCGAAAAACCCTGCTTCCTAAGCGAGACAAGGCCGGATGTAAAAAATCGCGACGCCACATATATTTGATATGTAAGGAGTGGAGTGATTTTTTGCGAGCAACGCAGTATCGCGACAAAAGCGGGAGTTTTTCGAGGTGCCCTAAGACTGAATCACGGGAAGCCGGAAACACCTGCATCTACGCCAAAACTGCATGGCACGAGGTTTGCTTTTAAGGCTCATCCCAAGCAATTGAGCATCTAGGAATACAGCATGCCCGCATTTGCCAACATTATCAGCGCCGTATCGCCCAAGCCCACTTCGAGCAAGGCGCCGACCCAGCCGGTTTCCAACGATCGCGCCGCCGACAAGGCTGGACAAGGGGAGCCGCAAAACTTCGCCAAGACGCTAGACAGCCGCCTCAAGCAGCAAGATCAGAAATCGGCCGATACCGCGTCGGACACACAAACGCGCCCGACCCCCGATAAAAACCGAGCCACCGAGGACAGCCAGACGACGGCAAACCCTGCCGAATTAGCGGCAATTGCCGCCGCCATGCTCGCCGGTATCGATAAAACCGCCGCTTCGGACAAGGCTCCAGATATTGCGCTGGGCGATGCACAGCAAGGTAATGCTGAGGGCGATAGCACCGCCTTGCTCGGAATCGATTCGACACTCGAAAAAGGGCTGCAGAAAACTGCCGACACGCAAGCCGTGCTAGACCCGTTGCGTGCCGCTGCGGCCGTTGCCGCTACAGCCACTGCGAGTACTGCGAAAGAGCCCGCAATCGCAACCTCCGCGAAGACCGGCCCCCAAGAGCCCACCCTCGCGCTCGCGGGAGCCGCGACTGGCGAAACCAAGGATTCTGCTGCGACGCTCTTGGGCGCCAAGGCTGTCGAAACCAAAGAGCCTGTCGCAGCGCTCGCAAGCGACAAAACCCCCGCGACAAAAGAGCCCGTCGCACCGCTCGCAGGCGCAAAAACCGCCGACGCCAAGGAGCCCATCGCAGCGCTCGCGGGCGCCAAGACCACCGAAACTAAGGAGCCTGTCGCGGCACTCGCAGGCGCCAAGCTTGTCGAAGGTAAAGAGGGCGAGAGCAGCGTTCCCGCGGCCAATGGCAATAACCCGCAAGCGCCGGCCCCGACCGCCCAATCTTTCGTCGACCAACTCGCCGCCAAACTCGGATCGCCGCAGAAGACCGAGGCTCCGCAATTTACCGTGCCTACGCCTGTCGGGCACCCCACCTGGCCCCAGGACGTCGGTAACCGCATCGTTTGGATGGCCGGCAAAGATTTAGGCAAGGCGGAACTGGTTCTGACGCCGCCCCATCTTGGCCGCATGGAAATCAGCCTGTCGCTCAACGGCGATCAGGCAAGCGCATCTTTCGTCACTGCTTCGCCAGCCGCACGCGAGGCGCTTGAACAAGCGCTGCCGAAGTTGCGCGAAATGATGTCGCAAGCCGGTATCGATCTGTCGCAGGCCAATGTGAGCACCAACAATGCCGGCCAGCAAACCGCTCAAGAACAGGGCTGGAGCAGCCGCCGTAACGCCAATACTCAGAGTGGCGACGCGGCGGACGCAAGTGAAATTGCAGCGGTATCGTCGCCGCAAATCCTCAACGGCAACGGGCTTGTCGATACCTTCGCCTAAAATTGGGGTATCGAAAGGCTTCAGTTTGGAGTTTTACAGGCCGATAAAAGCGGGATAATCCTGATCCGAACGCATTCCGGCCGTGGGCCGGAACAGGCGCTCCGACCGCTTCAAGAGGACACTCAATGGCGACCAAACCCGCCGAAACCCCAGCAGCAGAAGCCCCGCCCGCAAAGAAGGGAAAGAAAAAACTCTTCCTGATCATCGGGCTGGTCGTTTTGTTACTTGTGCTTTGCGCCGCAGGTGCTCTCATTTTCTTGAAGAAGAAATCGCACGATAGCGACGATGACGGCGAAGATGTTGCTGCCGCCGAACCGGTCAAGAAAGTCCAGATGGATCGCTCGCATCCACCGGTCTTCGTTCCGCTTGACCCCTTCACGGTCAATCTACAGCCCGAAAACGGCGATCAGGTTCTACAACTGATACTGAGTCTTCGTGCCGTCGACGCGAAGCTCGGCGAAGAAGTCAAACTCTACGTCCCCGAACTGCGCCATCGCATTCTTAATTTGCTTGCGACCAAGAAGGCATCGGAAATTATCAGCGCAAAGGGACACGACGCGCTCGCCAACGAAATCTGCATCGAATCGAACAAAGTGCTCGGCGAAGATATTGCCGCGAAAAGAAAAGCCGTGCCTAGTTGCGATGGGCCGATTGTTGCGGTGCTCTTCACCTCGTTCATCGTGCAGTAAGCGGAAAGTATCAGAGCATCCAAATGGGCCAGGACTTTCTCTCGCAGGAAGAAGTCGACGCACTGCTGCGTGGCGTGCATGGCGACGTCGACGAGCCGGAAGCAAACGGTGCTGGCGGTGGCGCTGAGGGCGGCGTAACTAATTACAACCTCGCCACGCAAGAGCGCATCGTCCGCGGCCGTATGCCGACGATGGAGCTGATCAACGAGCGTTTCGCGCGTAATCTGCGGATCGGTTTGTTCAACTTCATGCACCGGAACGCCGAAGTCTCGGTCGGCCCGATTCGCGTTCAGAAATACAGCGAATTCGTCCGTAACCTCGTCGTCCCGGCCAACCTGAACCTGATCCTTGCCAAGCCATTGCGCGGGACCGGGCTCATCGTGTTCGATCCGAACCTCGTCTTCCTCGTTGTCGACAACATGTTCGGCGGCGACGGGCGCTTCCACACGCGCGTGGAAGGCCGCGATTTCACGCCGACCGAGCAGCGCATCATCCGTAACCTGCTCCAGGTTATCTTCGACGAAATGCAGAAGGCATGGGCGCCCGTATTCGGCGTGCAATTCGAGTACGTGCGCTCGGAAATGAATCCGCAATTCGCGAACATCGCCACACCAAGCGAAATCGTGATCAGCACTGCGTATTCGCTCGAATTTTCCGGCGCAACGGTCGAGATGCACTTCTGCTTGCCTTACTCGACACTAGAGCCGATTCGCGACGTGCTCTACAGCGCGATGCAGTCCGATCACCTGACGCAGGACCATCGCTGGATCGGCTTGCTTTCCAAACAGATCCAGGCGATCGAGCTGGAATTCACAATCGACCTAGCACAAACTACGGTTTCGTTGCGCGACGTTGTCCAGTTCAAACCCGGCGACATCATCCCACTCGAAATCCCGGAACTCCTCGTCGCCAAGGTCGACGGTGTACCGGCCTTCGAGGGAACGCACGGTACGACCAATGGCCGCTACGCGATCAGGGTCGACCATCTCGTACCACCCGAAGAGGGGGAACTTAACCTCCTCGCGTTGAAACACGGAGAACAGCAGAATGGCTGACAACGACCCAGCAGACGACCAGATCTCAGAAGACGACTGGGCTGCAGCCATGCAGGAGCAGGCCTTGGTCGAGGAACCACCGGCCACCGCCGAAAAGGCGCCATTCCAGGAATTTAGCGGTCATTCGCCAGATAAGGGCGGGAACCTCAACGACTTCGACATGATCCTGGACATTCCTGTCCAGATTACAGTAGAGCTCGGTCGTACGAAGCTTTCGATCCGCAATCTGCTTCAACTCGCGCACGGCTCGGTCGTCGAACTCGACGGACTGGCCGGCGAGCCTATGGATGTGCTCGTCAATGGCACCTTGATCGCACAAGGCGAAGTCGTTGTGGTTAACGACAAATTCGGCATTCGGCTTACCGACATCATCACGCCGTCCGAACGCGTGCGCAAAGCACGCGGGCTTTAATGTTGTCCCCGCCTTCCGCTTCGCGGGGGCGGGAACAATGCAATCGGGGTTTCCTGGTCGATACCCATCCTTTAAACGTTCAGCGCCCTTGCGCGTAACGCATGTAGCCGGCAGCAGCGCGAAACGCCGTTTCTGTCCCCTGTCCTGCAATATCATCCCTTCTCCTACCGCAATCTGGGCCATCTTGCACGGAGCCTCTGCGCAGCCGTTCAAACAAGATCGCTTAGCCGCAGCATCTCGTAGCTCAGCTCAAGCTCTGTTTCTGCCACCACTTGTCAAGAATCACCGCAAGCACGCTCACAACGCCCTTGGCGACGTACTGCCAGACATGCACCGGTAGCATGCCGAGCTTGTCGAAGAGCCTGCCAACCAAAAAATGCCCCAAGCGCTGCGGCTTGCCGCAAGCAGAGGCGGCACAGCGGCAAGCTCGGCGGATTCGCTTCGGATAGTTGCTATACACAACCATTCGGACATAATATGGACGCTTTCCGAATTCGTCCGGCCACGCTATGTCCCGGCCTTCCGACGCCGAGCTTCTGCAACAGACCATCCTGTTCTTCATGATCGAACAGCGGCGCATGCTGGCCCGGCACGCTCCGCTCACCCAGGCGCGAATGCTGGCGATCCTGATGCGACACGGTTCGCTCTCGCAGGTCGAGTTGGGACGTAAATTGGGCCTGGAGAAAAGCTGGATCAGCCGCGCGGTGGACAAGCTTGTCGATCAAGGCTGGGTGCAACGAACGGCCAGCGAGAAAGACCGACGAGCCTGCGAATTGACGCTCACGCCAGCGGGCCTGAAACAGGCTCGAATGCTGGGCGAGAAAATGGAACAGCATGCACGCGAGGTACTTGAGAGACTCGGCCCGTCGTCTCGCGCCGTAGTGATGCAGGCTGCGCGCTTGCTCGACAACGTCATAGAACGACCTTAAATCCCCCGCTAGGTTCGAATTTTTCCATGACCGTTCAAACGACAACCCGATCTTTCAGCGAATCCCTTTGGGCAATGGCCGGCATCTGTCTGGTCATCATGCTCGTTGCGCTCGACTCAACCGTGGTCGGCACTGCCATGCCGCGCATCGTGGCCGAGCTGCAAGGCTACGCGCTGTATCCGTGGATCGCATCGTCCTACCTGATGACCAATGCGGTGCTGATTCCCATCATCGGACGACTCGGCGATCTGTATGGCCGCAAGCCTTTCGTGCTCGCCTCGGTCGTGCTCTTTACGCTGGCCTCGGTCTTGTGCGGTGCCTCGCAGACGATGATGCAGCTCGTGCTGGCACGCGGTCTGCAAGGTATCGGCGGCGGCATGCTCACGGGCGTGGCTTTTGCCAGCGTGACCGACCTCTTCCCCGACCGCATCCAGCGCGTACGCTGGCAGGCCATGATGTCGGCCACTTTCGGCATCGCCTCGGCCTTCGGACCGGCGCTCGGCGGCTGGCTGACCGAGCACGCCGGCTGGCGCAGCGTGTTCTACATTAATCTGCCCGTGGCACTGCTCGCCTTCCCGATGGTCTGGCGTTTCTTGCCGAAGATCGTGCATCACGAAGGCGACCGCTCGGTCGACTGGCTGGGCGCGGTGCTGCTTGCGCTCGCCATCGCGGCCCTGCTACTGGGCACCGAAAAAGGCCAATCGGACGGTTTTACCAGCCTTTGGTTCAGCGGTCTTGTTATCGCCGTCGTGGCGTTGACGATTTCTTTCGTACGTCATCAGTTTCATTCGGCCGCGCCCGTGATTCCAATGCGGATGTTCCTGCGGCCCGGCGTGAAGCGGTTGACTGCGCTTGCGATGCTGACCGGCCTCGTCTTGTTCGGCCTCGTGTTTTATACCCCGCTGATGTTGCAGGGCGGCCTTGGCATGTCGCCGAATACGGCGGGCCTGACGCTCACGCCGTTGCTCGTATGCATTACCGTGGGCAGCATCGTCAACGGCCGCCTGATGACGCGCATGAAAAATCCCCAGCACTTGCTCGCCTATGGCCTTATCGTGCTGTTCTTCGCCTGCATTGCGTTGAGCTTCACCAATGCAGGCACGCCGCGCGCGCTGTTGATGGCGATCTTCGGTGCGTGCGGCCTGAGCCTGGGCTTTCAGTTACCGAATCTGACGCTGCAGATGCAGGCTTGCGTGGAGCGCTACGACCTCGGCGCAGCCTCTGCTCTGATCCAGACCATGCGCATGCTGGGCAGCATGCTAGGCACCAGCCTTGGCGCTGCCGCCGTGAACCTGACCTTTGCACGCGAATCGGCCAATGCGCTCGCCCATCAGGGCATCAGCGATCTGCGCGTGGCGCAGCTCTTGCAAACGCCGCAGGTGCTGATCCGCCGGCAAGATCACGACGCGCTGCTGCAACTGGCTTCCAACTTGGGCTTCGACGCCACGCCTCTGATCGCGCAGATCGAGCACGGCCTTATCACCGGCGTGCACCACGTCTATCTGGGTTGTGCGGCACTGATCGTCGTAAGCTTCCTTCTCGCGCTCCGCCTCCCGCACTATGCAATTCACAAACCCATGCCGACGCCCGCAAAATAATCAGGCTAGAAAACAACTGCGCCGGATCGCTTCACACAATGTTTCGAGGCCGAGTGCCCCTACGGTGAAATTCTTCTGGGCACCTCAAAAAACTCCCGCTTTCGTCGCGACACTGCGTTACTCACGAAAAATTATTCCTTACATATCAAGCACATGCGGCGTTGCAATTTTTCGTTCGTGCCTTGTCTCGCTTAGAAACCGGGGTTTTTCGAGGCGCCCTTCTGCCGGCCGCCGAACCAGAAAGCTACGCGAAAGTAACGTGCTGCATCGAATGCGAGCAATCAGACACGACGCCAAGTCGTGCCTGCCGCCGAATCTTCGAGCAAAATGCCGGCTGCTTTAAGTTCATCGCGAATCTGGTCGGCCGCGGCAAAATTGCGTGCTTGCTTGGCCTCGACGCGCTGTTTTATCAGCGCCTCGATCGCCTCCGCGCTCGGGCCGTTCGAAGCGGCGCTCGCTTGCAGGAAACTCGTCGGCTCACGCTGTAACAGCCCCAATACCGCACCCAGCGATTTGAGCAGACCGGCAACCGCGCTGCTGCGGGTCTTCTGCGCTTCGTTCGCAAGTTCGAAAAGGATGGCCACTGCTTCGGGCGTGTTGAAATCGTCGTCCATCGCGGCCTTGAAACGCGCCGCATGCGGATCGTTCCAGTCGATTCGTAGCTGCGCTGGCGCAACATCGCGCAGGGCCGTGTAGAGCCGGGAGAGCCCGTGGCGCGCGTCGTGCATCAGATCTTCGGTGTAGTTGACCATACTGCGATAGTGCGAGCGAACGACGAAAAAACGCACAACCTCGGCATCGTGCTTTTTGAGCACATCGCGAATCCAGGCGAAATTGCCGAGCGATTTCGACATTTTTTCGCTGTCGACATTGAGCGCGCCAGCATGCATCCAGAAATTCGCGAAGGTGCATTCGTGCGCGCCCTCGCTCTGTGCGATCTCGTTTTCGTGGTGCGGAAAGCGTAGGTCGGGGCCGCCGCCGTGGATATCCAACGTCTTGCCGAGGAGCGCGCCGCTCATCGCCGAGCATTCGATATGCCAACCGGGCCGCCCCTTACCCCAGCGCGAACTCCATTTGGTGTCGGCCGGCTCGCTTTCCTTGGCCGCTTTCCAGAGCACGAAGTCGAGCGGATCGCGTTTGGCCATATCAACCGCCACACGTTCGCCGGCGCGCAGATCGTCGAGCGATTTGCCCGAAAGCTTGCCGTAGCCAGGGAATTTTCGTACCGCGTAGTTCACGTCGCCGTCGTTCGCCTGATAGGCCAGGCCCCGCGTTTCCAGCGTGTCTATCATATCGAGCATCTGCGGCACATAATCGGTCGCGCGCGGTTCGAGATCGGGCCGTTCGATGCCGAGCGCATCGAAATCGTGATGCATATCGGCGATCATTCGCTCGGTCAGCGCCTTGATCGGCTCGTCGTTTTCCTGCGCGCGGCGGATGATCTTGTCGTCGATGTCGGTGATGTTACGGGCATAGGTCAGTGCATAGCCCGATGCGCGCAGCCAGCGCTGAACAATATCGAAACCGAGAAAGGCACGGGCGTGGCCCAGGTGGCAAAGATCATAGACCGTCATGCCACAAACATACATCCGGACCTTTCCGGGTTCGATCGTGACGAAGGCTTGTTTCTGGCGGGTGAGCGAGTTATAGATCGTGAGCATGACGAGAAAATTTAAAAGGAGCCGCCGCAACAATTATAAAAACAGGAGTACCCGCCGAATCCGTGGGAACGCGAGGCTCCGCCTCGCGCCTGTATCGCGGCAGTTCGATCTGGCTGGAGCGCATCCTGTGACGCCGGCCTTGTTGTACAATGTCATGTTTAGCCGGGCGACCGGCGCCTGTCGCGCATGTTAGCACAATGATATTTCGCTCCTCTTCAGCGCTGCGCCTCTATGCAGGCATCTTTGCATTCACCTGCCTTGTGGCAACGGCTAGCGCCGAAACGACGCTAGCCGATGTCCAGGCGCTCATCAAACAAGGGCAATACAAGACGGCTCTGGCGCGCGTCGACGAACTCGTCGCAGCAAAGCCTAAGGACTCTCAAGCGCGCTTCGCCAAGGGCGTGATCCTGACCGAACTGAACCGGCCGAGCGAGGCAATCCAGGTTTATCAGAAACTTACCGAGGATTACCCCACCCTGCCCGAGCCTTATAACAACCTGGCGGCAATCTACGCTTCGCAGAAGCAGTACGAAAAAGCCCGCGACGCGCTCGAACAAGCTATCCGGACCCATCCGGCTTATGCAACGGCACACGAAAACCTTGCCGACATCTACGCCAAGCTCGCCAGCCAGGCTTATGACAAGGCATTGCAGCTCGACTCGTCGAACGCGCAGGCGCAAACGAAGCTCGCAACAATTCGCGACATGTCGGGCACCGGCTACGGACGCGGCATGCATGCCGCCGCACCCGTTGTGGCGACAGCCCCGGCGTCCAAACCCGTCGCTGCGATCGTCGCAACGCCACCCGCTACGGTGACCAAGGCCGCCCCTGGCGCTTCCAAGCCGATCCAGGTCGCCGCCGCATCGCCCGTAAAATCCGAGCCAGCCGCAAAACCCGCCGAGAAGAACAACGCGCAAAAAGCGCCAAAGCCCGAAACTGCGTCCTCGGACACCGCAACCGTCAGCCAGGCCGTGCGCGACTGGGCCTCCGCATGGTCGCGCAAGGATGTGCGCGCCTATCTTGGTTTTTATGCCAAGGACTTTCGCACGCCGAACGGCCAGACACGCCGCGACTGGGAGGACGAGCGCGAGGCGCGAATCAAGAAACCAGGCCCAATCGAGATCAGCGTTGCCAGCCTCAAGGTTTCGATCGACGGTGACACCGCAACCGTGCACTTCCGCCAAGCTTATAGTTCGACGAACCTGAAAACGACGAGCAGCAAGACGCTCGTGCTCGCCCGTCGAGGCAGTCGTTGGCAGATTCTCCAGGAACGGGTCGGCGCATGAAACATTCGCTCGCCTTTAAACGATTAGCGGGCCTGCTCGTGCTGTGCACGACGCTGCTCGGCCCGCCGTTGCATGCGCAACGCATCAAGGGTCCGGTTTCGGACGGAGGCCCCGAAGCCTCGCTGGCGAAGATTTTCGAGGATATCGAAAACCGCCGACTCGATTCCGCGCTCGACCGTACCGAATCGCTGATCAAAATCTATCCGAATTTCCGCCTAGCCCACCTGATTCGCGGCGATCTCCTGCTCGCACGTACGCGGCCACTGACCGAGTTCGGCGCCGCGCCCGGCGCCCCGCGCGAACGCGTCCGCGATCTGCGCGACGAGGCTGTCGCGCGGCTCAAGGCTTATCACGATAAACCCGATGCGCGGTTTGTTCCGCGCTATCTGCTGCAAATGCAGCCGGATCAAAAGTACGCAATCGTCGTCGACACGCAACGTTCGCGGCTCTATCTGTATTCGAACGACGCCGGTATGCCGCGCTTCGTCGCCGATTACTACATCACGCATGGCAAGGAAGGCACCGACAAACTCCGCGAAGGCGATGGCAAGACGCCGCTCGGCGTCTATCACGTCGTCTCACGCGTGCCAAGCAATCGGCTGCCCGACTTCTACGGCAGCGCAGCCTTTCCGATCAACTATCCAAACGAATGGGACCGGCTGCGCGGCCGCGACGGTCACGGTATCTGGCTTCACGGCGTGCCGAACAACACGATGGCACGGCCGCCCAAGGCATCGGACGGTTGCGTCGTACTCGCGAACGCAGATCTGACCGCGGTCGCCTCGAAGCTGCAAGTCGGCCTCACGCCAGTCATCATCAGCGACAAGATCGAATGGCTTTCGCTCGACGATTGGCAACACGAACGCGGCGCGCTACAGAACGAAATCGAAACTTGGCGGCGCGACTGGGTAAGCGGCAACGTTGAGCGCTATCTGAATCATTACGCGCGCGCCTTCAAAAGCGATACTGCAACGCGCGACCAATGGGCAGCCAACAAGCGCGCCGTTGCATCGGACAAGGCGTGGGTGCGGGTCGCAGTATCGAAGATCAGCATGTTCCGCAGCCCCGGCAAGGACGACATGGTCGTCGTGAGCTTCGAGCAGGATTACCGCAGCAACAACCACAACCGGCTCGAACAAAAGCGTCAATATTGGATCAAGGAGGATGGTAAATGGAAGATCGTCTACGAAGGATCGGCTTGATGCAATTTCTGCGTACTTTCGGTTTCGCCCTGCTCTGTGTCTTCGCGGGCATTGCGCACGCGGACAACCCGCGGGTGAAGCTCGACACCAACCTTGGGGCAATCGTGCTCGAACTCGATGCCGACAAGGCGCCAAAGTCGGTCGCCAATTTCCTCGCCTATGTCGACGCCGGGTTCTACGACAACACGATATTTCATCGAGTTATTCGCGGCTTCGTCGCCCAAGGCGGCGGCTATGACAAAGAGATGCACAATAAAGCCACGCGTCCGCCGATTCCGAACGAAGCGAAAAACGGACTCAAGAACGCGGCCGGCACGATCTCTATGGCCCGCACGAACGATCCGAACTCTGCAACCTCGCAGTTCTACATTAATCTTTCCGATAACACCCAGCTCGACTACCCGTCTTTCGACGGTTGGGGTTATGCCGTGTTCGGCAAGGTCGTCGAAGGCATGGACACCGTCCGCCAGATCGGCCTCGTCAAAACCGGAGCGCGCGCCGGCCAGTCGGATGTGCCGCAAGATCTCATCGTAATCAATAGCGCGAAACGCCTTGCCGCAACGCCGGGCAAATAGAGCGCAAGCCATAGGACCCCATCATGACCCACGCTACCATTACCACCAACAAGGGCGTAATCACGCTCGAACTCGATGCCGCCCAGGCGCCCGAGACTGTCCAGAATTTCGTCGCTTATGCGCAGGCCGGCCACTATGACGGCACGATTTTCCACCGTGTCATCGAGAATTTCATGATTCAGGGCGGCGGCATGACGCCCGACATGGAACAAAAGCCGACACGGGACTCGATCCAGAACGAAGCGTCCAACGGCCTCGCCAACGACCGTGGCACGATCGCGATGGCGCGTACCCAGGAACCGCATTCGGCGACCGCTCAGTTTTTCATCAACGTTGCGGACAACGATTTTCTGAACTACCGCTCGGCAGATGCTTCCGGTTTTGGCTACTGCGTATTCGGGAAGGTCGTCGAAGGCATGGATGTCGTCGATGCAATCCGCGCCGTCAAAACCGGTCGCAAGAGCTTCTTCCAGGACGTTCCGGCCGAAGATGTCGTGATCGAGCGCGTCGAAATCGCAGATTGACCGAAGGCTCGCCGTCGCGATGATCCATTTCATCTCCGACCTGCACCTGTCGCCCAAGCGGTCCGCAACCACGGCCGCTTTTGCGCGCTACATCGCGGGTCCCGCGCGGACCTGCAAAGCGCTCTATATTCTGGGCGATCTTTTCGACGCCTGGCCCGGCGACGATGTGCTTGCCGATCCGGCGGTACGCGGTTTCGCCGATGCGCTGGCTGGGCTCGCGGTCAGCGGCGTAAAGCTTTACTTCATGGCCGGCAACCGCGACTTCCTGATCGATCGCGCGTTCGCCGAAAAAGCCTCGGTCACGCTGCTGACCGAGCCGCACCGGATCGAACTCGTCGGTAAGCCTTACCTTTTGCTGCATGGCGACTCGTTGTGTACCGACGATGTCGAGTATCAACGTTTTCGCGCGATGGTTCGCAATCCGCAATGGCGCGCCGCAGTGCTGGCAAAACCGCTCTCCGAGCGACTCGCCATGGCGGCCGAAGTACGGATGCAGAGCGAGCAGTCCAAACAGGAAAAAAGCGCGCAGATCATGGACGTCAATGCCGACGCGATCGAAGCATTACTGCGCGCGAACGGCTATCCAGACCTGATTCACGGCCACACACATCGGCCCGCCCACCATACGGTAACGCTCGACGGGCACGCCTGCGAGCGCTGGGTATTGCACGACTGGCACGACAAGGCCGAATGGCTTGCCTGGGACGCTGCGGGCGGGCTGCGTTTCGAATCGCTCTGATATGACGGGGGCTTCGCCAACGAAAAACCGGCCACTAGGCCGGTTTTTCGTTTACCGGCCGCGCGATGCGACCAGGTTCAGATCCATCTGCCCGTCCTCGTCGTCGTCATCGTCTTTTTCGCGCAAAGGCATCGATGCGCTGCGGGCACGCGAATCCTCGATCTCCTCGAGATATTCGACCGTCACGTCGCCCGTGACGTAAGTGCCGTCGAAGCACGAAGTCTCGAACTGCGAAATCTGCGGATTGAGCGATTGCACGGCCGATTTCAGATCCTCCAGCCGTTGATAGATCAAGGCATCGGCGCCAATTTCCACCGCGATCTGCTCTTCGGAACGAAACGAGGCAATCAGTTCGGTGCGCGTCGGCATGTCGATGCCATAGACATTCGCATAACGCACGGGCGGCGCCGCGGATGCCATGAAAACCTTCGCTGCACCGGCTTCGCGCGCCATCATGATGATTTCGCGGCTGGTCGTGCCGCGCACGATCGAATCGTCGACGAGCAACACGTTCTTGCCGGCGAACTCCTGGTGAATCGCATTGAGCTTCTGGCGCACGGATTTTTTACGCACCGCCTGGCCCGGCATGATGAAGGTACGCCCGATATAGCGGTTCTTCACGAAGCCTTCACGGTATGGCACGCCAAGCCCGTTTGCCAATTCCATCGCGGACGGGCGGCTGGAATCGGGAATCGGAATCACGACATCGATTGCAAGTTCGGGCCGTTCGGTGCGAATCCGCTCGGCCAGAAATTCGCCCATCTTCACGCGGCTCTCATAGACCGAAATGCCGTCGATCAACGAATCGGGCCGGGCCAGATAGACATATTCGAACATGCAAGGCGCATGCGGCCGGCCGGGCGTGCACACACGGCTGGCGAAATTGCCCTGGATATCGATCAACACGGCTTCGCCCGGCGCGATATCGCGCATCAGCTTGTACCCGAGCACATCGATCGCGACGGATTCGGAGGCGACGAGGTATTCGGTGCCGCCCATTGCATCGTTGCGTCCGATCACAAGCGGACGGATACCGTGCGGATCGCGGAAGGCCAGCAAACCGTAACCGGCAATCATTACGACAGCCGCATAAGCCCCGCGGACCCGGCGCTGCACGCCTGCAACGGCCTTGAAGATCGTCTCGGCATCGAGCTTCGGCCCTGTGGCATGCGCCTCGATCTCGTGGGCCAGCACGTTGAGCAGAACTTCGGAGTCGGAATTCGTATTGATGTGGCGTAGGTCGCCGAGATACATCTCGCGCTTGAGCTCGTCGGAATTGGTCAGATTGCCGTTATGCGCGAGCATCAGGCCGAATGGCGAATTGACGTAGAACGGCTGCGCCTCGGCCGAGTTGTAGGCGGAGCCGGCGGTCGGATAGCGACAATGCGCGATGCCCCAGTTGCCTTCAAGGCTGCGCATGTTGCGCGTCCGGAAAACGTCCCGCACGAGGCCCGAGCCCTTATGCATGTGGAACTTTCCGGTCTCGGCCGTGGCGATGCCGGCGGCATCCTGTCCGCGGTGCTGCAGCACCTGTAACCCGTCATACAAAAGCTGATTGACGGAGGTGGTTGCCACTACGCCTAGAATCCCGCACATTGTGCTTCACCTATCGATAATGAATTCGTTTTGCGATCCGCTCCGGCATCCAGGGCCGGCAAGCGAGCGCCGCAGTCTCCAGTGGCGGAGCGAGGTTCGCATCCTGCCACCAGGGCTTTGCCGGCATGTCTGTCATACCGCCCGCCACGACAAGCAGCAAGACGATCAGCAACCCCCGCGTCAATCCGAACAGGGCACCCAGGATTCGATCCACGAATCCTAGCCCCACCGCGTGGAGTAATTCCCTCAAAAGCAGCCGCGCGAGCCCAAGCAAGAGCAGCGTCAGCACGAAAATCGCGACAAACGCGCCGCCTTGCTGCAATAGCGGCTCGGCGACGAAGCCAGCAAAAAGCGGCGTGACGAGCGGCCCGAATTGACGAGCGGCCAAGAAGGCGAGCACCCAACCCAAGAGCGCCAGCACTTCGCTGACTAGTCCTCGCCAAGCGCCAAGCAGCAGCGACACAGCCAGCACGGCCAGCACGACATAATCGAACGCGGTCATCGTCAGGAGCGTGGCTGGACAACTGCGGAAAGCCCGGCCTTGCGCAACTTCTGCGCAGCCTGTTCGGCAGCCTCGCGCGATTCGAAGGGCCCTGCTCTCACACGCGTTTTGTCGCCCACGCTTTCGACGAATGAACTGTAGCCAACGGCTTTTGCCTCGGTCTGCACGGTCTTGGCGCCTGCCGCATTCTTGAAAACACCGAGCTGGACGACAAAGCTCGTTGCGCTAGCAGCGTTTTCGCCCAGCAATGTCGCAGCACGCACGCCATCGTCGTGCCTGGGTTCGGCTGCCGGTTTATGTTCGGGGGCTGGCTGGCTGGCGGTCGCCTCTGGCCGGGTTTCGGCTCTCGCGGCAGGCTTGGCATCCGTTTTGTGTTCGGGCTTGGGCGGACTTGCCGCTGCCTCTGGCTTGGTCTCGACCCTCGTCGTCTCGGGTCTGGCTGGCAGCTTGCGTTCCGGCTTGGACTGATTCGCCACGGGCTCGGATCTAGGAAGCGGCCGGGCTTCGGGATCGGCGGCCGCAAGTTCGGCCAAACCTTGTACATCGATCTCGGCAGGCGCCTCGGCCACTGGCGCCGCAACCGCTGGTGTTTCGCTCGCCGGTGCGCTCTGGGCAGGCAGTTTCGGTTTGGTCGGCGCGGGCTCCTGGCCCTGAATTGCGCGCGACGCGAAATTCGCGCCTTCCTGGCTGGGGATTCGGATCTGTATTTCTGTTCCGCCCGGACGCGGCTCACGGTCCATAACCATGGGCAGAACGATCGCAGCGAGCATTGCAAGTGCGGCGGCACCCACCAAGCGACGGCGAGCGCGTTTTTTCAGGTCGATTTGCTTGTCGTTGTCGGCCATAGCGGCTGAGGCAGGTACCAGATTCAGGCGTTCGCGGCGAACAGAATATCCGCGACGGTAAGAAAAGATCCAAAGACGACAATTCTATCATTGCCATCCGCGCGTTCCCGCGCCGCAGCAAACCCAAGCCGGGGACTTGCCGCCGGCACCACATCGCCGTGCACGCCAGCGGCGCGCAATCGCTCGGCCAGCGCCTCGCTGGACAAGCCGCGCAGACCATTCAGGCCAACCGCGATCCAGTGATCGACACGTTTGTCGAGCAGCCGCACCGAGCCCTCGATGTCCTTGTCGGAAAGCATGCCGACCACGGCGTAAGTCTCGGGCGCATAAGCCATGTTCGACAGATTCTCAGCCAGAACACCAGCCGCTTGCGGGTTATGCGCAACATCGAGCACGACGGTCGGGCGGCCTGGCAGAATCTGGAAACGGCCGCTCAACTCGACCTTGAGCAAACCTTCACGGACAGCCTGCGCCGTGACCGGCAGCCGTTCGGCAATGGATTCGAGCGCCGCGAGCGCGCCTGCGGCATTGAGCAGTTGATTCGCGCCACGCAAGGCCGGATAGGCTAGTGCGCTACGCCGCAGCACCCGGCCCCACCAGTTCCATTGCTGGCGATCGCCCGAATAGCCGAAATCACGGCCGATGCAGCGCAAATCCGCACCGATTGCGGCAGCGTGGTCGAGCAGACTTTGCGGCGCTTGCGGATCGGAACAGATCGCAGGTTTGCCTGCGCGATAGATGCCGGCTTTCTCGAAGCCGATTTTCTCGCGCGTATCGCCGAGATAATCCATGTGATCGAGCGCGACACCGGTCACGATAGAACAGTCGGGCTCGAAAACATTGACCGCATCGAGCCGACCGCCGAGGCCGACTTCAAGAACGATTGCATCGAGCCCTGCATCCGCGAATACGCACATTGCAGCCAGCGTGCCAAACTCGAAATAGGTCAGCGGCACCTCGCCGCGTGCCGCTTCGACACGCGCGAAGGCCGCCGCGAGCGCTGCGTCCGACGCTTCCATACCGTTTATGCGGACGCGTTCGTTGTAGCGCAACAGATGCGGCGAGGTGTAAAGCCCGGTGCTATAGCCCGCAGCGCCCAGAATGGTTTCGAGCATCGCGCAGGTCGAGCCCTTACCGTTCGTACCGCCGACGATAATGATGGGCGCTGTGATTTGCAGGCCGAGCCGATCCCGCACCAGGGCGACCCGGTCAAGACCTAGCGCGATTGGGCTTACGTGCTGATGCTCGACAAAAGCGAGCCACTCAGCCAGCGACTGAGGCAGTGTCACTACGGCTTCAACTCTTTAATTGAGGGCGGCGCGGCGCGTCAGCAGCAAAAGCAACTGGGCGAGGCGGTCACGCAGCTCGCGGCGATCGACGATCATGTCGATCGCGCCTTTTTCGAGCAGGAATTCCGAGCGCTGGAAGCCTTCCGGCAATTTTTCGCGCACAGTCTGTTCGATCACGCGCGGGCCGGCAAAACCAATCAGCGCACCAGGCTCGCCGATCACGACGTCGCCGACGAAGGCGAAGCTCGCCGACACTCCGCCCATCGTCGGATCCGTCAGTACGGTGAGGAACGGCAGCTTGTGTTCGGACAGGCGCGTCAGCACGGCAGTGGTCTTGGCCATTTGCATCAGCGAGAAAAGCCCTTCCTGCATCCGCGCACCGCCCGAAGCGGTGAAGCAGATGAACGGCAGCCCTTGTTCGACGGCGGCATTCACGCCACGCACGAAGCGCTCACCGACGACCGAACCCATCGAGCCGCCCATGAAATCGAACTCGAAAATAGCGACGACGACCGGCACGGTTTTGATCGCGCCTTGCATCACAACGAGCGCATCGGCTTCGGCGGTGTCGTCGTTGGCGAGCGAGAGCCGTTCGGGATAGCGCTTGGAATCGCGGAACTTCAGCGGATCGACAGGCAGAACCTCGGCGCCGATCTCGAAGCGGCCATCGGCGTCGAGTAGCTGATCGAGCCGCACACGGGCGCGAATCCGTTTGTGATGGCTGCACTTGGGGCAGACATGCTGATTGCTTTCGAGGTCGGAGCGATAGAGCACGGCCTCGCAGTGCTCGCACTTGCTCCAAAGGCCTTCGGGAATCGATTTGCGGGTCGGCGCCTCGCGCTTGATCTTGGGCGGCAGAAGTTTGTTTAACCAGCTCATCGTGCAGCCTCCACCACGTCTTCATCGAGTGCGATACGGATACCGCCGAGGAATCTGCGAACACGCGCAGGCGCTTCCTCGCGCGGCGAGTTTTCGATTTCTTCAATCACGCGGCTGCCGATCACAACCGCGTCAGCCACTTCGCCAATAGCGCGCGCGGACACCGCATCGCGAATCCCGAAACCCACGCCGACCGGCATGCAAAGCTGCTTTTGCAAGACCGGAATCCGGCTCACGACAGCCGCAACATCGAGGTTCGCCGCACCCGTCACGCCCTTGAGCGACACATAGTAAGCGTAGCCGCTGCCGGCCCGCGCTACCGCTGCGATACGCGCCTCGGTCGAGGTCGGCGCAAGCAGGAAGATCGGGTCGATCCCGACGGCCTTGAGCGCCGTGGAAAATTCTTCGCATTCTTCGGGCGGGTAATCGACGACGAGCACGCCATCGACGCCGGCGTCCGCGGCAAGACTCACGAACGCTTCTGCGCCTATCGCTTCGATCGGATTGGCATAGCCCATCAGCACGACGGGAGTCGTGTCGTCGGTCTGGCGAAATTCGCGCACCATTGCAAGCACGTCGCGCAACGAGACGCCATGCGAGAGCGCCCGCTCGGCCGCACGCTGGATCGTCGGACCGTCGGCCATCGGATCGGAGAACGGCACCCCGAGTTCGATGATATTCGCACCGCCTTCGACGAGCGCATGCATCAAGGGCAGGGTCAGCGCGGGCTCCGGATCGCCAGCGGCAATGTACGGAATCAGCGCCGTCCGGCCTTCGCGCTTGAGCCGCTCGAACATCGCAGAAATTCGCGTCATGAGTATCGCTTCAAAAATTATGGGCGCATCGCGCGGCGGCGATGGCCCTGGTCGTCATCAGAACTGGATGCCGCTTTTCTCGGCAACCGTGTGCATATCCTTGTCGCCACGTCCCGAGAGATTGACGAGCAGCAGGCGGTCGGCCGGCAGCGTCGGCGCGAGCTTCATGGCATAGGCGAGCGCATGCGAGGATTCGAGCGCCGGAATGATGCCTTCGGTCTTGCAAAGCGTATGGAATGCGTTCAAGGCTTCCGTGTCGCTGATCGCGACGTATTCGGCGCGCTCAATATCCTTGAGCCAGGCATGCTCGGGGCCGACGCCAGGATAGTCGAGGCCGGCCGAAACCGAATGCGTTTCGGTAATCTGGCCGTTTTTGTCCTGTAGAAGATAGGTGCGGTTGCCATGCAGCACGCCGGGCCGGCCAGCAATCAGCGAGGCGGCATGACGGCCGGTATCGAGGCCGTCGCCAGCGGCTTCGACGCCGACGAGTTTGACATCCGCATGCGGAATATACGGATGGAAAATGCCCATCGCGTTCGAGCCGCCGCCGACGCAGGCGATCACGATATCGGGCTGACGCCCCCAGCCTTCCTGCATCTGGACGATGGCCTCACGGCCGATCACCGATTGAAAATCGCGCACCATCATCGGATACGGATGCGGGCCTGCGACTGTACCGATGATGTAGAACGTATCGGCAACATGGGTGACCCAATCGCGCATCGCTTCGTTGAGCGCATCCTTGAGCGTTTTGGAGCCCGATTCGACCGGTACGACGGTCGCATCGAGCAATTTCATACGATAGACATTCGCCGCCTGGCGCTTGACGTCCTCCGAGCCCATATAGACGACGCACTTCATGCCATAGCGCGCAGCAACAGTCGCGGTCGCCACGCCGTGCTGGCCAGCGCCGGTTTCGGCGATCACGCGCGGCTTACCCATGCGGCGCGCAAGCAGCGCCTGGCCAATGCAGTTATTCACCTTGTGCGCACCGGTGTGGTTCAGATCTTCGCGCTTGAGCAGGATCTGCGCACCGCCGAGTTCGCGCGACAGGCGCTGTGCGTGATAAATCGGACTAGGCCGGCCGACATAGTGCTTGAGTTCGTAGTCGAACTCGGCGATAAATTCGGGATCGTTCAGCGCCTGCGCATAGGCGGCACGTAATTCGTCCAGCGCCGGAATCAGCGTCTCGGCGACGAATACGCCACCATACGGGCCGAAATGTCCCTTGGCGTCCGGCAGGTTGTAGGAAATTTCAGCCACCGAAGCGCCGCCTTGAAATCGCTGCGTGGGGTAGCGCATAGGAGGGGCTCATATCAGATATCTGCATTACGTACTCCAGCCATGAAAGCTTCGATCCGCTCAGGATCCTTGATACCGCGCGCGGCTTCCACGCCGCTGCTCACGTCTACCGCCCAGGGTCTCAAGGCCCGAATCGCAGCGGTTACGTTTTCCGCCGTCAGGCCGCCCGAGAGCACGATCTCTGCGGCAAGCTCCTGCGGTACGAGCAACCAGTCGAAGGTCTTGCCGCCACCGCCGTAGCCTTCGACAAAGGCATCGAGCAAAAGCGCCCGAGCCGAAGAAAACGCGGCGCGCAATTCTAGCAGATCGACCCCGGGCCGCATCCGCACGGCTTTCAGATAAGGTCTGGCGAAACTCCCACAGAATGCGGCATCTTCGTCGCCATGAAATTGCAGCAACTGAACCGGCAGACGTTCGAGCACCGCTTCGACCTCGGAACGTTCGGGATTCACGAAGAGTGCGACGATCGTCACGAACGGCGGGATACGCCGGCAAAGCCGCTCGGCCTGTTCGAGGGAGATCGCGCGCGCGCTTGGTTTATAGAAGACAAAACCCATTGCATCTGCGCCCGCTGCTACGGCCGCATCGACATCCTCTTCGCGCGTGAGCCCGCAGATTTTCACCCGAGTCCGTTTCAAGGCCAGCAATCCTCCATCTTTGATTCGATCAGGCCGCCATTCGGCAGCCCATGTCCGTGGGGGTATTCGATCATCGAAAGATAAAGCCCGTCGGCAGGAAAGGTCGGCGCGGCATCGCGGCGGTCGCGCAGCGCCAACAATTCGGCGATCCATTCGGGCGGAGCTTCACCCTTGCCTATCGCCACGAGCGCGCCGACGATATTGCGCACCATGTGATGCAGGAAAGCATTGGCGCGGAATTCGAAAACGATGAAATCGCCGCGCCGCGCGACACTTGCCGAATAAAGCCGCTTGACTGGCGATTTTGCCTGACATGCGGCCGCGCGGAAGCTCGAAAAATCGTGCATGCCGATCAGCGAAGTCGCCGCCAGCGCCATTTTGTCCGCATCCAGCGGTCGATGGAACCAGCCGACGCGCCCGGCGAGCATGCCCGGCCGTACCGGACGATTGAGCAAAATATAGCGATAGCCGCGCGCGCAGGCCAGAAATCGCGCATGAAAGTCCGCGCCAGCCTCGACCGCCCAGTTCACTGCGATGGCCTTGGGCAGATGCGCATTGACGCCGCGCACCCAGGCGCTCAGCGGTCGCGTCGCCGCGAGCTCGAAATGCACCACCTGCACCGCCGCATGCACACCCGCATCGGTCCTCCCCGCGCAATGAACACGCACCGGATTTGCCGCAATCCGTGCGAGCGCCGCTTCGAGCGCGTCCTGCACGGTGGCCTGGCCGCACTGGCTCTGGAAACCCGCAAATGGGCGTCCGTCGTATTCGAGTCCAAGTGCGATTTTCATGCGTGCATCGTCATAACGAAAACCACCGCCGCGATAAGCATCAGCAGCAAAAAATCCCCCGTCCGCCACGCGCTACGCTCGATCCGGAGCGGCGCGATCTGCTCCGCAGGCGGGGGCGTGAGCCAATCTCGCCAGCCGAGCTTCGGCCGGCGCTGCAAACCGTCGAGTACGAGCATAAGCCGCAGGGCTGCGCGATCGCGCGCAACGCCGATCAAGACCAGCGGTAGAGAAATCGAATACAGACCGGCAACGAGCCGCGCCAGCGACATGCGTTCGAGCAGAAGCGCGAGCGAGGCAAGCAGCCCAATCAGGCCGAGTATGTGCTGGAGGGCAAGTTCGCAGCCTTCGCGCCGTATCGGCAACCACAACGGCATATGCGGTAGGCGCTCGCCGGGCGTGGCCAGCGCGTAAATCAGGAATAGTGCGAGCATCAGGAAACGACTACGGCGCAGAAGTTGCAGAAGGCGCACTTGCGCCAACGCGGCCGCGAACACGACGACAAACAGCGTCGCGGGCAAAATCTGGGGCAATTCGAGTTGCTGCAGCACCACAGCGAAAAGGGCCCATCCGGCCAGGATGAGCCCAGGGTGAGGTCTATAGTCGTCCGGCAATCAGCAGCGCTTAGGCCAGGCGGGCCAAAATGGCCTCGGCTTCGCGTTTCTGCGCCCGGGAACCGTCCGCCATCACTTCTTCGAGTAGTTCGCGCGCGCCTTCAAAATCGCGCATTTCCTCGTAGGCCCGCGCGAGTTCGAGTTTGGTCGCCACCTCCTCGTTTACGTCGAGATCTTCATCGAGCGACGCCTCATCCGGCGGGGCTTCGATCTGGGTCAGCAAAGCCTCTTCGTGCTCGTCCACGGTCGGCGGCGTCAATTCGAGATCGATATCCGAAAGATCGATTGCATGCTCCTCGACAGGTTCGGTGTGCTCAATGTCGAAGTCCAACAAATCGTCTTTGAAATTCGTCTTTTCGAGATCGATCAGCGCATCCGCCTCAGCGGCGACCGAAGGGGCAATTGCGGCTTCATCGTCGAGTGAGGGCAAGGCGTCGAAATCGTCCAGATCGCGCGCCAATGCGGCAGCTTTTTCTGCTTCCGGCGCGACAGGCGCGGCGTCGGATAGATCGTCGATCCCAGGCTCAGTATCAGTGCCGAATTCAAGCGGATCGAAAACGCCGAAAGGCTTGACCGGTTGCGTTTGGTCCGGCGCTGCATCGAGATCGAGGTTGAAGTCCAGGCCAAGATCGTCGGTTTTCGTAGCGGCAGGCACATCCACCACGGCGCTTTGCACCGGAGCGTTGCGCTCGACTTGGCCGATATCGCCGGGCACCGTCCAGGTCGCTTGCATTTGTAAACTGCTATCGCTGTCAAGGGCGGTCAGCGCTGGCGCAACGGGCTCCGGTTCGGGTTCGTCGAATGAGAATGCGAGCGGCTCGGCATCGGCAACAGGCGCGGCAACTTCCTCGATTGCGGGCTCCGCCTCGCTCGTATAGCGATAGAGCGGATTTTCGGGATCGATCTGCGCACCAAGTTCGACCGCCCGCGCCCAATCCGGACCTTCGCCACGGGTCAGTGCGTGTAGATCGGTCGCGATATTTTCGAACTTTTTGACGCTCTTGCGCTGGTGGTAGATTTCGAGCAACTTGACGTAGACCGCCGTGCGCTCCGGTTCGGACTTCAGCGCATCGAGCAGAATTTGCTCGGCTTGCGTGTCGCGGCCATAAGCGATGTATACGTCGGCTTCGGCAAGCGGATCAACGTTTTCATCGTCGTCGGTCGAGGCCAGCCTGGGCGAAAAAGACGGCACGGAATCCGGCGCGGGAGCGCTCGACTCTTTCGCTTCGTCCATTTGTGCATCGTCCGCCGGGCCAAGCACCGGTTCACGACTGATCGGTGGCGATCTGTCGAAGTCGGTCTGCGGTTTAGCCTTACGCTTACGGTAAATCAACCAGCCGACTAGCGCGAGGATCAGTGCGCCAAGACCTGCCGCCAGCGAACCCGCATTTTCCAGCATGCTGTCGATGAAGTCCGGCTCTTCTTCGGGCGGTGGTTCGATAGCCTTCTTCGGCTTGGCCGCCGGCTCGGACTGTTCCACAGCGGCCGCAGCCGGTGCGCTGGCCTCGGCGACAACAGGCGCGCTCTGCGCGGCCTCGGCTGTGGGTTGTGCCGCTTCGGTCGGGGTTGCACTCTGCGCAGCGGCTACCGGGTCTGGCTTTGCGACAGGCACGGCGCTTTGCGCCGAGGCCTTGGCCTGCTTTTGCAGATCAGCCAAAGCCTGGTTTTTCATTTCGACCAGCTTCTGCAGTTCCTGCACGTTAGTTTCGAGCTGCGCGGCGCGCTCGTTGGCTTCCTTGAGCGCCTTTTCGCGTGCAACCAGATCCGATTCGAGCGCCAGCACACGGTTCGCCGCAGAATTGTCCTCTGCCGCAGTCCCCTTCTTGGCTATTTGAGTCCGCGAAATTTTGAGCTTATCGCCCGACTCGGCAAGCACCGCCGGCTCTTCGACCTTCGGCGTGATCTTGCCGCTCACCGATTGTTGTGCGGCACTTTCCTTCGCCGGTGCTGCGGCGACAGCCGCAGCCATCTTCTGACGATAGGCGGAAAAATTCGTCGAAGGTGCGGAAAGCACCTTGTGCGCTTCTTCGCGCGAGATCCCCTTGACCTCGTTGGCTTCGGGCAACTTCAGAACCTGCCCGGCCATCAAGCGGTTGATGTCACCCTTGGCGAAACTCGATGAGTTCGTCGTGTAAAGCGCGGCAAGCATCTGTTCGAGACTTGCGTCGTTCGGTTTCGCCTGGTTTGCGATCCGGCTCAAGGTGTCACCGGGTTTGACGACATAATCGCCCGTCGCAACGGGCTTTTCCACCGTTGTGCGCGCTACCGATTTGGGTATGGCAACACTGCCGCCACGGGTTTTACCCACGCCATTTGGCGACGTAGTTTCATCGGCGCCCCGCGCGGCCGGGGCAGTCGGCAATGGCCGCGCTGCAAGCTGCTCTTTCGTGTCTATCGGGTCGAGCAGGAAGGTGTACTCGCGCACCAGGCGGCCGCCCGCCCAATTGAGTTCCAGCAACATATCGACGAAAGGCTCGTCGATAGGTTTGTCGCTGCTGATCTTGATGAGCGCACCGTTCGCACGTTTTTCGACGGCGAATTTCAGCGAGGAAAAATAGGCAGGATATTCGAGGTTCGCATTCCGGAACGTATCCTGCGAAGCGACTCGCGCGTTGATCGAATCGATCTCTTCGGAAGAGCCCGTTACCTCGACCTCGGCCCGAAGCGGCTGGCCAAGACCAGTAAAGACGTTGATGCGGCCCAGGCCGGCAGCAAAGGCCCCGAGAGGAAGGGTGGCAATTGCCACCGCGATCAGACTTGCGCGGAACTTGGTCTTCATCGACTCTGCTTTTGAAAGGCGCGGTTTTTTTAGCTTATCAAAATAACATCATAGGTTTAGCGTAGCAAGCTAAACCTATATATGAATATTCCATGTGGGAGCGGACAACCTTAGACACAAGGCGCCACGGACGCAGCTTACCGCAGCGCCCGCAGCCATGACGTGCGACTACCGCAAGAGAAGGATGCGCAGCATGCGGCGCAGCGGTTCGGCCGCGCCCCACAAAAGTTGGTCGCCAATCACGAAGGCGGACACATACTCCGGCCCCATGTTCAGCTTGCGCACGCGCCCGACGCCGACTTCCAGTCCACCGGTAATCGCCGCTGGCGTCAGCTCGCGAACCGAAACCTCGCGGTCGTTCGGCACCCACTTGACCCACGGATTGCCCGATTTGATGACTGCTTCGATATCAGACAACGGCAAATCGCGGCGGAGCTTGAGCGTCAAGGCAAGGCTATGGCAGCGCATCGCGCCGATTCTGACGCAAAGGCCATCGACCGGGATTGCCTGCTCGGTGCCGAGGATCTTGTTGACCTCGGCCTGTCCCTTCCACTCTTCCTTGGACTGGCCGTTTTCGAGTTGTTTGTCGATCCAGGGGATCAAACCGCCGGCGAGCGGCGCGCCGAAGAATTCGCTCGGTACGTCCTCGCGGATCGTCTTGGCGACCTTGCGGTCGATGTCGAGGATCGCAGATGCCGGCGTCGCCAGTTCATCGGCAACCGCCGCGTGGATCACGCCCATACCCTTGAGTAGTTCGCGCATGTGATTCGCGCCGCCGCCGCTCGCGGCTTGGTAGGTCATCGAGGAGACCCATTCGACCAGACCTTCGCGGAACAGGCCACCTACACCCATCAACAGGATCGAGTTCGTGCAGTTGCCACCGATGTAGTTCTTGACGCCCTTGGCGAGCGCTGCGTCGATGACGTGCTGGTTTACGGGATCGAGAATGATCACCGCATCGTCCTGCATCCGCATCGTCGAGGCCGCATCTACCCAGTAGCCGTTCCAGCCGATCGCGCGCAGCTTCGGATAAACCTCGGTCGTGTAGTCGCCGCCCTGGCAGGTGACGATCACGTCCATCGCGCGCAACTCATTCACGTCCGAGGCGTCCTTGAGCGCGGGCAACTCGCGGCCGAGATCCGGACCTTTTCCGCCAACGTTGGACGTCGTAAAGAAAACCGGTTCGATGAGTTCGAAATCCTTCTCGTCCCGCATGCGCTGCATGAGAACGGAGCCCACCATGCCACGCCAACCGACAAAACCGACACGCATTTGAATCTTCCTTCTTCCGCCCCCCGCCCGTTTCCACTGCCTTCACCGCCGGCAGGGAGCTAGGACGCGGTGGAGGTAATGGATCAAGCCGGGATGGTTTTAATCCCGGTCGTCTTGATGGTGGTAATGATGGACGTAGCGAAACCTGCCAATACCGGCAAGGTCGTCTCGTTCGCGGCAAATGCTTGTACGTTCAGCATTACCCGATGTTCATATCAGAGCGGCAAGCACCGCGTCGCCCATCTCGCGGGTGCCCACGCGGCGAGTGCCCTCTTCCCAGATGTCGCCGGTGCGCAGCCCCTGGGCCAGTACCTTTTTGATCGCTGTTTCGATGCGCGCGGCAGCCGCTTCGTCATTGAAACTGTAGCGCAGCATCATGGCGACGGACAGGATGGTCGCCAAAGGGTTCGCGAGTCCCTTGCCGGCGATATCGGGCGCCGACCCGTGGCTCGGTTCGTACAGACCCTTATTTTTCGCATCGAGCGAGGCCGAGGGCAGCATGCCAATCGATCCTGTCAGCATCGAGGCTTCGTCCGAGAGGATGTCGCCGAACATATTGCCGGTAACCATCACGTCGAACTGCTTGGGCGCCTTGACGAGTTGCATCGCGGCGTTATCGACGAGCATGTGCGAGAGTTCGACGTCCGGGAAATCGCGAGACAGCTCGATCATCACGTCGCGCCAGAGCTGCGTCGTTTCCAGTACGTTCATTTTATCCACCGAGCAGACGCGTTTATTGCGGCGGCGCGCAGCTTCGAAAGCCACCTTGCCGATGCGGCGAACCTCGGTCTCCGAATAAATCATGGTATTCCAGCCAACGCGCTGGCCATCGCGCACCTCGATACCGCGCGGCTCGCCGAAGTAAATATCGCCGGTCAATTCGCGCACGATCAGGATGTCGAGCCCGGCGACGACTTCGGGCTTCAGCGTCGAAGCGTTCGCAAGTTCCGGGTAAAGGATGGCCGGGCGCAGATTGGCAAAGAGTTCGAGATCACGGCGGATACCGAGCAGGCCGCGCTCGGGCCGCTGCGGACGCGGCAGATTGTCCCACTGCGGGCCACCGACCGCGCCGAGCAGCACAGCGTCAGCCGCGCGCGCGAGTCTTTGCGTCGCCTCAGGGTAAGGCTGGCCGGTCGCATCGACCGCGCAACCGCCGAGCAGTGCCGGCTCCATTTCGATTTTGAGGCCGTCGCTGCGCAAAGCTTCAAGTACGCGAACCGCTTGCGCGACGATTTCGGGGCCGATGCCATCGCCGGCCAGAACACAGATTTTCATCGAATCTCTCAGGTAAAGAGCCAGGGCTGTTCGGACTGGCGGCGGGCTTCGAACTCGCGGATTTTCTCGGCATGGCGCAAGGTAAGACCAATGTCGTCGAAACCGTTCAGCAGACAGTATTTGCGGAACGCGTCGACAGCGAAAGGGATCGCCTTGCCGTCCGGGCGCGTCACCGTCTGCGCCGCCAGATCGATCCTGAGTGTGTAGCCCGGTGCCTGCGCGACCTGATCGAATAGCGCATCAACCTCGGCCGCTGGCAGCTGGATCGGCAGCACGCCGTTCTTGAAGCAATTGTTGAAGAAAATATCGGCGAAACTCGTGCCGATCAGCGCGCGGAAACCGTAGTCTTCGAGCGCCCAGGGCGCATGCTCGCGCGAGGAGCCGCAGCCGAAGTTATCGCGTGTGAGCAGAATGCGGGCGCCCTGGTAGCGCGTCTGGTTCAGCACGAAATTCGGGTTGAGCGGACGCGGTGCATTGTCCATGCCAGGCTCGCCGCGATCCATGTAGCGCCATTCGTCGAACAGGTTGGGGCCGAAGCCGGAACGCTTGATCGACTTGAGAAACTGCTTCGGGATGATCGCATCGGTATCGACGTTGGCGCGGTCGAGCGGCGCAACCAGGCCGTCGAGGACGGTGAATTTATCCATTACTTGCTGGCACCTTTTTGAATCGCGTCGCCGACCTTTTCGACATCCTTGCCGAAGCCGTGGACCGTGTTGCAGGCTGCGAGCGCAATTGCGAGCAATGCAGCCAGACCGAGTTGCAGCGCTTTCATAAGCGGCTCTCCTCACTCACAGAATTTCGCGCACATCGACGAAACGGCCGGCAATCGCCGCCGCGGCCGCCATCGCCGGGCTCACCAAGTGTGTGCGGCCTCCCGCGCCTTGGCGGCCTTCGAAGTTGCGGTTCGAAGTCGAGGCGCAACGCTCGCCCGGTTCGAGCCGGTCGGCGTTCATCGCCAGGCACATCGAACAGCCCGGCTCGCGCCATTCGAAGCCCGCCGCCTTGAAGATCTTGTCCAGCCCCTCGGCCTCGGCCTGGCGCTTGACCGGCCCCGAGCCCGGCACCACGAGCGCGAGCTTCACGTTGTCGGCGATATGGCGACCGCGCGCAACGACCGCAGCCTCGCGCAGATCCTCGATGCGCGAATTCGTGCAGGAGCCGATGAAAACCTTGTCTATCCGAACATCGACAATCTTGGTTTTCGGCGTAAGTCCCATGTATTGCAGCGCGCGGCTGTAGCCTTCGCGGCGCACCGGATCGGTTTCCTTGTCCGGATCGGGAATCGCGCCGTCTATCGTCATGACCATTTCGGGCGAAGTGCCCCAGGTGACCTGAGGCAAAATGCCGCGCGCGTCGATCTCGACAACGCGGTCGAACTCTGCGCCGTAGTCGGACACCAGCGTGCGCCAATAGGCCACCGCCTTATCCCAAAGATCGGCCCTGGGCGAAAAATCGCGGCCACGCAGATAGTTGATTGTCACGTCGTCCACGCCGACGAGGCCGGCGCGCGCCCCCGCCTCGATCGCCATATTGCAAAGCGTCATGCGGCCTTCCATCGACAACGCACGGATCGTCGAACCGCCGAATTCCATCGCGTAGCCGGTGCCACCTGCCGTGCCAATGCAGCCAATCACATGCAGGAGGATGTCCTTGGCCGACACACCCTTGCCAAGCGGGCCGTCTACCTTGATCAGCAAGGTCCTGGATTTTTTCTGCAACAGGCATTGCGTGGCAAGCACATGCTCGACTTCCGAGGTGTCGATGCCGTGCGCAAGGCAGGCGAACGCGCCGTGGGTAGAAGTATGCGAATCGCCGCAAACGACCGTCATGCCCGGCAATGTCGCGCCGTTTTCCGGCCCGATCACATGGACGATGCCCTGGCGCACATCGCGAAACGGGAAATACGCCTTGGCGCCAACGGCGCGGATATTCGCGTCCAGGGTTTCGACCTGCTGACGCGAGATCGGATCGTCGATGCCGCGCTCCCAGTGCGTTGTCGGCGTGTTGTGGTCGGCCGTGGCGACAATGGAATTGACGCGCCAAGGCTTGCGGTCAGCCAGCCGCAGACCTTCAAAAGCTTGCGGGCTCGTGACCTCATGAATCAGGTGACGGTCGATGTAGATCAGCGCCGTTCCGTCGTCTTCCTGGTGGACAACGTGGCTGTCCCAGAGCTTTTCGTACAGCGTATGAAGTGCCATGCCAGTACCACAACAAAAATACAATCTTCGATTATTTCACAGCATGAAGATGCTGGCCAGATACAGCCAGGCTTAACCCATCTCGTTATACAGAAGTCCCCCCGCCCCGATGAGCACCCAGCGCTCGCAGCAGAAGACATGGTTGAGCAGAAGAGTGTACAAGCCTGCCCGACACGGTGTTCAATTCTGAAATTTTGAGCCCCATGGACAACCCGCTAGATAGCTGGGTGGAGGAAGAATTCGCGGATATCGATCTTGGCGATCCGCGGCGTAACAGTCGGGCAAAGAAGGTGCTCAAACGCTTCGCTGCCCGGCCCACGGCAAGCATTCCGGGGGCATGCGAG
>JAVBKC010000141.1:0-19932 GCA_031554255.1 Niveibacterium sp.
CTTGATGCCCGGTTCGAGGGCGTAATAGCCGAGCTCGAAGCGGACCTGGTCGTTGCCCTTGCCGGTCGCACCGTGGGAAACCGTGTCGGCGCCGACTTCGCGCGCGATCTCTATCTGGCGCTTGGCAATCAGCGGGCGGGCGATGGAGGTGCCGAGCAGGTACTGGCCCTCATAGACCGCATTGGCGCGGAACATCGGGAAAACGTAGTCGCGCACGAACTCTTCGCGCAGATCCTCGATGAAGATGTTCTCGGGCTTGATGCCGAACTTGAGCGCCTTGGCGCGCGCCGGCTCCAGCTCCTCGCCCTGCCCCAGATCGGCCGTGAAGGTTACGATCTCGCAGCGATAGTTATCCTGCAGCCACTTCAGGATTACCGACGTATCCAGGCCACCGGAGTAAGCCAGGACTACCTTCTTCACATCACTCATGTTTGTCCTCGATGTTCGCGCAGCACCCACGGGGCACGCATTCAAGCCGGAATAGCAGGTCACCGTCTGCGCCGAACGAAGCGGATGCACGGACGGGATCGGGCACGACTTCCGCCCGGCGGACGAAAGTCAAGCCGACGATTGTATTACGTTGAACCCGGCCGCGCAGGGAAACTCCGCTTTATGCGGCGTATTCGCGCCTACTTGGCATTCACGCGGCCGGCGACGAGATATTCGAGCAGCGCCTTCTGCGCATGCAGGCGGTTCTCGGCCTCGTCCCATACGGCGCTGTTCGGTCCGTCGATGACCTCGGCCGTTACTTCCTCGCCACGGTGTGCCGGCAAGCAATGCATGAATAACGCATCGGGCCTGGCCGCGCGCATCATGTCGCCATCCACGCACCAATCAGCGAAATCGCGCAGACGCTCTTCGTTCTCGGCTTCGAAACCCATCGAAGTCCAGACATCGGTCGTGATGATGTCGGCACCCGCCACGGCCTCCATCGGATCGGTAAATTGCTCGAAGTGGCTCGTGCCGTAGAGATTCGCGCGCTCGGCCTCGACCTCGTAGCCAGGCGGCGTCGAAACATGGACATTGAAATCGAGCACCTCGGCCGCTTGCAACCAAGTGTTGCAGACGTTGTTCGAGTCGCCGACCCAGGCGACGGTCTTGCCCTGAATCGAGCCGCGATGTTCGATGAAGGTGTAAATGTCGGCGAGGATCTGGCAGGGGTGGTACTCGTTCGTCAATCCATTGATCACGGGCACCCGCGAGTTCGCGGCGAAGCGTTCGACGATTTCCTGCTCGAAGGTACGGATCATCACGACATCGCTCATGCGCGAAATCACCTGCGCCGCGTCCTCGACCGGCTCGCCGCGGCCGAGTTGGGAATCGCGCGTATTCAGATAGATCGCCGAACCGCCGAGCTGGAACATGCCGGCTTCGAACGACAGCCGCGTGCGCGTGCTGGCTTTCTCGAAAATCATGACGAGCGTGCGGTCGAACAGCGGGTGGTAGGTCTCGTAGCGCTTGAAACGCTCCTTGATCCAGCGCGTGCGCTCGAATAGGTAATTGAATTCGTCGCGGGTGAAATCGTTAAATTGTAGAAAATGCTTGGGCGCGGTCATGGTATGGGTCGGCCTTCGCGGCCTTGTCTCCTGACACCGGTCCAGGGGGGCGAACCCGGTATGGTTTGTACGTGGGGGCCGCGCACGAATACGCGTCGGCTCTCAACGGGAAGCGTGGATTTTACGGCAGGCGGCAAGGCGAGTCGATGCCAACCGGATGCTGCGCAAGAAGCTAGGCCCATACGCCGACGGATGGTATGCCGTGGCGCAAGGTGGCGCTCTGCTAGAATCCGCAGCCAGTTGCCGCCAGAGAGCAAGATCGCGGGACCATCCGTTCGCCCGTGTCCCGGAGCACACAATGCCCATAGAGAGTTTCGTCATCATCGGCCTGACCCGCGAAGGCCGCAAATTTCGTCCGAGCGACTGGTCCGACCGCCTCTCCGGCGTCATGTCGGCCTTCGGCGCGGAAAAAAAAATGCGCTATTCGCCATATGTGCGCCCCAGCAGCACAAAGAGCGGTGATAAATGCGTGATCGTCGACAAGCGGCTCCACGAACTCGAACCGCTGGCTTACAACTTCCTTGTGAGCTTCGCGAAGGATAACGATTTGCAGGTCGAACCCTTCACCGAGGAAGAATAAGACCGTTTTCGTTCGGCAACGCAAAAACAAAACGGCCTCCCAAGGGAAGCCGTTTTGTTTGGATCAGTCCAGGAACAACTCAGGCCGCAGCAGCGCCCATTGCCTTGACCGCCGCCGCAAGACGCGACTTATGGCGGGAAGCCTTGTTCTTGTGGATGATCTTCTTGTCCGCGATCGAATCGATCACGCCCATCGACTGCTGAAAAACTTGTTGCGCAGCAGTCTTGTCGCCGGCATCCACAGCCTTGCGCACGGCTTTGATCGCAGTACGCAGGCGGGAACGCAGGCTGGCGTTATGAGTACGCGCGGCCAGCGCTTGGCGCGCACGTTTGCGGGCTTGTACCGTGTTGGCCATTTGGAACGTCCAGTCCGTAGGAAAGCCGGCGATTTTAAACAAAATATCGCTGCCATGCAAGCCCAAATGGTTGCCGCATGCAAGGGGCGTCGATATGATGCGCCGTTTCCTCGCTGCCGCGCACAACGTGAATCTTCTCAAGGCTTTCGCCACAATCAGCGGCCTGACTTTCGTCTCGCGCATTCTCGGCCTCCTGCGCGAAACCCTGATCGCCAGCCTTTTCGGCGCCGGCTTCTACACCGACGCCTTCAATGTCGCCTTCCGCCTGCCCAATCTGCTGCGGCGCCTGTTCGCCGAAGGTGCGTTTTCGCAAGCCTTCGTGCCGATTCTGTCCGAATACAAAAACCGCCGCACGCCCGAAGAAGCGAACGCCTTGATCAATCATGTCGCGACGCTGCTCGGGCTTGCGGTTTTCGCGATAACGCTCCTCGGCATCATTGGCGCGCCGTTCATCATTGAGCTGACGGCGGGCGGTTTTGAAAAGGACCCCGACAAGTTCGCGCTGACGGTCGCCCTCACGCGCGTGACCTTCCCGTACATTTTCTTCATGGCACTCGTCGCGCTCGCGGCCGGCGTACTCAATACCTGGAGCCGCTTCGCGGTCCCCGCCTTCACGCCGGTTCTGCTCAATCTCGCAATGATCGCGATGGCCTTGTTCGCCGCGCCCTACTTCGACGTGCCGGTCAAGGCGCTGGCCTGGGGGGCGTTCATCGGCGGCGCAGCGCAACTGGCACTGCAAATTCCGGCGCTCGCCAGACTCGGCCTGCTGCCGCGCTTGTCGCTGCGTTTTAACGACCCTGGCGTCAATCGCATTCTCAAACTCATGGCGCCGGCCACGCTCGGCGTTTCGGTCGCGCAGGTGAGCCTTTTAATCAACACAAGTTTCGCCTCCCACTTGCGCGAAGGCAGCATTTCCTGGCTCAACTATGCCGACCGGCTGATGGAATTCCCGAGCGGCATTCTCGGCGTCGCGCTCGGCACCATCCTCCTGCCAAGCCTGTCGAAACTCAGCGCCAGCCGCGACACCAGCGAATTCTCGGCCACGCTCGACTGGGGCCTGCGCTTCGCGCTACTGCTCACGCTGCCAGCCGCCGCCGCAATTGCGGTGCTAGGCGTGCCGCTGATTGCCACGCTCTTCCACCACGGCAAATTCGGCGCGATCGATGTGCTGCAAACGCGTCAGGCGCTGCTGGCTTATTCGGTCGGGCTCTCGGGCCTGATCCTCGTAAAGATCCTCGCGCCCGCCTTCTACTCGCGCCAAGACATCCGCACACCGCTGAAAATCGCGCTGTTCACGCTCTGCGCGACCCAGGCGATGAATGCGGTTTTCATATTTTTCACGCCGCTCGCGCATGCCGGACTCGCGCTCTCGATCGGGCTCGCCGCAACGCTCAATGCAGGGCTGCTCTACCACTGGCTGCGCAAACGCGGCGCCTACACGCCGCAAACGGGCTGGGCGCTGTTTACCCTCAAACTGATGGCGGCCGTGGTTGTGATGGCGGCAGTGCTCTGGTTCGCGATGGGTAGCGAGGCATCCTGGCTCGTCGGCGGCAAACTGCTGCGGGTCGCGCGCCTCGCCTTTATGGTTGTACTCGGTGCCGCCTCCTATTTCGGCACGCTCTACGCGCTCGGCTTCCGTCCCAGCGATTTCCGCCGCCGCAGTGTCGCCTAAGCGCCTGCTGCATTCCACGATCCCAAGGAGGTTCATGTGAAACTCTGGAGCAACAGTTTCGAAAACGGCGCATCGATTCCCGGTGAATTTGCCTTCGCCGTACCGGCAAGCCAAGGTCACATCGCGCTATCGACGAATCGAAACCCGCACTTCGAATGGAGCGAGGTACCGGCTACGGCCAAATCGCTTGTCTTAATTTGCCACGATCCCGACGTACCAAGCCGTGGCGACGACGTAAACCAGGAAGGCCGCAGCATCCCGGCCGATCTGCCGCGCGTCGATTTCTTCCACTGGTTGCTCGTAGACTTACCCGCTGACATGCATGGCATTGCGCCCGGCGCATTTTCCGAAGGCATCGCGCCGCACGGTAAATCCGGCCCCGCAACCGGTATGGAAGCGCGCCAGGGTCTCAACGACTACACCGGCTGGTTCGCCGGGGACGCCGCCATGACAGGCCAATACTTCGGCTACGATGGCCCCTGCCCGCCCTGGAACGATTCGATCCCGCACCGCTACGTCTTCACGCTCTACGCGCTCGACATCGCACGTACGCCGCTAGAAGGCGCGTTCACGGGCACCGAGCTACGCGCCGCGATTGCCGGACATGTGCTGGCCGAAGCATCGTTCGTCGGGCGCTATAGCTTGAATCCGGCGGTGAAGACCTCATGAATACCAAGGCTTCACACCCGTAACAGTAAATAGCCCCCGGCAAAGCCGGGGGCTTTAATTTGTGAGCCGCTCGAAGCCGAGCCGGCAATAACAAACAGGATCGATCGGGTGCTCCTGGGTACTTTCAACCCGCGCATTCTGGCTGTGCGCCGAAGCGGGACTCGTTCTGCAAGTTCCCTTGCACCATGAACGGGTCGCGATTCGGCGCTCTCGTTCAACTCACCTTCGCAAAGCTGATCGCGCCATCCGACGCAGCAACGGCAACCGTGTCCTTGGCCCCGAAGCGCCCTTCCAAAATTAGCCGTGCGAGCGGGTTTTCGATGTGCTCCTGAATCGCCCGTTTGAGCGGACGCGCGCCGAATACCGGATCGAAACCCGCCCTCGCGATCTCGTCGAGCGCCGCTTCCGTAACTTCGAAGCCGATTTCGAGCCGCGCAAGCCTTCGTTCGAGATAGCCGAGCTGGATTTTCGCAATCGACTTCAAATGCGCGCTACCGAGTCCGTGGAACACGACGACTTCGTCGATCCGATTGATGAACTCGGGGCGAAAGAAGCCTTTGACTTCCTCCATCACGGCCGTCTTGACTGCCTCGTAGCCCTGCCCTGCCATCGACTGGATCATCGGGCTGCCAAGATTCGATGTCATGACGATGACAGTGTTCTTGAAATCGACGGTGCGGCCCTGCCCGTCCGTCATGCGGCCATCGTCGAGTACCTGTAGCAGCACGTTGAATACGTCCGGGTGCGCCTTTTCGACCTCATCGAAAAGGATGACCGAGTACGGCTTACGCCGCACTTGTTCGGTCAGATAGCCGCCTTCTTCGTAGCCGACGTAGCCAGGCGGCGCACCGATCAGGCGGGCGACCGAATGTTTTTCCATGAATTCGCTCATGTCTATGCGGATCAGGTGTTCCTCCGAATCGAAGAGGAAGCCGGCGAGCGCCTTGCAAAGCTCGGTCTTGCCGACGCCGGTCGGGCCGAGGAAGAGGAAGGAGCCATAGGGCCTGCCCTCCTCCGACAAACCCGCGCGCGAACGGCGGATCGCATCGGCAACACGCAGCACCGCCTCGTCCTGGCCGACGACGCGTTCATGCAATTTGGTTTCCATGTGCAAGAGCTTCTCGCGCTCGCCCTGCATCATCTTCGCAACCGGAATGCCGGTTGCGCGCGAGACGACTTCGGCGATCTCCTCGGCGCCGACCTGCGTGCGCAGCAGCTTGTTCGGCGCGGCGGCAGCACCCGCGCCTTCGGCGGCCTTGAGCTGGGCTTCGAGCTTGGGCAATTCGCCGTATTGGAGTTCGCTCATCTTCTGCCAATCGCCACGGCGTTTGGCTTCTTCCATCTGCACGCGCAGCTTGTCGATGGCCTCCTTGATGTGCTGGCTGCCCGCCACCTGCGCCTTCTCGGCGCGCCAGATCTCGTCGAGGTCGGCATATTCGCGGTCGAGTCGCCCGATTTCGTCCTCGATCAGGCCCAGCCGCTTCTGCGAAGCTTCGTCCTTCTCTTTCTTGACCGCCTCGCGTTCGATCTTGAGCTGGATGAGACGGCGGTCGAGCCGGTCCATCGACTCGGGCTTGGAGTCGATTTCCATCCTGATCCGCGCGGCCGCCTCGTCGATCAGATCGATTGCCTTGTCGGGCAGAAAGCGGTCGGTGATATAGCGGTGCGATAACTCGGCGGCGGCGACAATCGCCGGGTCGGTGATGTCGACGCCGTGATGCAGTTCGTATTTCTCCTGCAAGCCGCGCAGGATCGCAATCGTGCTCACGACGCTGGGTTCGCCCACGAGCACTTTCTGGAAACGGCGTTCGAGCGCGGCGTCTTTCTCGATGTATTTGCGATATTCGTCGAGCGTCGTCGCGCCGATGCAATGCAGTTCACCGCGCGCGAGCGCGGGCTTGAGCATATTGCCGGCATCGATGGCGCCCTCGGCCTTACCGGCGCCGACCATTGTGTGCAATTCGTCGATGAAAACAATGATCTGGCCTTCGTCCTTGGCGATGTCATTGAGTACGGCCTTGAGCCGCTCCTCGAATTCGCCACGGTACTTCGCGCCGGCCAAGAGGGCCGCCATGTCGAGCGAGAGCACGCGCTTGCCCTTAAGGCTTTCGGGCACTTCGCCGTTAATAATGCGCTGCGCGAGGCCCTCGACAATCGCAGTCTTGCCGACGCCGGGCTCGCCGATCAGTACCGGATTATTCTTGGTACGCCGCTGCAAAATCTGAATTGCGCGGCGAATCTCGTCGTCGCGGCCGATCACCGGATCGAGCTTGCCGGCGCGTGCGCGCTCGGTCAGGTCGAGACAATATTTTTTCAGCGATTCGCGCTGCGCCTCGGCATCCGCGCTGCCGACAGACGCACCGCCGCGCACGGCCTCGATCGCCGCTTCGAGCGCGCGGCGCTGCAAGCCGTATTCCCTGGCGAGCCGGCCGGCCGGGCTCTTTTCCTCGGTAAGTGCAAGCAGGAACATTTCGCTCGCAATGAACTGGTCGCCGCGTTTTTGCGCCTCGCGATCGCACAGGTTCAAGAGATTGCCCAAATCGCGGTTAACGGCCACTTCGCCGCTGGCGCCTTCGGCCTTCGGCAGATTCTTGACCGCGTTTTCGAGCGCACGCTTGAGCGGCGGCACGTTGACGCCGGCTTTTTGCAGCAGCGATACCGCGCCTCCGTCGTCCTGATTCAAGAGCGCAAGCAACAGATGCTGCGGATCGATATTCGGATTGTCGTTACCGACCGCGATGCTCTGCGCATCGGCAAGCGCGGCCTGGAACTTGGTGGTCAGTTTGTCGAATCTCATTTGCGAACTCCCGTTGTCTTAAGCCTAGGTGGGGTATGCAAGATCGATTTCAAGCCCCGCTTGCCCGCACCTTTTGCCGTGCTGTGCGCAGCCTGCTATCGTCCGCAAAGGACACGCACGATCCGCGCGGTCCGCAACCAGGGAGCCTAAGCATGTCTTCTACCAAGCCTGAAGCCGCGATTGCCGCAACGAGCCAGCGCAACCTCGAAACGACAATGAAACTGGCCGAACTTTCCTTCGACAATTCGCGCCGCATGATCGAATTCCAGCTCGGCATCGCGCGCGAGATGTTCGAGCAAAGCGTTCGCAACATGCAGGAAGCCGGCGCCGCAAAAGACCCGGCGGAACTGACGGCGCTGCGCGCGCGCTTCGCCCAGGATGCCACGCAAAGCATGCTTGCCGCGACGCGCCGGATCGCCGAAATGACAACCGAATTCCAGACCGAACTCGGCCGCACGCTGTCGGCGCAGATCGCCGGCGGCACGCAGGCTTTCGCGCAAGATTTCGCCAAGCACATCGGGGAGGCGATGCAGCAAGGCATGAAGGGCTTGCCGACGAATCCGGCCGAAGCCTTCAGCGCGATGGAAAAAACCTTCGCGGCGAGTCGCGAGGCTTTCGAACAGATCGCCAAGCAAGCGTTCGCGGGCTTCCAGACGGCGGCAAAACCCGCTGGGCAATCTGGGGCGAAAAAGACGCCCGAGTGAAATCTCGCCGATAAGTAGGAACCATAGACCCTTATTGCCACGCATTGCGGCTTACTTCGCCGAGAATGCGTGGCCAACCGAATTCGGTTCCTACAGTACCCCTTGAGGCAGGCATTCTTCGGGATGCCTATGTCTATTGCATCCTGGGGCATTCCGATCAAAGGAAGCTGCACATGAATCTGGAAAAGGTCGTTTTCGGTTTCTTCATCGTTCTTGCCGCCACGCTGAACTTCGGCTTTTTCATCGGCGAAATCGATAATCCGTTGCACCACAATGTCAGCGAGCTTTTCGTCGCGATCGTCGTTAATTTGATCGCCACCGTGCTCAAGTTCGGCGATCGTACGCAGATCGGCGCGGTGCATCTGGCAACTAGTCTGGTCGCCGATCTGCAATTGATCGCCGCCGGGATCCACTGGGGCTGGGCGGTGCATATTTCGGGCGAAGGCATGACCGCGCTGGCGACGACAACCGTCGTCTCGCTCGCCGCCGGCGCAATGCTCGCGAATGCGGTTTCCGTCGTGATACTGATCGTCGAAACCGTGATGATGCGGCGCTAGGCGACGCCAAGCCAGCGTCGCATCGAGCGCGCGCCAGCGCCGTAGGTGCGGTCGAGCGCCGCGCCGGGAGCGGCCGACCAGCCAAGGCGCAGCCAGAAGCCGTCCGCGCCGGCGAGCGCGACCAAGCGAATTTCTGCATAGGCCGAACGGCCCGCATATTCGATCAGGCCAGCCACGAGCGCGCCTGCCGCGCCGATACCGCGCGCCTCGGGTGCGACCGCCAGATCGTGCAGGAACAGATGATCGGGCGCGGCGAGTCGTGCGAGCGGTTCATGCAGCCGAGGCGGCGCTCCGGCCCAGGGATGGGCCAGCAGGTAGGCGAGCGGCCGCCGGCCGAGTTCGGCGACGAGGCAGGCCTCGCGCCCCAAGTCGAAGCGGCTTGCCAGCGCGGCGCGCGGTTCGTGGTAGTCCGATTCGTGCGCGCGGCATTGCAAATCGAAGACCGGAGCCAGGTCGCCCGCCGCCATCGGCCTTACCGACAACATCGCGACAGCATCGGTTCAGCGCGCGTCCTTGAGCCAGCGCGCGGCGTCGAGTGCGGAATACGTCAGGATGCCGTCGGCGCCGGCGCGTTTGAAGGCGAGCAGCGCTTCGAGCACGCAAGCGCGTCCGTCGAGCCAGCCGTTCTGCACCGCAGCCTGCAGCATCGCGTATTCGCCGCTGACCTGGTAGGCGAAGGTCGGCACGCCGAGTTCGGCCTTCACGCGCCGCACGATGTCGAGGTAAGGCAGGCCGGGCTTAACCATGAACATGTCGGCGCCTTCGGCGATGTCCTGCGCGACTTCGCGGATTGCTTCGTCGGAATTGGCCGGGTCGATCTGATAGGTGTATTTGTTCCCCTTGCCAAGATTTGCGGCCGAGCCGAGCGCATCGCGGAACGGGCCGTAAAAGCTCGATGCGTACTTGGCCGAGTAGGCGAGAATCCGAGTGTGAATATGGCCGCGCGCTTCGAGCGCCTGGCGGATCGCACCGATACGCCCGTCCATCATGTCCGAGGGCGCAACGACATCGGCCCCCGCGTCGGCATGGCAAAGCGCCTGTTTGACGAGCACCTCCACAGTTTCGTCGTTCATGACGTAGCGGCGCGAATCGGAGGTCGAGATCAGGCCGTCCTGGCCATGCGTGGTGTAGGGGTCGAGCGCAACGTCGGTGATAAGCCCAAGTTCGGGAAAGCGCGCTTTGAGCGCGCGCAACGTGCGCGGCATAAGACCATCGGGATTCCAGGCTTCGCACGCATCCTCGGTTTTGCCGTCCTGGCCAACGACCGGGAACAAGGCCAGCGCGGGCACGCCAAGTTCTGCGGCCTGTTCGGCGATGGCGAGCAGGCGGTCGATCGTCACACGCTCGACGCCGGGCATCGAGGCGACAGGTTCGGCTGCATTCGTGCCTTCGCGGACGAAGACGGGATAGATCAGATCGTCGGCGGAAAGCCGGTTTTCGCGCATCAGACGGCGCGAAAAATCGTCGCGCCGCATCCGGCGCATGCGGTTGACGGGAAAAGCGGCGGTCAGCGGTGTCATTGCGGAATCCAGATTTGAAGTGGAATGGAAGATTGCTCGAATGCGGAGCGAGAAAAGAGGCGCTGCGGGAACTTTGATTGCCGAACCGGATCAGAGCGAGCGGATGGTGTTCCACCGTCTCCCGCTTCACCTCCCTGAGCGGGTGCCTTACGAGAGGCGTTCACCCCCGGCCGTATATCCCCTCGCCGGGGGTTTTTCTTTGGATATTTCGAAAAACACCTGCTTCATTCATCACGCAGGCGGTTTAGCGTCCGGCTCCGGTATCAACGCTTCGAGCCAGTTGCCGACGACGCGCTCGGTTTCCTCGATTCCTGTCTTCTTCAGGCTGGAGAACAACTGAGCAGTAATGTTTGGGCCCCAGTTCGGCAACTCGCGGCGCAGTTCCATCAGCGTCGCGGCGGCCGGGCCGCGCGAGAGTTTGTCCGATTTTGTCAGCAGGATATGCATGGGCCGGCCGCTCGGCGCGAACCAGTCGAGCATCTGGCGATCCATAGGCATCAGCGGACGGCGGCTATCCATGATGAGCACGACGCCGATCACATTGGGGCGTTGCGACAAATAGCGTTCGAGCAGGCCCTGCCATTGACGGCGCACAACTTCGGGCACGTTCGCATAGCCGTACCCCGGCAGGTCGACGAGCGCAACGCCGCTGGGGAGACGGAAAAAGTTGATCAACTGCGTGCGGCCGGGCGTCTTGGAGACGTAAGCAAGACGGTTATGCCCGACAAGTGTATTGAGCGCACTCGATTTGCCGGCGTTGGAACGACCGACGAAGGCGATTTCGGGTGCATCGGACTCAGGTACGGCCTGGGGTTTGGCGAAGGACGTTTCGAAGCGGGCGTGGCGAAAGAGGGTCATGCAGAGCGGCGCGCACGGGGCGCATGGCCGGAAAGCCTTGGAATGCCTTAGAATAGCAGGTTTAAAGACAGACACGGGTTTGAGGGGACCAATGTTAAAGCCGACTATCAAGGCAGTGTTAATCACCGGCCTGTTTGCAAGCTTGTCCGCGTTCGCGGCCGAAGAACCTGTTGCGGCCAAGCTCGACATGGGAAAGGCCAAGCAAACCGCGAGCACGCTATGCGTCGCCTGCCACAATGCAGACGGCAATAGCGCGATCGCCCAGAATCCGAAGCTGGCCGGCCAGGGCGCGCAATACATTTATAAACAACTGCACGATTTCAAGTCCTGGAACGGCAAGCCTGCCGAACGCGCGAACGCCGTCATGGGAGGCATGGTCGCATCGCTCGAAGAAGCGGACATGCACGCGCTGGCGGCCTATTTCTCAAGCCAGAAGCTCACGCTCGGCGAAGCAAAGGACCGCAAGACGATAGAGCAAGGCCAGAAAATCTGGCGTGGCGGCATCAATGCCAAGGGCGTACCCGCCTGTGCCGGCTGTCATGGCCCCACGGGCGCCGGTCTGCCGGCGATGTTCCCGCGCCTGCAGGCTCAACATACCGAGTACACGGAAGCGCAGCTCAAGGCTTTCCGCGACGGCGGTCGCGAGAACGATACGGGTGCGATGATGCGCGCGATCGCGCTCAAGATGACGGATGCGGAAATCCGTGCGGTTGCGGGCTACATTCAGGGTCTACGCTGAACTTGCCAGCGAATCCTCGTCTCGTGAGGGGTGGAGCGATCCGCCCCTTTTTTGTTTGTGCAATCAGGTCATTTAAAGCAGCACGATGAAGAAACCTTCGGTCTCGCGCGCCTTCATCGAACTTTTGAGTTCGATGCGTTTTGCGATCAGCCTGCTGACGATCCTGGCCGTTGCCTCGATCATCGGCACGGTGCTCAAGCAAAACGACGCCTATAACGCCTACCTGAACCAGTTCGGGCCGTTCTGGTTCCCGCTCTTCGAGAAGCTGGGCCTGTACGCCGTTTACAACGCGAGCTGGTTCCTCGCGATCTTGGCCTTCCTCGTGGTGTCGACCTCGACCTGCATCGTGCGTCAGATCCGGCCGATGATGAAGGAGATGCGCGCCTTCAAGGAACACGCGCGCGAGACATCGCTGCGTTTGTTCAAACTCCACGCACACATTCCGGCCGGCGAATTCGACGCGGCAGAGAGCCGCATCAAAGATTATCTGGACCGCACAGGCTTCACACGGCGCACCAATTCGCGCGAGGACGGCGTGCTGATCGCCGGCAAGCGCGGCGCCTGGAGCCGCTGGGGTTATTTCCTCGCGCACGGGGGGCTGGTCGTGATTTGCCTTGGCGGGCTGCTCGACGGCAACCTGCCGCTCAAGCTCCAGATGGCGCTAGGCGGCAAGCAGGCGACGCCCGGCGATCAATTGATGACCGAGATTCCGCCCGCAAGCCGGCTTGGCGTGGACAACTGGAGTTATCGCGGCAACATTTTCATCCCCGAGGGCCGTTCGTCCGATCAGGCGGTCGTGAACATCGACGATGGCTTGCTGCTGCAAGCCCTGCCCTTCATCGTGTCGCTCAAGAAATTCCATGTCGATCACTACGAAACCGGCCAGCCGAAGCGCTTTGCCAGCGACATCATCCTGACCGACAAGCAAACCGGAAAATCGCTCACGCGCACGATCGAGGTCAACAAGCCCTTCGAGTACGATGGCATCACGCTTTATCAGGCAAGCTTCGAGGACGGCGGCAGCAAGCTCTCGCTGCGCGCCTGGCCGCTTGCCGGGGGCGCGCCGAGCAAGCTCGCGGGCGTGATCGGCAATCGCCTACCGCTTACCGGCTACGACTATGCGGTCGAATACACCGATTTTCGCCCTTTCAATATCGAGAATATCGCCGATGAGTCGGCCAAGCCCGCTGGCGCGCTGGCGCGTTTTAGCGAGCATCTGGGTAGCGCGGCAAGGCCGGCCGAGCGCCGCGATTTCCGCGATATGGGCCCGAGCTTCCAGTACAAACTGCGCGATTCGGCCGGTCAGGCGCGCGAGTTCCTCAATTACATGCGGCCAATCGAGCAGGACAAACGCTGGTATCTGCTCGCCGGCATGCGCGAATCCCAGGCCGAAAATTTCCGCTTCATGAGGATTCCGATAGACGACGACGGCCGTATCGACAGCTTCTTCGGCATTCGTACCGTCCTGCTCGATCCGAAACGGCGCGAACTGTTGGCACACCGGTTTGCGCAAGAAGCAGCGGAAGGCGGCGCCTCGGAAAGTGCGCGCGCCAAGCTCGAAGAAACCACGCTGCGCACGTTGGAGATTTTCTCGCGCAGCGGTTTCGAATCACTAGGCGGCTTTATCGATAAAAGCATTCCGCAGGCCGAACGCGAGCGTGCTGCCGACATTTTCCTGCAGGTGCTCGAAAGCGTGGTCTGGCAAGCCTGGATGGTTTCGCGCGAGGACGCCGGCCTGTCGCCGATCGCGGCCCAAGCGCGTCACGGGCCCTTCGTGCGCGACATACTCAACGCGATCAGCGATAGCTTTCACTATGGCGCGCCAGTCTATTTGCAACTAGACCAGTACGAACAGATCCAGGCGAGCGTGCTGCAAGCCACACGCTCGCCGGGCAGAAAGTGGGTTTATCTCGGATCGCTCTTGCTCGTACTCGGCGTATTCGCCATGCTTTATGTACGCGAGCGGCGGCTTTTCGTGTTGCTCAAGCGCGACGGCACAGCGCTTATCGCGCTTTCCGCCAACCGGGTTTCGATGGATGTCGAACGTGAATTCGCGCAGCATCGCGAAGCCCTGCGGCAAGCCCTCGCCGCACCGGGTAATGTTTCCTGAGGTGTCAGACATGACGGAATTGACTCAAAGTTTCACCGAACACGCGCGCACGCCGCTCTTGCGCCGCATCGGTACGATCGATTGGCTTTATGCCGCTGCGCTATTCGGTGGTGCCGGCTACGCCCTGATGCATTTCGGCGCATTTATGGACGCCTACGAGAAGAGCTTCCTCGTGCTCGCGGTGCCGCTATTCGTCTGGTTGGGCTGGCGTTGGAGCGGGTTGCGCAATCTGCTGGTCGCGGCGACCGCTGCTGCGCTCGCCTCGGTCTGGCTCTACCAGCACGATCTGGCGCGCGCCGAAAAAGTCTTCCTGCTCAAATACTTCCTGTCTAGCCAGACCGCGATCATGTGGATGAGCGCGATGGTCTTTTTCGCTACCGGCGCCTACTGGCTCGGTCTGGCCATGAGTAAGCCGCTCGCCAGCAGCGCCGCGTCCGAAAAAATAGCCGTGCCGAGCGTGCCGTTCGCCTCGCGCGTGGGCAGTGCGCTGACCTGGATCGCTGCCGGCGCGGGGCTCGCCGGCATGCTCGTGCGCTGGTACGAGTCCTATCTGATCGGCACCGATGTCGGCCATATCCCGGTCTCGAACCTCTACGAAGTCTTCGTGCTGTTCACCGTGCTGACCGCGCTGATCTATCTCTCGTACGAACGCCGCTACGCCACACGCCAGCTCGGCCCCTTCGTGCTGCTCGTGATCTCGGCCGCCGTGGGTTTTCTGCTCTGGTATGCCTTCACACGCAACGCGCAGGACATCCAGCCGCTGATTCCGGCGCTGCAATCGTACTGGATGAAAATCCATGTGCCGGCCAACTTCATCGGCTACGGTGCGTTCGCAATCGCGGCGGCGGTCGGCCTCGCCTGGCTTTGCGCCAGCCACGGCATCTTCACGCAGCGCCTGCCCTCGCTCGAACTGCTCGACGACGTGATGTACCGCGCCATCGGCATCGGCTTCGCCTTCTTTACGGTCGCGACCATCCTTGGCGCGCTGTGGGCCGCCGAAGCCTGGGGCACCTACTGGCAGTGGGACCCGAAGGAAACCTGGGCGCTAATCGTCTGGCTCAACTACGCCGCCTGGCTCCATGTGCGCCTGACGCGCGGCCTGCGCGGCGCGGTGCTCGCCTGGTGGGCGCTGATCGGGCTTGTCGTCACGAGCTTCGCCTTCCTCGGCGTCAACATGGTGCTCTCGGGCCTGCATTCCTACGGTTCGCTCTAACTTGTGGGAAGCCCTGGCATAAATGCCAGGGTCTTCACCTGCCTGGCATTTCAGCGCTAAAGCGGCTAAAATCCGCACTCCTTTGGGGAGTAGTCGCCCTCCGTTGCGAGGGGGATGCGTCAACAAACTTGGCCTACGGCCATGGCGCATCCAGCACAGCGAGAGCCGTGCCTGACGAGACCAACGGCTAAGCATCGGCTCAGGGGTTGAGCGGCGGCGCTTGGCTGTTGTCTCGCGCCGCTCGACCCACCCCGCCATCATGGAAGCCTTCCTCGTTTCGACCGCCGTCATCGCCGCTGGCGAAATCGGCGACAAGACACAACTCCTCGCGCTGCTACTCGCCGCCCGCTTCCGCAAACCTGCGCCCATCATCCTCGGCATCCTCGTCGCCACGCTCGCAAACCATCTGCTGGCCGGTGCCGTTGGCGCCTGGATCACGCAACTGCTCGGCCCGCAAACGCTGCGCTGGCTCATCGGCGCAAGCTTCATCGGCATGGCCGTATGGGTCATGATCCCCGACAAGGTCGATGAGAACGACGCCGTGTTGCCACCCCGCTTCGGCGCCTTCGGTGCAACCGTAATCGCCTTCTTCCTGGCCGAAATGGGTGACAAAACGCAGATCGCGACCGTCGCGCTCGCCGCACGCTTTCACGACCTTTTTGCGGTCGTCGCCGGCACGACGCTCGGCATGATGATCGCCGACGTGCCCGCTGTTTTCCTCGGTGATCGCGTCGCGAAGAAGATCCCGATGAAGCTCGTACACGCTATCGCGGCCTTCATGTTCGCTGCGCTCGGCGTGCTCGCGCTGCTGAACGTCGGGAATGTTTTTGGGGCTTAGCCTTAGCTAGCCACTGTTTCGATTGGGCTAGAGAATCCCCGCCAGATGGCCGACATCATCTTCGCTGTCCTCGATGCGAGCCGAATAGCCCACATGTATGTCACACATTCACGGGAGTACCTCGAAAAACTCCCGCCTTCGTCGCGATACTGCGTTACTCGCAAAAAATTTCTTCCTACATATCAAGCACATGCGGCGTCGAAATTTCTCACTCGCGCCTTGTCTCGCTTAGAAACCGGGGTTTTTCGAGGCGCCCACGGTTTGACTCCCGCTGCTTATTCGAGCGTCGGCATCGAGAAATCCGCACCGGCGCGGATGCCCGTCGGCCAGCGGCTCGTCACGGTTTTCAAGCGTGTATAGAATCGCACGCCCTCGGCGCCGTGCATGGCGTGGTCACCGAATAGCGAATCCTTCCAGCCGCCAAAACTGTGAAAGGCCATCGGCACGGGAATCGGTACGTTGATGCCGACCATGCCGACCTCGATCCGCTGTACGAATTCGCGCGAAGAGTCGCCGTCGCGCGTAAATACGGCAGTGCCATTGCCATAGGCATTCGCATTGATAAGTTGCACCGCGCTTGCAAAATCCGGCACGCGCACGACGCAAAGCACGGGGCCGAAGATTTCGTCGCGGTAGATCGTCATTGCGGGTTTTACATGGTCGAAGAGGCAGCCGCCGAGGAAGAAACCGTCCTCGTAACCGGGCACGCGCAGTGCGCGGCCATCGACGACGAGTTGCGCGCCCTCCGCAACACCCTGATCGACATAGCCCTTCACCTTGTCGCGATGCGCACGCGTCACGAGCGGGCCCATTTCGGCGTCCGGATCGTTGCCGGCGCCGACTTTGAGCCTACGCACGCGCTCGGCCAGCCGCGCCACGAGCGGATTGGCGACGTTACCGACCGCCACCGCGACCGAAATCGCCATGCAGCGTTCGCCGGCCGAACCGTAGCCCGCGCCTATCAATGCATCGACCGTCTGATCGAGATCGGCGTCCGGCATCACGACCATGTGATTCTTCGCGCCGCCCAGCGCCTGTATGCGCTTGCCATGCGCGGCCCCGGTCGCGTAGATATATTTCGCAATGGGCGTCGAGCCGACGAAGCTCACCGCGCGCACGTCGGGATGCACGAGCAACCCGTCGACCGCGAGCTTGTCGCCTTGCAATACGTTGAACACCCCGTCGGGCAGCCCGGCTTGTTTGAACAGGTCGGCGATCAGGAGGCTCGCCGAGGGATCGCGCTCCGAAGGCTTGAGCACAAAGGTATTACCGCAGGCGATTGCCATCGGGAACATCCACAGCGGAACCATCGCCGGGAAGTTGAACGGCGTGATGCCGGCAACGACGCCTAACGGTTGGCGCAGCGAATAGCTATCGACGCCGCGCGCGACCTGCTCGGTGTATTCGCCCTTGAGTAGCTGCGCAATGCCGCAGGCGAACTCGACAACTTCGAGCCCGCGCTGTACCTCGCCCGCCGCATCCGATACGAGTTTGCCGTGCTCGGCGCTGATGATGTCAGCCAGAGCCTGCTGGTTCGCCTCCAGCAGCTCCTTGAACTTGAACAGGATGCGCGCGCGGCGCAGCGGTGACGTATCCGCCCACTCGGGCCACGCCGCTTTCGCCGCCGCGACCGCAGTGTCCACATCCGCCGAATCCGCGAGCCTCACAAAGCCGGCAACACTTCCCTTCGCCGGATTGAAGACTTCCGCCGTGCGCGCCGATACACCGCCTGTGCGTGCGCCGCCGATGAAATGCTGTACTTCATACATCGCTTATCTCCAATATCAAGACTTTTTCAATATCCACTCATGTGCCGGATCGTTTTTGAAAACCCATTCGCGTCGCGCTCCAGCCATGACGTTCAGGTAGTACGATTCATAGCCATGCGGCACGACAACCGGGTGATAACCGCGCGGCACCATCACGACGTCATGGTTTTCGACGGCATGCGATGCGTCGATGGCGCGGTCGTCGGTATAGACGCGATGGAAGACGAAGCCTTGCGAGGGCTGCACGCGGTGGTAGTAGGTTTCTTCGAGCGCGGCCTCGCGCGGCAAGTCGTCGCTATCGTGCTTGTGCGGCGGATAGCTCGAAGAATGTGCCGACGGCGTGCGCACCTCAACGACGAGCAGGCTGTCGGCCGGCGCATCGGCCGGCAGGATGTCGGTGACATAGCGCAGGTTGGTGCCCTGGCCACGCGCCGTGCGCCGCATGTCCTGCGGCCGGATCAGACGTGCCGGATAGGTGCCGCGGCCCGGTGCGGTGGCGAGCGCGATTTCGCAATCGGTGAGCGCGGCGAGCGTCATCGCTTGCCCGTTCGGCAGATAGACCGCGTGCGGCGCGGCGTCCTCGAAGACCGATGCGCGCCCGCCTATCGCACCGCTATCGAAATCGCCCGCCTGTATGCGCGCAAGCCCGCTCAGGATCACGACGCAGCATTCGCGCCCGGCATCCTTCCATGCAACTTCCTCGCCGGCCACCAGCCGCCACGCTTCGAATCCGACATAGCGCCAGCCAGCCGATGCCGGCGTCACCTTCACGATCTCGCGGCCCGACGTACAGCCCTTGACGAGCAGGCTCATTGGCAAGCCTCTACTGCGCCATGCGTCGCGATCTCGCGCACGATGCCATGCAAGTGCTCAAAACCCATCTTCGCGTACGTGTAGCTCGGCGCGACTGCGGGGTCCTGCTCGGCCTCGACGACGAGCCAGCCGGCATAACCGTGTGCGGCCAGCCTGTGCAGGATCGCGCGAAAATCGATCATGCCATCGCCAGGAACAGTGAAGACGCCGTTGAGCACCGAATCGAGGAAACTCCAGCCGCGATTGCGCGCCATCTTCATCACGGCAGCGCGCACATCCTTGCAATGCACATGCACGACGCGACCAATATGCTTTTCCAATTCGGCAAGCGGATCGGCGCCAGCGAAACACATGTGGCCGGTATCGAACAGGAGACCGACTTCTGGGCCAGTGACCGCCATCAGCGTGGCGACATCCTCGGCCGTCTCGCAGTACGCCCCCATGTGATGGTGGTATGCCAGCGTAATTCCCTGCGATTTCAGATAGGCGGCGAATTCGGTCAGCCGCCTGCCGTAAGCATCCCATTGGCTCGCGCTGGTAAAACGCGGCCGGCGCGCGAGCGCCTGGCTGCGCTCGCCCTGGATCGAGTGCGCGACCTCGCCATAGACCATCACCTGGCTTGCGTTGTGGATGAGCTTCTTCATATGCGCCTGTACTGCCGCGATTTCCACTTCCAGCGTGCCATCGGCAAGCCGCCCCGAGTACCAGCCGGAGACGCAGGCAAGTCCATATTCGGCAAGCTTTGCTTTGAGCGCCTCGGCATCCGACGGAAACTTGTTGCCCAGTTCGAAGCCCGCGTAACCGATCTCGGCGCCCTCGGACAAGGCAGTTTCCAGCGGTATTTCGCCGCCGAGTTCGGGCAAATCGTCGTTGCTCCAGGAAATCGGGTTGATACCGATGCGTACATTGAATGCGTTCATGCTTAATCCCTCTGATTCCTGCGCTCGCGCTCGTATTCGGCGCGCGCCGCGCGGACCTCCTCGCGCGGGGAGACTTCCGGCACCGCGACCTCCCACCAGCAGCCACCCTCCTCGGTCGCCCGATGTGCGTCGACTTCAATGCTGATGACGTAGGTTTTGCGCGATGCGCGCGCGCGCCGCAGCGCGGATTCGAGCGTCGCGATGTCGCCGACCTGCTCGGCTACGGCCCCCAGCGCACGTGCGTGTGCGGCGAAATCGATGG
>JAVBKC010000077.1:0-27987 GCA_031554255.1 Niveibacterium sp.
ACAAGGAAGCCTGCGCCCGAGCGCGTGACGAAAAAGCCGCCTGGCGCACCATTACAGGTGAAACCTATGGCGACAAGAAAGCCGCGACTTGGGCCGCAGTCGGCGTAAAAACCGAGCCCCACGCACAACCGCCGGCCGATCTGCAGCGCTATCTGGACGTCACGGATGCTCAGCTTGCCGCAATCAATCAGCGCCTGGGCGCCCTGCTCGCCGAGCACAAGCGCCACACCGATACCGCCCAGCAGCTCAATCAACTACGCGAACGCGCCGAACGCACCGAACGTATCCGCGGCAAACTCACACACGACGAGGCCGAACTCCGGGCATGGGAAACCAAGGTAGAGGCCACGCGTCAGCGCGCCAGCAGCGGCCGGAAAATCGGCCTCATCCACGACCTGGCCTATTCGCTCAACGAGACCTTGCGCATGGTAATTGCGTTCGGCGACATCGAGACCGCGCTGATCTTCGGCACGCTCAAGGCCCCGCCTGCGAGCCTGCCACGAACCACGTCCGCCTACTGGATTGAAAACGGTGTCGTGGCCCAGCTCAAGGAGGCTGCGTGATGGGGCACAACATTCAGAGCCCAAGGAGTCCAGCGGTGAGCAAAGGCCAGCTCGTTGGACTGGATGACCCCGCACTGTTGGCAATAGCATGCGGTGCCATCGCTTATTCACCGTCACCGATGCGGGCGGTGCGCGGCGTGTCTCTGACATTCGATCAACTTCAAGAGTTTGTTCAACGCGTCGTGAATAAAGCCTTCTCTGCGCCAGATATAGAGCGGGAGGCTGCGCAGTGGCAACCGATTGAGACGGCACCGAAAAATACAATAATAACTGTATGGGCATGGGATAAAGCATATCCATATTGCAATTACGACAAGATCTGCGGTCAATGGCGTACTTCACATCCTACGGGACACCTTTTCTGTATCTCGGAGAGATTCGTAACCCACTGGATGCCGCTTCCCGCAACGCCGTCCGCCGAACATATGCGTGGTGATTCGGTATGAAGCACGACGCCTTTACCGTAGCGCCGGTTGACGTCCGTGAGATCCGCCATTTTCACCTCTTCTGCGGCCTGGGCGGCGGCGCGAAAGGATTCAATAAAGCATCGCCCAGAGTCGGGAACATGGTCGGCAAGTTTCGCTGCATCGGCGGAATCGATGTCAATGCGCCAGCCATTCGTGACTTCGAGCGCTTTGCGTGTGTGCGCGGCGCAGTGCTGGATCTATTCGATCGCAACCAGTTCATCGACTTCCACGGCAACGAGCCACCGGCAGGCTGGCGCGAGGCTGGCCCTGCCGACATTCGCATTGCCGCTGGCAACGAGCGACCGCATATCGTCTTTCTCTCCGCGCCGTGCAAAGGCTTTTCTGGGCTACTCGCCGAAGGCAAGAGCAAGTCTGCGAAGTACCAGGCGCTCAACCGCCTGACGCTGCGCGGCGTCTGGCTGATGCTTGAAGCATGGGCCGACGATCCGCCCGAGCTGATCGTCTTTGAGAACGTACCGCGCATCGCCAGCCGTGGTCGCCCGCTGCTCGACCAGATTGGGGCGCTGCTTCGCCAGTATGGGTATGCGGTCGCCGAGACCACGCACGACTGCGGCGAGATCGGCGCCCTGGCGCAGAGTCGCAAGCGCTTTCTGCTCGTCGCGCGGCACATGGAGAAGGTGCCGCCCTTCCTGTACGAGCCGGAGAAGAAGCGGCTGCAAGCAGTCGGCACCGTACTCAATCGCATGCCATTGCCGGGCGATCCGGCCGGAGGCCCGATGCACCGCGTGCCGAAGCTCCAGTGGAAAACGTGGGTACGGCTCGCGTTCGTTGAGGCCGGTGACGATTGGCGCAGTCTCAACAAATTAGCGATCGAGAACGAACATCTGCGCGACTACATCATCGTGCCGGATGGCATAGATTGGCATCGCAATGTAATGGGTGTCCGCAGGTGGGATCAGCCAGCCGGTACCGTCACGGGCAATGCGAGGCCAAGCACGGGGGCCTTTTCCGTCGCAGATCCACGCGGCCCGACCAATGCGGCGCAATACCAGCAGTACGGTGTGCTGCGCTGGGGCCAGACATCCGGCGCCATCATCGGCGTCAAGTCGCCGGGGCAAGGCACCTTCAGCGTAGCCGATCCGCGCCCGGGTATGCAACGCGAGCGCGGCGACCACTACCTCACCGGCGGCCACTACGGCGTTGTGAAGTGGGACGAAACCAGCGGCGCGGTCGCGGCCGCCGCGTGCCACGACAACGGCCGCTGGTCCGTTGCTGACCCACGTATGCCGGCACCAAACGAGCACCTCATCGCCGTCATCCGCGCCCTAGACGGCACCTGGCACAGGCCCTTCACAACGCTTGAGCTGGCCGCGCTGCAATCGCTAATCGAGCCAGAGGAATACCTCGAACTTGACGGCCTCAGTGACCAAGCATGGCGCGAGCGCATCGGAAATGCTGTGCCACCGGCCGCAGCAGAGGCGATTGCTAGCGTGATGGGTACGACGCTCCTTCTTGCTTGGGCCGGGGAGACATTCGTGCTTTCTGCTGCGCCGATCTGGGTGCGGCCAGTAGCTGTCGCGCTGTCTCTTGCACAAGGGGATGCGCTGTGTTGCGCAGGAGAGGGAAGGAAACGCTGAAATGATCGAACAAATGGGAACCGAACCCGGACACGCTGAACCCTCCGTCGCGGTTGCTCTTGAACACCTCGCCGACGCGCTCAAGGCAGCTCAGGCCATCCCACGGTCAGAGAGGCTCTGGAGCAAGGCCACAATCCGAGAATATTTCGGCGTATCTGACACAACGCTTGAGCGTGCGATCATTTGCAAGATAGACTTTCCGGAAGCAATCCGCGTTCCGAACGGGCCTATCCGCTGGAAGGCGGTCGAGGTAATCGAGTGGGCGGACAAGCATCGCCGCAAGAAGCGGGCGTGATGCCACTGGAACTTTATTGGCACTGAACCGCTCAAATTGGCTACTGTGGCTGCTTTCGGAGTCCCTTCCTGGGCACCATCGTAGTATCCAAACAAGGCCAGAAAATCTAGCAAAATCAAGGTTTTGGCTTTTTTTATTCCTGCCGTTGTCTAAATAAATCCATCTGAATCCAGCAGTATTGATGGCATCGGGTTGAATTCAGATAGCGTATTACCGTCACGGGAACCTCAGAGAGTGCATTCGTGCGGCAAGCTCGCAGAGAAGGCACGAAAGGCAGCGGCGACCAACCAAGCCGCGCGCTCATTCGAAATGATTTACCGCGAAGGGCTCGAAGCCCGTCGCGACGGAGGTGGTTCCGGCGCAACGCTAGCGCGGATGCAGAACGATGTATTCCCGTGAATCGGCGGCATGCCGATCACCAAGATTTTGGCGATTGACGTGCTCTGGCGCCGGTTGCGTAGGCGTCAGGCCGCTCATGGATGTGGCCAAGACAGCTTTTCGCCGCTTTTGTGTATGCTTCCGTCACCGTAATTCAAAGGGACGAACCCGCATGTTCGAAAAGGCGCGCTACATCGTGGTTGAAGGGCCAATCGGTGCCGGCAAGACCAGCTTTGCCCAGCGGCTCGCGCAAAAACTGGATACCGATCTGATGCTCGAACAGCCGCAGCTCAATCCCTTTCTTGAGCGCTTCTACGACAACATGGATCGTTGGGCGCTCGCGACCCAGGCGTCCTTCCTTTATCTGCGCCACGAATTGCTCCAAAGCTTTGCCGAATATCCCAAGGACAGGCGCATCGTTTCGGATTTTTTGATCGAAAAAGATCCGCTCTTCGCTGAACTGACGCTATCGAGCGACGAGGAGCGGCTTTATCAGAAGCTCTACGCGACGCTCGCGCCAAATCCGCCCAAACCCGACCTCGTGATTTACCTGCAAGCACAGCCCGAAGTCCTGATGGAGCGCCTGCGGCGTCGCGGCGTCGGCTCCGAGCGCAATATCACCGAGGGCTATATCGCCAGCGTTTCCGAGCGTTACGCAAGCTTCTTCCACCAGTACGACGCGGCCCCGCTCTTCATCGTCAATGCCGCCGCGCTCAATCCGGTCGATCATGACGACGATTTCGAGCTGCTGCTCGAACGCCTCAATGCGATGCGCAGCTATCGCGAATTCTTCGGCTACGCCCAGTAGAACCCGTTCGCCCGTGCGTCTTTGCGCGCGCGGGTCCGTCGATTGCGGAGATCATCGATGACTTACCTTGGCAGCGACCGCCCCGTCACGCTCCACTCGCTCGCAAAGCTGCGCGCCGATGGCCGCAAGATCGCCATGCTTACGTGCTATGACGCCAGCTTCGCCGCTCTGCTCGAACGCAATGGCATCGACGTGCTGCTCGTCGGCGATTCGCTCGGCAATGTATTGCAGGGTCACGGCTCGACGCTGCCGGTCACACTCGCACAGATGGTTTATCACACCGAATGCGTCGCGCGCGGCTGCAAACGTCCGCTGATCGTCAGCGATCTGCCGTTCGGCAGCTACCAGGAAAGCCCGCATCAGGCGCTGCGCAGCGCGACGTCCCTGATGGCGGCCGGTGCGCATATGGTTAAGCTCGAAGGCGGCAGCCACATGGCCGAGACGGTGCGTTTCCTCGTCGAACGCGGCATACCGGTCTGTGCGCACATCGGGCTCACGCCGCAGTCGGTCAACGCGCTGGGCGGCTATCGGGTTCAGGGCAAAACCGAAGAATCGGCGCGTCAGCTCACGATGGATGCGGTCGCGCTCGAACAGGCGGGCGCCGCGCTGGCGGTGCTCGAAATGGTGCCGGCGACGCTCGCAGGCGAACTGACCCGGCGTTTGGCCTCGATGGCCACGATAGGCATAGGCGCAGGCAAGGATACCGACGGTCAGGTGCTCGTACTGCACGACATGCTCGGCATCTTTCCTGGCCGCACCGCACGTTTTGTGCGCAATTTCATGCAGGGTGCGCCGGACATCGACGCGGCGGTTGCAGCTTACGTCGCGGCCGTGCAGGACGGCAGTTTTCCCGCGCAGGAGCACACATATTAAGCCGCCCGCAATACGCAATCGGCGTGTGCCGATTGCTTTTATTGCACAAGCGGGTTTCACCGCCCGCCGGCCTTAGCCTAGAATTCGCGTTTTGCTCGCAGCGCATAGCCCTTGGGGCGCGCTGTCGCTCTCTTCGTGATCCAACTCCAGAATATCCAGAAATCCTTCCAGGTCGCGGGTCGCGATGTGCCGGCGCTGACCGGCATCGATCTTACGATTGAAGCAGGCGAGATCTTCGGCATCATCGGCCATTCGGGCGCCGGTAAATCGACGCTCGTGCGTCTGATCAACCTGCTTGAACGCCCGAGCGCCGGCCGCGTGCTGATCGCCGAAACGGAAGTCAGCGCGCTCGATGCCAGCGCCTTGCGCGCTACGCGCCAGGGCATCGGCATGATCTTCCAGCATTTCAACCTGCTCTCTTCCAAGACCGTCGCCGAGAACATCGCCTGGCCGCTCAAGATCGCCGGCTGGAACAAGGCTGCCGTTGCGCCACGCGTGGCCGAACTGATTGCCCGCGTCGGCCTGCAAGAACACGCCGACAAATATCCGGCGCAGCTCTCGGGCGGGCAGAAGCAGCGCGTGGGCATCGCGCGCGCGCTCGCCACGCGCCCCAAAATTCTGCTCTGCGACGAAGCGACGAGCGCGCTCGATCCGCAGACCACGCGCTCGGTACTCGATCTGCTTGCCGCCATCAATCGCGAACTCGGGCTCACCATCGTGCTGATCACGCACGAAATGGACGTGGTGCGGCGAATCTGCGATCGTGTAGCGGTGCTCGACAGCGGCCGCATCGTCGAGATGGGACCGGTCGCCGAAGTCTTCCTGCATCCGCGCCACGCCACGACAAGAAGCTTCGTCATGGAGGCCGAGCATGTCGACGCGGACGAACAGGTCGACGACTACGCCCATGTACCGGGCCGCGTCGTGCGGCTGACCTTCAATGGCGAGCACACCTACGCGCCGCTGCTCGGCGAGGTCGCGCGCAGCACCGGCATCGATTTTTCCATCCTCGCCGGCCGTATCGACCGGATCAAGGACACGCCCTACGGGCAGCTGACCGTCGCCTTCACCGCCGGCCAGGTGGACGCCGCACTGGCGCAGTTTTCCGCACGCGGTATCGTCGTCGAGGAATTGCGCTGATGGACATGATGTTCGCAAATATCGACTGGACCGAGATCGGCCTGGCCGCACTCGACACGCTCGCGATGCTCGGCGCTTCGCTGGTGTTCACGATGCTGCTCGGCCTGCCGCTAGGCGTACTGCTGTTCCTGACCGGGCGCCGCCAATTGCTCGATCAGCCCGTCGTCTATGGCGCGCTCTCGTTCATCGTCAACGTACTGCGCTCGGTGCCCTTCGTCATCCTGCTGATCGTGATGATTCCCTTCACGGTGCTGCTCACCGGAACCTCGCTCGGTGTCGCGGGCGCGATCCCGCCGCTCGTTGTCGGCGCCACGCCGTTCTTCGCGCGCCTTGTCGAAACCGCGCTGCGCGAAGTCGACCGCGGCATCGTCGAAGCCTCGCAGGCAATGGGCGCCAACACGCGGCAGATCGTCTTCGGCGCGCTGCTGCCCGAAGCGCGGCCCGGCATCCTCGCAGGCGCAACGGTTACCGCGATCACGCTGGTGTCGTACGCAGCGATGTCGGGTGTAATCGGCGGCGGCGGCCTTGGCGATCTTGCGATCCGCTTCGGCTATCAGCGTTTCCAGACCGATGTGATGGTCGTCACCGTCGTGCTGCTGCTCGTGCTCGTGCAGGTCCTGCAGATGATCGGCGACCGGCTCGTCGTGCATTTTTCGCGCAAATGAATTCAGCTAAGGAGTCATCGATGAAGAAAACCCTCGCCCGTCTTGCAACGCTCGCCGCATTCGCCGCCCTACCGCTCGCCGCCTCGGCCGAGAAGCTCACCGTCGCTGCCACCCCGGTTCCGCACGCCGAGATCCTCGAATTTCTGAAGCCGGCGCTGGCCAAGCAAGGCGTCGAACTCGACATCAAGGTTTTCACCGACTACGTGCAGCCGAACGTGCAAGTCGCCGAAAAACGCCTGGACGCCAACTTCTTCCAGCACAAGCCCTATCTCGACGAATTCAACAAGGGCAAGGGCACCAACCTCGTCGTGGTGACCGGCGTACATATCGAACCCTTCGGCGCTTATTCGCAGAAGGTGAAAAAGCTCGCCGATCTTGCGGAAGGCGCGCAGGTCGCCATCCCGAACGACGCCACCAACGGCGGTCGTGCGCTGCTGCTGCTCGACAAGGCCGGCGTGATCAAGCTCAAGGATGGGAACAATATTCTCGCCACGCCGCGCGACATTGCCGAGAACCCCAAGAAGCTCAAATTCCGCGAACTCGAAGCCGCGACATTGCCGCGTGTGCTGGGCCAGGTCGATCTTGCGCTGATCAACACGAACTATGCGTTGCAGGCCAAACTCAACCCGGAAAAGGACGCGCTCGCGATCGAAGGCGCGCAATCGCCGTACGTCAACGTTCTCGTTGCGCGTCCCGACAACAAGGACAGCGCCGCGATGAAAAAGCTCGCCGCCGCGCTCACCAGCCCGGAAGCGAAGAAGTTCCTGCAAGAAAAATACAAGGGCTCCATCGTGCCGGCGTTCTGAACACGCGTAGCACTACAAAACAAAAAGCCCGGTTTCGCCCGGGCTTTTTGTTTATTACCTTGCAGGGCCTTTGCGGATAAAGCCCATCGGCGCGCCGAGCGGCAGGAGCGTGCGACCGAAGTAGTTGTTGAGGAAGATTGCGCCGCCTGTGTAGAAGCCGATCATCGAGATCAGAAATTCCGTCCAGGCCGCAATGGGATTGAAGATTGCCGGCGCGACACCGAGCGTCGCCATACCAAGCGCAAGCAGCAACACATTGATCAATACCAGTATCGCCGCAAAAGCCTTGTTCGCCTCGAAGGAGGCGACCATCACGAAGAGCGAGAAGAACATATACGCAAAACAGGCGAACGCGAACTGGCGCGGATCGGCCTTTTCGCCGACCGGACCGAGCCAGCCGAGCGTCATCATCCAGTGAATCGCGACGGCAAGCCAAAATAGACCATAGGCGCCCAGAACGATTGCACCGAAATAGTTATTCTTCTTGAAATCCACCGACGAAGCCCAGATTTGCGCCGCCGAACCGAGGCACAGCGCCCACGGAATGAGGAAGGTCGAACCGCTGGTCCAGCCCATCTTGGCCGAAGACGCCACGAAAGTTGTCAGTGAAAGGCCGAACACGCCAAGCGCGGTCGGGTCGGACAACATCATCCTGGTTTCGGTAACGACGGGCGGAAGTTGTGCAGTCATGAAAGGGTCTCCTCTATATTGAATAGGGACCCTTCCGGAATGAAAGCGGCCCCTCCTCCGTAAGGCACCGAAAAACAATGCCTGTATCACTTTCGCAAGGGGAGCAAGAAGGGCCGCATGTGGGGGGCGGTAGCCTTCGGGCCGCGATACCGTAGAAGCTATCGCAAGAAGCCCGAAGCCGCTTTGATACGCGCCAAGAGTGGCGGGTTTTCCGTCCGATCCGTCGCTCTACATCTTCAAGGCTTCGCCATAGCCGGTCAGTTCCAGATAACCGCGCCCGATACGCTGACCGGCCTCGTAGGCGGTGACCGCGCCTTCCCAGTAGATCGCGCCAGTCGCGCGACGGCTGTCGAGTTCCTGGTCGTCCATCAAGGGCTGCAATGCGATTGTGCGGTCGCCGAACGCGATCTTCGCCGCAACCGGATAACGTCGCCCCGTGCGCGGGCTCGTCCATTCGCGCAGGCCGTGCCAGGCGATCTCGTCAGGCCCGAAGCGCCGTGTTTCGCCCGCCGCGCTGCGCCAGGTGCCGCCATGCCAGAGCGCCGAGCCATCGCGCTTGCGCATACGGAACAGCATCAGCGCGCCGCCATCGTCGAGGTTGATCCCCGTCCAGTCCCAGCCTGCCGCGTCCGGATGCATCAGATCGCTCGACCATTCGTGATCGAACCAGCCGCGCCCACTCACCGCGAAGCGCCGACCCTGCACGACGACGCTGCCGGCGAGCGGCCATTGGGGCTGGCTGACGTAATGGCTCGCGTGGTTCTCGCCGGGCGCTTTCTGGCTCCAGCCCTCCCTGCCATGCAGTAGCACGGGTGGCTCAGTGCCGGCTACAAGGTCGAGCGCGAATTCGCGACTTTTTATATCGAGCATTAATCCCCGCCCCTGCCGCGCCATACGCCAGCGGTCGAGGTGGACCGCGCAATCGCCGGTTCGGGCGCCCGCAAGATCGAAACTCGTGCGCGCGGCGCGCGAATCGTGCAGCAACCGGCCCGCTTGCGGCCAGGCGATTGCCGCATGGGCGATCATGATGTGATGCGGCGCAAAGGCGCTGGTCTTGTCTTCGGCGACGCCAGGGCGGATCTGGAAGAAAGTCGCCTGAAAGCCGAAATCCGGCACGCCCGGCGCGGCCAGCCACCCGGTCAAATACCACCATTCGATACGGTAGTCAGGATGCGCGCCGTGGTCGCGCGGGAAAACAAATTGCTGCGGCAGCACAGCCGGGTAGGACAGCGCGCGCGCCAGACGTGCAAGCGGCAGACCGAGCGCGGCGGCAAGCACATCGCGGCGGCGCATCAGCCGTCCTCCCGCACGGCGCGCAAGGCACTCTCGCGCATGGCCTGCGCGCCGGCAAGCCGGGCCGCAAGCGCCGCTAAGGCGATCATCACGAGCGAGAAGCCGGCGAGGCTCAAATAAGGAATCGAAAAATCCATGCTCCAGTGAAAGCTCTGGCGGTTGATGACTCGCACGAGCAGCACGCCGATCAAGGCGCCTGCGGCAAGCCCGCCGATCACGCCGAGTGCGGCCGTGAACGCGCCTTCGCAGGCAAGCGTCGCGCCGATTTCGCGCCGCGTGAGCCCGAGGTGGCGCAGCATGCCGAACTCGCGTCGGCGCGCCGACGCGCTGGCCGCGAAGCTCGCCGCAATGCCGAAGAGCCCGCTCAACACGGCGCAGGCTTCGAGCGCATAAGTCACAGTGAAAGTGCGGTCGAAAAGCGCGAGGCTGGCGCTGCGGATTTCGCTCGCCGATGCAGTCTCCAGCGCCTCGCCCAAATGCTGGCGCAAACGCGTGGCCAGATCTTCCACGCGTACGCCGGGAGCCAGCCAAAGCGCTGCGTCGGTCACCCGTGGATCGCCCGAGAATTGCTGATAACGCGCAAGATCGATCAGCACCGCGCCGTTTTGCCGTGCGTAATCGCGCCAGACCCCGGCAACCCGCAAGCGCCGCTCCAGGCCGCCTATCGGCAGGCGGATTTCCATGCCCGGCCGCCAGCCGAACAGATCCCGCGCCGCCTCGGAAATCCAGACCGGCGTCTCGCCCGGCGGCACCTCATAGAGATCTTGCATGGGAAACAGCTCGCCCGCGCCTGCCGGAGGAATCCGCCGCCCGACAATGTTGAGCGGCGAGGCGCGCGCTTGCAGGCGGATCTGCTCGTGCTGGATGTATTCGACGCGCGCAATGCCGGGCAGGCGCTCGATGGCGCGCTGCGTCGCCGCATCGAAGCCGCCGATCTGCCCCGCACGGCCGGCGCGAATATAAAGATCGGCCGGCAGCGCACGCGCGAGCCACCTATCCACCGAGTCGCGAAACGAAGCCACCATGATTGCCATCGCAACCGCCAGCGCCACGCTCGCGAGCACCCCACCGGCCGCAATCACAGCTTGCCCCGGTGCATTTGCGACGCGCTGGCGCGCAAGATCTGGCGCAATCGCGCGCATCGACGGCAAGCGTGCAAAAAGCCTGTGCGCCAAGGCTGGCAGCAAGGCAAGCGCACCCACAAGCACGCAAGCGATGGCGGCAAAACCTGCGAGCGGCAAACCGCCGATGGGCGGAACGTACGCTAGGGCTAAGGCCAGTACGAGAAAAACCATGCCGAGCCGCCGCCGCGTCGGCAGCTTCGGCACGCTGGGCTGATAGCCGCTGCGCAGCGCCGGCGCGGGATCGGCAGCCGCTGCGGCTCGTGCCGGCCAGAAAGAACCCGCAATTGCCGAAGCGATACCGAGTGCGACGAAGGCCAAGCTCGTCGCCCAATCCCAACTGAGCGCGACCGTCGCGGCGGGGAAATAACCCGCGCCAAGATCGCCTCTGAAGAGACGCAGCGCCGCGCTTGCGAGCGCGAAACCTGCCGCAAGCCCGGTCAGACTGCCGGCAAGGCCGAGCGCCGCGCCCTCGATCAACACGCCGGCAAGCAATTTTTTGCGACTGATCCCGAGCGCGCGCAACAGCGCGAATTCCGATTCGCGCCGTACGACCGCGAGCGCCTGACTCGCGAAAACCAGAAACGCGCCGGTCGCAAGCGCAACGACGGCAAGCATGCCGAGATTCGTGCGATACGCGCGTGTGAGCGCCTCGGCCTGCGTCTGGGCAACTTCCGGCTCGACAAGCGCAAGCCCAGGCGGTAGCAATTTAGCGAGCATCTGTCGGCCGCTGGCCGCAGCGCCCTCGACCCAGCGCAAATCGATGCGCTGGAGCCGCCCAAGCTGGCCAAGTGCAAGTTGTGCAGCGGCGATGTCCATCAGCCCGAAGCGCGTTTGCGCGTCACTCCCGGCAATACCGCCGACGACGCGCAGCGTGCACACTGCAAGGCCCACCTTCACGCGCAGCGTCTGGCCGGGCGCCAGGTCCAAATCGCGCATCGCCGCCGGCGACAAAAACAGCGCATCGGCGGCGAAACGGTTTTGCGCGGCAGCGCCCTCCCCGATTTCGGGCCGCAAAGCCGGCTGTATCCGTGTCGCCCGCAACAAATCGAGCCCAATGATGCGCAAGCTGCGCGGCGTATCGGCCAGCGGCACCTCGACATCGACGACCGGACTTGCGACCTCGACCTCGGCCAGCCGCGCAACAATCGGATAAAGCGCCTCGTCGAAACCATGGCGCGGCCCTGCGACCTGCACATCCGCCTCGCCCGCAATCACGCGTACGCCATGCCCGAAAGCATCGAGCGCCGAGCGGTTAACGAGGCTTACCGCGACGCCGAGCGCAACACCGAGCGCGATGGCGACGAAAGACAGCACGCTCGCAAGCCGCCGCCGCGCGAGCGCTGCGACGAAGAGGGAGAAGATCAGGCGCATGGGGCGCGTTAAGGGTGTGTCGTGGTGTAATTTTTTCGGATAGGTTGATCGTGGGTTGGCCGATCAAATCACTGAGGGCATACCGTTTTCGGAAGGCGATGATGCAAAATACCAAGAGTCGCCCGCCTGATCATCCCCTTGTCTGCCGGATTGAGCTACGTTCAAAGCAGTGTTGTCGTTTTCGAAAGACGACTGTACGATTTATCAGGAACCACCTGCACTGCATCTGCCCCGTTTTCCCGTACGCGCATGATGGCTACAAGAGGTGCCGTAGTCACGCGCCAACTGCGCGGCCGATTCAGCAAGTCGCGCTCGAACTCAGCCACCGCACCCAATGCGCTCATTTTATTTTCCCGGCAGCGCAGGTCGGATCAATCCGCCGAGCGCCAAGCAATGGACGCAAACGCTATCGGTGACCAATCGCTCAATCGTTGCGCGGACATCCATGGCGAAGCATTGTTGCAGTAGGTGCACGGGACTTCCGACCGATCTCCCTGTACACACCAGAGGTTTCAGCCAGGAAACCTGTGCAGTCTCACCTTTTGAAACTGACAATCTTTTATCGGACAAACGATAACGAGGCATTACCATTACTTTGCACACCCAAGACCGCTCGACAAACGCGGCAGCTCCGATCCAGCAACGCCTAGACGATTTCCGCCAGCAGGGCCGCGTCCAGGCCGGCTCCCTGATCATTTCCGTATTCGGCGATGCGGTCGTCCCGCGCGGCAGCCGGATCTGGCTCGGTAGCCTGATCCGGCTGCTGGAGCCCCTTGCCCTCAATGAGCGCCTGATCCGCACTTCAGTGTTCCGCCTGGCGAAAGAAGAATGGCTACGCACGGAGCCAAACGGCCGGCGCGCCGACTACCTGCTGACGCCTTCGGGCCAGCGGCGTTTCGAGGAAGCATCGCGGCACATCTACGCCGCAACAGCCCCCCAGTGGGACCGCCGCTGGCGCCTCATCTTCGCGCTCGGCAGTCTGACGCCGAAACAACGCGAGGAACTGCGTCTGGCACTCGTCTGGCAGGGCTTCGGTCTACTTGGCGTTGATTGCTTCGTGCATCCGGGCGCCGACCTTTCGAGCGCCTTCGATGCGCTCGTCGCCGAGGGCCTGTCGGACGTGCTCGACAAGCTCAAGCCGTTGATCGCGGCCGATGCTCCACTGGGCGGCGGCGCCGACGACATTGCGATGGTCAACAAGGCATGGAACCTCGAACAGCTCGCCGGGATGTACGAAGAATTCCTCGCGCGCTATCGACCCGCACTGAACCAGTTGCGCAGCGAAGGAGCCATCGAGGACGAAACCGCCTTCCTGCTCCGCATACTACTGATCCACGACTACCGGCGCCTACTGCTGCGCGACCCCGAACTGCCGGACGTCCTGTTGCCCTCCGCTTGGCCCGGCCAAAAGGCGCGGCTGCTGTGCAAAGAAATGTACCGACGTCTGCTTGCACCGTCCGAAAGGCATCTCGACGCCCATCTGCAACTCGCAAATGGCCAGACTCCAGAGGCTTCGCGCGTGTTGCACGAACGGTTTCTCGACGCCGACCCGCTGGCAGCCTTCATCTAATAGAAACCATTTCCCCAAACATGAGCGAAGATCTCGAAGGAAAGCATGGCGTTCAGTCGATGGAAGTCGGCCTGAGCCTGCTCAAGGCGATGGTCGGCGGCAGACGTTCGATGATGCTCAAGGAAATCGCCACTGCTGCGGGCATGCCGCCGTCCAAAGCTCACCGCTACCTCGTCAGCCTGATCCGGGCAGGTCTGGTCGAACAAGAAGCTTACTCGTCGCGTTACAGCCTCGGCCCCTTTGCCCTGAATCTCGGCCTGGTCGCACTGGACCGGCTCGACCGCATCCGCCTGGGACTAACCGCTGTCGCCAATCTGCGCGACACGATCAACGAAACCACGGCGCTTGCAGTCTGGAGCGATACCGGCCCGGTGATCGTGCGTTGGGAGCGGCCGCGGCGTCCGATTACGGTGAACGTCGTAACCGGCACCACGCTCGGCATGCTCTCCACGACGGCGGGCCGTGTCTTCGCAGCGTGGCTACCCGAAGAACGAACCGCTTCGCTGATCGCAGGCGAAATCGAAGCGGGGCAAGCTCCCGCCTCCATCCGGACCCTTGAGGATGCACGCGAACTGCTCGCCAGGATCAGGCAGCGCGGCGTGGCTGTCATTTCCGGCGACTACATCGTGCACGGCATCGAGGCGCTGGCCGCCCCGGTATTTAACTTCCAGAACGAAATCACGTTGGCATTAGTCGTCGTCGGCGTCCAGGGCTCGATCGATCTTGGCGACGACAGCCAGGTCATCCGGGAACTGAAGAACGCCGCACATGCGCTCTCCGAACGCCTCGGCTCGACGCAGGTCATTGCGAGCGCCTAAAACACGCAAGCAGCAGCGCTGATCCGGGCGTCGCTCGGCGCGTCCCATTTTCTTCCCTACCCTCTCGCGCCCCCTACACGGCACCGGGATGTGCCGCCCGGAAATCCGCCTCAAATCCATTATTCGACAAAAACAACAAATTTTCTCCAAAAATCCGATACGTGCAAACATCAATACAAACCAAATTTGGTATCATTTTAAAAATAAAACCAGTTCCTCTAAATAGAACAACAAACTTATTTAACAACCCAAAGGAGGTCTCATGCCGTGCCCATTCCGTAATCCCAGGCCCGACGGAGGCTTCTGATGCTTGCCGAGCTGCTGCAATTCCTCTTCTCGGGCATCACGGTCGGCGCAACTTATGCGCTGGCTGCACTCGGTTTCACGCTGATTTACAACGCAAGTAACGTCATTAATTTTGCCCAGGGCGAGTTCATCATGCTCGGCGGCATGCTGGCGGTGTTCTTTATACAAACCGGCCTGCCACTGCCCGCGGCCCTGGTGCTTGCAATCGCCGTGCCGGCGGTCGTCGGCATCCTGGTCGAAAAACTCGCAATCGAACCCGCAAAGGGTTCGGAGACGGTGACGCTGATCATCATCACGATCGGCGCCTCGCTCGTCATCCGGGGCCTCGTGCAGGTCTGGCTCGGCAAGGCCACCCACAGCCTGCCCGCCTTTTCGGGCGAGGCGCCGATCATGATTCTCGGCGCATCGTTGCTGCCGCAAAGCCTTTGGGTGCTCGGCGTCACCGCCCTCGTGGTCGTCGCACTCTGGTTTTTCTTCAACCGCACGCTCGCCGGCAAGGCGATGCTTGCCACCTCTTACAACCCGCTCGCGGCGCAGCTTGTCGGCATCAACACAAACGGCGTGCTCTTCGTCAGCTTCGCGCTGTCGGCCGCGCTCGGCGCGCTCGGCGGCATCCTGATCACGCCGATCACGCTGACCTCGTACGAGGCCGGGATCATGCTGGGCCTCAAAGGCTTCGTCGCTGCCGTCGTCGGTGGGCTCGGCAACGGGCTTGGCGCGGTCGTCGGCGGGCTGCTCGTGGGCATGCTCGAAGCGCTCGGCGCCGGATATATCTCTTCGGCATATAAGGACGCGATTCCCTTCGTCCTGATTCTGCTGATTCTGTTCTTCATGCCGCGCGGCCTCTTTGGCGCGCGGATCACCGAGCGGGTGTGAGCATGTTCAAGCGCTCCTACTACGGCCTCGCTATCGTCGTCATCGTGCTGATTCTGCTGCCGCTGGCGATTCCGAACAACTTCTACCTGGATCTGGCGATCCGCATGGCGATCAACGCGATCATCGTGCTCGGTCTGAATCTCTTGATCGGTTTCGCCGGCCAGATCAGTCTCGGTCACGCGGGTTTCATCGGTATCGGCGCCTATGCCTCGGCGATCCTGCCGACGCACTTCGGCTGGCATCCGCTGCTGGCTATGGGTGCGGGCGCGGTGTCGACCGGCCTGCTCGCCGCCGTGCTGGCGCGGCCGATCTTCAAGCTCCGTGGCCACTATCTTGCAATGGCTACGCTCGGGCTCGGCATCATCATCAATATTGCGGTGCGTAACGAGGCCGCCTGGACCGGCGGACCGGACGGCATGCCGGTAGAGCCCTTCGGTCTTTTCGGCTTCGATCTGGCGAGCGAATGGCACTGGTACTGGGTCGTCGCCGCACTGCTCGCAATCAGCGTGTCGGCTTCGCTGAACCTGATCGATTCGCCGTTCGGGCGCGCTTTGCGTGCACTACACGGTTCCGAAACGGCCGCGCGCGTGGTCGGCATCAATGTCGTCCGCTACAAGGTGGCGATCTTCGTGATGTCGGCGGTATTTGCGAGCCTGATGGGCAGCATCACGGCGCACTACGTGGGTTTCGTGACGCCGAATCTGGCCGATTTTGCTCATTCGATCGAACTGGTGACGATGGTCGTCATCGGCGGCATGGCCTCGGTCTATGGCTCGCTCGTCGGCGCAGTGCTGCTGACGGCGCTCCCGCAAGCGCTCGCGTCCTTCGAAGGCTGGGAGACGGTCGCCTTCGGCGTGATCCTGATGGTGTTCATGATCTTCCTGCCGCGCGGCCTGGTGCCGACGCTCGCGGCGCGCTTCGGCAAGGGAGGCTGAGGTGATACCCCCACGCTCACTGTGTTCGCTGCCCCCCGAGGGAGCGCCAGCCATCCCGCTACTCGATGTGCGCGATCTTTCGATCCACTTCGGCGGTGTCAAGGCCGTGCAGAACGTGAGTTTTGCTATCGACGCCGGCATCGTCTATTCGGTGATCGGTCCCAATGGTGCCGGTAAAACGACGCTATTCAACCTGATTACCGGCGTCTACAAACCTACGAGCGGCGAGATCCGGCTCGACGGCGAATCGATTGCCGGCCACTCGCCGGACGCACTGGCGCGTCGCGGCATGGCGCGGACCTTTCAGAACCTGCAAATCTGCATGAACATGAGCGCAATCGAGAACGTCATGGTCGGCGCCCATCTGCGGCTCGACCGCAACCTGATCAAGGCCGCCCTGCGGCTCCCCGGTCTGGTTCGACGCGACAATGCCTTGCACGACGAAGCCGCCGAACTCATGCGGCGCGTCGGCCTCGGGCAATACACAGAAGCCCGCGCCGACGCAATGTCGTACGGTGCGCTCAAGCGGCTCGAAATCGCGCGTGCGCTGGCCATGAAACCGCGCCTGATCTTCCTCGACGAACCCGCAGCGGGCCTCAACCCAAAGGAAACCCTGGAGATCGATGCACTCATACGCAGGATCGCGGATTCGGGGATCACGGTAGTACTCGTCGAACACGATATGAAGATGGTCATGAATCTCTCCGACCGCATCCTCGTGCTCGACTACGGCAAGAAACTCACCGAAGGCACGGGCGAGGAAGTTCGCCGCAATCCCGACGTGATTGCCGCCTATCTCGGCACGCACGCCTGAGGGGGAAGCGTCATGGAAGCCCTACGAATCATCAAGGACGAACACCGCAACTTCTGGCGCGTGCTCGTCACGCTCGACAAACTGTTCGAAGACCGTCAGCCGGACGATCCACTCGACATTGCGTTCCTGGGTTCGGTCTTCGACTATCTGTCGCAGTTCATCGACCGCGTTCACCATCCCAAAGAAGACGCCTATCTCTTCCGCACGCTACGAACCCGCAGCCAGGCGGCCGACGCGATACTGGAACGGCTCGAAGCCGAACATCGGGACATGCCGGCCGAGATCGCGATAATGCGGAGCCTGCTCGCGGACATCGACGCCGGAGCCGTCCACCCGGACGCGCTCGTCAGCGCCTTGCGCGGCTATGTCGCCAGGCTCAAGGCGCACATCCGCGTCGAGGAACAAGAGGTATTCCCGCTCGCGCGCGAAGCGCTCACGCCGCAAGACTGGGCAACAATAGACCGCGTTTTCCTCGACAACGAAGATCCTTTATTCGGCAGCACGGCAAATGCCGAATTTCGCGAGCTGTTTCATCGCCTCGCAAGCCTTGCTCCCGCCTCGGTCGGCCTTGGCTCACGCAGTGGCGGCGTGTTATCGGCAAACGGCGGGCGCGACAAGACCCTGCTGTCGGTCAATGGCCTGGAAAGCGCCTACGGTCGCATCAAGGCGCTCAAGGGCGTCACGCTCGAAGTGCGTCGTGGCGAAACCGTGGCGCTTGTCGGCGCAAACGGCGCGGGCAAGACCACTTTTCTGCGCACGCTCTCCGGCGTGCAGCCGATGACGGCGGGCAGCATCTTTTTCGACGGCGAGGACATCTCGCGCCTGCGCGCCGACATGCGCGTCCGCCGCGGTATCTGTCAGTCGCCCGAAGGCCGGCAGGTGTTCGGCCCGCTCGCAATCGAGGACAACCTGCTATTGGGCGCCTACAGCCAGCCTAAGACACAGGTTCCCGGCGACCTCGAAAAAGTCTATGCGATGTTCCCGATCCTGAAGGAAAAGCGCCACCTGCCCGCCGGCACACTCTCGGGCGGCCAGCAGCAAATGCTGGCAATCGGCCGCGCGCTGATGGGACGCCCAAAACTACTGCTGCTCGACGAGCCCTCGATGGGCCTCGCCCCCTTGCTCGTCGAGGAAGTCTTCAACGTGATCAAGGCGCTCAAGACGCAGGGCATGACGATCCTGCTCGTCGAGCAAAACGCCTTCTCGGCGCTTGCAATCGCCGACCGCGGCTACGTGCTCGAAACCGGCACGATCACCTTATCGGGCAGCGGACGCGAACTCTCCGAGAACGAGCAGGTGCGCGCGGCGTATTTGGGGATGTGAGGCTGGGGCGATGACCATACGCCCTTCGGCCACGACGGCTTCTGGCCTATGAGCCGGAATAGGACTTAATCAGGGAGCCTCAAAAATCTTGAATGACCGAGCAAACTCGGCTTCGACAGGTACTAGCAGGCGCCGATGTTCTAAGCAGAACGGTAGCACCCAGAGTCGGAGCCCCGCCAACTTTAAGAACTCGAAGACCGGCAGCGGCCAGTCGAAGACAGCGGTCTTCGGGAAGATCAGAACGACATCGCCCTGGCCGTCCAGGTAGTTCTGGCCATACGCGTGCAACTGGTAAAAGTCGCTCTGCGACAGGCCGTACTTGTCGGAGCTATTCGCCTTCGCGCTATCCAGCAGTTTCCACTTGGTATCCAGCACCAGTGTGTCGCGGCCGGCCTCTCGAATCAGCAGGTCGGGTTGCAGTCGAAACCAGCCCTGCTCACGATGGCGAACCAGATGCTGACTACGGACATGAGTTTTCAGGATCAGCGGCTGCGCCAGTTGCTTTGCCAGGTGCTTGGCGACGAATGCTTCAAAGAGCACCTCCATCGGGAATAGCAATGAAGGCGCTCGGTACCCACCCGTACCGGTCAAGGGCGACACTTCGTCGAGTATGAGGCGGGCCCATGCCAATGCACCGCCGTAGCAACCCATGCCTCGGTCCAAGCGCACCCGCTGAAAATCGATTCGGGCTTGCACTGACACCGGTACATCCGCAAACACGAACTGCAGTTCGCGGGCCAATTGCTGGTTCGCCCGCGACGCAGCCAGCGTCAGTACGCGACGCAAGGCGGCGTGCAGCAAGCGGTTCTCCGGCCGGTCGGTCGAGAATTCGCCGTATTCAGTGAAGAAGCGATCCGCCCGATGCAGGTTCTGCCGCAAATGCGGCGCCATCAGCAACTTGCCTCTCAAGGCGAAGAGGTTATCCTGCCGGCTCGAATAGTCGCCGCGCAGTCCGCGCTTGACGATGTTTTTGACCGTCCGCAGAAACTCCGCGATGAAGACTTCCAGCAACGGCATGCGCGTCGCCAAGATATTTGCGCTGTTGATCTGAACATGGCGAAAGCCCTCGAGGCAGCAGAGCATCTCGATCAACAACTGGCGGGCCTTTCTGGCATCGCCACCATTGGCCTTGCCGACCTTTGGTAACACTTCGATCTGGAATCCATCGGGCGCACGGATCACGCCGACGAAGCTGGTGACCTGCACAACGCGACGACCACGGCGCTGAGCGAGGCGCAGCCAAGTAGCCCCGCCTTCCTCGGCGGCCCGTAAACACTGATCCTCAAGCCACGTGTACGCCCTGGCCGGGATGCCGTGCAGACCATCGCTAGCGTCGATGCCCGAGTCGAGCGCCATCAGCGCGTCGAACTCATGGATCGTGATGCCGTTCACCGTTGCTCCGACCGCGGCTCGGGCTTCTGATAGATGCCGATGTAGGCATCCGGATTGGAGAACGCGGCATCCTGCACGGTATATCGGTGCTTGATGGCATAGCTGTCCAGTCCGTGGTTGCCACCGAACAGGCGGGCCAGTTCGTCTTCGTGATCGGCGCTTTCCCACACAAACTGCGCTGCCGTCTCCTTCTTCTGGTTGTCTGCCAGGACGAGGCGGATCTTCTGCCAGTCCTCGAAGAAGTACTCTTCGAGCAGCGGCAGGATGCGGGTGCGGAACACCTGCTGCAAGGCGACAAGCCGTTCGTCACCATCAGTCACCTTAGCCAACGGCGTGAAATAGGCGTGGCCGATACAGTGGTCACGGTCGTACAGCGCCTCGACCCGCTGATTGATCGCGCTGAGCATTCGGGGTATGTCGATCAACCGCCCGCCAGCGGCCACTCGAAGCCCGGCCAAGGGCGCGCCAGATTCATCGCGCGCATCCGGCATCACTGACTCGAACTCGAAGCGTCGACGCAGCGCGGTGTCGAGCAGCGCTAATGAGCGGTCTGCCGTGTTCATCGTGCCAATGATGTCGACGTTGGCGGGCACCGAGAAACGCTCACCCGAATAAGGCAGCATCACCGACACGGCATTCTCGGCGCCCTCGCGCTTGTCGGGTTCGATCAAGGTGATCAGCTCACCGAAGATTTTGCTGATGTTGCCGCGGTTGATTTCGTCGATAACCATCGCAAACCGCTGCTTTGGTGCCGATCGAGCCCGGCGGCACAGATCCTTGAAAACGCCCGAGCAGATCTCGTACTGGATCTCGCCGGCTTCGCCATCGCCACCAAGGACCGGGCGCAGTCCCTCGACAAATTCTTCGTAGCCGTAGGACTGGTGAAATGTCACGAAGCTGTACCGTTGGATGGTTTCGCTTGAGGGTGGGCCTGCCCTGTACGCCGCGACCAAGCTCTTCAATTCGCTATCAACGTTTTCCCATTCGCCCGCAAAACTCCACGACGAGTCATGGTTCTTGTCGAACACAGCGGGTGCCGCGCGCTCGCTCATTTTGACGGTCGTCGATCCTTCAATCGTGTGGTACTGAAGGGCTGCCCACACGGTGTTGCGGACGCTCTTGTTTCCGCTCTTGGTTGCCGCGATCGCCTTCATGAACGGGTGCGACAGGATCGCATCGACGTGTGCTTTGCCCCCGATATCAAGGAGGGCCGCCGCGGCACCCTCCCACCACGCGAGATTCTCGACTCTTTGTGCGATGAACTGACTGCGCCATTCCTCATTCGACCCATCGGTTGTGGCCTGCTCGTACTCCCGCTTGAGCAGCTTCGAGAGCTTGTAGGTCTTCCCCGTGCCGGGAGGCCCGTAGTAGATGCGGTTAATTGGCTGCTGCGTTTCCTCGGTTCCGGCGGCCTCCTCGTCATCCGAGTCATCTCCTGAATCGAGCGGGTCATCTCGCAACTGATCGGGCCAAAGGCCGGGCCGCTCGGTTTCGAGCACCAGCCAGTCGTCCAGTGATTCACGTTCGGTCGACAGGACCGATTCGATCTTCAACACCAGTTCGTCGCTCAAAAGCTCTCGGTTGAATTCACCCAATGCGCCCAGGGCCCGGGTCCAGGTGATCTTGCGAGCTTGGATTCCACGGATGACGCCCAGCACGCCTACCGCGCGCTCGCTGCCGGGGTTCTTCCGTCCGAAGCGGATCTGGATGCTCTTTCCCATGTGCCACCAGTCCAGCCCGGCAGCATGGACCGCCCTCGCCAGCCGGCAGAACAGCGCCTTGTCCTGCGGCGACCACGCAGCTCGGAAAGTCTGGAACGCAGGCTTGCCATCGAAGTGTTTGAGCAGATCTTCGTCACTCAGCTTTTCGCCCAAATCCAGCTTGGTCACCACCTCGTCATAGCGGACCCGGAATTTGCGAATGGCCTCGACGCTCCAATCAACCAATTCAGCCAGCGATTTGCCGAGCCCTTCCGACATCGGAAGCATGGCGACGATGGGTGACGCGTTGTCGTAGCCGCCGCGAAGTGCAAGGTAGTCACGACGAACGGGCGCGCCCTCATCAAACCCGACCGTATCAATCTTGACCACAAAACCGTCGTCAGCCCCAATCCCAACGGTATAAGCCAGCTCCTTGGGGGAATCCGCTGCTGGGTAGATGCGCGCCCAGTTATACGGCAGGAAGGAATTCGCCTGACTGGTTGGGCGCTTGCGCACCTTGATCACACCCGTCGGGAACAACTTAGTCTTTACCTCTTTGGCCCACGCCTCGGTGACCTCGTAGGCCTTTTTCAATTCCTCGTAGGCGCGGTTCTGCTCGGGGTTGGATTCGTCGCGCTTTTGCCCCTTCCACTTGTTCAGCAGCTTGAAGTGGTCACTGGTGAAATAGTCCGCCATGTTTTTTTATATCCCCTCAACATCAATTCCGTGTTCGGCCAGCCAGACCCTTCGCTGCGCGTAGTCGGGCATTGCGCGCTCCACGCGCAGCCAGAAGGCCGGGGTGTGGTGTGGCTCGTGCAGGTGAGCAATCTCGTGCACCACCACATATTCCGCTATACGGGCTGGCAGCAAGATGGTCTTCCAGTGGAAGTACAGCCAGTCGCCTTTGCCGCAAGAACCCCAGCGATAACCGAGGTCCTGCACCTTCACGCCAGCAGGTGCCACCTCCATGCGTGACTGGTAGTCGGCCACCCGGCTCGACAGCCAGGCCCGAGCCCTTTCGCTGTACCAGCGGATGAAGTGCTCCCGTGCGCCTGCCTGCGCATCGCGGCGCAGCGCAAAGCGGCCATTCACCCACTTCAAGGGGGTGTCTTGGTCATCGACCCATTTCAGGCGATGGCTGCGCCCCAGATACAGGAAGCCCTCGCCGCCAACGAACTCTTTGCGCGGCACCTTGCGTTGCAGCCGATCCTTCTCGGCCAGCTTGGTATAGATCCAGAAGCGCTTCTCGCTGACGAATTCGCGGAGTTGGTCGATGCCCACCTCCGGCGGCGCGCTCAGAATCAGTTCCCCCGTTCTTTCCACGGTGATTTGCATCGTCCGGCGCCGGGCACTGCGCCGTATCGTGAATTGCAAGTCGTCCACGTGGATGCAAGCCTCTGCCTCGGCGGCAGGGCTGTCCGCGTGGTGGTTGGTAGATTTCAGGGGCGCCAGCATGGCTTTACACCTGCACCAGCTTGTCGTGACTGGCGCGCGCCTGCTCCATCAACTTGTCTGCCAGCACGCCCGCCTTGTCGGTGTCCACCAAGGGTGGCCGTAGGCGCATCAAGTGTTCGAACAATTGCGTGTTCAGGTCTTCCTGTGCTGCGCGTTTGTGAGGGCTCCAGATGTCGCGGTTGCCTTGCAGCTCCTGCACCAGCAGGTCCACCAGTTCCACGGTTATATCCTTCAGCCGCAGCAACTCGGCTGCCGTGGGCGCCTGACCAGCACACACCACGTCCAGCACGGTGCGCAGGAAGGGCGCGCAATGCTCGGGCAAGTCGCTTGGTGCGTCGGCACTGCCTGCCTTGCCCGTGCGCAGCTCGTCGATGATCTTCTGCAGTTGCGAGATCACCTCGTTCCACTTTTCGCCCAGCGTTTTGAGAATGTCGTTCAAGTGCTCAGAGAGCTTGCGGTACAGCACCGGGTCTTCATCGGTGTGCTTGCGGATGTGCGAGCGAATTGCGTGTTCCATTTCGGACGCCTTGGCGCGGTCGTTCGCGGCCCGGGCCACATGCGTGTCGAACTGGGCATCGGTCAGCTGAATCGGCGGGATCTTGGGGTCAATACCCAGCGAGATCACATGGTCGTCGATAAGCTTGCGCACCTTGGCGCCGACATCCTTGCCCAGTACCGGCGTGTCCTTGTAGCGGTTGCGGGCGCGGGCGTAGATGTAGGCCAGGCGCTTGGCGTCGCCGGAATAGGGCAAGCCTTCCGGTCGTGGCAGCACCGTGTCCAGAGACCCCAAGAAAGCCTTGACCTTTACGGCGAACTCGGCGCGCAGCTTCTCGCTGCCCAATGCCTCGACGCAGGCTTCGGTGTCGTCCAGCGACTCGATGCCTCGCTGGCGGAACAGATCCACCACGCGCAGATGCCGGTCGCGCAGCACCGGCACCTCGTCCTTCAGGCTGGCCAGCGCGCCTTCGACGTCCTCATCGGCGTAAGCCGCCAGCGCCTCCTTCAAATGCTGCGCTACACCGTAGTAGTCCACCACGATGCCGCAGCGTTTGCCAAAGCCGGTGCGGTTGACGCGGGCAATCGCCTGCAGCAACTCCGCCTGGCGGGGATCGGGCGGTCGAGATACATCACGCCCTCGATCGGCGCATCAAAGCCGGTGAGCAGCATCGACTTCACAACCAAGAAGGCCAGCGGGTCGGTCTTCTCAGGCTTGGCATGGAACAGCGGCTTCTTGAAGCGCTTGATCAGCTGCTCGTGCGCCGCGCCGTCGGTCCACGGCTTCCAGGCCGGGTCGTCGTTGTTACTGCCCGAGATGATGGGCGCGAATTCAATGCGCGCCAGCGTGTCGCGATAGCGCCAGGCTTGCACCACCGCCTGCACGCTCACAGGCCGCTGACACAGCGCCTCGTCATCCAGTGCCTTGTCCGCGGGCGAAAGCGCGCAGGCCTCGGCCAGCAACTCATCGCGGGCGCTACACAAGGCCTCGAAATAGCGAATCGCCGCCAACCGGCTGTAGGCCACCACCTGCGCCTTGTAGCCGTTGGGCAGGATGTTGGTGACGTAGTGGCGAAGGATGTCGTGCGCCTTGTCGGCGATCAGCGCCGGGGCATCAAAGATGTGGCCCTTGGTGGCGTACTTTTTCTTGATCGCCTCCAGTTCCTCGGGCGAGTGCTGGCGGAACAGGTCCTCGAACAGTTCGTCAAGGCTGGCGCCGTCTTTGATCGCGCCGTTGGCCGTGCGGCCCTCGTAGAGCACCGGCACCGTGGCGCCGTCGGCCTCGGCTTCCTTGATGGTGTAGCGGTCGATGAACTCGCCAAAAATCTCATGGGTGCGTTTTTTGTCTCCCATGATGATCGGCGTGCCGGTAAAGCCAATGCGCGCGCAGTTGGGCAGGCCCGCCAGCAGGTTGGCGTGCAGGTCGCCGGCCTGAGTGCGGTGCGCCTCGTCCACCAGCACGAGGATGCTGTCGTCCTCGTTCAGTACCTCAAACTTTTCGTCGGCCTTGAAGCTGGCCTTCCGTTCCTCCACGTTGGACAAATCGTCCGCCGTTAACGGCGCATCACCAGCGCTGTCCGGGTCGCGGTATTTCTGGATCGTGGCAAAAATCAGCCCCGGCCCCTTGCGCCTTGCCAGTGCCTTCACGCCGTTGGTGCTTTCGGCGACATCCACCACCTCGCCGGTCAGCGTGGCGGTCACGGACAACTGGCCCTGCAGGTCCTTGCGGTCTGTAACGACGACGACCTTGAAGCGCCTCAAGTCAGCATCCGCGCGCATCTTGCGCACCAGGAACACCATGGTCAGGCTTTTGCCAGAACCCTGGGTGTGCCAGATGATGCCGCCGCGCTTGTCGTGTTCGCCGTGCTGCAGACGCGTCTGGCCGGTCTTGAGGCGCGCAATCGCCCGGTTCACCGCCCGGTACTGCTGATAGCGGCACACCGTCTTTATGGTCTGGCCGCCGGTCTGCATGAACAACATGAAGTTCTTCACCACATCCAGCAGATGCGCGGGTGTCAGCAGCCCGGCGATCAAGCGCTCCTGCTCGGAGAGAGCAGCCTTGCCTAGCGCCTGCGCGACCTCTATCTCGCTACCGAAACCATCCGGGCCGACCACCGTTTTCCATTGCGCGTAATGCTCAAAGGCCGCGCCGATACAACCCACGCGCGCCTCGTCGTAGCTGGTGGCCACCAGCAACTGGTTGGTGGCGAACAGGGGCTCGTTGCCCTCGTTGTCGTCCACCTCGAACGCCGCCTTGCGCTGGTTGCTGTAGCGCCGCAACTGGTCCACCGCCTCGGCCAGCGGTTCGGGGACGGACGGGCTCTTGCACTCCACCATCACCAGCGGGATGCCGTTCACCAGTAGCACCAGGTCGGGCACGATGAAAGCCTTGCCGCTGTTGAAGCCGGGCGGGCAATCGACGCGGTACTGGTTGATCACGGTGAAGCTGTTGTTGCCCGGGGTGTCCCAGTCGATGAAGCGTATCGTCTGACCGCGACCACCGTCCCAGCCGGGCAGGCCTTCCACCGTCAGGCCACGAATCAACAGCGATGTCGCCTTCTCGTTGGCCTCCATCAGCTTGTGCGTGCCCAGATGGGTGATGGCTGCCACGGCTTCCGACAGCCGCGCCTCGTCCAGCCATGGTGCGCCGTCAGGCCCGGGGTTCAGCGCGCGCAGTTGTTCGCGTAGCAACACCTCCTGAATCACCTCAGCAAAACGGGTTCGCCCAGTGACTGCCGGGTCGTCGAGACTGCCTGCCTTATAGGCCCAACCGAGCGCCTGCAAATGGTCTACGAACGGTTTCTCGACGTCCTTAAGTTCCCACCCCATCAGGCGCTCCCCTGTTGTTGTGCGGCTTCGGCCAGCAATGGTGTGACGCGGACGCGACCGGTGAGGAGGTCGTCCATCAGGCCGGATTTCTGTAGCTGCAGCTTCCTCAGCAGTTGCTGATTGCTCTCAATGTCGTGCTCGACCGATTCGATGCGATCGCCAATGGCAACCGCTTCCGTTGGCTCCGGGTCCGGTACTTGCAAGCACAGCACGTCGCTGCCCTTGATATTTTTTTGCACGCCTCCCACAGCAAGACGCTCCAGGTAGGGGCGCCCAAGTGAAGCGTTGAAGTAGCGACGATAGAACCTGTTCAGACGAAGGTCGCGTAACCGGAATCGAATCAAAAACGCACCGGGGACTACTGGAATATCGTGGCCGGTGAACACGCCAGTTACGCCACAGGTCCCGCTTCTTGAGATCACGATATCTCCCGGTCGCAGCAGATGGTCAGCGAAGACCGATGGCTTAATCGCTGCTCGGGGCATCGTGGATAACGAAATATTCCCCTCATCATCCATATCGGTGGTGCGAAGGGTAGCCAGCGGGCCGTTCTCGTCATATGCGTCGGAGGGAAACCGAGGACCAAAGGCGCTCGATTCGCACAGTTCGCCGAATGGCTTGCACGCCCACTCCTGCGGAATCCACCCCAGCGGTGACTCCTTATAGAGATGCGGCGCCTCGGCCTGCGGCGGGCGCAGTTCGCCGTTGGCGTCGATGCCGCGCGTCAGCAGGTCGTGCAGCAGGCCCTGCCTGACGGCCGTGAGCTTGGCGATGATCGCCTCGGTTTCGTGGATGGCGGTGTCGAGGGTGTCGAGGACTTGGGAAATCTTCGACTGTTCGGGAAACCCGGGACAAAAAATATCCAGCTCACGTAAATGCTTCCATGAGGTGCGCGGCATCTTGGTGCCGACAGACGTCATTTCGGCTGCCGCTCCAACATGCTCGGTTAGAAGCACCTTCCCCGCAAAACTCGGATCAACCCCCTCATTCGACCTCAGGACTAAGATGTCCGTTGAGCAATAGCCGTCGAATGGTGCAACGATGCATTTGCGGAGGTTAGGGCGTAGTTTCCCGAAGAGAACGTCGCCCGCCCGAAAAACGCAGTTGGTACTTATTGACGAGCTTGCGAGCCCCCACCCCAGCAGGTGGGCACCGCGCGAAGGTATATTTTCCAATCCAACATACGGTTTCGCAGGGTCTTTGCGCGTGGTTATCTTTGCATCCACAGGGCTAACTAATGCTGAGAGCGCCCTATGGGTATTCGCCGCGTCGTTAGACATAACGTAGCCTCTTCAAAAAACCTTGCAGCGCTTTCGCCGCTTCATCGCGCTTGCCCTCAATCTCGGTCAGCGTCACCCAGTACTTGTCCCACCAGTTCTCGAACGCTGCGACGATGGTCTTGC
>JAVBKC010000107.1:0-5765 GCA_031554255.1 Niveibacterium sp.
ACAACCAGTTGCTCCGCATCGAGGAAGATCTCGGCGATACCGCGTCCTACCCGGGTCTTGCCGCGTTCTACAACCTGCGTCGCCGCTGATGCAGAAGGCGGCGTAAGCTGCCCCACATAAGCACGAAAGGGCTGCGCTGCAGCCCTTTTCCGTTGAAATTCCTATAGAATCCGGCGGACTTCATTACACGTAACGCATACGGTTTCTCAGCCATGAAATGGCCCGCACTGATTCTGATCATCCTGCTTGGCGCACTCCAGTACCCGCTTTGGCTCGGCAAGGGCAGTTGGACGCGGGTCAGGGAAGTCGATAGCGAACTGCGGGCCCAGCGCGACGTCAACGCCAAACTGGAAGCGCGTAATGCCGGTTTCGAAGCCGAAGTCCGCGATCTGAAGAACGGCTACGACGCAATCGAGGAACGCGCCCGCTTCGAGCTGGGTCTTGTCGAGCCGGGCGAAGTCTTCATCCAGATGCCGCTGCGCAAACCCTGACTACGCGCAAGTTTTACCCGCGCTCGTGCTTCCAGAGCACATCCCCGCCGCCAGCGGACCGGTTCAGATAACGCCCTAGTACAAATAAAAGATCGGACAGCCGGTTCAGATACTGGCGCACCGGTGGGTTTATCGTTTCCGCTACCGCGAGTCCGACGATCACACGTTCCGCCCGGCGTGCCACCGTGCGCGCAAGATGCGCCAGCGACGCAGCCCGCGTGCCGCCGGGCAGGATGAATTCCTTGAGCGCAGGAAGTTCCGCGTTGTAGCGCGCGAGTGCCGCATCGAGCCGCGCGACGTGTTCGTCCTTGACCAGCGCATAGCCCGGAATGCAGACCTCGCCGCCGAGGTCGAACAAATCGTGCTGGATCGCGCCGAGCAACTCGCGCACGTCGGTAGGAAGTTCCTCGCAGCACAGCACGCCGATCAGCGAATTGAGTTCGTCTACTTCGCCGAGCGCGTCGATGCGCGGACTGTCCTTCGAGATACGCGAACCGTCGCCAAGTCCGGTCGTACCATCGTCGCCGGTGCGGGTCGTGATGCGTGATAGGCGGTTTCCCATGATCGTGCGGACCTCAGTTGTCATGTCGGGTTCATGATAATCGGGAGCGCCGGTTTTGCGTACTTTGTCGCATGTCGCACACTCGGGCTTTCCGGCTATCGGGTACTTGATTAGCATCCGAGGCAAAACGCGACAAGGAGGAATATGGCATGCACAAAATGGAGTAAAGCGCCAAGGGTACTGCAAGGTTGTATGGGCGTCTTTGAAGTGCTCACAATTCCAAGCCACTCTTTACCGGTGGCTGGCTGACTCGTAGGCGGGGAATTTGAAACCGCCTATTGATCCACAAGGGGAAATTTGATGGCTGGAATGGCGAAGGAAATGCAGAATTATCTATCTGCCGAAGAACAGAAGGATTTTTGTGAAAAAATATCAGAGGTCATTAGGGTCGCGTACATGTATGTATCAATACGCCATGCAGCTATAAATATATGGGATAGGAGGGAAATGGAAAGATTCAAAAAATGGTTTGGGGTCGATGACGGTATCGGTGTCACCAGAATAAAGTTGGGGCTTTGGAGTATGAAAAATATGCTGGAAAAATTAAGTTGCAGCGATTTTCTTCCACGGACCACCGAAGTCGGAAAATCCCTCGGTTGCGAAGTGGATGAGAATAAACCAAATGTCATGGCTGCCGTGTGCCCAGAGCCGGGCCAACATAAGATTATGGTGTCGCACGGTTTTTTAAAATTGAGACAAGCAGGAGGGTCGATTAGCACCCAAGTTTCGACCTTGATACACGAGCTCGCACATATGCCCGACGTTCTTGGCACTCGGGGAGCGGGTGAAGAATATAGCTTTTACAAGGCACGTAGTCTTGCAATAATGTCACCAGACGATGCACTCAGAAACAGTGACAACGTGGCAGGTTACGTATTATTGGAGAAATAATGATAAGAATTTCTCTGGTTTTCATCTTTCTGCTTTTCAGTGGATTGTCTCTGGCTGGCGAGCCTAACCAAAAACCGCTGGAAGCCCTCCCCAAGGCGACCGACATGGATTTTACTTGTGGCGGGCCAGGTCGAACCTTTTATGTCTATTTCGACTACAACTCGGCTGAGTTGAAATCTTCCGAATTACTTCGCCTCGCAAACTGGGACGTTGAAAATAGATTGAGTTTTTCCTATCACTCTCACTTGACAATTGCTGGTGCCGCTGAAGTCGGAGAAAAAAATGCGCGGGAATTATCAATAAAACGCACACAGGTTGTGATGGATTTTTTTTGGCGAACCGACTACAGAAAAGCAGCGATCATCGTCGAGCATAATATTTACGATCTTCCATACATTGATGGACAAGGTTTTACTCTCACAGAACTCGAGATGGTGCCTGGATGTTCGGAATAGGAATCGCTAGCGGGAAGCAATGCCGTGAGTTTGTTCCGCACGGCTTGCGTTGCCGACAGATGCACCCGAAACGGTGACAGCACGGTGGGTTATGTAACGGAAAAATAATGATAAAAATTATTTTTGTTTTTGTTTTCCTGCTTTGCAGTGAATTGTCCCTGGCTGGTGAGCCTGCCCCTTGTCAAAACCCACCAGGCGGTAGCTTCGCTTCGTTAGTTGCATGGACAACGCGTAACGGGTGCGGCAAGATAATTGGCATCCATTTTGACTACAACTCGGCTGAGTTGAAATCTTCCGAAATACGTCGCCTCGTTAATTGGAACATAGAGAGCAGATTGAATTGCCCGAATCGCTTTTTGCTGGGAATTACCGGTATCGCCGACGTCGGAGAAAAAAATGCGCAAATACTATCGAAGAAGCGCGCGCGGGCCGTTATCGATTTTCTTTGGAATATCGACCACAGCAAGGTAGGGATTATCGTTGGTCATCATGTTTATGATATGCCACGCCTTGATGACCAGGTTTTCACGCGCACAGAAATCATGATGGTGCTGCCTGGACCTGAGTGCTCTATATAGCAGCCATCAACGGAAAGCAATGATGTGAGTTCATATCGCACGGCCTTGCATCGCCGATCGAGGCGTTCGAAAACGATACGGATGGAAAACGCGAAAGGATCGCGGGTATGGCAAGGCGAAATCAATATGCTGATTCACCCGGCGAGCACGCAGCCGATTTCTCCGGCGTCGATACGCGGACCTTTTTCGCCGCCCTGCGCGATCTATTGCCCTCGGATGCCGTGATCGTCGAGCGCGAGGCGCTGCGTCCCTACGAATGCGACGGCCTGGCCGCCATGCGTGCCTTGCCGCTGGCGGTTGTGCTGCCCGAAACCGAGCGGCAGGTCGCGGCGGTATTGAAGCTCTGCCATGCTCGGCGCGTGCCGGTTGTCGCGCGCGGCGCGGGGACCAGTCTTTCCGGCGGTTCGATGCCGCATGCGCAGGGTATTGTTTTGGCAATGGCGCGTTTCAAGAAGATCCTGCGGATCGATCCTGTTGCGCGCACCGCCGATCTGCAGCCCGGCGTGCGTAACAAGGCGATCTCCGAAGCGGCTGCGCCGCACGGGCTTTACTACGCGCCGGACCCCAGTTCGCAGATCGCCTGTTCGATAGGCGGCAATGTCGCCGAGAACGCGGGCGGCGTGCATTGCCTGAAATACGGGCTGACGTTGCATAACCTCTTGCGCGTGCGCGGCGTGACGATCACCGGCGAAGTTGTTGAAATCGGCAGCTACGGGCTCGATGCGCCGGGTTACGACTTGCTTGCTCTGGTTACCGGTTCCGAAGGCATGCTGCTCGTGACCACCGAAGTGACCGTGCGGTTGCTGCCGTTGCCACAGCTCGCGCGTTGCGTGCTTGCTGCCTTTGTTGAGGTGACCCGTGCCTGCGACGCGGTTGCGGCGATCATTGCCGAAGGCATTATTCCGGCTGGGCTGGAAATGATGGACGGGCCGGCAACGGCCGCCGTCGAAGCCTTCGTGCACGCAGGTTATCCGCTCGATGCGGCCGCCATTCTGCTAATCGAATCGGACGGTACGCCCGAGGAAGTCGACGAGGAAATCGCGCGGATACGCAGCGTGCTGGAAGCGGCCGGCGCGACGGAAATCCGCGTCTCTACGAGCGAAGAAGAACGCCTGCGTTTCTGGGCCGGGCGCAAGGCCGCGTTTCCGGCCGCCGGGCGGATTTCGCCCGACTACTACTGCATGGATGGCACGATCCCGCGCCGTCAGCTTGGCCGGATGCTGCTTGCAATCGCCGATATGGAGCGCCGTCATGGGCTGCGCTGCATCAACGTGTTTCACGCCGGCGACGGTAATTTGCATCCCTTGATTTTATTCGATGCGAATATGCCCGGCGAGACCGAGCGCGCCGAAGCTTTCGGCGCGGAAATCCTCGAACTCTCGGTCGAACTCGGCGGTTCGATTACTGGCGAACATGGCGTTGGCATCGAGAAGATCGATCAGATGTGTGTACAGTTCGCGCCGCCAGAAATCCGTATGTTCCATCGCATCAAGGCCGCGTTCGACGAGGCCGGTCTGCTCAATCCGGGCAAGGCGGTCCCGACGCTGCATCGCTGCGCCGAATACGGGCAATTGCATGTCCACCATGGCGAGTTGCCGCACCCGGAACTGGAGCGGTTTTGATGGGGGATATGACTGTCGAATTGCAGGCGCGGATTCGCGAAGCGGTCGCGTGCGGCACGCCGCTTTGCATTCGTGGCGGTGGCAGCAAGGCGTTTTACGGCGGTGCGCAAATCGGAGAGCCTCTCGATACGCGCCCACATACGGGGATCGTGCATTACGAGCCGTCCGAACTTGTTGTTACGGTGCGGGCCGGCACGCCGCTGGCCGAACTCGAAGCCGCGCTTCTCGATACGCGCCAGATGCTTGCCTTCGAGCCGCCGCATTTCGGCGCTGCGACGGTTGGCGGCATGGTCGCAGCGGGGCTGTCCGGGCCGCGTCGTGCGACGGCCGGCGCGCTGCGCGATCATTTGCTCGGTGTGCGAATGATAGATGGGCGCGCGGAATGTATGCGTTTCGGCGGCGAAGTCATGAAGAACGTCGCCGGCTACGATGTGTCGCGCCTAATGGCCGGGGCGATGGGCACGCTCGGTCTGTTGACCGAGGTTTCGCTAAAGGTACTGCCGGTTCCGGCCGCGCAGCGCACGCTCGCTTTTGCGATGGGCCGGTCCGACGCGCTGCGCACGATGAACCGTTGGGCTGGCAGACCGTTGCCCGTTTCGGCGACATGCTGGCATGCCGGTGTCCTGCATTTGCGGCTTGCGGGAGCGGCCACGGCAATCGATGCCGCCATGCGTAGCCTGGGCGGCGAGGTGGTTGACGAGGCAAAGGCGCAGGAATTATGGAGCAGCGTGCGCGAACAGACGCATCCGTTCTTCGGCGAAGGCGAGGGCGCCTTATGGCGCGTATCGCTTTGTTCGGCGGAGGAAAATCTGATCCTCGATGCGCCGATGCTGATCGAATGGGGCGGAGCGCTGCGCTGGGTCCGCACGGCGGCGGACGATGCGTGCGTGCGTTCCGAGGCGCAGCGCCAGCATGGTTTCGCAACATGTTTCCGCGCACAGGCCGGCGTCGCGCCACCGGCCGCCGAACACCTACCCGAACCGCTGGCCATCCTCCACCGCCGCATCAAACAGGCATTCGATCCTGACGGCATATTCAACCCGCTACGGCTTGGCGTGCGCTACTGAACATGCAGACTCGACTGGCATCCTTCATTCGCGGCAGCGCACAAGGCGAGAGGGCCGAAGCGATCCTCCGAAAATGCGTGCACTGCGGTTTTTGCACGG
>JAVBKC010000046.1:0-3486 GCA_031554255.1 Niveibacterium sp.
GAAGTATGCGAGGCCAGATCGTCGCGCTCGCACAGCAGGACCGATAAGCCCCGTCCGGCGGCATCGCGCGCGATGCCCGCACCGTTGATGCCACCGCCGATGACGACAAGGTCATAGCAGGTTTGCGTCACGCGCCTCTCCTCTGTTGAGCCAAGGCTTCCTCTGCGGGAAGTCCTGCTGCTGGAAATTACTCTAGGCCATCGATTTTCGTTTTACAACATCAATTGAGCATGTCTTGCCCTGCCAGAATCCCTGTCGACGCCCTGATCTTTGCTTTCTCGCCCAAGATTCTCGTGGCGGAACGAAAGCCCGTGTGATATACGAAAAGGATGTTCGTTTTTGAACATGGCGTATGGAACTCAACGAAAGACAACAAAATCTCGTCGAGCGGGTGCGCGTAAGCGGCTACCTGACGGTAGAAGCTTTGGCCCAGCAGTTCGACGTCACGACACAAACGATCCGTCGCGATGTCGCCCAGCTTTCCGAGGCCGGTCTGGTCAAACGCTACCACGGCGGCGTGGCCTGGGTGTCGAGCGTGGAGAACATCGCCTATGCGCAGCGCCAGGTTCTCAACATCGAAGAGAAACAGCGCATCGCGCGCGCGGTGGCAGCCGAAATCCCGAACGGCCGTTCGCTTTTGATCAATATCGGCACGACGACCGAGGAAGTCGCCCGCTGCCTGCTCGCTCACCAGCAGCTCTCGGTCGTGACCAATAATCTGAATGTCGCGAGCATCCTGGCGGCGAACCCGGATTGCGAAGTAATCGTCGCCGGCGGCGTCGTGCGCCATCGCGACCGCGGCATTACCGGCGAAGCGACGATAGATTTCATCCGCCAGTTCAAGGTCGATATCGGGATCATCGGCGTATCGGCCATTGAACTGGACGGCACGCTGCGCGATTTCGACTATCGCGAAGTTCGCGTCGCGCAGACGATCATGCGGCAAGCACGCGAGGTCTGGCTTGTCGCCGATTCGAGCAAGATCGGCCGCGATGCGCTCGTGCGGCTGGGCCACCTTGCGGACATCCACGCGCTCTTTACCGACGCGCCGCCACCGCCCCAACTGGCCGCCGTCGTTCGCGAAACCGGCACAGCGCTGCATATCGGGGCCGCCTGATTCCGTTTTACGGCTATGCTCGCGAAGCTGAAAAGGGGCGAGACTTGAACATGGATTCAAAGGAACACGGCATCGCGCTGCAAGGCTCGGTGTGGATGACGGTAGGCGGCGAGAATTTCGGCGGCAAGGGCCGCGTCGCCCTATTGGCCAAGGTTGCCGAATACGGCTCGATCACGCAGGCGGCCAAGGCAATTGGCATGAGCTACAAGGCGGCCTGGGATGCGATCGATGCGATGAACAACCTCGCCGGCGAGCCGCTCGTCGAACGCCAAGCCGGAGGCAAGGGCGGCGGCGGCACGCGCCTGACCCAACGCGGCGGGCAGCTCCTCGCGAACTTTCGCATCATCGAGCGCGAACATAGCCGTTTCATCGAACAGCTTGGCAAACAGGCCGAAGGTATTGCGGACGACTACCTATTAATCAGGAGGATGGGCATGAAAACCAGTGCGCGTAATCAGTTTCTCGGCAAGGTGGCGCATGTGAAAGCGGGCGCGGTCAACGACGAGATCGAACTCGAAGTGGCCGGCGGCCTCAAGCTTGTCGCAATCGTCACGCGCGAGAGCACGGAAGACCTGGGCCTGCGCGTCGGCGCGGAAGCCTTCGCGCTGATCAAATCCTCGGCGATCATCGTCGTGACGGATTTCGACGGTGCGCGCTTCTCCGCGCGCAATCGCTTGAACGGTACGATTTGCCGCGTGCAGCCAGGCTCGGTGAACACGGAAGTCGTGATCGAATTGCCGGGCGGCGGCAGCGTGGTAGCCATCGTTACGAACGACTCCAGCGAATCGCTTGGTCTTGCCGTCGGCAAAACCGCCTCAGCCTTGTTCAAGGCTTCGAGCGTGATTCTCGGCGTGCCTGTTTGAGCACGCCCCTTGTTCGAGGGGCGCGCCAGCGAACACACGTTCGCCGTACTTGAAGACAATTTCTCGCCCGACGGCATCGCACGCGTTTTCCACGGCGAACCCGAAGCCATAGAAGTCTTCGCCGGCACGCAGTTGCCGGCCTTCTTCGCGCGTATCGAAACGGCTGCGGCGCAAGGGCAATGGGTCGTTCTGGCCGCCAGCTACGAACTGGGCTATGCGCTGGAGCCCAAGCTTGCGGCCCTGATGCCGCAAACGAACGCGCCGCTGGCGCGCGCCTGGATCTGGCGCCACTGCACCATCCTGGATCGCCAGGCCGCCGATGCGTTGTTCGCGGCCCTGCCCGCCAGCCCTGCCGGCATCCTTGCCCCCACAGCTAGTCTGGATGCGCACGCTCATGGCGCGGCTGTCGAAACGATTCGAGCATGGATCGCCGCCGGCGACTGCTACCAGATCAACCTGACCTTCCCGCTCCATGCACGCGCCTACGGCGATTCGCTGGCGCTCTACGCCCGTCTGCGCGCAAGCCAGCCGGTGCGCTACGGCGGTTTCCTGCGCCACGCCGACGGCGCGATCCTCTGCCGGTCGCCCGAACTTTTCGTCGCCCGCGAAGGCTTGCGACTGACGGTCAAACCGATGAAGGGCACGGCGCCGCTGGGCCAGGCACAACAACTTGCAAGCTCGACGAAGGACCGCGCCGAAAACCTGATGATCGTGGATCTCCTGCGTAACGACCTCGGCCGGCTCGCGCCTGCGGGCGGCGTGCGCGTCGAACGGCTTTTCGAGATCGAAGACTATGCAACGCTGCACCAGATGACTTCGACGATCCTGGCCGAGCCGGTACAGGCTGGCCTGTTCGACATCTTCCGCGCGCTGTTCCCGTGCGGTTCAGTGACCGGCGCGCCGAAAATCCTTGCGATGCAGCGCATCCGCCAACTCGAAACTGCACCGCGCGGGCTCTACTGCGGCGCTTTCGGCTGGATCGCGCCAGGCGGCGATTTCTCGTTTTGCGTGCCGATCCGCACTGCCCTCGCAGATTCGCACGGCAATCTGCGACTCGATGTCGGTAGCGGCATCGTGGCCGACTCGCAAGCCGCCTCAGAATATGTCGAATGCCTCACCAAGGCGCGCTTCCTGAGCGCACTCGCGCCGCAGTTCGGACTCATCGAAACCCTGCGCTGCGAAAATCGCGCTTATCCGCTGCTAGAGCGTCATCTCGCGCGACTTGCGCGCTCGGCTGCCGCTCTCGGTTTCAATTGCGACAGCGCCTCGGTGCGCAGCGCCCTGCTCTCCCACGCACAGCAATGCAGCGGGCAGCGAAGGGTCCGCCTGCAATTGGACGCCACCGGTGGAATCTCGATCACGGACGCCGAACTCGCGCCGTTAGCGTCGGCGCCGACTGTCGGCCTTGCCTCGTGCGTGCAAGATTCGACCGACCCCTTGCTCGGGCACAAAACCACCGTTCGCCAGCGTTTCGACGCTGTTCTGAAACACGCCTGCGCGCGCGGC
>JAVBKC010000146.1:0-39171 GCA_031554255.1 Niveibacterium sp.
ATACAAGTCTAAAAAGTAGTAGCAGGAACGACAAAGGGAAACGGCAGCCTTCGGGCTGCCGTTTCCCTTTGCAAAATGGCGCCCGTAGAAGTGCGTTGGATGCCCTGCGTCATGTCTGGGTCTTATTCACGTCATAATAGCGGCTACATATCGCGTACGGCAGTTCCGAAACCCCATGTCGATCAGCGGCGACCAAAGCCTTCTCAAACAAATCAACCGCATGGCGCTCGTGCGTGTGATTCAACGTAACCCGGCGCAATCGCGCGCCGACCTATCCAAGGAAACCGGGCTCACGAAATCCACCGTGAGCCAACTGGCACAAGAACTGATAGCCGAGGGCTGGCTTGTCGAGCGCAAGGCGCCGATTACCGGAGCTCTCGGTCGTCGTCCGACGCCGCTCTACATCGACGGCGAGCGGCTCGCGCTCATTGGCGCCGAACTCGGCGTCGATTCGATCAGCGTCGTCACGGTTTCGCTGACCGGCGAGCTGCTCGATTCGGTGACCGAAACACTGATGTTCGCCGAGCAGGTCCTTGTCGTCGAACGGCTGGCCGAACTCATCGCGGCAGCCTTGCAGCGTTTGAAGGCGGCGGGCCGCAGTCTGCTCGGCGTTGGATTGGGCGTACCCGGCGCGGTCGACGAACGAGTGGGTCTGCTCAAAATCGCTCCGAACCTTGGCTGGCGCGACGTGCCGATTCTCTCGCGGCTCGGTTCCGCCTTGACGCGCGCGGGGGCGGTGGGTTTGCCGATGTTCGTGCAGAACGAAGCCGATGTTGCGGCGCTCGGCGAATTCGAATTCGGCGAACGGCCGATTCCCGAGCCGCTTGTTTATTTGAGCTTAGGCATCGGCGTGGGCGCGGGTATCGTCGCGAACGACAGACTTTTTGTTGGCGCAGATGGCTTTGCCGGCGAAGTCGGGCATTCGATCCTGCAACTTGCCGGACCGCGTTGCTCCTGCGGTCGCCAAGGCTGCGCCGAAGCCTTCATCGGCTTGCGTGCGATTGCGGTACGGGCGGCGGGTGCGAGTGGCGAGCCGCTTACGGTGTCGGAACTGCTGTCGCGGGCGGCAAGTGGCGACGTAGAGGTTGCTTGGGCGGCCGAGCAGGCCGGCCATTTTCTTGGTGTACTCGCCCATAATTTGTGGACTGCCTTCAACCCTGGCCGGATCGTGTTCGGCGGGCCCGCCTGCGGACTCGGCCCGCAATTTCTTGATGCGGCGGCGGAAAGCCTTGCACACTACGCGCAAAGTGCGGGTCTGCCGATGCCCGAGTTGCGCAGCGCGCGCTACGGTTCGCTCGCGGTGGCCGTGGGCGCTGCCGCGCTCGTGCTGCACAAGATGATCCGGCCGCTCGAACTGCGCGCGAATTAACCGTGAAGACCTTGGCAGAAATGCCGGGGTAAGCTGCAACGCGTGGTCAGTGCTGCTGCTGACGCCGGATCGCCTGCCAACGGTTACGCCAATAGTAGGCCGCAAGCCCCGCCAGCGTGAGCGTCGCGAATCCCCAGTAGCCGATGTTTTCCCAGTACACGAGTGGATCGGTGACTGCCGTGAAGCTGTGTTCGACCGGCTGTGCGATTGTGACCGAGCCGCCGATCAGCGCGCGCAATGCTTTCGAGGCGGGCCAGAGCGCGGGTATCGCGCTGAGTACGACGGCGAGCGCGACCATTGCGCGGTCGGCGATTCCGACAGGTTGCTTGCGTGGCCGCGCGAGGCTTTCGACGCGCGCGAAGGCGGCAATGCAGAGCATGACGATGATCGCCAGCGGCAGGCCCGCCACGGCAAGCCCGAAAACTCCCGCGCAGAGCGCGAACATGGCTCCCGAAAGGCCGGCAATCGCGCGCCATACCGGTTCGAGATAGAAGGCGCCCAGGAGGGTCGGCACGCACAACGCGAGCGTGCCGACGAACGCGCGCTGGCTGCGCTGGAGGAGCTTGTCGCCGGAGGCGGGCGCGGGTGGAGCAGGGTGGGCGATGGCGCTCATTTTCGGGACCGAGTTGCTAAACCTTCAATTCTAGCGCGGCTCGTCGGTACGGCCTTGGCTCTCAAACAGGAAAGCCGTCGCGGATGAGGCCGACGACGACGCCTTCAAGCGCAAATTCTTCGCTGGCATCTATCGGTTCGAAATCCGGATTCTCGGGCAAGAGGCGCAGATGGCCCGCGTGGAGTTCCAGGCGTTTTACTGTAACGTCGTCGCCGAGCCGTGCCACGACGATCTGGCCGTTGCGCGCCTCGGGCGTGCGATGGACCGCGATCAGATCGCCTTCCAGAATGCCAACGTCGCGCATCGAAAGGCCGCGTACGCGCAGCAAATAATCGGCTTGCGGCGAGAATAGCGCCGGATTGACCGACAGACGCCGCTCGATGTTCTCGGCCGCCAGCAGCGGCGAGCCGGCGGCGACGCGGCCGATGACCGGCAAGCCTTCTTCGACGAGCCGGATACCGCGCGCACGGCCTTCCTCCATCAGGATCGCACCCTTGCGGGCCAGTGCCTTCAGATGGCTTTCGGCGGCGTTCGGCGAGCGGAAGCCGAAGGCCGTGCAGATATCGGCGCGCGTTGGCGGCCGGCCTTCGTTGCGGACCCAATGGCGGATCAGTTCGAGGATTTCGCTCTGACGAGGCGTGAGTTCGGCGTCCATGGGCTGTATTTTTGTACAGAGGTTCACGTCTGGCAAGTCTATTGGATGTTTTGCCGTTGCATGGGTAGCGTGCCACAGCCACTCGTGTGGCACGCAAGCGCGGTTGACAGGCAAAATGGTATCGTTCGTCATGCCTTGCGCGAGACAGACCTGCACGATCAGGCTGGCGAGGTTTGGGATATGTTCAGAAAGCTCTAGCAAGGAACTTCAATGGAAATCGTAAAGAACACCGTCGTCACGCTCAACTATAAAGTGCGCGATCCGGACGGCACGCTGGTCGATGACGGTGAGAATCCGCTCGTCTATCTTCATGGCGGTTACGACGGGGTCTTCCCCAAGCTCGAAGAGGAATTGCACGGCAAAAGCGTTGGCGACACGCTCGTCGTCAAGCTCCAGCCCGACGACGCCTTTGGCGACTACGACGAAGCGCTCGTCATGATAGAACCGGCCGATCTGTTTCCCGACAACATCGAGGTCGGCATGGCCTTCGAACGCGTCGGCGAAGACGGCGAGGACGATATGCTGTTCCGCGTGACCGATGTTGCCGACGGCAAGGTCGTCGTCGACGGCAATCATCCGCTGGCGGGCACGGCGCTTGTTTTCGACATCACCGTCGCCGAAGTGCGCCCGGCCACGGCGGAAGAACTCAAGCACGGCCATGTTCATGGCGCAGGCGGTCATCATCACTGAACGACGCTGCGCGTGATCGAAACGGCACCCTTTGCGGTGCCGTTTTGTTTTTCGGCCGAAATTGGCTGATTTTCGACGCCATGTGTCGCGCGGACGCAAACTTGGTGTTTTTCGCAGCGCTATCGTATTCGGTGATCGAACTATTTCATCGCTGTGCAATGAAAACGCTACCCAAGTTTTGCCGCGTAAGCTGTCCGCCCGCTACTTGACTATGCGGCGGACGCTCTTCTGTTTTTGTGTGCTGGCCGCAGTCCTTGCTGCCGGTTGTGGCAATGTCTGGAACGATCCCCACCCAGCCGCCGAGCAGCACAAGAAGTTCCTCTACGAATTCTTCAATTCGCGTCCGAAGCACCTGGACCCGGTGCAATCCTATGTCGAGGACGAAGCCTGGTTCGTCTATTCGACCTACGAGACGCTTTACGAATACCACTACCTGAAGCGACCCTTCACGCTGGAGCCTAATCTCGCCGACGCGATGCCGCGAATCAGCTACCGCGACGCCGAGGGTCGTGCGCTGCCCGACGACGCGGCACCCGGGCAGATCGCCGAGAGCATCTACGAGATCCACCTGCGGCCCGGCACGCTTTACCAACCGCATCCGGCTTTCGCGAAGGATGCGCAGGGCCGCTACCGCTACATGGATCTTGACGACGCGAAAATCGGCCAGCGCGAGCAGATCGGCGACTTCGAATACACCGGCACGCGCGAACTCACGTCCGAGGATTTCGCCTACCAGTTCAAGCGGCTCGTGCGCCCCGGGCTGCAATCGCCAAGCTTGCCGGTCTTCGGCCAGATCGTCGGGCTGACCGATCTGGGCAAACGGCTGGACGCCGATGTCACGGCTGGAAAGCTGGATCCGAACGGCTGGATCGATCTGCGCCAATATCCGCTGGCCGGCGTGGAGACACCCGATCCGCATACATTGCGAATCCATCTTCGCGGCAAATATCCGCAGTTCATCTACTGGCTCGCCATGACCTTCGCCGCGCCGATGCCGTGGGAGGCCGAACGCTTCTACGCGCAGCCGGGCATGGCCCGGCGCGAACTCACGCTCGATATGTGGCCGGTCGGCACCGGCCCCTTCATGCTGACGAGCAACAAACCGCTGCGCGAGCTCGTGCTCGAAAAAAATCCCAACTTCCGCCTCCAGACCTACCCCTGCGAAGGCGAGGCGGGCGACCGCGCAGCGGGCTTGCTGCGTGACTGCGGCAAGCGCTTGCCGCTTATTGACGGTATGCGTTTTTCCTACGAGAACGAGTCGATCCCGTTCTGGAACAAGGTCCTGCAAGGCTATTCCGACTTCTATGCCTCGGCTCGTTTCGCCGGCATGGCGACCTTCGACTCCGCCCTGCAATTGCAGGGCGGTGCGCTCTCGCTGACCAATGAAATGCAGGCGCACGGCATCACGCTCACAAACGAGACCGAGGTTGCCGTCGAGTACTTTTTCTTCAATATGCTCGATCCGCTTGTCGGCGATGTCGGTGCAACAGCAGAGGCGCGCGAGCGGGCGCGCAAGCTGCGCCGCGCGATTGCCATTGCGCTCGATGTGGAGGAGTACCTGACTATTGTGCGCAGCGGTCTTGGCGTCGTGCGCCATGGGCCGGTGACGCCAGGGCTGTCCGGCTACCGCAGCGGCGCGGCTGGCCTCGATTCGTATGTCTATCGCTGGCAGGATGGTCGGCCCCGGCGCCGCAGCGTAGACGAGGCCAAAAAGCTGCTCGTAGAGGCGGGCTATCCGCGCGGGCGCGATGCGCAGACCGGCGAGCCGCTAATTCTCTATTTTGATGGCTACGACAAATTCCAGCGCGATCGGCTCGAACTGATCACCAAGCAGCTCAAGCGCATCGACATCCAACTTGTGCCACGCCTGACCGAGTGGAACCGTTTTCAGGAAAAACAGCGTAAGGGCACGTTTCAGTTTGCCTTCTGGGGCTGGAACGCCGACTACCCAGACCCGGAAAACTTTCTTTTTCAGTTCTATAGCAAGAACAGTAAGGCCAAGTTCGACGGCGAGAACACGACGAACTACAGCAACCCCGAATTCGACAAACTCTTCGAGCAGTTTCGCGGCATGGACATCGACGCCGACCGTCAGCCGCTGGTAGACAAGATGGTCGCGCTCGAACAGCGCGACGCGCCGATTCCGGGCGGTTGGCACAATCAGGCGTTTCAGCTCTCGCATGCCTGGCTCACCAATGTAAAGCTGGCCAAGTTGATCCACACGAAACGCAAGTATCTGGCTATCGATCCCGCGCTGCGCAGCGCCTCGCGCGCCGAATGGAACCACCCGACGCGCTGGCCGCTGATTTTGCTCGGGTTGGGCCTCGTCGTGCTTGCGGGCTTCGTCTGGCGCCACTACCGGCGCAGCGAAACCGCGGCCGCCTTGCACGGAGGTGCGCAATGATTGCCTACCTGATCCGCCGCCTGTTGTGGGCGATCCCGACCCTGATCGGCGTGAACCTGCTCGTTTTTACATTGTTTTTCGTCGTCAGTAGTCCCGACGACATGGCGCGCGCCCAATTGGGCACAAAAAACGTGACCGATACCGCGATCCAGCGCTGGCGCGCCGAGCACGGCTACGACAAGCCCTTGTTCTGGAACGGCCGCGCGCAAGATTCGGCACGCCTGACCGAGACGATCTTCATGCAAAAATCCGCGCGCATGTTCTTGTTCGATTTCGGCAAATCCGACACCGGGCGCGACATCAACCGCGAGATCGGTCAGCGCATGTGGCCCTCGCTCGCGTTGGCGCTGCCGGTTTTCGTGCTGGGGCTTTTCGTCGCGATCGTCTTTGCGCTCGTACTCGTCTTCTTCCGTGCGACCTGGTTCGATTTCGCCGGCGTCGGACTGTGCGTCGTACTGATGTCGATATCCAGCCTCTTCTACATTCTGGCGGGGCAATATCTTTTCGCGCGCAGTTGGAAACTGATGCCGATCTCGGGTTATCAGCCCGGCCTGGACGCCACGCGTTTTCTCGTGCTGCCGGTCGTTGTTGGACTGATCGCAAGCCTCGGTTCCAATGTGCGCTGGTATCGTGCGCTCTTCCTCGAAGAAGTTGGCAAGGATTACGTGCGCACCGCGCGCGCCAAGGGTTTGTCGGAAGCCGCTGTGCTGCTGCACCATGTGCTCAAGAACGGCATGGTCCCGATTCTGACCGGCGCGGTCGTCGTGATTCCGTCGCTGTTTCTGGGCAGCCTCTTGTCCGAATCCTTCTTCGGCATTCCGGGGCTGGGGAGCTTCACGATAGACGCGATCCTGCAACAAGACTTCGCCGTCGTGCGCGCGATGGTTTTCATCGGTTCGCTGCTCTATATCGCGGGGCTCATCCTGACCGACATCTCCTACACGCTCGTCGATCCGCGCGTGCGCCTGCAATGAAATTCCAGATCGTCGTTCTCGCTTCCGACCTGCTCTTCGCGCTACTTCTTGCGGCGATGGCGGCAGGCGTCGTTTTTGCGCTGCGGCGCGAGCATCTGTCGCGCGCCTGGCGCAAGGTCTTCGAGGATCGCGCCGCGATGGTGGCCGTCGTGTTGCTCGCCGCCTATCTTGGCGTGAGCCTGCTCGATTCGCTTCACTACCGGCCCGCGCTCGAATCGAGGGCGAACGAGACCCGCACGCATTACTCCGTCGAAGTGTTTTCGCTGCTCGATCTCGCGCTCACACCGCTGCGCCAGGCGACCGAGAAGAGCTATTCCGCACCGTTTTCTGCCTACCAGTACGACAAGGAAATGCTGACGCGGCCCGATGGCGCGCAGCAGCGGGACTATCCACGCCTTAAGTTTGGCGCAGCGCATCTGAGTGATCCGGCGAGCCAAAGCGCTGGCGATATCGCGCAGCGCGCAGGGCAGGGCGTATTGGCGGGCCTCGCGATCTGGTTTTGCCTGCTGACGGCGCTCGCGAGCGTAGTCAGGCACGGACAGGGCGTTTTGCACACAGCGCGCGCGATCCTGCGCGGACGTACGGTGCTCGCCTGGGACGCTTTCGCCTGGACGCTGCTCGTCGTCTCTATCGCAGCGGGCCTCTTCTTGTGTCTGTCGAACGGCTATCACGTATTTGGCACCGATGCGACCGGTAACGACGTGCTCTACCGCACGCTCAAATCGATGCGCACAGCATTGCTCTTCGGCACGCTCTCGACGCTCGTCGTCCTGCCGCTCGGCGTCACGCTTGGGCTCACCGCCGGCTATTTCGGCGGCTGGGTAGACGACGCGATTCAATACGTCTACACCGTGATCAGCTCTATTCCTTACGTGCTGCTGATTGCCGCCGCCGCGCTGATGATGCAGCTCGTCATCGAGCAGCACAGCAGCATTTTCGACACGGTTGCCGCGCGTTCGGATGCGCGCCTCGTCTCGCTGTGCCTGATCATCGGCGCAATTTCATGGACCACGCTGTGCCGCCTTTTGCGCGCCGAAACGCTCAAGCTGCGCGAGCAGGACTACGTGCAGGCCGCGCGCTGCTTCGGCGTATCGAGCTTCGCTATCATGGCGCGTCACATCCTGCCGAACGCCTTTCACATCGTGCTGATCAACCTGGTCCTCGATTTTTCGGGCCTGGTGCTGGCCGAAGCCGTGCTGTCCTTCGTCGGCGTCGGCGTCGATCCCTCGACGCAAAGCTTCGGCATCATGATCAACAACGCGCGCGGCGAACTGGCACGCGAGCCACTGATCTGGTGGTCGCTCGCCGCCGCCTTTATCTTCATGCTGACGCTGGTTCTCGCCGCGAATCTCTTTGCCGACGCCGTACGCGAAGCCTTCGATCCGCGCGCGCGGCTTGTACCGCGTCGTCGCTTGCCTGCTGGCGTTGCACGATGAGCGCGCTGCTGGCGGTACGCGGCCTCTCGATGCAGATCGAAACCGAAAACGGCCTGGTGCGCGCGCTCGACGACGTTTCCTTCGATTTGAACGCCGGCGAGACCTTCGCGCTGCTCGGCGAATCGGGCTGCGGCAAATCGATGACGGCGTTCTCGCTGATGCGCCTTCTGCCGCCTGGCGGACGCATCAGCGCCGGCAGCGTGAGCCTCGAAGGGCGCGACCTATGCGCCTTGCCCGAAGCCCAAATGCGCCGTGTGCGCGGCGGCGAACTCGCGATGATCTTCCAGGAACCGGGCACCAGCCTCAACGCAGTGCTCACGGTTGGCCGGCAGATCGGCGAAGTGCTCGCGATCCATCGCGGCTTAGCTGGCGCGGCCGCACGGCACGAGGCTGTGGAACTCATGCGCGCCGTCGGTATTCCCGACCCCGAACGGCGGCTCGACGAATACCCGTTTCAGTTCTCGGGCGGCATGAAGCAGCGCGTGATGATCGCAATGGCGCTCGCCGGAAAACCGAAAATCCTGATTGCCGATGAGCCGACGACCGCGCTCGACGTCACGATCCAGGCCCAGGTGCTCGATGTGATGGCCGCGCTCCAACGCGAGCGCCGCATGGCGATGCTGCTGATCACGCACGACTTGGGTGTTGTTGCGCGCATGGCCCAGCGGATCGGCGTGATGTACGCCGGCCATCTGATCGAAGAAGCCCCGCGTGAGCGCTTCTTCAGCGCCCCCGCCCATCCGTATTCGCGCAAACTCTTCGAAGCGCTGCCCGAAGCGCGGCGCGGCGAGCTTGCGAGCATTCGCGGCAGCGTGCCGCCACTGACGACGCGTTTTACCGGCTGCCGTTTCGCCGAGCGCTGCGACGCCGCCTGGGCGCGCTGCAAAACCGAGTTGCCTATTTGGTACGAACTCGGTGAGAGCCAGCGCGTGCGCTGCCATCTGTTCGACCCGGCCGAACGGTGCGAAGCTGCGCCGATGCCGGCAGTCGAGTCAGCGCATGCAAAACCGGCCCACGTGAGCGAGGGCGAATTGCTGGAAGTTTCTGGACTCAAGGTGCATTTCCCGATCCGGCGCGGCGTATTCCAGCGCACCGTCGGTCATGTGAAAGCCGTAGACGGGCTCGATTTGAAGCTCGCCGCCGGTCGCACGCTGGCGCTCGTCGGTGAATCGGGCTGCGGCAAAACGACAGCCGGCAAGGCCATTCTGCGCCTCATCGAGCCGACGGGCGGCAGCGCCAGGCTGGGTGGTAGCGAAATTGGTGCGCTCGACGACCGCGCCTTGCGCGCACTGCGCACGCGAATGCAAATGGTATTTCAGGATCCATTCGGCTCGCTCAATCCACGACTGCGCGTGTTCGAGATCATCGAAGAGGGCATGCGCGCGCTCGGTGTTGGCGCAAACGAGGCCGAGCGGCGTTTGCTGATCGCGGCGCTGATGGGACAAGTGGGTCTGCGCGCGGAAATGATGGATCGCTATCCGCACGAATTTTCGGGCGGCCAGCGCCAGCGGATCGCGATTGCACGCGCGCTCGCCGTCCGACCGCAACTCATAATTTGCGACGAACCGACCTCAGCGCTCGACGTGTCGGTGCAAGCGCAGATCCTGAACCTGCTCAAATCGCTGCAAACCGAACTCGGTCTTTCCTATCTATTTATTACGCATAACATCGCGGTGGTCGAATACCTCGCGCACGAAGTCGCCGTGATGTACCTGGGACGCATTGTCGAGCAAGGCCCTGTCGCCGAGGTGCTAATCGCGCCGCGCCATCCCTACACCCAGGCCTTGCTCGCCGCCGTGCCGCGCGCGACGCTGAGCGAGCGGGGAGTTACTGAACCGCGCGCGGCAAACGATCTACCGTCGCCAGCCAATCCGCCGCAGGGCTGCCATTTCCACCCGCGTTGCGCGCAGGCAATGGATGTCTGCCGGCGCGAATATCCGGCTGCGACGACGTTCGATAGTGGACATATCGTCCGCTGCCATCTCGCGACCCATCTGCAGGTCGGATAAAACCCCTGCTTTTGTCGCGATACTGCGTTGCTCGCTTAGAACTCAGGGTTTTTCGAGGCGCCCTTCAATCAATCGTTCTGTCATGCAATCAAATAGAAAACGCCTGCCCTCCGCCGTTTCCAGGACATAACGCTGCGCCCCATCGAATCCATATGTGCTAGCCCATTGGCGATGCGATACCGTGAGCGGTAGCGTGGAGGGATGTGCGACGACCTGGTTCAGACGTATTGCAACCGGAGGTCGGGCGCGACGATGAAAGGTAAGTACGGCGGTATCCGCTGGCGCCGACATTTCCAATAGATTCGCCCCAGGGTAAATTTCCACCAGGGTTTGGCCATCGTCGCTGATCTGAACGCTCGAAGCCAATAGGGGTGCGCGCCACAATTCAGATTTGCGCGCCCCCGATGAATCATGCCGCCAGATCAGCATGGCATGCCGGTCGGGTTCGCGGGTTACGCATACCTTGCCATTGAGCGAGCACACGGTTGCCTGAGGCGGGGCGGGTGGCGCGTCGGCGAGAGCAGGCGTCGCAGTCAGCAGCATCAATCCAAGCATCTGTGCGGCGGATACATGTCTCATGGCCACAATCCATTACCTACATGCAAAATTTGTTCAGACTCAAGTGTTGCTCTTGAGTCTTGAGACTGCCCCACCCACTGTCTGAGCTAGTTGTATTTTTGTCTCAAAAGCTTGTTGGTCAATTTATCCAGTTCCTTGCTATGGAATAGATCAATGCATTTCATCATGTTGAATTCGGAGTCGATGGAGCCGCCATATTTCAGAGTCGCATAGCGATGCGCCAGCTTGCGCAGCGCATCGTAGGCTTCGAGCCCCTGTTTGCCGTACTCCAGATAGGCGCTTGCGGTAGCGCTCGCATCTTCTTTAAAGCTGATGTCCTTTGAAATTTCAGACAAACATGCAGTGAGCGCCCAATTTTTCAGCAAAGTTTTCTGCGAATAACTTTGAGTCAAAGCCAGCGAATAAGCGCTGGGTGGGGCCTTTTGCGCATGGAGTTGGTTGCTGTACATGGCCAAAACAAAGGCAAGCGCATGCGGCAAAATCTTTAGCGGAGTATCCATATCGAAGCGGTCTCCGGGGTGAAGCGGCCATTTTCTGGATCATGCATAAAGTGGCAATTGTCCGAACATCGTGTGCCATCCCGCAAGGTTACGTGTCCTCTGGCGTTGCCCCATCCCGACCCCTTGACGACGAGGATGCCCTTCGTATTGGCGAAATCGGAAGATTTAGGAAATCTGACTGTTTTGTCGGGTTTGCCGAATGTGCGTTCGAGGTAGGTCATCATGTGATCGAGGCGGTAGATGTATTGGCGCCCATCGCCGCCGCTTACCATCCGGTATTGGGCGCTCTTCGGGATCGGGAATCCCGTGACGTTCAGCACGTAACTCATCCGGATCGGACAAGCATTCTCAAACCCGTTTATTGGAAGTTCGATGTTCTGCTGCACATGCCCGCCGATCTTCTTTCCGACTTCTTTCACGGAAAGTTTCACGGCCATGAAGGCCCGCCATGCGCTGCCGAATGAAGGTCTTGTCATCGTCTGCTCCGCCGTCTGTAAAACCTTGCTTGGATTTGGCTTCTATGGTCATTTCACCGAACGCCAGATTTCCCCGCTCGACGGGTGCGAATCAGGATGCATTCTGATTATGTTCAAAAAATAGCGAATCTGGATATGACGCGGATCAAGCGGGCGCCGTAAAACAGGATGGCATTTTGTCGATGCCTGACCTCTCGGCGCACCGGCATGGAGACGCCGGTGCGGTAAAATCGCCTCCCTTTCCGGCTTTCCCTGGCAGCGCTCTCATGTGGTTCAAGAATCTCCAGCTCTACCGTCTGCCATCTCCGTGGAACATCGAACTCGAAAAGCTCGAATCCGCGCTCGCCAAGAAGCCCTTCGTGCGCTGCGGCTCGCAGGATATGGCCAGTCGCGGTTTTGTCTCGCCCAACGGTACCGATGTGCTTGTCTTCGCGAGCAACCGTCAGTGGTTGATCGCGCTGCGCAGCGAGCAAAAATTGCTGCCGTCTTCGGTCGTAAAGGAAGTGGCGCAGGATCGCGCCGAGGACATCGAGGCGCAGCAGGGCTATAAGCCGGGCCGTAAGCAGATGAAGGAAATCCAGGAAGCGGTGACGCAAGAACTTTTGCCGCGCGCCTTCACGCGCCGCCGTACGAGCTTTTGCTGGATCGATCCACTTGCCGGCTGGCTTGTTGTCGACGCGGCAAGCGCGAATAAGGCCGACGAGATGCTGGAGACGTTGCGCGACGTCCTCGACGAATTGCCGCTACGGCTGCTCGATACCGAGCGCTCGCCGGTGTCGTGCATGGCCGACTGGCTCGTCGCGGGCGAAGCGCCGGTGAATTTCACGATAGACCGCGACTGCGAGCTGCGCGCCGTCTCCGACGAAAAAGCCATCGTGCGCTACGTGCGCCATCCGCTGGAAGGCGAGGAAATCCCGGCGCATCTGGCGGCCGGCAAGGTGCCAACGCGGCTTGCGCTGACTTTCGACGAACGGATCGGTTTCATGCTGACCGAAAAGCTCGAAATCAAACGGCTCGATTTTCTCGACATCGTGCAAGACGAAATCGAGAAGGCCGCAGCTTCCGGCGATGAGTTGTTCGAATCTGATTTCGTGCTGATGACTGCGGAACTCGCGCGTTTCATCCCTGAACTTGTCGCGGCGCTGGGCGGCGAGCGCATCAACGCTTGAGCGTATCGAGTCGCGCCGGCGCCGCCTGCGCGGCAATTATTCGCACTACGCGCGCGGCGCCGATTCGGCGTAACGCCGCGCGATCACGCTGACCATGATGAGTTGCAGCAAGTGAAACAGCATGATCGGCGCAATGATGAGGCCAAGCGCCGGGTTGGCGCTGAACATGATTTTTGCCATCGGAACGCCGCTTGCGAGCGATTTTTTTGAACCGCAGAAAATCGCCGCGATGCGGTCGCCACGATCGAACCCCAAAAGGCGGCAGATCAAGTTCATGAGGCCGAACATGAGCCAGAACAAGCCGATTGAAATTCCGCCAATGAGGGCAATCGTGGCCAGTCCGTGCGCCGCCCAGACGCCTTCGGCGACCGAATCGGCGAACGAATTGGCGACGATTGCCAGGATCGTCGCGCGGTCGAGCAGCTTGGCCAAGGCTAGATGCGCCTCGATCCAGCGCAGCAGCAGTGGGCGCAGCAACTGGCCGAGCACGATGGGCAGCAGCACGAGCAGCACGATCTTCAAAATCACCGGCCCCAGATCCATCCCGCCGCCTTGCGCGTGCAGATAGGCGTTGACCCACAGCGGTGTTACGAACACGCCGATCAGGCTCGACAGGCTGGCATTGAAGATCGCGCCCGGAACATTGCCGCGCGCAATCGAAGTCATTGCGACCGAAGACGAAACCGTGGAGGGCAGGGCGCATAGGTAGAGAAAACCGAGCGCCAGCGCAGGGTCCAGATGCCTGCCTAGCACGACGAGCAGCAGCACGCCCAAGAGCGGGAAAAGCACGAAGCTTGCGCACTGCACGACGAGGTGCAGGCGCCAGTTGACGACGCCTTCGCGCATTTTTGCGGGCGACAGCGTAAGCCCGTAGAGCAGGAATACGAGCGCTACGCCGTACGTCGTGAAATATTCTATGTGGATTAAGCCGCCGCTTTTGAAAATACTCGGCAGTAGAGCGGCGAGCGCGACGGCGGCAAGCAGGCCGAGCATGAATCCATCGAGGCCGAAACGTTTGAGGTGAGCGAACATCGTGCAATCCGGGCGGTTAAAAAAACCGGCGCACAGGGCGCCGGCAGGGATTTTGCGTTAAATGGTCGCGAGCGGGATCTTGCCGATCTTGGCTTGCCATTCGCGCGGGCCGGTCTGATGCACCGAGGTGCCCAGCGAATCGACCGCAACCGTCACCGGCATGTCCACCACGTCGAATTCGTAGATTGCCTCCATGCCGAGATCGGCGAAAGCCACGACGCTTGCATGTTTGATCGCCTTGGAGACAAGGTAGGCGGCGCCGCCCACGGCCATCAGATAAACCGACTTGTGTTTCTTGATCGCCGCGATGGCGGCCGGGCCGCGTTCGGCCTTGCCTATCATGCCGAAGAGCCCGGTCTCTGCAAGCACCTGTTCGGTGAATTTGTCCATGCGCGTGGCGGTCGTCGGGCCGGCCGGGCCGACCGCTTCGTCCCGCACCGGATCGACCGGGCCGACGTAGTAAATAAAGCGCCCCGCAAGATCGACCGGCAGCTTCTCGCCCTTATTGAGCATATCGACGATGCGTTTGTGTGCGGCGTCGCGCCCGGTCAGCATCTTGCCGTTGAGCAGTAGAACGTCGCCCGGCTGCCATGCGGCGATCTCGGCCTGGGTGACGGTGTTCAGATCGACGCGGCGACCCTTGGACGAATCGTAGGTCAGGCTCGGCCAGTCGGCGAGGTCGGGCGGATCGAGATGCACCGCGCCCGCGCCGTCGAGCACGAAATGCGCATGGCGCGTAGCCGCACAATTGGGAATCATCGCGACGGGCAGCGATGCGGCATGCGTCGGATAGTCGAGGATTTTCACATCGAGCACGGTTGCCAAACCGCCCAAACCCTGCGCGCCGATGCCAAGCGCATTGACCTTCTCGTACAGCTCGATGCGCAGTTCCTCGCTGCGGTTTTGCGCACCGCGCGCAATCAGTTCCTGCATGTCGATGGGATCCATCAAGGATTCCTTGGCGAGCAGCACCGCCTTCTCGGCCGTGCCGCCGATACCGATGCCCAGCATGCCAGGCGGGCACCAGCCCGCGCCCATCGTCGGCACGGTCTTGAGCACCCAATCGACAATCGAATCGGACGGATTGAGCATCGCCATCTTGCTTTTATTCTCGGAGCCGCCGCCCTTGGCCGCGACGGTGACTTCCAGCGTATCGCCGGGCACGAGCTGGTGATGTACGACGGCCGGCGTGTTGTCGCGCGTGTTGCGGCGCGCGCCCGCCGGGTCAGCCAGAATCGAAGCGCGCAGCGGGTTGGCAGGATCGCTGTAAGCGCGCCGCACGCCCTCGTTGATCGCATCGTCGAGCGAACCGGCAAACCCCTCCCAACGCAGATCCATGCCGATCTTGAGGAAGACGGTGACAATGCCGGTGTCCTGACAGATCGGGCGCTGGCCTTCCGCGCATAGACGCGAGTTGATCAGAATCTGCGCAATGGCGTCCTTCGCCGCCGGGCTTTGCTCCAGCTCATAGGCGCGCGCGAGATTCCTGATGTAATCGGCCGGATGGTAGTAGCTGATGTATTGCAGCGCGCTGGCGACGCTTTCGACCAGGTCTGCGTATCGGATCGTGTTCATATTGTTAGGCTCCCCCTGCAAAATCGGTGTGTCGTGTTCATTGAAAACTGGTTAGTTTACAGACTCTCTTGGTCAGGCTGCGGACCAACTCGCAAGTAGATACCGTTCAAGTTCGCCTCGCTTTATCGGGTAGTTTTCCAGTAGCCGCTTCAAATCATCTCCGTCCACCAATTTCACTTTCAAAATCTCGGCCTGCTGTCGTGCGGTGCTGTTGAATCGCTGATTCGTTGCAGCGACCAGCGAGAACCTTATGCCGGGATACCGCTGAGAATAGGCGGCAACGCCGGCGGCAACATCCTTTACCGCCTCCCATCCCAACTCGCGTCCTTCGACCGAAGAACTCTTGCACTGAATCGCAACGCCTTCCGCGCCTCGGATGGCGACCACATCGATGCCGCCATCGCCTGTTCGCGGTGTCTTCATCGTCTTGGGATAACCGCGTTTGCTCCAAAGCAAGGCGCAGAATGCCTCGAAGGTGTCTGGGCTCATCGAGCAGATGTCATTGGCGCCAATCAGCTCGTTGCCGAAGGCGTTTCCGCCGTCAGGGGCCTCCAGGTCGCCAAAGTCGGCGGGACTCACATCGCCCGCGCCGTTGAGCATGTCGGTAGCAAGACCTCGCTTCCAATCGAGCAGTTTGTCGAGCTTGGCGTCGAACGTCAGGAAGTCGTGGGCCACTACCACTGGATAGTAGACGTGGACATTCTTGGTTTGCCCGATGCGGTAGGCTCGGTCGGTCGCTTGGTCCTCCTTGGCGGGGTTCCACGTTCGGGTGAAGTGAATTACATGGTTAGCCGCTTGTATATTTACGCCGAAACCCACCGCCAGAGGCGAGAGGATGATCACGCCAAAGCCCTGCCTGTCTTGGAACTTCCTGATCCTCCGTTGACGGTTGTTGGCATTGGCCGAATCCGCCGATGTGTCGCCATTGATTACATCGGGCACAAAGCCAAACCGCTCTCTGACGGTACGTTGCAAGGTCCGCTGGAGATCTCGAAACTCGCAGAAGACGATAGTCTTCTCGCCCTTGGCCTCGATCTCGCGCAGCTGGGTCAGCAGCCAGGCCATCTTGGGCGAGTCGCGCTCGATTTCGGCAAGCGGTTCGGAGTCGGTCGAAATGTGCCCTGGCGGCCTTGGGTCAGAACACAGCCTGCGCAGGTATTGCAGCAATCCCAAGGGCGATTGCAGACTGCTGACGGGGCTGTTCCGCTCGCGCTTTCGGAACGTGGCAATCGCATCGGCGTAGAGCGCCCGCTGCCGGTCCGACAGGGGCAAGGCCCGACACCCGTCCATCTCGATTTTCGTGGGCAAGTCCTTGGCGACTTCGGCCTTGGTCCGGCGCAACTTCTGCGGTTCGATCAAGGCACGCAGCTCCGCTACGCGCGTCTTCTCCTCGTCGCTCTCGGCCTCGATGGGTCTGCGGTAGCGGTCGCCAAACGCCTTCAATGCCCCAAGCAAACCCGGCTGCACGAAGTCGAACAAGCACCAAATATCGGTCAGCGTGTTTTCGACCGGTGTACCCGTGCAAGCGATTTTGAGTCTGGCATTCTGCTTTTTGGCCGCACGAGTCACCAAGGCATTGGGGTTCTTGATCTTCTGCGCCTCGTCGCAAATCATCGCCGACCATCGCTGTGCGGCCAGCGAAAATTCGAGATCGCGCAAGGTTTCATAAGTGGTCAGCACGACTTGGGCTCCCGTGAGCCATCCCGGCATCAAAAGCCGCGTCGCGCCGCCCTGAATAAGCGCTTCGTCAAGTGACTGCTTGGGGACGCGCCTCTCTGCCAGTGATGACCCATATAGCGTCAGGACGCGTAGCGCGCCTGGCACAAAAAACTTGGTGATCTCCTCCTTCCAGTTCTCCAGCAGGGAGACTGGCGCCACGACCAGGAACGGATCGATACCAGGCTGATCCTCGATGGCTGCTGCGATGAATGTCAGGAGTTGAATGGTCTTGCCCAGACCCATGTCGTCGGCCAGTAGCGCGCCACGGCATGTTGCCGGCGAGAGGCTCCACAGATGCTGAAGCCACGCCACGCCACTCAATTGGTGATCCTTGAGCGCGATCTCGGGCAACAGCGACGCGGGTAGCCGAGGAGGTGCACCGGTCGGGATCAACACGCCTCTCCGCTCTTCGTAGTCGAGGGTGTCCACATTGGGCTTGACCACCAGGCCCTGGCGCTCGGAGAGCTGGGTCGCGAGCTTGGTCGGGTCGAATTCGCGCTTGCCCACGTCATCGCGGGCTTTGCCCAGCACATCGAGCGCCTCGGCGGCCCAAACGACCGGGATGGGCTTGGGACAACCGGGAAAGTCGAAGGTCTCGCGCTTGTCTTCGAGGGCTTTGCGCACCGCATCGCGAAACTCCCCAATCGACGCCTCGTTGAGCACGATGGCAACCGTCTCGCCTCCGTCCTCGGGGGTGTAGAAGAGGCCGAAATCAACGTTCTCGGGGAACCAACCCTCGTCGTCGCTCTTGCGGGCAATGAAGGGGGAGTAATAGGGCTTCTCGACGCCGAAGCCTTCAACTCGTTCGGAATACCGCGAGAGGTCGAATATCTCGGAGGCTCGCACGCCACCTGGGGTCGCCATGTCGCGCAGGGCTTCGCGCAGACGCTTAGCCTGGTCCGGCGTGTCGCCCAGGATTTCGAGGTCGTAGCCCAGCCAGTGGCAGCACTGCGCCGACGCTGCGATACGTGCATCGAGCTTGGCGACAAACTTCGCCAAGTCCTGCGGGCCTTCAAAGCGCAGTTCGTCCGAATGCACCTCACCGTGAATGGTCTCTTCGACCAGCAAGGCGCAGTCGTAGGGATAGCCCTTCTCGTCGCGCTGGAGTCGGGCAGTGAACCGGGCGAACGAGACGCCAGCGTCATCGCGGGCCTCCTCGAACTGAGCGGGGTCGATCACCTTGGACGCAGCGGGACCCAGCGTTGCGAAGGGGTTGCGCAGGAACGACTCGACGCGCTCGCCCGGTATCTTGCGGATTTCGCGCAGCACGGTTCGCACTTCCGGCGCGAGCATCACATGAACGATGCCATTGCCATCCGGGATGTCGTATCGCTCGGGCACTTCATCGAGTCGGTCGAAGATTTCGAGCCAGCGACCCGGGGCCTCGTCAAAGCTCGGTTGAACCTCGACCATGCTGGTGCCGCCCGAATCTCCCTTGCGCATATTTATGCGTAGCTTCTGCGGCGTCAGCACGACGGTCTTTCGCAGAAAGTCCGTCATGTCGGCGTCAGCGTTCACGGCGTGGGATCGAATGGCCGACCACGCACGGCGGTTCGAGTCCGCAGTGCGCTCGCTTGAGGGCCTGGCCCAGAACCGGGCAACGGACTCTACGACACGCCACGCGCTCTCGGGCAACACCGCTTCGCGTTCCCCCGCCTTGATGACTGCGCCCGCGATGGCGACATTGCCTTGCGGGCGTAGGCCGCAAGGATCGAGCCATCCCGCGATGGACACCGCGAAGCCCGCGTCGGTCAGGCTCTCCTTGCTCGATAGCGCTGGGCGCCACGGTGCCATGGGCGGAAGCTTCAAGATCCGGACGCTCGCGCCATGCTCCGGGGAAGCGGCCAAACGATAGAAATCCTGCCAGGCAAGCATTACGCATTCGCCACGTTGCGCGGCAAAGCCTTCATCCTCCAACTGGCCTAGAAACATCGCCAGTTCGGCGTCCGCGCCGAAGCTTCCGGCGGTGGCGAGCCAATCATCGCGAGCGGGGGTCGCCCGAAACTCGACGCCCTCCTTGCCCCACGAAACAGCAATGGATGAGCTTGCCGTGCCCGTAGCCGGCGGCGTGTCCTTGGATAGAAAAGGGAGCCATTGCATCGTCCTATTCCTTGAACCAGCCTTTGGGTTCTCGGCGCTTGAAACCCCAAGCCTCAAGCTGGGCGGCTACGTGGCCAGACTGCGCCACGCCGAGCACCCATAGCGCGCCTTGACTGCTGCGGTAGTCATTCACCCGCAAGCCATGCTGTTGCACAAAACGGCTCCATATCTCTTGAGAAAATACCCGGCCCACAGGGTTCAGTTCGAAATACTCCGCTGTGCGCCGCCAGCACGATGCGCCGCCCCGCCAGGGCGGCGGCCGATGTAGTCTACAAAGTAAGCGTCGAATTTCTGCTCCCAGGTCTGGGTATGGGTCAATCTCCTTTCGGCATTGTTGCGATCTTTGAGCTCGTGGACACTGATCAAGGCCCGAGCCCGACCCGAGGTCAAGATATCGAGTAAGGGCTGGCCCAGCGTATCCCTCTCGTACATAAACATTGCGTTGCCCGTGGCTCCGAACTCCACGAGCAGGTATCGGCCGATCTGCATCACGAAAGCGTTGTTGTCGCTGGTGGTGTCGCCCAGATCGAGCAAACGCCCTCTGGCGCGGCTCCTGAAGTCGTTGAACTGTTCGCTGCGTCGATCTTGAGCATCCTGCCCCAATGCGAACCACATGTCCTCGATGGCAGGCTCCCATTGCAGCCAGTAGCGCACGCGGCGGCTGTCGCCCGTCCCATCGGCGCTGAGAAGCTCAAAGAAGTCGGTGATCAGGCGTCGCTTAAGCCAACCGTTGATCATCTCCCGGCTTGAGTCGTCAGGCTCGCCGTTGGCATCGACCACCGAAGCATCCCACTTCGTCTTGTGTAGCCAGGGATTGCCGATGATGGCGACCGCTGCATCGCGTAACGCCATATGCTCTGGGCATTCGCGGCATTTTGCATACCTCGACACCAGTCGCGATACGCAGAGCAGCCGTAGCGACTCCCCCAGCTCGACGCCTCCGCGCCCCGAGCCGATTTCAATCAAATTGCCAAGGTTCGCCTTGAAAGCCCCGTCGTCCAAGGCGCATCCGGCGTGCATCTGGGCAAAGACCGCCTCCTCCAGCACCCAGGAGCCCGAGGGAATGGCGAGGCTTGTCCTTGCCTCTTCCAGTTCGCGGGTATCGCCCCGCAGAAGCGCCGCGCCAAACTTGTCGCAGGGCCGATCGCCGAGCAAGGCGATGTGTTGGGTGAGCGCGCCGAACCACAGCGGTTTCCTCTCTGTTGAGTCAAGGATGCGCGTGTGTTCGGCTCGTAGCCATTCGCGCAATTCGATCCATCCGGTCTTGGACTCCTGGCTAGTCTGTTTGCTGTTGAGAGGGAAGCGCCAGAAACTCGACAGCAGGGCCTGAAAGCACCGGATGCGGCAGCGCCTCTCGGACTGCCCCTCGACCAGTTCGATGACCCGACTAAACAGGCGCGCGTCTGCGATGGCGCACCAACCTTGCGAGTCAACCCCGTCTAGCCCCAGGCATACGTATTTCAAATCCCGAAAGCCATCGACCTTGCCAGTTCTGCGAAAGCTCGCCATGGCGGACATGATGGATCGGGGGTCGGCCACGATGCCCGCGCCGCCATGCTCGCGCTGGACCTTCCGGCGGACTCGAACCATCTCCGACGGATCGGAAACCGCCTCGGGTGCGCGCAGTCCTGTGGCGAAAGCTTGCAGCCCCATCCGAAGCCTGTCGAGCGGGGTATTCATCTCGAATCGTTCGGGCATTTGAGGCCAGGGTCCAAGGGGATGTCGGTGTGTTTTTCCTTGTCGGACTCAAGGTCGCGAAACTCCAGTTTCAGCTCAACCCGCCGCATCTGAGACGCCTCGCTCGCTGCGGTGTTGAACGACGAGCCGCCGACGAGAAACAAGGTCTGGACAAGCTTACGGTCGGTTTCCGTGATGGCGTCGGCTGCCTTGGAATCGAGCAGCACGCAAAGCACGCGCTGCGAACGTAGATAGCTCAGATTCAGGTTGTAAAGGTAATCGCCGATCTGGCTGGCGAAGCCTTCGACCACCACGCGTTTGAGCCATTTGTCGCATTTTTCGCTGCGCGCCAGATCGAGCACGCGCGGGACGAACTGGCGAACGAAATGCTCGTGTTCCGGACTCTCGAAAGTATGTTTGTCGTTGCCAAAGAGCACCAGCGTTCCGAAGTCGATGGAGTTGCCATGGACCGACACGCCTTTGAATTCGGCTTGTTTGGTGAGCGCGTCCACATCCGCGATGCAGGACTGGATCGTCTTGTCGCGTTCTTCCTTGTCCTTGTTGATGGTCGCCAGCCCATGCGTGACCGCGATGAGCGCCACGGCCATCGCCACCAGAAACAGCACCATCAGGGCTGTCATCAGATCGGAGAAAGAAATCCAGAATGGTTTTTCGGCCTCCTCTTTGCCTGCCCTGCGCCGCGACGCCTTGATTCCGATCATGGTCTATTGCTTCCGGGGCGGGAAATCGTCGATCGCATCGCCAAAATCCTTGATGGCGCCTGACAGCGAATCAACCGCGCTCGTTAGCTCTTTATGAAATTGCCGGTTGCCATCGCACAAGGTTTTTTCCACGCTCACCCTGAACTCGTCGTGAGCCTTCACCAACACCTCGCTGACCCCGCGCAGGTATTCCTCGGACTCCTTTTGCGCCATCCCCAACGCGTCCGCCGCCGCCTTTATCCCGCCAATGATCTCGGACGTCATCGACGCTTCGCGCTTGGCGTTGTCGATGATCTGCTTCAACTCGGTCACCATCAGCGAGAAGCTGTCGCGCGTTTTGCCGTAGTCGGCAAACAAGCTTCGCGCGCCATCGGTGGCGAGCGTGAGTTGCCCCGAGGCGCCCTTGATGGCCTCGACCGCTGTTGTCGATGCCATCATGGTGTCCGAGACACCCTGTCCCGCCTTGGCGAAATCGCTGGCAGCCATAAGCAGCGTCTCGGCGCCGGCATTCATGCCGGCGATGGCATTGGTGGTCGCTCCGGCAAGGCGGGCGACCGTGTCCTGCAATGAGCGGTTCGTCTCGACCGACTGGGCAAGCAACCGCTCCATTTGTTCGGAGAGCGAGCCGATGGCCGCGCTCGTTGCATGCGCGAATTGCGCTTGACTCTGGCCTTGATATTCGGCCGATGCTGCGGCTTGCCTATGAAGCTCTGCCACCACGCCCGTGACTTGATCACCAACATGGGCCAGCACCTCTTGCAGCTTTTGCGAGGACTCGGTCTGCGACGCTCCGACCTGGGACTTGATCTGCTCGACGAACGCCGCTGTCTGGGCGTTCATGGCGTGTTGGCGCGCCTCCATGCCGTCGAGCGCCTTGGCCAGTTTCTCGCCCATCGCCTCGACGGTGTTGGTCCCGGCTGCGTCCATGTTTGCGGCAAGCTGTCCGAATTGCACGGCCGTGGCCTTCATCGAATTGCTGGTTTCGCGCAAAAGCTCGGACATGCCTTGCATTTGGCCACCAAACATCTCGCGCATCTGCACCGAGAAGCTCGCCAGCACATCGGTGAGCATCTTGTTGACCGCCTCGCCCTGGTTTGCGCCGACGCCCTGCACGGCCTTGGAGATCGCCGTCATGGGAGATTCGAGACTCTTGGAGATCGCCTGACCCACGTCGGCTGATATTTGGCCGGTGTGTCGGATTTGGGCTTCGATTTGCTGCGTCGCCAGCGTTGTCAAGATCTCCTTGAGGTCGGCGACCAACGCATCCTTGATATGCGCCGCCTGCGTGGCCGAGGTTTCCGCTGCTGCGACCATACGCTCAAGGTATTCCTCGGCGGCACCGCCTTTGAACAGGCCGTCCACAAGCTCGCACAGCTGCTTGACTTCTCGATATCGCGCGGCGATCAGCGACTTTTCGATCCAAGTGAATAGCATCGCCAGGGCGATGGCGGTGGCCGACACATAGAAGGCGTGTCCGACCGAATCGATGAGCTGCCCGAGTTGCTCTTGAACCTTGGTCAAGTCTTTGGGAACCTTGAATCGGTCCAGACCGATGATCAGGCCTGTGAACGTGCCGATGATTCCAAGCCCGGTCAGGATGCCGGGCAAATGCTTGTAAAACTCGGTTTTGAGCCGCGTATCGACGATGGCGTGCTCGGAGAAGAAGTTGTCGGCCATGGTGGTCGCACGCCAACGGACGATGCGGCTTTGGCCATGCTCCCCGTCCTCGTTTTGGGGATGTAGCGTCTTGGCGTATTCGGACCACAGATTGGCAAGCGTTTGCCCCGACATTGCCTTGGATATTTCTTCAAGTTCGACGATGTCTCCAGTGAGTCTGGAGCGAATGCCGTGCAAAGCAGTTATGGCGCGGGAGAGTTCTCTGCGTAATTGCCACCACGCCGGGACCATGAAGCAGAAGAAGAAGCCAATGCTGATCAGCAGTAGCAACGCGGCTACGACGGCAATATGCCAATATTCGACCAATAAACCGATAACGTCAGCTTTGCTCACTCCACCTCCCCTTGATGGTCAGCTTATGGGGCCAAAGCGAGCGCCATGCCCTCAAGACCATTCTATGAATTGTAAATATTGCTGTATGGGAAGGCGTCGCAGAAAAACCGGGATGGGTCGATGTTTGATCTGAATCAAATTGAATGCGAAATGGTTTGAGGACGAACGAACCGTCTTGGCGTGCCAAGCGTTTACGATATTGCGACTTCAGCGTTCCCTGTCCATGTAAGAGCCGCGTAAGTCCAAAAGGCTGTAATCGAACGCGAAGCTGGATTTTTAAAAAACCAATGCCTGTCGAGGAGGAGTGTTGATATGTCCCAGATCGATTCCGTGCATGAGCACCCGGTGTTTTATCCCTCGGACGAGATCGTTCGCAATGCTGCGGTTTCCGGCATGGCGGGTTATCAGGCGCTGTGTGACGAGGCCGAGCGCGACTACGAAGGCTTTTGGGCACGCCTGGCGCGCGAACATCTTTCCTGGAAGCAGCCTTTCACGCGCGTGCTCGACGAATCGGATGCGCCGTTCTTCAAGTGGTTCGACGATGGCAAGCTCAATGTTTCGTATAACTGTCTCGACCGCAACGTCGAAGCCGGATTAGGCGATAAGGTCGCGATCATTTTCGAGGCCGACGACGGCAAGGTCACGCGCGTGACCTATTCGGAATTGCTGGGGCTTGTCGCCAGGTTCGCCAACGGTCTGAAATCCGCCGGTATCGGTAAGGGCGACCGCGTCGTAATTTACATGCCGATGTCGATTGAGGGCGTGGCGGCGATGCAGGCCTGCGCGCGCATCGGTGCGACGCATTCGGTGGTGTTTGGCGGTTTTTCGGCCAAGAGCGTGCAGGAACGCGTGCAGGACGCCGGCGCCGTGGCGGTAATTACGGCCAATGAGCAGTATCGTGGCGGCAAGAGCATTCCGCTCAAACCCATCATCGACGAAGCCTTTGCGATGGGCGGCTGCGAGTCGATAAACAAAGTCATTGTCTATCAGCGCACAGGCAACGCCTGCAATATGGTCGCGGGGCGCGATGTCTGGCTGCACGATCTTCTGGCCGGGCAGTCCGAGACCTGCGAGCCCGAATGGGTCGAGGCCGAGCACCCGCTTTTCCTGCTCTACACCTCGGGTTCGACCGGTAAACCCAAGGGCGTTCAGCATGCTTCGGGCGGCTATCTCTTGCAGGCCGTGCTGACGATGAAGTGGACCTTCGACATAAAGCCGGAGGACATTTTCTGGTGCACCGCAGACATCGGCTGGGTCACGGGCCACACGTACATCACTTACGGGCCGCTGGCCTGCGGCGCGACCGAGATCGTCTTCGAGGGCGTGCCGACTTATCCGGACGCCGGCCGCTTCTGGAAGATGGTCGAAACGCATAAGGCCAGTATTTTCTATACCGCGCCGACCGCGATCCGTTCGCTGATCAAGGCTGCCGAAGCCAATCCGGCCGCCCATCCGCGCAATTACGAACTGGGCAGCCTGCGCCTGCTCGGCTCGGTCGGCGAGCCGATCAATCCGGCCGCCTGGCAGTGGTATTACGACAACATCGGCGGCGCGCGCTGCCCGATCGGCGATACCTTCTGGCAGACCGAAACGGGCGGCCACATGATCACGCCGCTGCCGGGCGCAACGCCCCTGGTGCCGGGCTCGTGCACGCTGCCGTTCCCCGGCATCCAGGCCGCCGTCGTGGATGAGACCGGCCACGACGTGCCCTGGGGCCAGGGCGGCATCCTCGTCGTCAAGCGGCCCTGGCCCTCGATGATCCGTACGATCTGGGGCGATCCGGAGCGTTTCAGGAAGAGCTACTACCCGAGCGATTTCCATGGCAAGTATTACCTGGCCGGCGATGGCGCGATCCGCGACAAGGACAACGGCTACTTCACGATTACCGGCCGTATCGACGATGTGCTCAACGTCTCGGGCCACCGCATGGGCACGGTGGAAATCGAATCCGCGCTCGTCGCCAATCCGCTGGTTGCCGAGGCCGCCGTCGTCGGCCGGCCGGACGATATGACCGGCGAGGCGATCTGCGCCTTCGTCGTGCTCAAGGGTGAGCGGCCGACCGGGGAAGAGGCGAAGAGGCTCATCAAGGAATTGCAGGATTGGGTCGGCAAGGAAATCGGCCCGATTGCAAAACCGCGTGACATCCGCTTTGGCGAAAATCTGCCGAAGACGCGCTCGGGCAAGATCATGCGCCGGCTCCTGCGTTCGCTCGCCAAGGGTGACGAAATCACGCAGGACATCTCGACGCTGGAGAATCCGACGATCCTCGAACAGCTCAAAGCCTGATCGTGGTGCCCGTGGGGGGGACGGGCAGCCGCGCAGCGCCGGTATGTGCGGCGCTGCGCGGGCAGGCGGAGCGCCTTGGCTTATGAACCGCAAATTCGTCGTTGCGGCGCTCGCCAGCTTGCCGCCGCTCGCACTCTGGGCGGCGATTCTCGGGGTTCGCGCGGATCTGCCGCCGGCCGAGGCTGCGGCCTTCATGGCGCAGTTGGCCGAACACATGCCGCTGATCGTAATGATCGGCCTTCTTGCTGCGGCTGTCGCCGGCCTCCTTGCGAACACAGCGTTGGCTGTACAAACCCGCGCCTGTCTCCAGTTGGCCGACAAGGTGGAGCTTGCGAGCCGTACCGATGCGCCGCTCTACGATGCAGCGTCGGAGCCGGAGCCGGGCGGCGATCCTGCCATCCGCACGCTGAGCGCGCGCGTCGAGCGCGTTTTGAGCAAGCTTGCACAGGCGCGTCGCGATGCTGCGGCACAGGCGCAAATCGCGCGTGCGGACGTCGAGCAGGAGCGCAATCAGTTCGCCACCTTGGTGGCCGAGTTGCCGCAGGGCGTCGTGGCCTGCAATCGCGAAGGCCGCGTGCTGCTGTACAACAGCCGCGCGCGCGATTTGATCGGCAGCGTGCTGCTCGGTCTCGGACGTCCGTTGTCCGACGTTTTCGACCGGCGTCTGCTCGCGCATGCGGAAGAGCGGATCGTGCAGCGGCTGGCGACGCACAATACAGCGGTGCTCGTGAGTTTCGTGACGAGCACGCTGGCCGGTCGCCTGCTGCGGGCGCGCATCTCGCCCGTACTGGCAAGCGGCGATGCGCCGCCGGGCGAGCGCCTGAGCGTTTTCCTGATCCTGATCGACGATGTGACGCGCGAAGCCGAACAAGTGGAAAAGCGCAACCGTCTGTTCGAGCTTTTAACCCAGTCCCAGCGTGCGGGTCTTGCCGTAATCCGCCTGGCCGCAGAAAGCCTGGCGGATTTCGAGCAATTGACACCGGTGCAACGGCAGCGTTGCAGCGAAAAGATTCGCGTCGAGGCCACCCGGCTCTCCGACCGCATCAGCGCGGCCGAACCCGAGGTATCCGAGCTGCTGCGTTCGGCGGCACGGCTCGAAACCATGCGCGGCGCCGATCTTGTGGCCAGCGCTGCGCGCCGGATCGAGGCCAAGACCGCGCTTGGCGTGCGCATCGAGGATGTCGATGCGGCGTTGTGGCTGTGCGTCGAGAGTTTCGCGCTGGTTCAGGTGCTTGTCGTCCTGGCCCACCGCCTGCTCGAAGCCTGCGAACTGCGCGAACTGCGGCTATCGCTTCATTTACGCGAAGGCTGGGCCGAGATCGAAGTTGCGTGGGTCGGGCACAGGCTCTCGAACGAAACCACGGCCGGATGGGAGATCGAAGCCATGGCCTTGTCGGGCGGCGCGACATCGCGCTCGATCCGCGAAGTGCTCGCCGAGCATCAGGCCGAGCTGGCCTGGGGCCGCGATACAGCGCGTGCGCGTTCGCATTTGCGCATTCGCCTGCGCCCCTGCGATCCCGACGACGCGCCCGCTCCCGTGGATACCGACGGCGGGCGACCCGAGTTCTACGATTTCGATCTGTTCAAAAGCGTGGGGACGCGCGGGGAGCTTGGCGAGCGGCAACTTACCGAGCTTGCCTACACGGTTTTCGATACCGAGACGACCGGCTTAAATCCCTCGGGCGGCGACGAGATCATCCAGATCGGCGCAGTGCGTATCGTCAATAGCCGCCTTTTGCGCGGCGAGCGCTTCGAGCAACTTGTCGACCCGGGTCGCGCCATCGATCCGGCCGCCGAAGCGATACACGGTATCTCGCGCGCGCGACTCGCCGGCAAGCCGCGCATTACCGAAGTGCTGCCGAGCTTTCATGCCTTCGCGCGCGACACGGTGCTGGTGGGGCACAATGCGGCTTTCGACATGCGCTTTCTACAAATGAAGGAAGCCGCTACCGGGCTGCGTTTCGACCAACCGGTGCTCGACACCTTGCTACTCTCCGCCGTGCTTCATCCGAACCAGGAAACTCACCGTCTCGACGCGATTGCCGAGCGCTTCGGCGTGGCGGTGCAGGGCCGCCACGATGCGAGCGGCGACGCCCGCGTGACCGCGCAGCTCTTTCTGCGCATGCTGCCGCTCTTGGCCGAGCGCGGCATCCGCACGCTGGCAGAGGCGCGCGCCGCCTCCGAGAAAACCTTTCATGCCCGGATCAAATACTGAAGTCATACCCATTGCAGCGCAGGAATTCTCGCTGCATGTCCCGCTGCGCAGCCTGATCCGTCGGCCGCCGGCCTGCGTGGCGCCGGCGGCGAGCATCCGCGAAGCGCTCGAACGCATGGACGGCGAGCGCATCGGCTCCGTTCTGATCGCCGAAAACGCCGCCGCGCCGCTCGGCATCCTCACCTTCGGCGACGTGCTGCGCCGCATCGTGCTGTCGGAAGAGCCCAATCTGTGGCGGCCGGTCGAGGAAGTCATGACGCGCGGCGTCGTCTCGCTGGGCGAGGATGCCAGCGCCTACGACGCGGTGCTCCTGATGGCGCGGCGCAATGTGCGTTATGTCAGCGTGCTGGACCGGGCCGGGCGGCTCACAGGCGTCGTCTCGCGCGGCGATCTTTACAGCACGCAGCGAATCGCCTCGGAAGACGTAGTTAACGCCGCCTTGTCGGCGCGCAGCCTGCCCGAACTCGCAAGCGCCGCGGCCAAGTTGCGCGCCTTTTCGCACCGGCTCGTCAGCCAGGGCCTCGGGGCGGAACAGATCGTCCAGTGGATTTCCTCGCTCAACGACATCGTGGCCCTGCATGCCATCGATCTTGTCGTCGCCGAACACGATTTGCCCGACGTCCCCTGGGCCTGGCTGGCCTTCGGCTCGGAAGGCCGCTTCGAGCAGACGCTTGCCACCGACCAGGACAACGGCATTGTCTTTGCCGCGTCCGACGACGCCGAGGCCGCCGTGCTGCGGCCGCGCTTTATTGCATTCGCCAAGGCAGTCAACACGGCACTGGCCGCCTGCGGTTTTCCGCTCTGCAAGGGCGGAATCATGGCCGGCAATTCGCAATGGTGCCTGTCCGAAGACGAGTGGCGCGGGCAATTTCTCGACTGGATCACGCGCGGTGAGCCCGTATCCTTGCTCAACGCCTGCATCTTCTTCGATTTTCGTCCGCTCTACGGCGAAACCCGGCTCGCCGAATCGCTGCGCGACTGGCTCAACGCGCATACGGCCGACGCCGCGCTCTTCCTGCGCCTGATGGCGATCAACGCCTTGAGCTGTAAGCCGCCGCTCGGCCTGATTCGCGATTTTCGCTTCGAGCGCAACGCCGAGCACCCGCGCACGCTGGAACTCAAGCTCCACGGCATCCGGCCCTTCGTCGACGCGGCGCGGCTCTTCGCGCTCCAGCAGGGCCTGCGCGCGACGAACACAGCGCAGCGCTTGCGCGAAGCGGCGCACCACGAATCCTTCGGCGGCGAAGACATCGCCGCCGCAATCGACGGTTTTCACTTCATCCAGATGCTGCGCCTGCGCAACCAGCAAGGCGAAATCCGCTACGGCTCGCCGAACCGGATCGACCCGCACGGCGGCCTGAACCATCTCGAACGCCAGATCCTGAAACACGCATTCCGCCAGGCGCGCCACCTGCAAGACCGCTTGCAGGCAGAATTCCGGCTTTGAACCTGCGCGCGAAGTCCGAGCAGGGGCGATTCATGGACGAAATAACCCCAGAGGCCCGCGCGTGGATGTCTACTCTTCTCGCCTGATCAAGCTCTACCTGCTCTATATCGCGGGCTTTCTCGGTTTCATCCTGATGATGTCGGGCGCCGAGTTCGCTGGCCTGCCGCCGCGCTGGATCGGCTATATCTTCCTGCTCGCGCCGATTGTCGTGTATGCGGCAATAGGCGTTGTTTCTCGCACGGCGGATGTTGTCGAGTATTACGTCGCCGGCCGCCGCGTGCCGGCGATGTTCAACGGCATGGCCACGGCCGCCGACTGGATGAGCGCGGCCAGTTTCATCGGGCTTGCCGGCACGCTTTATGTTTCGGGTTTCGACGGATTGGCCTTTGTCATGGGCTGGACTGGCGGTTACGTGCTCGTCGGTTTGATGCTCGCGCCCTACCTGCGCCGCTACGGGCAATTTACGATTCCCGATTTTCTCGGCGACCGCTACGAAGGCCATTTGCCACGATTGATCGCGGTGGCGGTTGCGGTCAGTGCGAGCTTTGTCTACGTCGTCGCGCAGCTTTATGCAGTTGGCCTCGTAACGAGCCGTTTTGCGGGTATTCAGTTCGAGATCGGCATTTTCGTCGGACTTGCCGGTGTGCTCGTGTGTTCGTTTCTTGGCGGTATGCGCGCCGTTACCTGGACGCAGATTACGCAATACATCGTGCGCATCGTGGCCTACTTGGTGCCGGTGGTGATCCTGTCCTGGCAGGTGACGGGAATCGGCGTGCCGCAGCTCATGTATGGCGAAGTGCTGCAAAAGATCGCCAGCGTCGAGCGCAGGCTGGACGACGATCCCAAGGAGCGCGCGGTGCGTGAAATCCGCGCCGCGCGCGCAGAAAATCTCGCAAAACGAATCGCCGGCCTACCCGATTCGCTCGAAGCGGGCAGGGCGGCGATCACGACGCGGCTGGAGCAACTGCGCAGCGCGCCCAACACGCTGGCGCGCGATATCGCAACGGCGCAGCGCGAATTGCGCGAACTGCCGAAGAATCCGGCCGAGGCCAGAATTCAATGGGGCCGCGAACGCGCCGACGAACTCGTGCTCTCGCAAGCGCCGCGCCCACATGCCAGGCCCTTCGTCCCGCAGGGCGCGGAGAGCGCCGATAGCGCGCGCAATAACTTCATCGCGCTCGTCTTCGTGCTGATGGTCGGCACCGCCGGCATGCCGCACATTCTGACGCGCTATTACACGACGCCCGGCGTGGCCTCGGCGCGCCGCTCGGTCGTCTGGTCGCTCTTCTTCATCCTGCTGCTCTACCTTGCTGCGCCGGCCTATGCGGTGTTCGCGAAATGGGAGATCTATACCCATTTGGTCGGTATGCCGATCAACGAACTGCCGGCCTGGGTCGGCTCATGGGGCAAGATGGGGCTCGTGAAACTGGAGGATCTAAATCGCGATGGCATACTCCAGCTCGCCGAACTACGCATCAATCCGGACGTGATCGTGCTCGCGTTACCCGAGATCGCCGGCCTGCCTTACGTGGTGTCGGGCCTCGTCGCGGCGGGCGGGCTCGCCGCCGCACTATCTACCGCCGACGGCCTGCTGCTGACGATTTCCAGCGCGCTCTCGCACGATCTTTACTACCGCACGCTTAACCCGCGCGCTTCCACGCCGCGCCGCCTCGTCGTCTCCAAAACGGCGCTGCTGCTCGTCGCCTCGCTTGCCGCGTGGCTCGCCTCGCTACGTCCGGAGAACATCGTGCAGACCGTCGGCTTTGCTTTCTCGATTGCCGCAGCCGGTTTTTTTCCGGCGCTTGCGCTGGGTATTTTCTGGAAGCGCGCGAATAAATGGGGCGCCATCGCAGGCATGCTGGGCGGCCTGGCGCTGACCATCGTCTATGCCATTCGTACCCACCCGTTCTTCGGCGGCAGCATGGCCAATGCCTGGTTCGGCATTCACCCTATCGCCAGCGGCGTCTTCGGCATCGCAGCGGGCTTCGTCACGATCGTGGTTGTGAGCCTGCTAACGCCCAAGCCGGGGGCGGCGGCAGGATCGCTCGTCGATTTCGTGAGGACGCCGGGGGAAGATGCGGCGGGAGGGGCTTGAATTCGGGGCTCCTCGAAAAACTTTCGCTTTTGTCGCAATAGTGGCGGCGATTTTCTATTGGCATATAAGCTCGATGACATTGCCAAAGCCGATTTAGTTGTTTTCGTGCGTGCGAACCCGCGTCGAATCGACGCAAAATACCGCTTTCCCGCACTCTCCCCGAGCCCCCGATGTCCGAACCCTTCCAGCCCGTCGTCCGCAGTCTGCTCGAAAACGATCTGTATAAATTCACGATGTGGCAGGCCCTGCTGCACCGGCATCCGGGGGCGCTGGCGGACTATGCGTTTTATTGCCGCAATACGCCGGCCTTTCCGTTGACCGAATTGCGCGATGAGATCGAGCGCCAGCTCGACCATCTATGTTCGCTGTCGTTCCGCCAGGATGAACTCGACTATCTGCGCAGCCTGCGCTTCATGAAGGGCGATTTCGTAGACTTCCTCTCGATCTTCCGTTTCCAGCGGCATTTCGTGCGCGTGAGCTGCGAGGGCGAGTTGCTGACGATTCACACGAGCGGGCCGCTGGTCCATGTGATGGGCTTCGAGATCTTCGTGCTCTACATCGTCAATGAAGTCTATTTCCGCCGCCTTGCCGACCGCGATGCGGCGCTTGCCGAAGGACGCCGCCGCTTGAGCGCCAAGATTGCAGAGGTGCGGGCGCAGCGATTCGAGCGCCGCTTTCCGTTTCAGTTTTCCGACTTCGGCCTGCGCCGCCGTTTTTCCAGCGATTGGCACGATGAGGTTGTCGCGACCTTGATCGAGAAACTACCCGGCCAATTTACCGGCACCTCTAATGTATACATCGCCAAAAAGTTCGGCGTTACGCCGATTGGCACAATGGCCCACGAATACCTGCAAGCCTATCAGGCGCTTGGTTTCCGTTTGCGCGATTTTCAGAAGGCCGCGCTCGAAGGCTGGGTGCAGGAATACCGGGGCGATCTGGGCGTTGCGCTGACCGATGTCATTGGCATGGACGCCTTCCTGCGCGATTTCGACCTTTACTTTGCCAAGCTCTTCGACGGCCTGCGCCACGATTCGGGCGATCCGGTGGAATGGGGCGAGAAAGCGATCGCGCACTACAAACGCTTGCGTATCGACCCGGCCACCAAGCGCCTCGTATTCTCGGATGCGCTCGACTTCCCGCGCGCCTTCGCGCTTTACACGCATTTTGCCGACCGCATCGGTGTCGCTTTCGGCATTGGCACTCATTTGACGAACGACGCCGGCATCCCGCCGCTCAACATCGTCATGAAGATGCTGTCCTGCAACGGCCAGCCGACGGCCAAGCTCTCCGACTCCCCAGGCAAGACGGTCTGCGAGGACGAAGTATTCCTTGCCTATCTGCGCCAGGTTTTCGCGCACGCGCTATAAAAAGCCGGCGCAGCATCGCCGCGCGATGCGGACGGAGGAAGGCGCTGGCGCGCCGTCTCGCGGCGGCGATCATTGGTCGCTCCAGGGCGAGCTTCGGCCCTGGCGTCGCGCTGCACCCAATAAATTTAACAATGATTAACGTTTCAGGTCGATTTTCGCCTTCGACGCCAATATCAGACTTTTCTCATTTGGAGCAAAATGCTGCTAAGACAGTACTTTTGATTTAATTCGTTCGGAGATTTTTATGCCTACCCCCAGCACGGTCCACGTTGAAGGCATCGTCAATCAGATCACTGGCAAGGCCTGGGTCCGCCACACGGATGGCAGCCTGCATGAGCTCAAAGTCGGCGACCACGTGACCGTGGGACAGATAATCATCACCGAAGCGCACAGCAACGTCGAATTCACAGGTATGAACGGCGTTGCGGTACTCATCGGCGAAAGCCGCGAAGTACTCGCCGATTTCAGCCTGCTGGCACAGGATGCGCCGGCGCCGCAAGATGCGGCCGTGCATCAGCCCGGCGAAGATTTCGACCGCGTTGTGCTCGCGCTCGATGCAGGCCAGGACCCACTGGCCGACCTCGATGCCACAGCCGCTGGCCTGGACGCCGGCGGCAGCAACAGTTCCCACGGCTTGATCCAGTTGCTGCGGGTGTCCGAAACGGTTGCCGCGTCGCCCGAATCGCTCGACCTCGGCGAAAGCCGGCATGTATCGTCGTACTCGGGTATTGCCGTCGACGATGTGCAGCGCGGCGCGCCGGAAAGTAGCAGTAGCGTACTCGGCGGAGGCGAAACCGTTGGAATTAGTCATGACGGCAGTTCAGTAACTAATGGCGACAATGGCAGTAACGGCAGCGGGGTTTTCTTTCCTGGCGACGACACGGGAACGAGCGGCGCCGGCGAGACCGACGGCACTGGTTCAGGCGGCACCGGGACGAGCGATGGCGACTCGGGCGGCGAAACAGGCGGCGGGAGTATCGTTACGCCACCGGTCAATCATGCCCCGACAGCGCAGAATCTGAATCTTGCGACCCGGGAAGATCAGCCGGTCGCCGGCAAGATCGTCGCCTCCGACGTCGACGGCGATACGCTTGCTTTCGCCAAGGGCAACGACCCGGCGCACGGCACGGTCGTAGTCAACGCCGACGGCACCTTCACCTATACCCCGAACGCCGGTTATCACGGTGGCGACAGCTTTACCGTAACGGTCAGCGACGGGCAGGGCGGCAGCACGACAGCGACCGTCAATGTCGGCGTCGCGCACCTCAATCACGCGCCGACGACAGCCAATGTGAGCGTCTCGACGCCCGAGGACACGCCGGTGGCCGGCCGTGTCACGGCTTCCGACGCCGATGGCGACACGCTCGCCTTCACCAAGGGCAGCGACCCGGCGCATGGCGCGGTCGCGGTCAATAACGACGGCACCTTCACGTATACCCCGAACGCCGGTTATCACGGTGGCGACAGCTTTACCGTTACGGTCAGCGACGGGCAGGGCGGCAGCACGACAGCGACCGTCAATGTCGGCGTGGCGCATGTCAATCACGCGCCAACTGCGGTCAATGTGAACGTCTCGACACCCGAGGACACGCCGGTGGCCGGCCGTGTCACGGCTTCCGACGCCGACGGCGACACGCTCGCCTTCGCCAAGGGCAGCGATCCGACGCACGGCACGGTCGCGGTCAATGCCGACGGCACCTTCACTTACACGCCGAACGCCAGCTACCACGGTAACGACAGCTTCACCGTCACGGTCAACGACGGGCAGGGCGGTACGACGACGGCAACCGTCAATGTCGGTGTTGCACATGCCAATCACGCGCCGATCGTCGATACCGTGACGGTCGATACGAGCGCCACGAGCAACGTCATCACCGGCAGCGTCACGGCCACCGACATCGACGGCGACAGCCTGAGCTACGCGGCGGGCGCCAACGGTCCGGCTCACGGCACTGTCGCGGTGGGTACCGACGGCACGTTCAGCTACACGCCGAACGCAGGTTCCCATGCGGATGACAGCTTCGAGGTCACGATCAGCGATGGCATCGGCGGCGTAGTCACGACCACGGTCAATGTCTCGCCGATCAACCACGCGCCGACCGATGCAGCCTTCACCACCCACACGAGCGGCACGAGCCTGGAGATCACCGGGCAAGTCAGCGCCACCGATCTGGACCACGACAGCCTGAGCTACGCGGCCGGCGCAAACGGCCCGAGCCACGGCACGGTCACGGTCGCCAGCGACGGCAGCTACACCTACACGCCGACGTCCGACTTCCACGGCAGCGACAGCTTCGATGTCACGATCAGCGATGGCATCGACAGCATCACCAAGACGGTCACGGTCACGCCGCAGAACCACGCGCCGACCGATGCAACCTTCACCACCCACACGAGCGACACAAGCCTTGCCATCACCGGCCAGCTCAGCGCCACCGATCTGGATCACGACAGCCTGAGCTACGCGGCCGGTGCAAACGGCCCGAGCCACGGCACGGTCACGGTCGCCAGCGACGGCAGCTACACCTACACGCCGACGTCCAACTTCCACGGCAGCGACAGCTGCGATGTCACGATCAGCGATGGCTTCGGCGGCGTAGTCACGACCACGGTCGATGTCACGCCGATCAACCATGGTCCGAGCGATGTCAATGCAAGCTCGGCCACGAGTGCCACGAGCACCGTCATCACCGGCACGGTGACGGCCTCCGATATCGACGGCGACAATCTGAGCTATGCCTTGTCGGGCTCGAATGGCCCGACGCATGGCACGGTCACGGTGGGCGCCGACGGCACGTTCACCTACACGCCGACCGCCAACGTCCACAGCGGGGACCACTTCGACGTCACGATCAGCGATGGCCACGGCGGCGTGGTCACGACCACGGTCAATGTCGCACTGGACAACCACGCCCCGGTCTTCGCCGGTCCGAATCCGACGTTCTCGAACGCGGTGGACGGCAAGATCTCCGGTAGCGTCGCGGCGAGCGATATCGACGGCGATACGCTCTCTTTCGGCAAGGGCAGCGACCCGGCGCACGGCGCGGTCACGGTCAATAACGACGGCACCTTCACCTATACGCCGAACGCGAGCTATCACGGCAACGACAGCTTCACCGTCACGGCCAGCGATGGCCACGGCGGCTTGGCGACGACGCTCGTCAATGTCAGCGTCGCCGCAGCGGCGCAGTTGAATATTTCCAGCGGCGCGACGACTTCTGCGTACATCACCAATTTCAATGGCCAGGAGGGCAAGACCAATTGGACCTCGGGGGAAGTGTCGGGCGCGATGTCTTCGACGAGTTTGGGATTGAAATCGGACGGCGCCGCGAACTGGTTCTCCAACTCCTCCGGCTCGGCGCCCAATACTTCCATACAGCTCGGTCACGAGCAGGCATTTCTCGGCGGCCCGAACAGCACCAACTCGGTGATGACGGTCGAGCGTGCGGGCGATGCGCTTTCCACGCAGTACTCCGACCTGGCGGTCAGGGCGGGGGATAGCTTCGAATTGTCGTTCGACTACTCGTCGCAGCTCGGTTATGAAAATACATCGGAAATCGATGTGTACTGGGGCGGCGTGAAGGTTGCAACGCTTAACAATGCGCAATCGGGCTTCCAGCATTACACGCTGAACCTGACGGCCACGGCAGCCGGGATCGGCGCTGTCGGCGCGGCGGCCGGCACCGAGCGGCTGGAGTTCCGCGCGGCTGACCACAATGGCGCTGGCGGTGTGCTCGACAACATCGCGGTGATCCGCAACGGTGGCGATAACGTGCTCGCGGATACGGCGAACGGCAGCGACTGGATCCATCTGAGCAGCGTGGCGTCCACGGTCGATGCCTCGGGAACGCTGACGAAGCTGATCTTCACCGGTATTCCGGCGGGCTGGACATTCAACGATTCTTCGCCGGGCCAGTCGGGCGACATCTTCCATATCATTACCGACGGCAATCCTGTCGTCATCGACATGGCAACGCTGCCGAAGAACTTCAATCCGGCGGGCCTGTGGGTGCTGCCGCCGGCCGGCGCCGCAGGCGCGGTGCCCATCGGGGTGAAGGCCATCACGGTCGATACGGCCACGGGCGCCACCGCCACGACATCGGGTGGGTTCAACGTGTTCATCGGCACCGATGCGAACAACCATGCGCCGGTCTATGACGGACATTGGACGTCCTCGCTGCAAGTGAGCGAGAACACGCAAATCGTGTTCGGCGCGGGCAAGGCGCAGCAAATCCACGTTGCCGACAGCGACGGCAACTACCTGACGACGACGGTTTCGATGACGCACGGCGTGCTCACGGCAGTGAGCGGCACGGGCGCGACGATCATGGGCAACGGCACCGGCGCGAACGGTTTGATCGGCGCCCACGAACTGATCCTCAGCGGTACGGCGGCCCAGATCAACGCCGCGCTGGACGGTCTGCGCGCAGCGCCCTTGCCGGGCTACAACAACACGATAGACACGATCAACGTATCGACCTTCGACGGCACGACGAGCACGCAACTGCCGCCGATGCAAATCAACATCAACGCGGTGCACGGCGATGCGACGGGCGGCCTGGTGCACGGGGTGGAAAACCATCCCACGGTGCTGCACTGGAGCGACCTCAACACCGCCGCCCTGGGCACGACAAACGCCTCGTCGATCATGATCGGCAGCAATCCGGGCTACCCGGCCCAGCCGACTGGCGGCACTGGCGTATTGCAGTACGGCACGGTCAATGCGAACGGGAGCACGAGCTGGACCGAGGTCCGCGTCGGCCAGGTCATCAGCAAGGCGGATATCGACAGCGGGCACCTGCGCTTCGTTGCGCCGGAATACGAATCGAGTTCGCCTGCGGCCGCCGGCGGCGTCGGCAATGGACAGTTCGACTACGCCAAGTTCAGCTACACGACGAACGATGGCTATGTCGGCACGGCGCGCATCGACATCGATGCCGCAGCCGATACGCCGCAACTGGCGCTCCACGCCACGAATACCGCGAGCACCGATCTCGATGCGGCGTGGATCAATGGCGCTGCGGGGTGGCTGAATCAGAGCAATCCGTGGATCAATTCCGCAGGGGCTGCGGGCGGCCAGACGATGAATTCGTTCGGCGGCGCAATCTGGCAGAGCGACAGCCAGGTGCGCTACCTCAACGCCGCGGGCGTATCGAACTACCTGAACGGTGTCATCGGGCTCGCCAAGGAGGATTCGCTGCTGCACAACGGCGCCACCGGCAACGTCATCCGGGTCGAAAACGGCAAAGGCAATGTCGACAACCTCTTCACGAACCTGCATGCCGAGGCGGGCGACGTGTTCCAGATTTCCTTCGACTACTCCGCGCAGTCGATGGGGAGCACTTCGGCGGTCAATGTGTTCTGGGGCGGCCAGCTGATCGCGACGCTGGACGCCAACTCGCCGGGTTTCAAGACTTATACGTTCAATCTGGTGGCCACGGCCGGAGGCATCCAGGCGGGCAAGGATGCCGTCGCGCAATACTACAAGGACACCCATGCAAACTGGACGCAGGCCGATGTCAATGCGGCCGTTGCGGCCGCAGGCAATGTCGAGCGTCTGGAGTTCAAGACGGCCGATAGCGGAAATACCCCCGGCAACGATTATCTGGGCATTGGCTCGAGCCAGAACGACGGCGTCGGCGGCCTGCTCAAGAACATCGCGATCGGCACGATCCCCGTTGGCGACTACAACCACGGCGCACAGGGCGCCTGGATCAGCCTGACCCCAATGACGGCCAGTCTGAGCGATACGCGCGGCACCGAACATCTGAGCGAATCCGTCACGGGCCTGCCGGCGGGCGCGCAGTTGAAGGACGCCACGCACGGCCCGGTCACGGCGGACGGCACCCACCCGATCGACATTACCGGCTGGGATCTGACGAGCCTGCAAGTGCTGGCGCCGGCCGGTTTCACGGGCCACCTGGCCATGAGCGTGGTGGCGACTTCGACCGAGGGTTCCAACGGCAGCACCGCCTCGACGAGCCTCCCGCTCGATGTGGTCGTGAGCACCGACCACGCGCCGGACAACATTCATGTGACATCCACGGGCAAC
>JAVBKC010000057.1:0-7630 GCA_031554255.1 Niveibacterium sp.
TGCCGGCGTCGCATACGGTTTCGGCGAGCGCTGCGGGCGCAAGTTCCAGTAGTTCCTTCGCGTGCGCCACGGGGGTGGACCAAACGATGGAAATACGGTTCCCCGGCAGTGGAAGCCAAGCCAGGATGCCGTCGTCGCGAAACCACTGGTGGGCGGTGCCACGATGCGGCAGCCCGGTTTCAAAATTGGCCACGAGGCCGATTTCTTCGTAAGCCGTCGTGCGAACCGCGAGCCCGGCGGCGGCACGTACCCAGGAATCCGCGCCGTCGGCGGCGACGACGAGCCTGGCGCGCAGTGCGCGGCCATCGTCGAGCACGACGTGCGCGGCGTCTGCCGCGAAACTTAAGGTTTGCGGCCGCGCCGGGCAGAGCACCTGCACATTGGGCAGACGGCTCAAGGTTTCCCAGAGTTCGACCGCCAGCGGACTGGATTCGGCGATCCAAGCGAGCGCGTCGAGTCCGCTGTCCCAGGCGGAGAAATCGAGTTCGCCGCCACGATCGCCGAATACGGCCATGCGCTCGACACGCTCGATTCGTGAAGCGTCTATGCGCGGCCAGATCCGCAGCCGTTCGAGGAAGGCCACATTGGCCGGGCTGATTGCATAGACTCGCGCATCCCAGCCTTGTGCTCGGTGCGGCGCGCGATGTTCGAGCACGCCGACCGACAGGCGCGAGGCGGCAAGCGCGCAGGCCAAGCTACTGCCGGCAAGCCCGGCGCCAACGATCAAGACATCGAAATCCATCGTTAATCAGTGATTTGCGTAAGCCTCGCATTGTGCCGCAGCGGGCAGCGGCGGGCAAAAAAGAGCGCAATTACGGACGAGCAGGCGCGATCCGGCGTCACTAGAATCGGACAATCCAGTTCGATGGCTCAGAATTACATTCAGGGGGTGGAAGACATGAAGCGAAGCACGCTTAAGAATCGTCTCGTAGCGCTGGCGCTAGGCGCGGCCTGTCTGGCGGTAGCGCCGGTTTTCGCACAGGAAGCCGTCAAACCCCTGCCGCCGATTGCCTTGCCGGACGCGGGCCCGGTCGAGATCGCGCCGCGCGACAGCGGCTTGCCGGCCGATTGGGATCGCGGCGTATTCGTCGAAATCCTCGTGCGCGCCTATCAGGACAGCAACGGCGACGGCATCGGCGACCTTAACGGCCTGACGGCGCGACTCGATTACCTGAAGGAACTCGGCGTAAGCGGAATCTGGCTGATGCCGGTGTTCAAGAGCGCCGACCACGATCATGGCTATGCGGTCGCAAACTACCGCGAAATCGAGCCGCAGTACGGCACGCTGGCCGATTTCGACCGCCTGATCGCCGAGGCGCACAAGCGCGGCATAGGCATCATCGTCGATTACGTGATGAACCACAGCTCGGCCGATCATCCGGCCTTCGAGAATGCCTACGACAGGCCGCGCACTTCGCGCTACAAGGACTGGTACATCTTCAGCAACAAGGAAATGCCGGGCTGGAACACGTTTTCAGGCGATCCCTGGCGCGAGGGCGGGCCGAATCGCTGGTACTACGCTGTGTTCGACGCCGCGATGCCGGACTTCAACCTGCGCAACCCCGAAGTCGTCGACTTCCATATGAATAATCTGAAATTCTGGCTCAACCACGGCGTCGACGGCTTTCGTTTCGATGCGGTCGGCGTCTTGATCGAAAACAGCGCAATCGCCTGGGAGAACCAACCCGAAAATCATCAACTGATGAAAAAGGTGCAGGATCTGCTCGCCCAGTACGGCAAGCGCTACATGGTTTGCGAGGCGCCCAGCGATCCGGGCGCCTTCGCGGCGGAAGACTCCTGCGGCAGCGCTTTTGCCTTCGGCATCCAGAAACACATCATCAAGAGTATCAAGATGGGCCGCGTGATGCCGGATATGCTCTACAACCTGCGCACGCTGCCGGTAGCGCGCATGGGCACGATCCTCGCCAATCACGACTATTTCGCCGGCGCGCGGCTGTTCGATCAGTTCCGCGGCGATCTGGCGGGCTACCGGCTCGCCGCCGCAAGCCTGCTGACGCTGCCGGGTCGGCCGTTCATCTACTATGGCGAGGAGATCGGCCTCTCGCATGCCGAGCCGGTAGCCTACGACGATCAATCGATCCGCGCGCCGATGAGTTGGAGCAGCGCGCCTCAAACCGGCTTTACGACGAGCGGCGAGCCGTTTCGGCCGAACGCGGCGAACTGGCAGCAGTTTAACGTCGAAGCCGAGCGCGGTAAGCCCGATTCGCTGCTGTCCTGGTACGAGCGCTTGATCGCATTGCGCCAAGGCCAACCCGCACTCAAGCTTGGCGACTTCAAAGCACTGTCGAAGAACGACGATCCGATCTTCGCCTTCGAGCGCGAATATCAGGGCAGTAAAGTCCTCGTGCTGATCAACTATGCCTATCGCGAAGGCCGCATCGATCTGCCGCCAGACTTCAAGGCCGCCGACTGGCAAGCGCTGCTGCCGGCTGGCGCCGCGCTCGATGTAAGCATCAAATCCGCGCCGCCGCCGGCAAAAAAGGCCAAGGGTAAGACGCTTGGCACGCAAGAAGCCGCTTTCGTGCCCGGCACTCAGGAACTCAAGATGCCGCCGCAGAGCGTGATGATTTTCAAGGCTGCGAACTAGATCCAGGTTCGTAGCACCTTGCATCGCAAAGAGCCTGCGCAAGCAGGTCTTTTGTCTTTCTGCCGTCATGTAAAGAATTGCTGCGCCGCAGCATCTTCCGATCTGGATCAAAACAAGAGTTTTCCTGACGCGGTAAAAGAGGCTATTTACAATAAAGCAGGGTTGCCGATGCGGCGTATGCCGGTCTGTTAAGGCGAGCGGCCGATCTTCCCCCGATTGGCGCCAAGTCTCCTACGACCGGATGCAGTACTTCGGAGTCCCCCTGTACGGAGCTTCCTCGATGCAAATCTTCTATGTCGAACCGTGCCGCCAGAATGTCGGCCTCACCTCGGTTTCCCTGGGTATGGTCCGGGCTTTCCAACGCCTTGGCCTAGGCGTGCGCTTCGTCAAGCCGATTGCCCAGGCGGATCCGCTGCACGACCCCTCGGTCCAGTTCCTGCGCGGAATTTGTCATATCGACTGCCCCGATCCGCTCTCGATGGAATACGTCGAGAACCTGATGGCCGAGGGCAAGAACGACGAGTTGCTCGAACAGATCGTCAGCCTGGCGCTAGGCGCGGCCGATGGCGCGGACGTTTTGGTCATCGAGGGATTGCACGCGGATTCCGGCCACAACTTCATCCCGCGTTTGTCGAACGATATCGCGCGCAGCCTGCAAGCTTCGCTGGTCTTCGTCGCCAACGGCGCGGAAGCGCGCAGCGCCGCGCAGACACGCATCCAGGCCAGCCAATCGTTCAATATGGGGCTGCGCGTCGCCGGGGTCATCTTCAATAAGGTGGCCCAGGACTTCGACCGCGAACAGGCCGCGCACGAACTCGAAGGCATACCGATCTGGGGTTGCATACCGTTCGACGCGGCCCTGCTGGCGCCGCGCATGCTCGATGTCGCGCGCCACCTGGGCGCCGACATCATGGTCGAAGGCGAACTGGCCAGCCGCCGCGTGCTTGACACCGTGGTGGCTGCGCGCTCGGTCGCCGAAGTGATTCCGCGCCTGATTCCCGGCGCGCTCGTGATCAGCGCGGGTGACCGCGACGACGTGATGCTCGCCACTGCACTCGCCGAGAGTAGCGGGATTGCCCTTGCCGGTCTCTTGCTCACGCATAGCAGCTTCATCAATACGCGGATACAGAAACTCGGCGCACTCGCATTCAACGGCGATCTGCCGGTGCTGCGCACCGATACCGATTCCTACGGCACGGCGACGCTGGTCAGTCGCCTCGCCACAGCCGTGCCATCCGACGATCTGCCGCGCATGAACACGGTGCTCGAAACAGTTGCAGAACAACTCGATGTCAAGGCGATGACGGCAGGGCTTGCAATGTCGATGTCGACACGGCTGTCGCCGCCGGCTTTCCGCCATCGGCTGATTCAAAAAGCCCGCGCCGCCAACAAGCGCATCGTACTGCCCGAGGGCGAGGAGCCGCGCACGATCAAGGCCGCGATCATTTGCCAGCAAAAAGGCATCGCGCATTGCGTGCTGCTCGGCAAGCGGGCCAAGATCGAAACCGTCGCCGCCACGCAAGGCGTGACGCTGCCGCCCGAAGTCGAAGTGCTCGACCCAGACCTGATCCGCGCCTCCTACGTCGAACCGATGGTCGAACTGCGCAAGAGCAAGGGTCTGACTTCCGTACAGGCGCTACGCCAGCTCGAAGACACGGTCGTGCTCGGCACGATGATGCTGGCCACCGGCACGGTCGACGGCCTCGTCTCGGGCGCGATCCACACGACGGCGAACACGGTTCGCCCGGCGCTCCAGTTGATCAAGACCGCGCCGGGTTCCTCGATCGTCTCGTCGTGCTTCTTCATGCTGATGCCCGAACAGGTATTCGTTTATGCCGATTGTGCGATCAACCCGGACCCGAGCGCCGAGCAACTCGCCGAGATCGCCAAGCAGAGCGCCGACAGCGCGCGCGCCTTCGGCGTTGATCCCAAGGTCGCGATGATCAGCTACTCGACCGGCAGCTCGGGCACCGGCGAGGATGTCGAAAAGGTCCGCCAGGCGGCCGAACTCGCACACGCCCGTTACCCGGATCTCGTGCTCGACGGCCCCTTGCAGTACGACGCGGCCACCGTGCGCGAAGTCGGCGAGCAAAAAGCGCCGGGCAGCGCGGTGGCGGGGCAGGCGACCGTCTTCGTGTTCCCGGATCTGAACACTGGCAACACGACTTATAAGGCCGTGCAGCGCAGCGCCAACGTCGTCAGTGTCGGCCCGATGCTGCAAGGCCTGCGCAAGCCGGTCAACGACCTGTCGCGCGGCGCGCTCGTCGACGACATTGTGTTCACGATCGCGCTCACCGCCATCCAGGCCGGCGCAAGCGAAGAGGCGCGCTAAACGACGTCAAAGTCGCAACCCGTGCTCGCTCGAGTTCAAGCGAGCACGGGTTTATCGCATGTGCGCGACAATCGCGGACAAGATTGCGCCCGCCCTCTGTTACGGTCGCGACGAACGCGCTAGATTGCGCACAATTTTTCTTCTTCAGGATCGAAATCCGATGAGCCGTGACCCTGTGCTGCTGCGCGCCGAGGATGTGCTACTCGACCAGCATGTGACGAGCCGGCAAGGCTTGTTCGAGCTTGCCGCCACGCATTTCTCGCGTAATTGGGGCCTGCCGCATGCAACGATGGTGAGCAGCCTGCTGGCGCGCGAACGAATCGGTTCGACAGGCCTGGGACAAGGGCTGGCGATCCCGCATGCGCGGCTCGAAGAAGCTGCCGAGGTCGCCGCGCTCTTCGTCCGCCCCGAGTACCCGATCCCCTTCGATGCGCCCGATGGCAAACCGGTGTCCGATCTGCTGCTGCTGATCGTACCGGCGCGCTCGCCGCAGGCGTATCTCGTGCTCTTGTCCCAAATCGCACAACTGTTCGGCGACCGCGGTTTCCGCGAAAAACTGCGCGGCGCAATCGACCCGGCTACCGTCGCGGCCTGCTTCGCAAATCTCGGAGCCGCGACATGAGCGCAACGCTCAACGCTGCGCAGAAGGCGGCGATCCTCGCCGAGGCGCTGCCCTATATCCAGAGCCTGCATGGCCGCACGCTCGTTTTGCGGCTCGCCGGCTCGGTCGTGGCCGACGCCTCGCTACGCGCGGGCCTGGCTGTCGATGTGTCGTTGCTCCAGCTCGTCGGCATTCACCTCGTGCTCGTTCACGATGCCGGTCGCACGCAAGCCGCGACGGATGCGCCAGCGTTAAGCGCCGCGAACCAGGCGCTCGTGGCCGGGATCAATCGGCGTGGCGGCAAGGCGGTCGGCCTGAACGGGCTCGATGGCCTGCTGATTCACGGCGTGCGGGGAGAGGGCGCGACCAGCATTGTGGATCGCGTCGATCCCGAATTGATTCACTTGCTCAAACCGCGCAACTTCGTGCCGGTGATCATGCCGATTGCAAGCGGCCCGGACGGCGAACCGCTCGTCGTCGCGGCCGATATCGTCGCCGCCAGGCTGGCCGAAGCGCTGGGCGCCGAACGGCTGATCGTGCTGGCTGATTCGCCCGGCGTGCCCGATGCGCACGGCGACGCGCGGCCCAACCTGAGCCTCGCCGACGCCCAATCCCTGCTCGATTCCGACGCACCGCTAGCCGAGGATTTCCGCCAACGGCTCGCGGCCGTCGTCGCAGCGCTGCGCGGCGGCGTGAAATCGGCGCAACTGACAGACGGCCGGATCGGTGGCGCCCTGCTGCTCGAAGTGCTCAACAACGTGGGCATTGGCAGCCTGATCCGTTCGCGCAGCGGCGCGGATTTCGGCGCGGATACATTGCGCTACTTCGCCGAGCACTGAATCGGCGCGCTCGCGCCACGCCGAACATTGTCGCCCAAAAGCCTCTTGTGCGAGACGCGTCTTGCATAAGAGGCTATTTTTTTGTCCATTCTGGCTGCGCGAAGAGCGGCCGGACTTAGTGCACAGTCGCGCCGGCGCGGCACGCGCATACTCCATGCCGCTGTGATACCGCGCCGGCATTTGAGCAGCGGAACACCCGCCAGAGAGGAGACAAAAATATGCAACGCACGCGCATTGCCGTCCTGTTCGCGGCCCTGCTGCCGCTGGCCAGTCAGGCGCAGATTCCGGACAAGGTCAAGATCGGCGTTCTGACCGATATGTCGGGCGTGTATTCCGATCTGGGCGGCCAGGGCTCGGTCATCGCGGCCAATATGGCGGTCGAGGATTTCATCGCAGCAAAGAAGCCCGCCTTCAAGATCGAGGTCGTCGCGGCGGACCACCAGAACAAGGCCGACGTCGCCTCGAACAAGGTTCGCGAGTGGTACGACCGCGACGGCGTCGACATGGTCACCGACCTCTTGAATTCCGGCGTCGCGCTGGCCGTCGGCAAGGTCACGGCCGAGAAGAACAAGCTCATGATGGTCGTCGGCGCGGGTTCCACGCGGCTGACCAATGAGGACTGCACGCCGAACACGATTCACTGGGCCTACGACACCTATTCGCTGGCAGCCGGCACGGCGCGTGCGGTAACCAAACAAGGCGGCAATTCCTGGTTTTTCCTGACGGCCGACTACGCTTTCGGCGCCTCGCTCGAAAGCGATGCGAGCCGCGTCGTGAAAAGCGCCGGCGGCCAGGTGCTCGGCGACGTAAAGCATCCGCTTAACGCATCCGACTTCTCGTCCTTCCTGCTCCAGGCGCAGGCATCGAAAGCGAAGGTCATCGGGCTCGCCAACGCGGGCGGCGACACGATCAACTCGGTCAAGACGGCCGTCGAGTTCGGCATTACGAAGAATCAATCGCTCGCACCGCTCCTGCTCTTCATTTCCGACATCCATGCAATCGGCCTGCCGACCGCCCAGGGCATGTATCTGACCGAAGGCTTCTACTGGAACCTCAACGACAAGACGCGCGCCTGGAGTCGCCGCTACTTCGGCAAGGCCAAGCGAATGCCGACGATGGTGCAGGCCGGCGTGTACTCGTCGGTCTGGAACTACCTGCAAGCCGTGCAGGCGGCCGGCACTGACGAGACCGGCGCGGTCGTCAAGATGCTCAAGTCCACAACCGTTGACGACTTCTTTGCGCCGGGCGGC
>JAVBKC010000054.1:0-24946 GCA_031554255.1 Niveibacterium sp.
GAGCACGCAACCCACGCCGATGGTCGGGCCAGACACGAAACTGGGCTCCGGTCGGCGCTGTCACGCTCAACCCCGAGCGCGAATCAGCCGTAACCTCAAACCAAAATCCGATCTCTGATAAACCGATTTTGTGATTTGGATGAGGCGACAACTTGCTTGACATGCTCCGACAGGTACCTGGCGGCTTTCGTCCTCGGCGGCAGCGATGTCGCGCAGCAATGCGCTTTGGCCGCGTTGAGCGTTAACGAGGCGGGTTTCGGCGTCGGCCAGCTCCTCTTCTTTTTGCTGTACCGATTGGTCGCTTAGGAAATGCGCGCTGGCCAGGCGTTGCCGGCGGGAAAGATCTTTTCTGCCGTATTCGATGCGCAGATTGGCGAGTGCGATCTCGCGTTCAGCCTGGATTGATTCGGCCCGAAGTTGCTCGATCCGGCGCCCTATTGCATGAAGGGATTGGCGGGACAGCGCTGTAACGCTTTCACGCTCGCGCATCAGGGAGCGGCGTCGTTCTTCGAGGCTGCGGGCCAGCGCATCGACGAGCCGCTCGCCCGTGGCGTCGCCAAGTCGCCGTTCATCCGCCAGAACGGAAAGCACGGCGCCTTTTCTGACATATTGGCCTTCGCTGACGTGGCGCTCGACGACCATGCCGCCGGTGGGCGAAACGATCTTCATCGCGCCCGTCGTTGGCACAAGCAAGCCAATTGCCGTATTCCGTTTCGCGTAGTGGCCGAAAAACAGGACTAGCAATAACGTCCCGGCAATCGCGATGGCGATTGTGGCGAATATCCAGGCCGATAGCGATCGGGCCAGAAGAATGTCGCCATGAAGACGATCCGTTTGCGCCTGAATGGATTCCGGTCTAAACAGCATGGTGCCGTCCGCATTTGTCGGAGAATTCTGTCTAGTTTGTGCAAAACCCCATTTTTTGTTTCAAGAATTTTCAGAACATTGAATTTTCAAAAGCAATTGCACGATTCTTGACGACATTGAATCCGTAAAGCCCGGCATTTATGCCGTGGCTTGGGGTACGTGGACGCTAGCTTGGCGCGCCTTCTCACGGCACACTCCACTCTGGCCCCTAAAATCCGGAACATTCGATGCGCTTACGCATCTGCTCGTACAACATTCACAAGGGTTTCTCGCTGTTCAACCGGCGCATCGTCATCCACGATCTGCGCGAACGCTTGCGCGCGCTCGAACCCGATCTGGTGTTCTTGCAGGAAGTGCAAGGCCTGCACACCGGCCATGCGCTGCGGCATGCGAGCTGGCCGGCCATCCCCCAGCACGAATTCATCGCGCAGGACGTCTGGTCGCAAACGGCCTATGGTGGCAATGCAGTGCATCAGCATGGGCATCACGGCAACGCGATTGTCTCCAAGCTGGCCATTCTCGAAGCCGAGAACCAGGACGTGAGTCTGACGCGCCTCGAACGGCGCGGTCTCCTGCATTGCGTGATCGCGCTCGCCGACGGTCCACCCTTACACACGATCTGCGTGCATGTGTCTCTGACCGACGCGCAGCGCCGCCGGCAGTTGTCCTCGCTGATAGAGCGGGTGCATGACGACATCCCGGCCGACGCGCCAGTCATCATCGCGGGCGACTTCAACGATTGGCAGAACAAGGCCAATTCCTGGCTTGCGCGCCGGCTCGGCATGCAGGAAGTCTTTACGCAACTTAGCGGACGGCCCGCGCGCAGTTTTCCGAGCCGTCTGCCGCTGCTCGCGCTCGACCGCATTTATATTCGCGGTTTTCGGCCGATCCGTGCGGAGGTGCTGCATGGCGGCGAATGGGCGCGCATTTCCGACCATGCGCCGCTTATCGTGGAACTGGAGCGCACTACCGAATGAGTCCCAATGAGCGCGCCGTACGTCGGCGGTAACCATATCGAGCTGCTCGAATGCGGCAAAGCGTTTTTTCCCGCGCTATGTGCGGCGATAGATGCCGCGCAGACCGAAATTCATCTACAGACCTACATTTACGCGCGCGATGACAGCGCCTTGTGCGTGACCGCTGCACTCAAGCGCGCGGCTGCGCGCGGCGTGAAGGTCCGCGTGATGGTCGATGGCTTCGGCGGCCGTGATTTTGTCGCCAACACGCAGCCCGAACTGATTGCTGCCGGCGTCGATGTGCTGATCTACCGGCGCGAGGTCGGTACTTTGAGTTTTCGCCGTCGCCGCCTGCGCCGTCTGCACCGCAAGCTTGCCGTCGTCGATGCGGCCGTCGCCTTCGTCGGCGGTATCAACATCATTGACGATCTGAATACGCCGAATCAGGTCCCACCCCGTTTCGATTATGCCGTCCGCATTGAAGGCCCGTTGGTCCGGGTGATCCATCACAACACTTACCGGCTCTGGTGGATGCTGGGCTGGGCCGCGTTGCGCGAACGCCCGCCGTGGCAGATCGAGGCACGCCCCAAAATCGCGCGCGCCGGCAACATGCGCGCCGCTTTCGTCGTGCGCGACAATCTGCGCCACCGCCGCTCTATCGAAGACGCCTATCTGCGCGCGATTGCTAATTCGCGCGAGGAAGTACTGATTGCCTGCGCCTACTTCCTGCCCGGGCGCCGTTTCCGCCAAGCCCTGATCGACGCGGCGCGGCGCGGCACGAATGTCGTGCTGCTACTACAGGGCCGTGCCGAATACGTGCTGCTCTACTACGCCTCGCGCGCGCTGTATCCGCACCTGCTTGCCGGTGGCGTGCGGATCTTCGAATACCACGCGAGCTTTCTGCACGCGAAGGTCGGCGTCATCGACGGTAATTGGGCCACCGTCGGTTCCTCGAATATCGATCCATTCAGCCTGCTGCTCTCGCGCGAGGCGAATGTCATCGTGCGCGACGAGATCTTTGCCGGGCAACTGCGCGCGAGCCTGCAAAATGCGATGCGGCTGGGCGCGCGCGAACTGTTGCCACGAGACTGGCTGCGAGCGCCGCGCCTGCATCGCATGCTTGCGTGGCTCGCGTTCGGGCTGCTGCGCATCGTCATGGGCTTGCTCGGCGTCTGGCGTTAACTCCGCAACGCATGCTGGCGGGTTTGATCGCGTCTGTGCCTCTGCGATAATCGACCGCCATGACAATCCTGCGTATTTTCTTTGCCTTGCTTATTGCCGGAAACCTGGCGCTTATCTATGCCAACTACGATGGCTTTTGGCGCGTCCCCGGCGGCGAGCCCGAACGCCTTTCCAGCCAGTTGCATCCCGAGAAACTGCGGTTGATCAAAGTATCCGAAGCCGAGGAAGAAAAGCCCGCTGCCGCTTCTGCGCCCGCAACGAACGCAGCGTCCGCGCCTTTAGCGAGCGTCGTCACAAGTTGCGTGCGTTTGGCCGGACTCACGCCGGCGCAGGCTGAAGAACTTGGCGGCAAAGCGAAAGCGGCCGGCCTTCGGACAAACCTTGCGACGCTCCCGAAATCCTGGTGGGTGCATCTGCCGCAGCAAGCCGACCGGGCGAGCGCCGAGAAGAAAGCCGGCGAATTGCAGCGTCTCGGCGTCAAGGACTACTTCATCGATCCCGCTAACGCGATTTCGCTCGGTTTATTCAAAAGCGAAGAGGCCGCCCGGCGCGCGCTGGATCAGCTCAAGGGCCGGGGCGTCCAGAGCGCGCAGATCGATGTTCGCGGAACGAGCAGCGTAACGCTCGAACTCGCGGGTGCACAAAACCTCGTCGCGGAACTTGCGAGCGCCGCAAGCACCGAATTTACGAGCGCGCAACGCGGCGACTGCATCGCTACGCATTGAGCATATGCCTCGTCCTTACGTCATCGGCCTCACCGGCGGCATCGGCAGCGGCAAGAGCGCCGTGACCGAACGTTTTGCGGCACTCGGCGCCTCGATCGTGGACACCGACGCGATCGCCCATGAGCTGACCGCAGCGCATGGCGCGGCAATGCCCGCGATTGCGGCGGCTTTCGGAGAAGCGGTGTTGCGGGCCGATGGCGCGCTCGATCGCGCGGCGATGCGCGAGCTTGCTTTCGGCGACCGCGCGGTGCGCGAGCGGCTCGAAGCGATCCTGCATCCGCTGATCCGCACCGAGAGCGATGTACGCACCCTTAACGCCGCAGCGCCCTACGTCATCCTTGCGGTTCCCTTGCTCATCGAAAGCGGCGCGTATCGCGCACGCTGCGACCGGGTGCTCGTTGTCGACTGCGCAGAGGCCACGCAGATCGCGCGCGTGCAGATGCGCAGCGGACTGGCCGAACAGCAGGTGCGCGCGATCATGGCCGCCCAGGCCAGCCGGACCCACAGGTTGGCCGCCGCCGACGACATTGTCGACAATAGCGGCACGCTGGACGCGTTGGACCCGCAGGTGGTCGCGCTCGACAAGTGTTACCGAACGCTGGCCTCAAGCGCCGCGCGGCTCTCCTGAACGATTCCCTGCTATGATTTAAAGCGACTTCTCAAGATTTCACATTCAACCCAGCCCAAAGGTTCGGAATCCCCGGCAGTGATTACTTACGAATACCCGCTGAACGAGCGCATTCGCACCCTGCTGAGGCTGGAAGATCTTTTCGAGAAAACTCTCCACTTTTCGCGCGCGAACAGCGGCTACGAACACCATGTCGCGCTCGTCACGCTATTCGAAGTCCTCGAAGTCGCTGGCCGCGCCGACCTGAAGGTCGACCTGGTCCAGGAGCTCGAACGCCAGCGCCAGATCCTGGTTTCCTTCCGCAACAATCCCGACATCTCCGAAGACGCACTCTCGGGCGCGCTTTACGAAATCGAGCAGGCGAGCACCGCCTTACTTGCCATGGCCGGCAAGATCGGCCAATACCTGCGCGAAAACGAATGGCTGATGAATATCCGCAGCCGCGCCGCAATTCCCGGTGGTGTCTGCGAATTCGATCTCCCGTCCTACCACTTCTGGCTCAATCGCAGTGTCGAAGAGCGCCAGGCCAATCTGCGGGCATGGATCGGACCTATGACGCCGATCCGCGAGGGACTTGCAATCGTGCTGCGCCTGCTGCGTGCGAGCGGCCGCCCCGAACACCTGCTCGCGCGGCGCGGCCAATTTCAGATGATGATGGGCAACCGCACCGCCCATATGCTGCGGTTGCAGATGCAGCGTAGCGAAATTCTCGTCCCCGAGATCAGCGCAAACAAATACGCCCTGAACATCCGCTTCCTCGCCGCCGAATGCGTCGCCCGCGCACGTCAATCGGAAGCCGATGTCGCCTTCGAACTGACGTTCTGCAATCTGTAGGGGCTTTGGTCGGGCTTTGTATGGAGGCCCCTTCGCGCGCGATCAGGCCGTCGCGGTTTCCTGAGCTACATCTACCGATTGGGGCGTGCGGATCAGATAGTCGAAGGCGCTCAAGGCGGCTTTTGCGCCTTCGCCGGTAGCGATGATGATCTGCTTGTACGGCACCGTCGTTGCGTCTCCCGCAGCGAATACGCCGGGAACGCTCGTGTGGCATTTGTCGTCGATGACGATCTCGCCGAAGCGCGACAAGACGAGCGTTTCCTTCAGGAAGTCGGTGTTGGGCACCAAGCCGATCTGCACGAATACGCCTTCCAGTTCCACGCGGTGCGAAACGCCGGAGGCGCGGTCGATGTAGATCAGGCCGTCGAGCCGGTTGCCGTCGCCGGTCAGTTCGGTTGTCTGGGCCTGCGTGTGGATCGTTACGTTGGGCAGGCTGCGCAGTTTGCTTACGAGTACGGCGTCGGCGCGCAATTGTTCGCCGAACTCCAGCACGGTCACATGCGCCACGATGCCGGCAAGGTCGATGGCCGCCTCGACGCCCGAGTTGCCGCCGCCGATGACCGCCACGCGCTTGCCCTTGAAAAGCGGGCCGTCGCAGTGCGGGCAGTAGGCCACGCCCTTGTTTTTGTACTCCTGCTCGCCGGGTACGCCGACATTGCGCCAGCGCGCGCCTGTGGACAGGATCACACTGCGGCTCTTGAGCACGCCGCCGTTCTCCAGTTCGATCGTGATGTAGCCGCCGGGCTCGCTGGCCGGGATCAATTTGCGCGCGCGCTGCAGGTTCATGATGTCCACATCGTAGGCGCGGACATGCGACTCCAGCGCGGCGGCGAACCTGGGGCCTTCGGTTTCCATCACGGAGACGAAGTTTTCGATTGCCAGCGTGTCGTTGACCTGGCCGCCGAAGCGCTCTCCGGCAATACCGGTACGGATGCCCTTGCGCGCGGCATACACGGCTGCAGCGGCGCCGGCCGGGCCGCCGCCGACGATCAGCACGTCGAAGGGTTCGCGGGCCGAGAGCCGCGCGGCGTCGCGCGCGGTAGCGCCGGTGTCGAGCTTGGCGAGCAGTTCCTCGACCGTGACGCGCCCCGAATTGAAATGCCGGCCGTTCAGATACACGCTGGGCACGGCCATGACGTCGCGCGCCTTGACTTCGTCCTGGTACAGACCGCCGTCGATCACCGTCGTTTTTATTCGCGGGTTGTAAATCGACATCAGCGATAGCGCCTGCACGACATCGGGGCAGTTATGGCAGGACAACGACATGTAGATTTCGAAGTCGAAATCACCGTCCAGGGCCGCGATCTGTTCGAGGACTTCCGGTTCTACCTTGGGCGGATGGCCGCCGATCCACAGCAGCGCCAGCACGAGCGAGGTGAATTCATGGCCGAGCGGGATCGCCGCGAAACGCAGGCCGGCGTCGCTGCCCGCGCGTTGCAGCGAAAAGGACGGACGCCGCACATCCTGCCCATCGGTGCGCAGGCTGATCTTGTCGCTCAGTTCAGCGATAGCCTGCAAAAGTCCGAGCATTTCGCGCGCAGCCTCTGAGTCGTCGAGCGAGGCGACAATATCGAAGGGCTGCGTCACGCGCTGTAGGTAGGCGGCAAGTTGTTGCTTGAGGTCGGCGTCCAACATGGGGCTTCCTTTCGGCTTTCGCTTCGCGCAAATAAAAAGCGGGGTTTCGGTGAAAACGTCCTTAAACGGGGCGCTTTCAGCGAAACCCCGAAGGGTTCGCTGTGGGGTTGGGGGCTTTTTTGGGTATTTACGGACGCGTCAGATCTTGCCGACCAGATCCAGCGACGGTGCGATAGTCTTGGCGCCTTCGTTCCACTTGGCCGGGCACACTTGGCCGGGATGCTTGGCAACGTATTGCGCGGCCTTGAGTTTGCGCAGCGTTTCCTTGACGTCGCGCGCGATGGCGTTGTCGTGGATTTCGACGGTCTTGATCGTGCCTTCCGGGTTGATCACAAAAGTGCCGCGCAGCGCGAGGCCCTCTTCGGGGATGTGCACACCGAAGGCATTGGTCAGGGCATGCGTCGGATCGCCGACCAGCGGGAACTTCGCCTTGCCGACGGCCGGCGAGGTTTCGTGCCAGACCTTGTGCGAGAAGTGGGTGTCGGTCGTGACGACGTAAACCTCGGTTTCCAGCTTCTGGAATTCGGCGTAGTTCTCGGCCGCGTCCTCGACTTCGGTGGGGCAGTTGAAAGTGAAAGCGGCCGGCATGAAGATCAGTACGGACCACTTGCCCTTGAGCGTCTCGTCGCTCACTTCGATGAACTTGCCGTTGTGGAAAGCTTGGGCTTTGAAGGGCTGGACTTGGGTGTTGATCAGGGACATGTCACTTCTCCTGTGTGTGGGTTTTCAAGATGAACCGAATCCTAAGCTTCGGGAGGAAATTGCTCCAATTGATTGACTGCATGAGGTGGATTCGAAATACCTATTGCATCGCTCGCGGCGGAAAATTTCAGGAAACTGTGAGCATGCGATCGAGCGACAGCTTGGCGAGCGCCGCTTCGTGTTGCGGCACCGTTATCCGGTTCACCACATTGCCTTCGACGAGGTTTTCCAGCGTCCAGGCCAGGTGCTGCGGGTCGATGCGCTGCATCGTCGAACACATGCAGACAGTCGGCGACATGAATTCGACGATCTTGCCTTCGTGTTTTACTTCCTCGGCCAAACGCGAGACGAGGTTCAGTTCCGTGCCGACGAGCCAGCGCGTGCCCGGTGCGCCCGCCTTCACCGTTTTCAGGATGTACTCGGTCGAGCCTACGTGGTCGGACTGGCGGCAGACCTCGAACGGGCCTTCCGGATGCGCGATCACGATGCCATCCGGATGCTTGTTGCGCCAGCGCAGGATATGGCCCGGTTGGAACATCTGATGCACCGAGCAATGGCCCTTCCAGAGCAGCATCTTCGCCGAGCGGATTTGCTCAGGTGTTAAGCCGCCGTATTCGAGATCCGGGTCCCATATGCGCATGTCGTCGAGCGCAATGCCCATCTGGCTACCCGTCCAACGTCCCAGGTGCTGATCGGGGAAGAACAGCACCTTAGGCCGCTGGGCGAAGCTCCAATCGAGGATGGTGCGTGCGTTCGAACTCGTGCAGACGATGCCGCCATGCTCGCCGCAGAAGGCTTTCAGATCGGCGGCGGAATTGATGTACGTAACCGGCGTGAACAGCGAATCGGGCGATTCGCCGAGTACTTCGGCCAATTCGCGCCAGCAGCGTTCGACTTTGGCGAGGCTCGCCATGTCGGCCATCGAACAGCCGGCCGCAAGGTCGGGCAGGATGGCGATCTGGTTCGGCTGCGAGAGGATGTCGGCCACCTCGGCCATGAAATGCACGCCGCAGAAGACGATGTATTCGGCATCCGACTGGCTTGCCAGTCGCGAGAGCTTTAACGAATCGCCGGTCAGATCGGCATGCAGGTAGATGTCGGCGCGCTGGTAGTGGTGGACCAGCAGCACGGCCCTCTTGCCAAGTTTCGCGCGGGCGGCGCGGATACGCTCTTGCGCCTGGTCGTCGCGCAGCATATTGAAACGATCGAAATTGATTTGAGCAAGCTGCATCGCAACCCTTAGCAAAAAATTGAATGCTTGTTCAGCCCTGCACCCAGGGCAGGCCCGCGCGACGCCAGCCGCCGATATGGCCGCGTTGGCCATGCGCGTCCTTGTCGCCCTCGAAGCCTTCGAGCACGTTATAGACGGCTGTATACCCGGCTTGCCGCGCAAGCAGCGCTGCATTGTGCGAGCGCGCACCGCTGCGGCAGAGGAACAGGACGACCGCCTCCGGATCGACCTGGCGCTTAAGCTGGGCTTCGAAGTTCGGATTGCGCTCGCCGCCAGGCCAGACGTTCCACTCGATCTCGATTGCGCCCGGCACGCGGCCGACCCATTCGAGTTCGGCATGCGTGCGTACGTCGACGAGCCGAGCGCCCGGCGCCAACTGCCAGACAGCGTGAGCCTCCTGTGGCGTCAGCGCACCGGCGTAGTCCGCACCTGCGGCTTCGCTTCTTGCGCGAGCAAGCGCAAAAAGATCGCTTAAACGTCCCATTGACACTACCTCCAGCAAGCGGCACAGGCGGGTCGATGAGTATGCGCGCAGCGCCTGGCGGCCGCAAGGCAGCTGGCGACGCCCTAGCTTGGGGCGCGAACACCAGATTGGTGCGTATGCTGCAAATTGGCACAGAATTGGTGCCGCGACCCAGCTGCGATGCTGTGGCAGAATGCCGCCGCAGCTTCGGACCGCACGCCGCGCAAGCAATCCGCTGCCGAGGCAAGAAAACAGAACATCCCGCTTTTGTTGGCACGCTACGTGCTACACCCACCCGCAACGCGGTTATTCGATGCGCCGACCGCCTCTTTGGCTTCCCTATACCCTAGGAGTAATTATGTCCCCGCAAGACGTCATGCAGCTGGTCAAGGAAAACGAGGTCAAGTTCGTAGACTTTCGTTTTACCGACACAAAAGGTAAAGAACACCATGTCGGTGTGCCGGTAAGTGCATTCGACGACAGCAAATTCGAGGAAGGCCACGCTTTCGACGGCTCCTCGATCGCGGGCTGGAAGGGTATTCAAGCCTCGGACATGCTGCTGCTGCCGGACCCCGCGAGCGCTTTCATCGATCCCTTTATGGATGAGACGACGCTGGTGCTCTCGTGCGACGTGCTCGAACCGGCCGACATGAAGCCCTACGACCGCTGCCCGCGCGGCATCGCCCACCGCGCCGAGGCTTACCTGAAGTCCACTGGCATTGGCGATACGGCCTACTTCGGCCCGGAACCCGAATTTTTCATCTTCGACAGCGTCGAGTGGAATGTCGACATGTCGGGTTCGTCGGTCAAGATTTTCTCGGAAGAAGCGGCCTGGTCCTCAGGCGAGAAGTTCGAAGGCGGCAACACGGGCCATCGCCCGACCGTCAAGGGCGGCTACTTCCCGGTTCCGCCGGTCGATAGCCACAACGACATCCGCGCCGCTATGTGCCTGGCGCTCGAAGCCTGTGGCGTCCCGGTCGAAGTCCATCATCATGAAGTTGCCACCGCCGGCCAGAACGAAATCGGTACGCGCTTCGATACGCTGACCCGCCGCGCCGACCAGACCCAGGTGCTTAAGTACATCGTCCACAACGTCTCCCACCAATACGGCAAGACCGCGACCTTCATGCCCAAGCCCATCGTCGGCGATAACGGTTCGGGCATGCACGTCCACCAGTCGATCTGGAAGGACGGCAAGAACCTGTTCGCGGGCAACGGTTATGCCGGACTGTCGGAAATCGCGCTCTACTACATCGGCGGCATCATCAAACACGCGCGCGCGCTGAACGCGATCACGAACCCGCTGACGAACTCGTACAAGCGTCTGGTTCCCGGCTTCGAAGCACCGGTCAAGCTGGCCTACTCGGGACGTAACCGTTCCGCCTCGATCCGCATTCCGTTCGTCCAGTCGGACAAGGCGCGCCGTATCGAAGTCCGCTTCCCCGATCCGGGCGCGAACTCCTACATGGCGTTCGCCGCCATGCTGATGGCCGGCCTCGACGGTATTCAGAACAAGATCCATCCGGGCGACGCCGCCGACAAGAACCTCTACGACCTGCCGCCGGAAGAAGACGCGAAGATCCCGACCGTTTGCTCCTCGCTCGACCAGGCGCTCGACTATCTCGACAAGGATCGCGAGTTCCTGACGCGCGGCGGCGTGTTCTCGAACGACTTCATCGATGCCTACATCGAACTGAAGATGGAAGAAGTCACGCGCTTCCGCATGACGACCGCTCCGGTCGAGTTCGACATGTATTACTCGGTGTAATCGCGCGCCGCGAAGATTCATCGCGTTACGCAATGGGACGGGCAGCGCTCGTCCCATTTCCATTTGCGGCTTGGCAAGCCGGAGCGCTGCGCCTACACTCGCCCTTCATTCATAGAGCATGATCACGCGATGCAGTTGAACGCGATCTTCCGGGCGAGCCTCGTTGCAATGGCGCTCGTCGCGACCGGCGCCCGTGCCGATGTCTTCAAATGCGCCGATCCTGTCTCGGGCAAGGTCACCTACACGAACGCAAAAACCGGCGAGAAAGGCTGCACCTTGTTGCAGAAGGAACAGCCCCTCAAGACCGCACCGGCGTCCGCGCCACGCAAGGCGGCGGCTTCGTCCTCATCTTCGTCCTCATCTTCGTCTACTCCAGCCGAATTCCCGCGTGTCGATAGCACCACTCAGCGCAGCCGCGACAACGACCGCCGTAAAATTCTCGAAACCGAACTCGAATCCGAGACGCAGGCGTTAGAAACTGCCCGCAAGGCGCTCGCGGAACAGCAGCAGATTCGCAATGGCGACGAGAAAAACTATGCCAAAGTGCTCGAACGGCTCAAACCCTACCAAGAACAGATTGAGCTGCATGAGCGCAATAGCGAAGCGATCCGTACGGAGATCGGCCGTCTTAAGTAGTAGTAGGCGGCTGCGTCGCTGGCATTGGCCTGCTTCTTGCTGACCGAACGCGGCATGGACCTCTCTCCCTCGACGCAGTCACCGGCGTCACAAGATCCGCGCACTGCGGGGCTCGAACTGCTTGCATCGGCTGTCATTCTGGTCGATGCGCAAGCGAAGATCCTCTACACGAATCCGGCCGCAGAAAACCTGTTTGCGGTCAGCGCGCGCCAGGCGCTAGGCCAGTCGGTCGTGCAACTGCTCGGCGATCCACCGGGTCTTTCCGCCGCGCTCGACAATGCGCTGATCAAGAACTGGAGCTATACCGGGCAGAATCTCGTATTGCAGCGCGGGCGCACCGAATTTCTCCATGTGGATTGCACGGCGACGCCGGTCGAAGTAGGCCGCGCGCGACTATTGATGGAATTTCGCCCGCTCGATGCGCAGCTCAAGGTCGCACGCGAAGAGCGCCTGATCGAACAACAGCAGGCCAATCGCGAACTCATCCGCAACCTTGCGCACGAGATCAAGAATCCGCTGGGCGGTATTCGGGGTTCCGCGCAATTGCTCGAACGCGAACTGCACGACCCGCAGCTCAAGGAATTCACCCAGGTCATCATCGCGGAAACCGACCGGCTGCAGGATCTGATGCACCGCCTGCTCAATTCGCGCCGCGCGATACGGCCCGCGCCGCTCAACATCCACGATGTGCTCGAACGCGTGCTGCGCCTCGTCGAGGCCGAGTTCAACGCCGTCCGCGTGCGTCGCGATTATGACGTAAGCCTCCCCGAGCTATATGCCGATCGCGAGCAGCTGATCCAGGTTGTGCTCAACATCGCGCGCAATGCCGCACAAGCCATGCAGGGCGCCGGAGAAATCGTGTTCCGTACGCGCGCGGCGCGACAGGTTACGGTCGCGAAGCGGCGCTTCAAGCTGGCGCTCGAATTGCAAGTCGTCGACAACGGTCCGGGCATTCCGGCGGCGATACGCGACCGGATCTTCTACCCGCTTGTCACCGGCCGCGACGGTGGCAGCGGGCTCGGGCTTTCGATCGCACAAAGCTTCATCGAGCAGCACCACGGCATGATCGACGTACAAAGCGAATCCGGCCGCACCTGTTTCACCGTGCTGCTTCCGATCTTCGACAACGCTTAAAACCGCCCTCTTGCGCAGATTGCACATATGAACCCGATCTGGATCGTTGACGACGACCGCTCCATCCGCTGGGTGCTCGAAAAGGCGCTCACGCGCGAATCGATTGCGCATCGCAGTTTCGCCTCGGCAAGCGAAGCGCTGGCCGAGATCGAAGGCGGCGCCACGCCGCCGCAGGTCATGCTTTCCGACATTCGCATGCCAGGTGCATCGGGTCTCGAACTCCTGCAGAAAGTGAAGGCGCGCTACCCGAGCCTGCCGGTCATCATCATGACGGCCTATTCTGATCTGGACAGCGCAGTCGCTGCCTTCCAGGGCGGCGCTTTCGAATACCTGCCGAAGCCTTTCGACGTCGATCAGGCGGTGGAACTCGTGCGCCGCGCGGTCGAGGAATCGCGTCAGCGCGGCCCGGCCGCCGAGGAATCGGCCACCGTGCCGGAAATTCTCGGCCAGGCGCCTTCGATGCAGGATGTGTTCCGCGCGATTGGCCGGCTCGTTCAGTCCCATGCAACTGTCATGATCAACGGCGAATCGGGTTCCGGCAAGGAGCTCGTCGCGCGCGCGCTGCATCGACACAGCCCGCGCCGCGACGCGCCCTTCATTGCGATCAACACGGCGGCGATCCCGAAGGATCTGCTCGAATCCGAACTCTTCGGCCACGAGCGTGGCGCCTTTACCGGTGCCACGGCACTGCGGCGCGGCCGTTTCGAACAGGCCGAAGGCGGCACGCTGTTCCTCGACGAAATCGGCGACATGCCGTCGGAATTACAGACGCGGCTGCTGCGCGTGTTGTCCGACGGACACTTTTACCGCGTCGGCGGCCATCAGCCGATCAAGACGAACGTACGCGTCATCGCGGCGACCCACCAGAACCTCGATGTCCGCGTCAAGGAGGGGCTTTTCCGCGAAGACCTCTTTCACCGCCTCAACGTGATCCGCTTACGCTTGCCGCCGCTGCGCGAACGGCGCGAGGATATCCCGCTGCTCGCGCGCCACTTCCTCGCACGCAGTGCACAGGAACTCGGCGTCGAGGTCAAACGGCTCTCCGATGCCGCGCTCAAATATATGCAGACGCTGGAATTCGCCGGCAACGTGCGTCAGCTCGAAAATCTTTGTCACTGGCTGACCGTGATGGCGCCGGGCCAGCTTGTCGACGTCGGCGATCTGCCGAGCGAACTGCGCGAACAATCCGCGCGCGCCATCTCGACCTCCTGGGTCGATGGCTTGGCAAGCGAAGCCGACCGACTGCTCGCCGCACAGCCCGGCCAGGTCTTCGACCAGCTCACGCGCGAAGTCGAAAAAGTGTTGATCCGCCGCGCCCTCGCGGCGACCGGCGGTCGCCGCGTCGAAGCCGCGCAACTGCTCGGCATTGGGCGCAACACGATCACGCGCAAAATCCAGGAACTCGGTATGGAAAACGACACGCGCTAAAAACCAGGAGGCAATGCCGATACACTATCGGTTTTGCATCTTCCGTGATTTGCCCGTGAGCGCTCGCACCGACTCCGAACTCGTCCGCCTGCGGGCGCTTCTTGGCCCCTGGGCCACGCGTTTCGACGCCGATCTGCTCGAAACCTGCGGTTCGACCAATACCGAACTGCTCGCGCGCGCCATCGACGGCGCGGTGTCGGGCAGCGTGCTGTGGACGCGCGATCAGACTGCGGGCCGTGGCCGGCGCGGGCGTGGCTGGATTTCCACGCCCGGCGATAGCCTCACCTTCTCGCTGCTCTGGCGCTTCGATTCAAAGGCCCGTCTGGCCGGGTTGTCGCTCGCGGTCGGCCTTGCGGTGGCGCGTGCGTGCGATGCGCTCGGCGTCGCGGGGGTTGCGCTCAAGTGGCCCAATGACATTTGGTTGAATGGCCGCAAGCTGGGCGGCATTCTCGTCGAGATGAACCACGTTGGTGTGCGCACTGCGGCCGTGATCGGCATCGGGCTCAATCTCGCAGCGCCCACTTGCGTCGCCGATCAGCCTGTCGCGGGATTTACCGATGCCCTGGGCGGTAAACCCGAAGCCACGGCCGTGCTTGCCGCGGTGCTCCAGCAACTCGGCCAGATGTTGAGCGGCTTCACGGCGGACGGATTTACCCCGTTTCAGGACGAATGGAACCGGCGCAACGCAGTGCGTGGCGCGCCGGTGCGTGTCGTGGACGACGCCGGCGAGACGCCCGGCATCTGCCTCGGCGTCGATGCCGAAGGCGCTTTGTTGCTCGAAACCGAGGGCGGGGTTCGCCGCATCATCGGCGGCGACGTTTCTCTGCGAGGCAGATCCTGAAGTGGGGGCTTCGAAACCCACGGTTTCTAAGCGAGACAAGGCGCGAGTGAAAAATTTCGACGCCGCATATGTAAGGAGAGATTTTTTGCGAGCAATGCAGTATCGCGACGAAAGCGGGCGTTTTTCGAGGTGCCCATGCGCTTATTGATCGATGCCGGCAACACCCGCATCAAGTTCGGCTGGCACGATGGCGAGCAGTGGGTCCGCCGCGAGGACATCGCGCACGATGCGCTGGACCTGAGCGATTTCACGCGTTTCGGCACGCCCGCGCGCATCGTGATTGCCCATGTTGCGTCGGATGCGATTCGCGCGCAGATCCGCGCCCAGATTGCACCCTGGCAGGACCGCACCGAATGGCTGCGCGCCGGTGCCGCGCGCTGCGGGCTGCGCAATCTTTATGCCGACCCGAGCCGCCTGGGCGCGGACCGCTGGGCCGCCGCAATCGGCGCCTGGTCGCATGTGCGCGGCGCTTGCATCGTCGTTTGCTCGGGCACGGCGACGACGGTAGACGCCATCGACGCGACCGGTCAGTTCCTCGGCGGCCTGATTCTGCCGGGTCACGGGCTCATGCTCCGCGCGCTGGCGGGCGGCACGGCAGATCTGCCGCTCGCTACGGGTGACTGCGTGGCCTTTCCGCGCACGACGCACGATGCCATCGAAACCGGCGTGCGCTATGCCCAAACCGGCGCGGTCGAACGTTTTCGTACGCAAATGCCGGCCGGCACGCCGGTCATGCTCTCGGGCGGCTCGGCCTCAGCGCTTGCGCCACTGATCGCGCCGCCCCGGATCGATTTCCCGAATCTGGTGCTGGAGGGTTTGTTGCAGGTGGCAAACGAGGTGCGGGCCTGAGGGCGCGGCTATTCGAATGTAAAAGCCGGCGCCAGGCGTGATCTTGTTGCCGGCAGGCGGCTGCGGTCCCACTGCGTGAGCGCCCAGTCGAGCAAGGCTTGCGGCGTACTTTCCGAGGCGTCCGGCGGCGCTGCGTGGCCAAGGAAATCCAATGCCGCATACAGCAGCCGGGCCGGACTCGATTGCGCGGCTGCGCGTGCGAGCGTTTGTTTCGATAGCTTCTCGCCGGCCGAATTCGTTGCGACCGGTAAATGCAGATAGCCCGGCTGCGGGTAGCCGAGCAGGCGCTGGAGGTAGATCTGGCGCGGCGTCGAATCGAGTAGATCGGCCCCGCGCACGATCTCGGTCACGCCTTGCTCGGCATCATCTACGACGACGGCAAGCTGATAGCCGAATACACCGTCGCCGCGCAGCAGCACGAAGTCGCCGACGTCGCGTTCGACATCCTCGCAAAGCCGTCCTTGCAAGGCATCGTTAAAACAGATTTCGCCGGCTTCTGTGCGTACGCGCCAGGCGTGTGCTGTGCGGCCCGGCGGCAGCCCTGCGCGACAGGTGCCGGGATAGCGCCGCGCGCCGTCGCGGGCGATTTGCGAATCGGCGATTTCACGCCGCGAACAGGCGCAGGCGAAAACCCGCTGCGCCGCGACGAGCTGCTCGAAGGCTTCGCGATAGCGGCCGCTGCGCTGGCTTTGCCAGACGATCTCGCCGTCCCAGGCAAGACCGAGCCGGTCGAGATCGCGCAAGATGCGCTCGGCCGCGCCGGGGACGTTGCGCGGGGTATCCACGTCCTCGATTCGCAAAAGCCAGCGCCCACCCGCTGCGCGCGCATCGAGCCAGCTCGCCAGCGCTGCTACGACCGAACCGAAATGCAACGCGCCGCTCGGCGAAGGCGCGAAACGGCCGACATACGCTGTCACCGTCACTCTGGCGCTCGCTTTGCTTTGTTATACATGGGCGACATACACTTACCTGCTGCCATTCAACCCGCGAAAGTTTAGCAAGGCATGTTGTCATCGGCTCTGAGGATTACCGATCTGGACCTTGCGCTGCAAAGACGCACTCAACTCGCCCGCATCGCGCTGCTCGGTCGGGGCTGCCGTATGGCCGGCCTTGCCGGTGCAGCAGCCGTCGCGGTCGTCGCCTCTTGCGTGTCGCTTGTCGCATCGACGCAATTTACGTTCGGCTGGTGTCTGATCATGCTGCCGCTCGTGCTCTCGAACCTCTGGTTTCATCGGCGCATGAGTTCGCCGCTCCTGACGCTGGAGCAGGCGGAGTCGCTCGAACGCCTGCACGCCGTGCGCTCGGTCTTCGTCGGAATCGGCTGGGGCAGTATCGGACTGATGATAACGACGGACGAGGCGCAACTGACGCGTGCGCTGTTCGCCGTGCTGATCATGACGGTTGCCGTAGCGAATATCGGCGCCTTCGCGGCCAGCCGGATGTCCTTCGTCGCACTGCTGCTACCGACGCTAGGACCGCTCGCCGCGCAGTTTCTCGTTCAGCCGCCGCCCACGCTGCCGCTCGCGGGCTGGGGTATCGGTATCTTCGCGCTTGCGTTGCTCGTGCAGCACCATTCGCTGCATCAGTCGCTGGTACTCACGCTCAAACGTCAAGTCGAAAGCGATGCTGCGGCGCAGGAGCAGCGGGTCATCTTCGACACGGCAACCGAAGCCATCGTGCTCGTCAAGGCTGGCTTGGTCGTCAAATGCAATCTGCGCTTCATCGAACTCATGCGCGCCAAGCCCACGGTGTTGCTCGGCAGCCCGATGTGGATCTGGCATGCCGACGCGGCGGTGTGGAACGCGCACGCGAGCGCCGCGCTCGCGGCAAGCAGCGAACACAAACCCTACCGCTACAAGGCGCAACTCAAACGCTACGACGGCGAGATTTTCTGGGCCGAGCTCGGCGGCCGTGCGATCGACGCGACGAATCTGGCTGCCGGCATGGTCTGGATGGGTTCGGACATCACCGAGCGGCTCGCCGCCGAAGCCGCGCTGCGTGCAAGCGAAGAACGCTTTCGCCGTCTCGTTGCGATGTCTTCCGATATCTATTGGGAGGCCGACGCGCGGATGCGTCTGACGCATCTTTCGGGGCCCAGCCTGAACAAGCTCAATATTTCGCTCGGCGAAACCTTGGGACTGCGTGCCCAGGACATCCCGGCCGTGGAGGGCGTAAGCAACGATCATTGGGCGCAGCACATGGCCCGAATCGAGCGTCGCGAGCCCTTCCGTGAATTCGTTTTTCACTTGTCCGACAAGCAGGACAACCGTCATTGGTTCGCGGCCAGCGGCGCGCCAATGACCGGTCCGGACGGCGAATCCCTGGGTTACCACGGCGTTTGCATCGACATCAGCGAACGCATCGGCGACGCCGAACGCTATCGGCATCTGGCGCATCACGATCCGCTGACCGGCCTCGCGAATCGTCGCCTGCTCTCGGACCGGCTCGCGCAGGCTATCGCATTCGCGCGTCGGCGCGGCACGCGCGTTGCGGTGATGCTGCTTGATCTCGACGATTTCAAGACCATCAACGACACCGCCGGCCATGCCGTCGGCGATACGGTGCTCGCAACGGTCGCACAGCGCTTGCGTTTGGCTGTGCGCGGCAGCGACACGGTTGCGCGTTTGGGTGGCGACGAATTCGTCGTGCTGTTGCCCGAGGTCGAATCGGCCGACGCGAGTGCGGCGCTGGCGGCGAAAATCATCGAAGCGATCGGCGAACCAGTGCCTTCGGATCAGGGTCGCCACTGGATTGGCGCATCGATCGGCATTGCGCTGTTTCCGGATTCCGGAGATACCGGCGATGCCCTGCTACAGCAGGCCGACCAGGCGATGTACCAGGCTAAGTCCGCAGGCGGCCGGCGCGCAGTTTTTGCCGAAACGTCTTCGCAGGCCCAGTCGCATGTGTAGCATTCGTGAGAAACGGTCGAAAGCGCATAATTGGCATTTATGAATATAAAATGACAAAAACGTTTAACGTATTTTTCTTGACTTAGCTTAAAACCACGATTCGCAGCCATTTAAATCGAGCGGCTCCATGTCGTTCGATGCATCATCAGACAGGGGAAATCCACATGCTAGGGATCTTCAAACACCATAAGCACATCGATGACGAGAGTCGCGTCTTGCGACAGGAGATCGCCGAATTGAAAGCCGAGCTGGCCGACGTCGAAGCCTCGCGGCAAGACGCCGAGGCGCGCGTCCATGAGGCCCAATTGCAGGTGCGTTTCTTCAAGGGATTGACGACGAATCTGCAAACTTTCGGCCAATCCTTCGGCCAGTTTCAGGGCAGTCTCGCCAAACTTGCCAGCGTCATGGGCGAGGAGCGCGAACAGGCGAGCCACACGGCCGAGGTGTCGACCGAGAGCGGCTCGTTGATCGAACAGATCTCGAAGTGTCTGGACGAGCTGGCAGTGAACTCCAGTCAAAAGGCCGAGGCGGTTCAGAACCTTTCGGAGCGTACGACGCAGATCAACGGCATTGTCAGATTGATTCGCGCGATTGCCGACCAGACCAACCTGCTAGCGCTCAATGCGGCGATCGAGGCGGCGCGCGCCGGCGAAAGTGGCCGCGGTTTTGCCGTCGTGGCCGACGAAGTACGCAAGCTTGCCGAACGCACCGCGAACGCAACGGGCGAGATCGAACAGCTCGTCGGTGGCGTGCAAACCGACGCCAAGGATGCAAGCCAGGGCATCCTGTCGCTGGCCGACGAAGCCTCGCGCTACAAAGAAAAAGGCATGGAAGCCCGCCAGTCGATGCGCGGGCTCGAAGGACTTGCGCGCAGCATGGAATCGGTGATTGCCAATTCCGCGCTGCGTTCCTTCGTCGAAGTCGCCAAGGTAGACCACCTACTGTTCAAGTTCGAAATCTACCGCGTCGCGATGGGCCTTTCGGAGAAGACAGAAGAAAATTTTGCCTCGCATATGAATTGCCGGCTCGGCAAGTGGTACTACGAAGGGGAAGGTCGCCAGCGTTTCTCGCAACTGTCCGGTTATAAAGAAATCGAAGAGCCGCACAAGCGGGTGCATAACCACGGCGTGCGGGCAGTACAGGCCGTCCATGCCGGCAAGCTTGAACAGGCGCTCTCCGAAATCGAGCAGATGGAAGCCGCCAGTCTCATGGTGCTCAATGACCTCGAACAGCTTGCCACCTCAGTCGAAACCAAGAACGGATGCGGCGCAACGAAGACTCAGGCGCCTCCGGCTGTGCATGAGCACAAGCACAGCCATGCGATGCCAGCGGCCAAAACCTGAGTTTGCGAAAAACGGCGGGCCGACGCCTACCGTTTTTCTTTTGCGGATACGCCGGCCTAGCATTGGAAGCTTGAGCTGACGACAAGGCTGCGCGTCGATATTCGCACGCGGTTGCAAGCGGTAGGCCGACAACGACACCGCGACTTGCGGCAGATCTGGGGGCGATGACTGCCTGCGAGTGCGCGCGACTGCGGCTCGCGCCACCGCCCGAAACGCACAAAACTTAACCCCGCGCATAGTTGTCGCGCAAAGGCTGCCGCTACACTGAACCTCCTTTCGGCGCGGCAATATCCAAAGTGGAAAACCTCATTGTCCTGGGCGCGGTTGCGGCGATCTTCTACCTGATCGTCATTCCCATTATTGCGTTCTCGGCCTATTCCCGTGCCGGCAAACTGCAACGCCAGCTCGAAGCGCTGAAGTTGCGGCCGGCTAACACCAATGCGGCGCTCGCCGAGCCGACTACGATAGCGCCGCAAGCGCTCGCAGCCGTGGCGCCGCCACAGGCGGTCGTAACGGCATTGCCTGAACAGAAGCCGGTTCAAGCCCGCGCGACGAGGGCTCCCGAGCCGACACCCGCACCGACGTCCGAGCCCACCGCCAAAAAAACCGAACAGCATGACGCGAGTCCGCTGTCCGGGCTGATCGGTTGGCTCGTCAAAGGCAACCCGCTGGCAAAAATCGGCGCGCTTCTGCTGTTTTTCGGCCTGGCCTATCTGTTCAAGTATTCGGTCGATCACGCGCTGATCCCGATCGAACTGCGGCTCGCTGGCGCGGGGCTTTTTTCCCTGGCCCTGCTCGCAACGGGTTGGCGTTTGCGCATGCGCCAACCGTTGTACGGGCTGATTCTCCAGGGCGCGGCGGTCGGTGCTTTTTATCTGACGTCGTTCGCGGCTCACCGCCTCTATCAGCTTGTGCCGCTTACAGCGGTTTTTGCGCTGATGATCGTTATATGCGCGGCGAGCGTCGTGCTATCGGTGCTGCAACGCGCGCAGAGTCTGGCCGTGGTTGCGGCACTCGGCGGCTATCTCGCACCGTTGCTGCTGTCGAGCGGCGGCGGGAGCCCTATCGGCTTGTTCAGTTACTACCTCATGTTGTCGGCTGGCATCCTTGCCGTCAGCATCTGGCAGATCTGGCGTCCGCTGAATCTTGTCGGCTTTGTTTTCACGTTCGGTGTCGGGGCGATGTGGGGCAACGGGAACTACCGGCCCGAGTTTTACACGAGCTGTCAGTTGTTCCTGATCGTGAATTTCCTGATCTTCGGTATTGTGGCGCCGCTCGCTGCCTTGTTAAAAGACACGAAGAATTTGCGCTTCGTTGACGGTTCCCTTGTCTTCGGCTCGCCGCTGCTCGCCTTCGGCATGCAGTACGCATTGATGCGCGAGCACAACTGGACGCTGGGCGCAGCCTTCTCCTGTCTTGCGCTTGGCGCGATCTACCTGCCGCTCGCACGCGCGCTGATGCGTCGCTGGCCTGAGGCGGGGCACAGAATGGCGCTATCGTTCATTGCGCTGGGCGGCGGTTTCGTAACGCTTGCGATTCCGTTGGCATTGTCTGCACAATGGACTTCGCTGGCCTGGGCGCTCGAAGGGCTTGGCCTGGTCTGGACCGGCCTTGCACAAAAGCACCGCAGGATGGCATGGAGCGGTAGCCTGCTGATCGCGGCGGCCATCGTGTCGGCCGCCATTGCCTGGCCGCTCGACAGCGTGACAACGTTGCTGGTCTTTGGCGTGCTCGCGCTCTGTAGCCTCGGCGCAGGTCTGCTGTGGTCGCGCGAATCGAGGACATACGCCGAGGCGCGGCTGCTAGGTATCGCGCTTTGGGCCGGTGGAATCCTGGCGTGGTTATGCTGGGCTTTCGACGGCAGCAATCGTCTGCTGCACACACAAGGCATGACGACGCTTCCGCATTTACAGCGCTTCGGTATCCCGCGCCCGGACGCGCTGCTCGCGGGTCTTGCGGCCAGCGCCGTGTCGGCCTGTATCTGGATGTTCGCCGGAGAACGCCTGAGCTGGCGTTTGTTACGCCACTCCGGCTGGCTTTTGTGGCCGCTCGCGAGCATTGTTTTCCTTGTGTTGCAAGCGCGCTTCCACCACCCCTTCGTCGGTTTCTGGAGCCTTGCCTGGGCGCTTACATTGCTCTGCGCCGTGCTGATCATGCGGCGTACTGAGGGCAGCTTGGCGACATCGAAACAACGTCGCGCCGCCCACGTCGCCCTGTGCTGGCTAGTTCTCGCGGTATGCGGTAGCGAAATAGCCTGGCAAATAGCCGATTTACCCTGGGGTATGGAAACCCTGGCGCCAACGATTGCCCTGTGCGCGCTCGCGCTGCCCATCGGCCTTGTCGCCCTGCTAGCCCGCAGGCCCTGGCCCGTGAATGTCGAACCGTGCGCATGGTGGCTGGGCGGGCTCGCGCCGGTTTTCCCGCTGCTCGTTTTCGCACTGGTCTGTGGCAATCTATCCGACGGACGCCTATTCGCTTGGCACTATCTGCCGCTGATCAACCCATTGGAAGAAGCTGCGGCATTTGCGCTACTGATGCTGTGTCTGTGGCAAGGTCGCGCACTCGCACTGCGCGCCGCATGGCGCCGGCCGACCACGCTTGTCATCGGCGTGCTGGCCGCCTGGTGGTTCAACGGCATGCTTGTCCGCATGCTCGCCTACTACGGCGATATTCCCTGGGACTTCCCCTCGCTATGGGATTCGCGCCTCGTGCAAACGACGCTGGCATTGATCTGGACGCTCGCGGCGCTGGCGCTCATGGCGCTCGCCAAACGGCGCGCCAGCCAGCCGGTGTGGTTCCTCGGCGCCAGCGTGCTCGGGCTGGTCATCGCCAAACTGATTCTTGTCGACAGCGCGCGCGGCGGCGGGCTTGCGCGTGCCATCGCCTTCATCGGGGTCGCCATAATCGTGCTGCTGATCGGCTATATCGCACCGCTACCTCCGCGTAAAACCACCGCTGCGGCGCTTTCCGCATGAAACCTGCGAAACTATCCATGGCGAAAATACTGTCGGCCCTTTTGTTTGCCATTTGCCTATTCGATACGGCACGCGCGGACGAACCCCGCCCTCTGGCCCCGCAGGATTTCGCAAGCGGCGTAGAGATCACCGGAACGAATACAGGTGCGCCGCTCTATCGGTTCGATCTGCCGGTCGACGCCTTTACCGGCACGGCCTGGCCGGATTTGCGCGATGTCCGCGTATTCAATAGTCAGGGTGAGGCCGTGCCGTTCTGGCTGCTCGAACCCGAGACCCGTTCCGTCCAAGACAAAAGCATAGCCTTGCAGCTATTCCTCCTCCCCGCAAAGAGTGAATCCGGCAAACGAGGCAAGCTCGTCGTCGGCGCCGGGCAGCGGCAGATCGAAATTACACTGCCTGAAAACGAAGGCGAAGACGAACGTCCCGCCGCCACGACATACCTGCTCGAGCTAAAACAGGAGAAGGCGCGCCCCAGACTCGCGCGTATGCAGTTCAAATGGCAGAACGCGGCGGCCAACTGGCAGGCGCGCGTCGTCATTCTCGGTAGCAATAATCTGCACAATTGGGAGCCCGTCGCTTCCGGCACGCTGGCCGATCTGAAGTCCGGCGGGGAAAACCTGCGCATAGACCGGATCGCGCTGCCAGTCGACAGCAACTGGCACTACTGGCTGTTGCGTTTCGATACGGGAACGACACCGAAAATCGATGGGGTGTCCGGCAGCTACGCCGAGCGGCCAGCGGAAGTCGAGCAAGTGAAACTCGCAATGAACGCTCGCCGCATATCGGCTGCCGAATACGAATACACACTGCCGCACGCGCTGCCGCTATCCGCATTGCGAATCGAACTGCCCACGATCAACGCAATCGCGCGCACCGAATTGTCCGTCCGCACAACGCCAAGCGAAGCCTGGAGCCTGCTCGGCACAAACACCCTCTATCGCTTCAATGGCAATGGCGGCGAACAGGTACAAGGCGACATAGATACTGCGAATCGAACAATCCAATCCTTGCGCATCGTTGCAAAAGGCTCCGCCTGGGGCGAAGGCGCTCCTACAGTGCTCGCCCTGGTCGGCCCCCGCACCGTGGTCTTCAACGCGCGCGGCAATGAACCGTTCATTCTCGCCTGGGGTGCGCGCGCAGCTGATGCCGTAGCCATGACCTCGCGCGAACAAATCCCCGGATTGAGTGAAGACAAGGCGCTAGACAACATCCCGATAGCATTCATCGACAAACCGATAAAACTCGGCGGCCCGGAACGCCTGACCGCCGTCGACGCATCCGAACGCGCGGCAGGTTGGCAGAAGGCCGCCTTGTGGGGCGCATTGGTAGCCGGCGCCGCAGCCTTGGTCTGGCTGGCCCTAAAGCTGCTCCGCGAGGCCAGCACGAAGCCCAGCGCGCCTGCGCAGCAATGACATGCGGCCCTGGATTACTCGATTGGCAAATCTTTGGCTTCCAATGTTGATGAGCACTTACTGCAGAGGATAGTGATGAAGGTGATAAAGGGGGCGGAAAAAGCGATTTTGAGTTTCTTGGTTGCCTGTTCGGTAGTAAAGCATGACCACCGCGCACACAACCGCGCAATGTTTTCTGAACTGCCTATTCGGCAGTGAAGGCCGCGCGTTGGGGTATCCGACAGTTTCAACATTTCTGAGTTGCCTATCCGGCAGTGAAGGCGAGGTAATCGCCGAGCACGCGCGCGAAGTTTTTCTGAGCTGCCTATCCGGCAGTGAAGTCAAGCTCACGAGCTTCAACGTCTTCGGCAGCTTTCTGAGCTGCCTATCCGGCAGTGAAGTAGGCAAGCAACAACAGCAAAGCCAATACTACCAACTCTTCCCCAACT
>JAVBKC010000014.1:0-46162 GCA_031554255.1 Niveibacterium sp.
TCGGCTAATGCCGTTCGCTTGACCAGGTGCGCTGCGTGCTCGGCGCTGTCGCGCTCATGGACCTCAAAGCCCACGATCTTGCGGCTGTATACGTCCAGTATCAGATACAGGTAGAACCAGCGTCCCATGATTTTCGTGGGCAGATATGTCATATCCCAACACCATAGTTGGCGCGGCGCGCTCGCGCTGTGCGTGGTCGGCGGGCGGCTTTGACGCGGTGCGTGCGCACGCCCACGATGCTGGTTCTGGCCCTGCGCGCGCAGGATGCGGGCAAAGCTCGACTCGCTTGCCAGATACACCCCTTGGTCGGCCAGCATCGGTACGATGCGTGCTGGTGGCATATCGGCAAAACGCGCTTCATTGGCCACGCGCAGGATCTGCTCGCGTTCGGCTTCGCTCAGTGCGTGCGCCGGTTTGGGCCGCACGGCCTGGGGCCTGCCATCGCTGGCGATGCTCCCCGCCGTGGCCGTCCAGCGTTGCAGCGTGCGCACGCTTATGCCAACGGTTTGACAGGCCGCTTGCACGCGCGCTCCTGCCGCTCGGGCTTGTTCGATATGGCGGGCTAGCTTCTGGCGATCTTCGAGGCCGATCATTCGTCCTCGCCCTTGTTGAAGATCGCCGCGACTTTTTTTGAGAGAACCAGCAGCGCAGCCGCTTCGGCCAGCGCGGCATCCTTGCGCCGCAACTCGCGCTCGAGTTCCTTGATGCGCCGTTTGTCTTGCTGGGTCTGCTGCGCACTGGCGCGCGATTCTTCCGGCTCGCTCAGCGCTTGCGTGGCGCTGTTTCGCCACTGTTGCAACTGCTGCGGATAGAGGCCGTGTTCGCGACACCAGGCGCTTTGGGCCAGCTCGTCGAGACTGGCCGTGCTGATCACCGCTTCTAGCCGTGCTGGCGCGGTCCAGCGCCGCTCGCTTGCCGGCTCGCTCAGCGCCTGCGCTCGCCAGCGTTCCAATGTGGCTGGCGATATCGCCAGGTCCCTTGATATCACTGCAATCTCTGCACTCTCCGGCGGCAACATTCGCGCCACCGCTCGGTCCTTGAAGGCTTGTCCGTATCGCGCCATTTTTTCCTCTTTATCGCCCCCGCTTACTTTGGTCTATCGAGGCGACAACTAGTCTGACACAGGGGGAGACCCAGGCGGCACGGTGGAAGTTCGAAAATGGCAGAGAAGTTGCGGTCGGGAGGGCTCATTGGCGAATAGAAAAAGAAAGAGCCGGTCGCGAAAGCACCCGGCCCATGCTCTCTACCCTAAGAGCGGTGAAACTTTGAATTTTTCGGACTGTATCAGTAAATTTGGTCTATGTGCCAGCGAATCTATTAAAAATGTACTTGCAGGCGTTGTTGCTACTTTGTTTTGCCTAAGAGTGCATCCTTTAAATCGGCTTGGGCAGGTTTGTCGCCGAACCAGATTTTGAGTAGGGCGAGGTAAAAGTCTTCGCCTGCAATGTCCTTGCCTTTTTGGGTATTGTTCAGAAAGACGCGGGTAGCGCTGCCGTTCCATTCGATTCGCACATCGCTCTTTTCGGGTACCTTTTCCATTGCCAGCATGTTGGCGCGGAATTCGTCGAGTCGCGACTTGATCTTTGCGAGATCCGCCGCCGAATTGTTATCTTCGACGCCCTTTTCCAGCGCTTCGGCGAGTTGCTCGGCCGATAGTTCGCGTAGCGTCACAATCTGAATTCGCTTATTGCCGTGCGCGGTGAGCACCGCAGAGGCCGAATCGACCTTGGTCGGTAGATAAAGCCCCATTGCATAAACTTTGAAGACGAGTTTTTTGCGCAGCCCGGCGCCGTTCAGAACAAGTTCGCTGCCACTGGCATTGAGCTTGTCGTCGAATTTCACGCCGGCGACCTCGGTGGCTGCGAAGGCGGGCAGGGCGAGCGCGGCCGACAAGGCGATCGCCGCGAGTTTGCGTTTGATCATGGGTGTCTCCACTGTTTTGATATGGTGGCGTGCAATGCTTATTCGCGGATTTCGCCGTCGCCGAAGACGATCCATTTTTGGCTCGTCAGACCTTCGAGACCGACCGGACCGCGTGCATGTATCTTGTCCGTCGAGATGCCGATTTCGGCGCCGAGTCCGTATTCGAATCCGTCTGCAAAGCGCGTCGATGCATTGATCATGACCGAACTCGAATCGACTTCGCGCAGAAAGCGCATGGCGTTCGAATGGTTCTCGCTGACGATGGCTTCGGTATGTTGCGATGAGAAGGCGTTGATGTGCGCAATGGCCTCGTTCAGGCCGGCAACCATGCCGATTGCGATGATTGGCGCAAGGAATTCGGTGCGAAAGTCTTCTTCGCTTGCATCCTTGAGGTCTTTAACGCCGGCCGCTTCGAGAATTGCGCGCGACTTGCGGCAGCAGCGCATCTCCACGCCTTTTTCGGCATAGACCCTGCCGATACGGGGCAAAAATTGGGCGGCTATGCTTTGTGCGACAAGCAGGGTTTCTGCGGTATTGCAGGTGCCGTACCGCTGCGTCTTGGCGTTGTCGGCAATGCGCACCGCTTTGTCGAGATCGGCGCTCGCGTCGACATAGACATGGCAGTTGCCGTCGAGATGTTTGATGACAGGCACCCTGGCATCGCGCGAAATGCGCTCGATGAGCCCCTTGCCGCCGCGCGGCACGATCACGTCGACGAATTCGGGCATGGCGATCAATTCGCCGACGGCGGCGCGATCGCTTGTTTCAACGATCTGGATCGCGGTTTCGGGTAGGTCTGCCTGCACAAGTGCGGCGCGCACGCATTCGGCGATGGCCTGGTTGCAGCGAAGCGCTTCCTTGCCGCCGCGCAGGATTGCAGCATTGCCGCTTTTGAGGCACAGCCCGGCTGCGTCGGCCGTCACATTCGGTCGCGCTTCATAAATGATGCCGATCACGCCGAGCGGGACGCGCATTTTGCCGACCAGAATACCGCTCGGACGGCGCTTTACATCGGTGATTTCGCCGATGGGATCGACCAGTGTGGCGATCTGTTCGAGGCCAACCGCCATTGCTTCGACGCCACGGGCGGTGAGCGTAAGGCGGTCGAGCAGCGCCGGTTCGAGCCCGTCCGCGCGGGCTTGTTCGAGATCCTGGCGATTGGCCGATAGCAGGTCGCCGCCGCGTTCGCGGATCAGGTCTGCCATGGTGCGCAGCGCCTGATTTTTTGCGCCGCTGGAGGCCGTGGCGATTACGCGCGAAGCGGTTCGCGCATTGCGGCCCAGCGTCTGCATGTAGTGGTTGATGTCCATCGGGGCCCTGCTGCGTGGTCGGACCCGTCATTCTACGCAAGGCTGCGCGTGGGCCAAGCCTTCCGCGCGCAGCCTTGCGCGATCAAAGCTCCAGCGTATGACAGACGGCTTCGATATTGCGACCGTCCGGGTCGAGCGCGAAGGCCGCGTAGTAGGTCGGGTGATAGCCCGGACGCAGGCCCGGCTTGCCGTTATCCTGTGCGCCGGCCGCGATTGCTGCGGCATGGAAGGCGCGTACCGTGTGGCGGTTTGCGGCGATGAAGGCAATATGAACGGATCCATGTTCAGGTCCGTTTTCGCCGATCCAGAGCCGCCCCTGACCGGGTTTTCCGAACATCGCCCAGTTTTTTCCTTCCTCTACCATACCAATACCCAGGGGTTCGAGCGCCGTGAGATAGAACGCGCGGCTGCGCGCAAAATTCGAAACCGAAAAACCGATGTGATCGAAGATCATGAATGCCTCCGTGAAGGAAAACCTTGCTTACGCGGAGCCTGACGGAAAAGTGCCTTCGCTAGCCTTGTCCTGCGGCAAGGCTACGGCATTCAGTTTGCTTCGTCCTCGCCCGAACCCGCCGCCGCGCGCGCCAGACGGTCGCGCACGGCGTCCCATACGGCATCATCGGGAAGCGCCTCGACAAGAATCGTGTCCGCACCGCAGGCGTCCAGCGCGCGCAGGTTGGCGTAGAGATCGTGGGCGAAGCTGGCGGCATCGTCGGGCGCGGCGATCCAGTTTGCATGCGCAAGCGCGAGCGGCTTACGGCGTGCGATGACGGCAGTTTTCGGGCCAGCCGCGCGCAGTGTGTCGGCAAGCGCTGTGACCGGCACGAGTCGCAGTGGCGTGCGCGGTGCGTAGTGGGCTGTCAGCGAACCCGCTACGCGCGGTCTCGCCGGGTCTTGCTCGCACGATAGCAATAGCGGACGGCGGCCGATGACGGCGGCGATGGCGTCGGCACCTATCGCCCCAGGCCGCAGGATCGCGGGGGGCTCACGCGAGAGATCGAGGATCGTTGATTCGATGCCAATATCGCAAGCGCCGCCATCGAGAATGGTGTCCAACGCATCTCCCAGTTCGTCGGCTACATGCTGCGCGTGCGTCGGGCTGATGCGCCCGAAGCGGTTGGCCGAGGGTGCGGCAAGGCCGCCGCCGAAGGCGCGCAGTAGCGCGAGTGCGACCGGATGGCCCGGTATGCGAAGGCCCACCGTATCCTGCCCGCCGGTAATCGCATCCAGTACCGTGGCTTTTTTCTTCAGGATCAGCGTCAGCGGGCCGGGCCAGAAGGCGCGCGCAAGCGCGAAGGCTTCCGGCGGAATATCGCGTGCCCAGTCGGCTAGAGCGCCTGAGTCGGCCAGATGCACGATCAGCGGATGATCGGCCGGCCGGCCCTTGGCGGCAAAAATCTTTGCCGTGGCATTTGGGTTTGTTGCATCGGCGGCCAGCCCGTAGACCGTTTCGGTCGGCAGCGCGACGAGTCCACCCGCGCGCAGTACGGCTGCGGCGTGCGCGATGTTGGCGGGCGTTGGCGCGCGAATCATGACGATGTGCTCTACGCGTCCTCGATGCCGATGGCTGCGCGGGCCGCCATCGCGGTTGCGAGCGCGCGCACAGGATCGGTATCGAGCACCGTGAAGTGGCCCATCTTGCGCCCCGGCCGTGCATGGTGCTTGCCGTAGAGATGCAGTCTGAGGTTGGGTATCCGGAGCAGCTTCGCCCAGTCCGGTTCGCGGTAGTGGCCGTGCACGTCGGCGCCGGCCTGGCTCGCGTTGTACCAGATGTCGCCGAGCAGATTGACCATGACGGCCGCTGAGTGGATGCGCGCATCGCCCAGCGGCAGACCGACAAGCGCCCGGACCTGCTGCGCGAACTGGTCGCTTACGCAGGCGTCGAGCGTGTAATGGCCGCTATTATGCGGGCGAGGCGCCATTTCATTGACATAAAGTTCGCCGTGCGAGACGAAGAACTCGACGGCGAGCGTGCCGATGTAGTCAAGTTGCGCAGCAATGCGCTCGGCTAGTTTCTCGGCGGCGCCTTGCTGGCAAACGCTTGCGCGCGCGGGCGCGATCGACACGTCGAGAATGCCGCGCGCGTGCATGTTCTCGGCCGTCGGAAAGCATGCGACATTGCCAGCCTCGCCGCGCGCGAGCACGACCGAAACTTCGTAGTCGAGTTTGAGCATTTCTTCGAGCACGCAGGGCTCGTTGCGAAAACCGTGGAAGGCCGCGAGAGCCTCGCCACTGTTGGCAACGCGGGCCTGGCCCTTGCCGTCGTAGCCGAAACGGGCGACCTTCAAGATGCCGGGGAACAGCGCTGCGGGCGCGTTTTCTATATCCGCCTCGCAGCCGATGGCAGCAAAACGTGCATGCGGGATACCGTTATCGGCGAGAAAGCGTTTTTCTGCGACGCGGTTCTGACACACGGCGACGGCTTCGGCAGAAGGACGCACCGGGACGAATTTGGAGAGATAGGCCAGCGTGTCGGCCGGCACGTTTTCGAATTCGGTCGTGATCGCCGCACAACCGGCCGCAAAATCGTCGAGCGCCACATAGTCGGCGTAGGCGGCGACGAGATGCCGCTCGGCGATGACGCCGGCCGGGCTGTGCGGATCCGGATCCAGGACCCAGACTTTGTAGCCCATTTCGTGCGCGGCAAGGACGAAGAAGCGGCCAAGCTGGCCGCCGCCCAGCATGCCGAGCGTGGCGGGCGGAAGGATTGCAGGGCTCCCTGTTGTCATTGCTCAGACTTCGTCGAGTTTCATATCTAGCACGCTCTGCGTCTGCTTGGCACGGAATGCGTCAAGCATGATGCGCAGGCGGCCATCCTCGTGGGCGAGCATCGCCACCGCGAAGAGCGCGGCATTTGCCGCGCCTGCTTCGCCGATCGCAAAGGTTGCTACCGGTATGCCCTTGGGCATCTGCACAATGGAGTGCAGCGAATCGACGCCCGACAGCGCGCGGCTTTGTACCGGCACGCCGAGTACCGGCAGCGTAGTTTTGGCGGCCAGCATGCCGGGCAGGTGAGCCGCGCCGCCCGCGCCGGCAATGATGATTCGTAGGCCACGCTCGCGCGCGCTTTCTGCGTATTCGAACATCAGATCCGGCGTGCGGTGCGCTGAGACGACGCGCGCTTCGAAGGGGACGCCGAAATCCTTAAGTATTCGTGCGGCGGCCTGTAGCGTGGGCCAGTCCGAATCGGAGCCCATCACGACGCCGACGATAGGGTGTTCGTTCATTTCGTTTCCAAAAAAACCTTGGATTTACTTGGCGAGCCTGCGCTCGGCTGAAAGCAAGGTGTTGGCGAGCAGCATCGTGATCGTCATCGGGCCGACACCGCCCGGAACCGGTGTGATCAATGCGGCGACCTGCCTGGCCGAATCGAAGTCTACGTCGCCGCAGAGCTTGCCTGCGTCGGGCCCATCCTGTAGGCGGTTGATGCCGACGTCGATAACGACCGCGCCGGGCTTGAGCATGTCGCCAGTAATGAAACGCGGGCGCCCGACGGCCGCGACAAGGATGTCGGCGCGGCGTACGTGTTCCGCGAGATTTCGCGTCTTGGAGTGACAAACGGTCACGGTAGCGCCCTTGGCGAGCAGCATCACCGCCATCGGCTTGCCGACGATGTTGCTGCGCCCGATCACGACGGCCTCGGCGCCTTCGATGCGGACGTTTTCTTCCTGCAGCATCCGCATCACGCCCCAGGGCGTGCAGGGATAGAAACTCTCGCGGCCCTGCAACAGCATGCCGAAGTTCTCTGCGTGAAAGCCATCGACATCCTTGTCGGCGCGGATCGCTTCGAGCACTGCATTTTCGTCGAACTGCGGCGGCAGCGGCAACTGGACGAGGATGCCGTGGACGCTCGCGTCGGCATTGAGCTCAGTAATTTTTGCCAGCACCGTGGTGGGCTCGACGTCGGCTGGGTACTCGAACTTGAGCGAGTTGAAACCGACCTTCTCGCAGGCCGCGACCTTGTTGCGCACATAGACGGCCGAGGCCGGATCGCCGCCGACGAGAATCACGGCAAGACAGGGCTTGATGCCTTGCTGCGCCAGTGCTGCGGCTTTTTGCGCGATGTCTTCGCGCACGCGCTCGGCAATCAATTTGCCATCGAGAATGCGGGCTACCATGACCAAAGTCCCGGAATATTCAGGAAAACCTAGCAGTCTACCACCCAAACTATCCGCGTTGCATGGGCTCGCGACGCGGCGCGTCAGCGCGCGAACTGCGCGAAAACACCGAGTAGATCGTCCTCGCCCATGTCGCGCGCGGAAGCCAGTTCGCCAGCGGCTGTCGCATGCAGCAGCCGACCATCCGGGCCGAGCACGGCGACGGCCGGGATGCCCTTCTTGATCGGATTGCCATAGCGTGCAGCGATGTCCTGGTTTTTGTCCCAATTGCCGACATCGACTTTGGTGACGACATAGGCGCGGGCAAGTTGTTCGGCAAGTTTGCCCTGCGCCATCCGACGCGCGAGCACGCGACAGTCGGGGCACCAGTTGGCACCGAAAACGACGAGGAGGCGTTTGTGCTCATGTTTCGCGCGGTCCAACGCGCGCGCAAGATCTTGCCCTGCGTCGGCGGCTTCATCGTAGGCAGGAGGCCCGCTTATCGGCGTCACCGCCAGAGCCTGTGGCGTCAGGAGGACGAGACTTGTCGTGCAGGCGAGCAGTAGTGTGTGGAATTGGCGCATCGTATTTCTCGCGATGTTTTATTGCGGGCTGGCGTAGAGGTTTTCCAGCAGCGTATCAAATGTGCCGTCGCCGGCTTCGGCCTTGGGATGGTTGATCATCCAGACGAAGGCATGCCAGTGACTGTTCGCATCGAGCACGTAGCCCGCCGCCGTCTTGACGCCATCCAGCGTGCCGGTTTTCACGTAGCCGCGGCCGGCGAGCGGCGTGTTGGCAAGGCGTTTTTTCATCGTGCCGTCGATACCGACAATGGGCAGCGCAGCCACGAAATCGGGCATCCGCGGGCTTGCCCAAGCGTCGAGCAAAAGCTTGCCGAGCTGTTCGGCGCTCGTGCGTTCCGCGCGCGCGAGGCCCGAGCCATTCGCCAGCGTCCAGCGCGCTGGATCGAGGCCGCGAGCAGGCATCCAGGCTTGCAGGCGCGCGATGCTCGTGGACTCGGTCGCGGGCGTTCCGTTGCCGGCCGAAAACGTCAGAAAGACTTGCCGCGCCATCACATTGTTCGAATATTTATCCTGCTCGCGCAGGATTTCGGCCAGTGGCGGCGAGTTCCAGCTGGCGAGCGTTTGGGCGGCGGCCGGCGTGGCGCTGTCCACGACCGGGCCAGCGAAGCTGCCGCCGAGCTCCTCCCAGAGTGCGCGGAAAACGCCGGCAATGAATGGTTTGGGTTCCGGTATCGCGAGGTTCAACAGCTTTTCGCCGCAGCTTGTGGGGAAACGGCCGGGCAAAGAGACGCGCAGGGTTTCGCCGAGCTGTTCGATGCGCGGCGCCAGGGCGGTTTTCCAGTTGACGCAGGCGGCATCGGTCAGCGCGAGGCGGTTGTCGAGCGTAAGACCCGTCAGTGGCTGCGTGGCGGTTGCGACGACACCGGAGGCTGTGGGCCGCAGCCGGATTGTGATCGCGTTGAAGTTGAGCAAGAACGCATCGGGCCGCGCGTTGTAGGCGCGCGCGGGCTGGTCGTCGAAGTCGCCCGTCTCGGCCGGTGCGAAGCGGCTGCGGTCGATGACGAGTCCGCCTTCTATCCGCTGTAAGCCGCGTTCGCGCAGTTCGCGGAGCAGCAGCGCAAAACGGTCCCATGTCAGGAAGGGGTCGCCGCCGCCGCGCAGGATCAGCGGTCCGGCGAGCGTGCCACCGCGCACAGGCAGATCCGCGAGCGCTTCGGTTTTCCAGCTAAAGGCGGGGCCGAGCAGGTCGAGCGCAGCATAGGTCGTGAGCAACTTCATGACCGAAGCCGTATTGCGCAATTCCTCCGCGCGATGTGTCAGAAGCTTGCCGCCATCGACCGGCCTACTCCAGAACGAGACGGCTGCTTCGGGAATGTTGGCTTCGCGGAGCTTTTTGGCAACAGTGTCGGGGAGCCGTGCCTGTGCTGGCGCGGTAAGAGCGAGGGCAAGGAGATAGACAGTGGCGCGCATCGGGTAATTATCGCCTGCTGCTTACAAACCGTTGCAAGCTTTCACGGGGAAGAAGTATCTTCGACATGTGTCCGCGCCAGACTGCAGACTTCGTGATGCAAATCAAGCATTGCTCCGCAAAAGGATTTGCTATGAGTCTTCTGATGCGATTGATGAGCGTTGCGCTCATCGGTATCAGTGGCGCGGTCACCGCGGCTGCCCGTGACGTTCCGGGCACGGCCCCGGCGAGCGAAACGGGCGTTGTGCACGGCGCCGATAGTCTCGTTAGCGGTAGCGAACAGGCGGTGCTCGAATGGGCGTTGGCGAGCGATCCTGTCGTTCAGGATAAACGACGACGCGGTTGAAACACTTTTACTTAATGCAACAACGGAGGCCATGCCTCGGCCTCCGTGGGAACTCTCTCCATCCTCGTTGCATATTCAGGGCTGAACGGCACATTCCGGTTCAGCCCTTTTTTCCGTCTGTGCGCGGGTGCCAGAGCATCGGTGCGTAACGCCACAGGTAGAGCAGGAAGGCTACGCTCCAGCAGCATCCCGAAATCTCGGCAAATAGCGCCAAATGGCTCGGCGCAATAAGCGGACCAAAGACGCGCAGCAGGGCTGCCGCCAAAACCAGCGCGTATGCCGTGGTTTCGAGCCGACCCGCCTTGAGCAACCGGCCCGTGTGGCCGAGCGCGGTGCGCGTGATCATGCCGAGGATCAGTCCGCCTATCGTGCCGATCGCGAAGGCATGCCAGACGGGCGAGGCCGGAATCAGGCCGCAGGATGCGGCTGCGAGGAGTGCAAGCCCGAGCGGAATCCAGCCGTGCGCGCAATGCAGAATCCAGAGCAGCGGTGTTTGTCGCGTAGCCCACGGATTCCAGCCCCAGCAGCGAAGCGCTTGCAGTATCGCCGCGACGCCGGCCGCCAGCGCAGCCGGCAAAGCCGGGCCGTGCGTGATCTGAAGTACGAGCGCTAAAGCGGTGAAGCCAATCGCGGAGCGATCCAGGGTCGGGTTCTTGTATTGCCGCACGCCGCGTAACGCGTTCGCGGTGAACATCGGCACGACGCGGCCGGCAATGATCGTGCAGAGCAGTACGATCAAGGATAGCGCCGCAAGCAGCGGTTGTAGCGCGTCGCTACCGTTTTGCTGTACGCGGAGATGGAAAACCAGATTGGCGGTTGCAAGGCCAAGCAGTAAGGCGACGATGAAATAGTTGCGGCGACTCTTCGCGCGCCAGAGTACGCGACCCAGCCCAAACGCAGCGAGCGGGAGAAAGGCGATGTCGATGACGGCCGCCACGGTTTGCGGCGCGAACAACAATGCGAGCCTGCCGGCGATCCATACGAGTGCGAGTGCGCCAAGCGGCGCGCCGGCCGGCGTGGGAAGCCCTGTCCAGTTCTGGCCGGCAGTAAACAGGAAGCCTACGATGACGGCTGCCGCGAAACCGAAGAGCATTTCGTGCACATGCCAGTAGAGTCCGGGAGTCGGGTTTGGCAGGACGAGCACGCCGTGAAACTGGGCGAGCCAGAGCGGTATTGCGAGCGCGGCCCAGAGCGCGGCAAGCAGGTAGAAAGGGCGGAAGCCGAGTGCGAGCAGCGCGAAACCGCGAGGCGGAGTCTGCGGCCGTACGCTCGGTTCGTCGAGACGGATCAAGGGCATGGCTTGTATGCAGAAGGGTATTCACGGCAAGGAATGCCATAAATACTCTCCCGCGTTAAAAGAGTATTAAAAATGAATCTTATGCTGTTTTGCGCGGGCCTGCTTCGGAAAGTTCGATTCCAAGGCAATGTGCGGCGCACGCAATGTACCCGATTCAGCTTCCGAACAGGCCGCTCTTCTGCGCGCGCCCGCCTTCGAGCCGGGGGATCTGGGTGTATCGATTCACCTTGAGATCGTCGCGAAGCTGGCGGACTAGCTCACTGCGTTTGATCTGCCCATTTGCGGTTTTTACGCGCGAGACAAGGTAATAGGTGAAGGCGCCGTGCCAGGTTTTGCCGATTTGGGCGTCGGCGCTGGTCTGGTTCGACTTGCAGCCGGCCCAGAGGATGGCGTGCTCCATGCCCTTGTCGAGCAGCCGCTTGGAGAGCCCCGGCGCGACGCGCCCCGCCATATTGTCGATGGCGATCGGCGTTGGCGGTGGCAGCCAGCGGAGTTTGCGCGTTGGCAAGAAATCCAGCGCCTTGAGCCCGGTGCCGCTGTGGCAGGTATCGAGAAAGCACTCGACCGAAACACTTTTCGGTACCTTCAGAAAAAGCGCGTGTAACTCGTCATCGGTGATGATCCGGTCGGGGTCCCACTCGCCGTTTTTTTCCGCCAGATCGTGTGGACAGAAGGCTTCATCCGCGTGATCGGCTTCGTCGTCGTTATGATCGGGCACCTGAGTGCCATGCGACGACAGGCTAAATACGATCTGGCTTGCCTTGCCGGACGCGGCGGCATCGACGAGCTTGCCGAGCGCGCTCATGATCTTTGCTTTCGTCGCCTGCGCATCGGACAGAACGACGATGTCACCTGCGGCGAACCCGCAATGCCGAACGAGCATGTCGTGCATGTCGTTCGCATCGTTTACGCAGCCCTGCAGGGCTGCTGCCGGGTAATTCCTGAACTGGTTGATGCCGACACAGAGTGCGCGTTTGGCGCCGGGCATGGCAGGCTCCTCGGGTGGATGGCGGCAAGCCACCCTTTGCCTATAGCACAGGGCCTGCGCGATGCAAGCGCGCTATTCGCCCGCAGGCTGTTTGTCCGCGTCGCTGTTCCGGCTCGCATAGGGAAAACGCACATGGCCGTAGCGGATCACGAGTACGCCTAGCGTGAGCAGGAGTATCGCCCCCGAGATCGCGAGCATGCGCCATTCGGTCATTTCCTTCAGATCGAGGATCAGGGAGCGGGCGAGTGCAACCATCGCGATATACAGTGGAAAGCGTACTGGCAGTTGTCCATTTTTGAAGTATTGCGAAATCATCGCGAGTACTTCGAGGAAAAGGAACATCAGCAAAAGATCGGTCAATGTGACGCGTGCGAGGCTCCACATCAGGGAAACTTCGTTCCACATGGCAATCGCGGTTGCAACGCCGATCACCATCAGGCCGAAAAATTCGATCCATTCGAGGCCGAGATTGAAGAGTTTGCGTACACGGACAAGTGGAGAAAGCAGAGGCATTTTGCATTCCGCATGAAGAGGGAGAGGAGCCGGGGCTGCGCCGCAGGCTCAACGGACTATTCTGACGGAAGCTTGTCGCCTATGCCAGTGCAGGCATTTATACCGGAGCCGGCGCGCAAAAGAGACGCCGCCCGACGATGCGCAACCATCGGGCGGTCGTTTGGCAAAAAACGCCTCGCCGTTTCAGAGTACGGCGGCGGTTTCCTCTTCGTCCTCGTATACCAGTCGGACCTGGCCTTCGCCATCGGCGTCTATCGTGACCTTCCCGCCATCGACGAGTTTGCCGAACAGCAACTCGTCGGCGAGCGCCGAGCGGATCGTGTCCTGGATCAGCCGCGCCATCGGTCGCGCGCCCATCAGCGGATCGAAACCCTTGCCGGCGAGCCATTGACGCAGTGCGTCGGTAAAGTTGGCTTCGACTTTTTTCTCGGCGAGTTGGCCTTCCAGCTGCATCAGGAACTTGTCTACGACCTGCAGGATGACTTCGCGGTCGAGCGCCTTGAACGAGATCGTCGCATCCAGACGGTTGCGGAATTCGGGCGTGAAATGGCGTTTGAGTTCGACCATTTCGTCGCCAGCTTCGCGCATAGCGGTAAAGCCCATCGTCGATTTCTGGATCGCCTCCTGGCCGACGTTCGTCGTCATGATGATGATCGTATTGCGGAAATCGGCGCGGCGTCCGTTGTTGTCGGTCAGCGTGCCGTGATCCATTACCTGCAGCAGGATGTTGTAGATGTCCGGATGGGCTTTTTCGATTTCGTCGAGCAAGAGCACGCAGTGCGGTTTTTTGGTTACGGCTTCGGTCATCAGGCCGCCTTGATCGAAGCCGACATAGCCGGGCGGCGCGCCGATCAACCGGCTTACCGCATGGCGCTCCATGTATTCGGACATGTCGAAGCGCACGAGTTCGATACCCATCGTATAGGCGAGCTGACGCGCGACCTCGGTTTTGCCGACACCGGTCGGGCCGCTGAACAGGAAGGCGCCAATCGGTTTTTGCGGATTGCCAAGGCCCGAGCGCGACATCTTGATCGCACGCGCAAGCGCATCGATGGCTTCGCTTTGGCCGAAAACGACGTTTTTGAGGTCGCGGTCGAGGTTGCGCAGCGCGTTTTTATCGTCCGACGACACCGAACGTGGCGGAATCCGCGCGATCTTCGCCACGATCTCCTCGATTTCGCCCTTGCCGATAAGCTTTTTCTGGCGCGATTTCGGCAGGATGCGCTGGGCTGCGCCGGCCTCGTCGATCACGTCGATGGCTTTGTCGGGCAGGTGCCTGTCGTTGATGAAACGGGCTGCCAGTTCGACCGCGCAGGTGAGAGCCGCCGAAGAATACCGGATGCCGTGGTGCTGCTCGAAGCGCGATTTGAGGCCCTTGAGAATTTCGATGGTCTCGGGAATCGAGGGTTCTACGACGTCGATCTTTTGGAAACGCCGCGATAGCGCGTGATCCTTTTCGAAGATCTGGCGGAACTCGTTGAAGGTCGTCGCGCCGATGCACTTGAGCTGGCCGGACGAGAGCGCCGGCTTGAGCAGGTTCGAGGCGTCCAGTGTCCCGCCGGAAGCAGCGCCCGCGCCGATCAGGGTGTGAATTTCGTCGATGAACAGAATCGCGTTGTCGGTTTCTATCAGTTGCTTGAGCACTGCCTTGAGCCGTTGCTCGAAATCGCCACGGTATTTCGTGCCAGCGAGCAGGGCACCCATGTCGAGCGCGAAAACCTGCGCGCCTTCGAGGATCTCGGGCACGCGGCCTTCGACGATACGACGGGCGAGGCCCTCGGCGATCGCCGTCTTGCCGACACCGGCTTCGCCGACGAGCAGCGGATTGTTTTTGCGCCGGCGGCAAAGCGTCTGAATGACGCGTTCGATTTCCTTGTCGCGCCCGATCAGGGGATCGATCTTGCCGACGATTGCGGCTTGATTCAGATTCTGCGTGAAGCTTTCAAGCGCACCGCCGGCCCCGGGCGATTCCGGCTCGGGCTCGCCTTGTTCGGATTCGGGTTTTTCTGTGCCGCTCGCGGGTTTGCTGCCCTGTTGCGTCTTCGTCACGCCATGCGAGATGAAATTCACGACATCGAGCCGGGTGACACCCTGGCGGCTCAGGAAGTACACCGCGTGCGATTCCTTCTCGCCGAAAATTGCGACAAGTACGTTGGCCCCTGTGACTTCCTTCTTCCCCGAAGACTGCACATGCAAAATCGCGCGCTGAATCACGCGCTGGAAGCCGAGCGTGGGCTGCGTATCGATTTCCTCGCCGCCGCCGACGGTCGGCGTATGCTCGCCGATGAACTGTGCGATTTCGCGGCGCAGCTCGTCGATGTTTACGGCGCAGGCGCGCAGCACTTCGGCGGCGGAGGGGTTATCGAGCAGGGCAAGTAACAGATGCTCGACCGTGATGAACTCGTGTCGTTTCTGCCTTGCCTCGACGAACGCCATGTGCAAGCTGACTTCCAGTTCCTGGGCGATCATTTCAGTTCTCCTCCATCACGCAAGCTAGCGGGTGCTGGTGCTGCCGCGCGAAAGCGCTCACCTGTTCGACCTTAGTGGCCGCAATATCCTTCGGAAACAAACCGCAGACGCCGTGGCCCTCCTTGTGAACTTGGAGCATGACACGGGTTGCGCGTTCGCGATCCATGGCGAAAAACTTCTGCAGCACGATCACCACAAAATCCATTGGAGTGAAATCGTCGTTCAGAAGGAGTACCTTGAAGAGCCGCGGGGGGCGAACCTTTGCCCGCTCTGCCTCGAGGACGAACTCAGACTGCTTTTTCGTCGTCATGCGGCCCATTCTAATCACTCTGTCTGTTTGATCAAGGCGTGGAAAGCGGGTGGTTGTGCCGCTAATTCACGGATGACTGTAAACTTTTATTGTTGCCGTGTAGATTGGGGGCAAGTAACTGATTTCAAGAGAAATGCTGATAGGATCTTTTGCGGCAAGAGATTTTACCGTCGCGCAAAGCAATCGATGCGTGTACAAATACCTTGACGCTTCGGTTGGTGTGGCGTAAAAGCCGCCAGAGTGCGTACAGGCAGTATTGATGCGTCTTGCGGAGTGCATTACCTCCAAAAGGGGCTGCGATACGGGTTCTGCGCATTAAGTTACCGGGGCACACCGGTGTATCGACGCAACACACCGAAGGACAAGGGAAGATTATGGCAACTGGTACGGTCAAATGGTTCAACGACGCCAAGGGTTTCGGATTCATCACGCCTGATGATGGCAGCGAAGACCTGTTCGCGCATTTTTCCGCCATCAATATGGGTGGCTTCAAATCGCTTAAGGAAGGCGAGAAGGTGAGCTTCGACGTCCAACAGGGACCGAAGGGCAAACAGGCGGCAAATATTCAAAAAGCGTAAGTGGCTGCCGGGTATCGCCCGGCCTGCCGCTCTGGCCCGCCCGTGTGGCGGGTTTTTGTTTTTTGAGCGTAGCGCGGATGTCGCGACTGATTCTTTTCAACAAACCGTTCGGCGTTCTGAGCCAGTTCACCGGCGAACCTGGGCAACGTACGCTTGCCGGTTTCGGTTTGCCTGCCGATGTTTACGCGGCGGGTCGGCTCGACGCCGACAGCGAGGGCTTGCTGCTTCTGACCGACGAGGGCGCGCTTCAGCACCGCTTGGCCGATCCGCGCCACAAGGCGCAAAAAACCTACCTGATTCAAGTCGAGGGCGAACCTGCCGCCGAGGCTATCGCGCGACTCCAGAGGCCGCTTGATCTGGGTGATTTCGTGACCCGGCCCTGCCGCGCGCGCAGCGTTGGAGAACCCGACTGGCTCTGGTCGCGCGATCCGCCCGTGCGCTTTCGCAAAAGCGTGCCGACCGCCTGGATCGAGATCTGCCTGACCGAGGGCAAGAACCGCCAGGTGCGGCGCATGAGCGCCAAGCTCGGGTACCCGACCTTGCGCCTCGTACGGACCGCGATTGGCGAATGGACGCTGAACGGCCTCGCGCCCGGGCAGTGGATCGCGCACGAAATCGGCGCGGCAGTCGCTGTTGCCGGGCCGCTGCGCCGCCGCAAAGCCCCCCGCAGGCGCTGATGCCGTTACCATGCGGCCTGTCGAACAGATTGGAGCGCGAATGCGATGAAGGGTTTGATCGGTGCGCTGACGCTAGGCTTGGCAGCGACGGTATGGGCGAGCGATACGCCCAGGATCGAACTGTCGGCCGGCATGTACAGGATCGACGCGGAAGTTGCCGCGAATGTCGAACAGCGAGAGCAGGGGTTGATGTACCGACAGAACATGGCGCCCGAACGCGGCATGCTCTTTGTATTCGACGAAGCGGGCGAGCATTGCATGTGGATGAAAAACACGCGACTGGCGTTAGCGGTCGCTTTTCTCGACAGCGATGGCCGTATCCTCAATATCGAGGAGATGGTGCCGCAGACCGAGGACAGCCACTGCGCGATTCGCCCGGCGTATTTCGCGCTCGAAATGAACCGTGGCTGGTTCAAGCAGAAGGGCTTGAAACCCGGAGCGCGCGTGATGGGGCTGGAGCGCGCTCCGGCGCCGCAATGAAAAAATGCGGTAATGCCCGATCAGGCCGTGACTTCAAGTAATTTCGCGAAAGCCTGCTCGAATTGTGCTACGCCGTCTCGTTGCAGCGTCAGACCGATTTCCGCCATGTCGATACCGAGCTTGGCGAGCGCCTCGAATTGCGCGTGTGCGGCGAGGACATCGCGATCCACCGTGATTGCGGCGCTGCCGTGGTCGAGCAGGGCGGCGAGTGTGGCGTCGGGCAGCGTGTTGACCGTGTCGGGGCCGATCAGTGGTGCGACATAGAGCAGGTCGCTGTAGGCCGGATTCTTTGTTCCGGTTGATGCCCATAGCATCGGCTGGACGCGCGCGCCGCGCGCCTTGAGCGCGGCGAAACGCGGCGAGCCGAAGATCTCCTGCCAGCGCGCGTAGGCCAGTTTGGCCAACGCAACCGCCGAGCGTCCGCATAGCGAGAGGGCTTCTCCTCCGCGCGCTTCGAGCTGTGCATCGACTGCGCCGTCCGAACGCGAAAGAAAGAGGCTCGCGACCGATTTCACCTGCGCCGCATTGCCGCCCGCCGCCGCGAACTTCTCCAGTCCTGCAATGTAGGCATTGGCGACCGCATCGACATGCGCGAGCGAGAACATCAGCGTCACGTTGATCGAGATGCCGGCCGCGATCGATCGTTCGATTGCCGGCAAGCCCTCGGCTGTTGCCGGAATCTTGATCAGCACGTTCGGCCGGCCCACCTCTTTGTGCAGACGGCGCGCCGCTGCGACCGTGCCTTCTTCGTCGTGCGCTAGATTCGGCGAGACTTCCAGCGAAACGAAGCCCGCGTCGCCCTTGGAATCGTCGAACACCGGGCGCATCAGATCGCAGGCGCGCTGCACATCGGGAATGACGAGCAATTCGTAGCGCCGTTCGGCCGAGAGAGGCTGTTGCTTGAGTTTTGCCAGATCGTCGCCGTAATAATGACCGCCGGCTATTGCCTTCTGGAAGATCGCCGGATTCGTCGTCACGCCGGCAAGCCCTCGATCGATGAGCTTTGCGAGTTCGCCGTCGTTGATCAAGGTACGCGAGAGATTGTCGAGCCAAATCTGCTGGCCGAGCGCGCGGATGTCGCGGAGGATGCTCATGGCTTTAGTTTCCGGTGGGGTGGAACTACGATCTTACACCTAGGCCATAATGCTATTTCCGGGCTGGCATGGCTTATGCAGCCAGGTTTTCCAGAAGCCGGAAATGCGTACGGCAAAGCGATTCGGACGCTGTGCGGCGCCGGAGCGCGCTAACAATAAGCCATTTTCATTAGCAGAAAAATCTGCTTAACTTGCTGCCAATCCAGCCATGCAAGATCCCGACCGATGCACAAAGAAGCGCTTACGAGAACTGCCCGCACCGTAATTCAAACCGTGGCGCTTGTATTCGTCTTTCTTGCCGCCGATTGGCTCGCGCGTCATCTGTTGCCGAGTTTTCCGGCCGGGGTGCTCGGGCTCGCACTACTACTCGCCCTGCTCGTGGCAGGCATCGTGCCGCGCCGATGGTTCGCCGATGGCGCGCACTGGCTCCTCGGAGAAATGCTGCTGTTCTTCGTTCCGGCCGTGATCGCGGTGATCCAGTATCCCGACCTTGTGCGCAAGCATGGGTTTGCGATCCTCGTCGTGATCGTTGGGAGCACGGTCTGTGTGATGGCGGTAACGGCGTTTGCCGTCGAACTTGCATGGCGCATCGAGGCGTGGCTGCGCAAGCCCGCATCCGACGCTACGTGAAGGAAATGCCATGATCGCCTGGCTCTGCTTCGTGCTGACGATTGTGCTTTATGCGGCTTCGCGCCGCTTGCATCGACGCTACCCACGCGCTTGGCTCTCACCCGTGATCCTTGTGCCGGTCGTTCTGATCTCCGGCCTGCTCCTCGCGCATATCTCTTACGCCCAGTATGCCGTCTTGAGTCATTGGCTAGTTTGGCTGCTCGGCCCGGCTACCGTCGCATTCGCGGTGCCGATCTACGACCAGCGCGATACGATCCGCCGCCACTGGCTACCGCTCGTCGTTGGTGTAGTCGTCGGCATGAGCGTTGCGATGGCAAGCTCGCTTGCTCTCGCCCGGTTCTTCGACCTGCCCGCCGTCGTGGCGCGCAGCCTCGCTGTGCGATCCATCAGCACCCCGTTCGCACTCGTGGCGGCTCCCGCAATCGGCGGGAGAGCCGATTTGGCTGCGGTATTCGTTGTGCTGACCGGCGTTGCTGGCATGATGCTCGGACAGTTGCTGCTTGCCGTCCTGCCGCTCCGCTCGACGCTCGCGCGTGGCGCCTTGTTTGGCGTTGGCGCGCACGCCGTCGGTACTGCGACGGCACGTGCACGCGATCACGAGGAGGGTGTGATCGCAAGTCTGACGATGATCGTCGCCGGCATCCTGATGGTATTTGCGACACCCTTGCTGGCGCCGCTGATTCAAGCCCTCGGCATCGCAGCGCAGTAGTTCGCGACCCGCACGAAGTCGGCGAGCGACAAGGTTTCGCCGCGCGCGACAGGGTCTATGCCTAGTGCGGCGAAGCCGGCGGCGTCCAGATGGTCGCGCAGCGTATTGCGCAAGGTTTTGCGGCGTTGGCCGAAAGCTGCGGTGACGATCTTGGCGAGCAACTTTTCATCCGTGCAAGCGAGTGCGGCGGTAGGTTTGGGCACCAAACGCACGATTGCCGATGTGACTTTCGGCGCCGGATGAAAGGCGCCGGGTGGTACGTCGAAGAGTTTTGTCATGTCGAAGCGATACTGCAGCATGACGCCCAGCCTGCCGTAGGCTTCGGTATCCGGTTCGGCGACCATACGGTCTACGACCTCCTTTTGCAGCATGAAACTCATCTCGCGCACCCGTTCGGCATAGTTGGCGAGATGGAACAGCAAGGGTGTCGAAATGTTGTAAGGCAGGTTGCCGACGACTTTCAGGTCGGCCGGCAGGCGCGCGAAGTCAAAACGCAGCGCATCGCCCTCGTGGATCGTCAGTCGCTCGGGCGGATGCTTGTCCTTGAGCCGTGCGATCAGGTCGCGATCGATTTCCACGACATGCAGATGACCGCAGGCCGCCAGCAGCGGTTCGGTCAGCGCGCCCAGGCCGGGGCCGATTTCGACCAGCGCCTCACCGGGTTTCGGTGCGATCGCGGCGACGATCTTGCGAATGATGTTCGGATCGGTCAGGAAATTCTGGCCGAAACGCTTGCGCGCTTGATGGCCGTCGATGAGCGAAGGTTGTTTCATTACCGTTTATCCCAGGCTGCGAGCCGCTCGCGGATCGCAGCGATTGCCGCGAAACCGGCGCGCTCGCCTTCGATGATTGCTTCGTTGCGTTGCTGGAAGTTCGCGGCAGGTAAATTCTGGATCTGCGGACGGATCACGATGTCGGCGTCCTTGAGTTCGTAGCGGCCTATCGTTGTGCCCATGATCGCTATCGTGTCGAGTAACACGTCGAGACTGCCCGAACCTTTCCTGCCCGAGGGCCGGCCCGAGATGTCGACCGCGATGACGATGTCGGCGCCAAGCTGGCGCGCGGTATGCGCGGGTACCGGACTTGCGAGTCCGCCGTCTACATATTCGCGTCCGCGAATCACGACCGGCGAGAACACGCCGGGCACTGATGCCGAAGCGCGCACGGCCTGGCCGAGGTTGCCGCTGCCGAAAACCGTGGCTTCGCCCGAAGCCAGATCGGTGGCGACTGCCGCGAAGCGCCGCTTGAGCGCTTCGATCGGCTTATTGCCGGCCTGTTTGTTGATGAAGACTTCCAGCGCCTCGCCTTTGAGGAAACCGCGCTCGAACAGCGCCCAGTCCTTGAAGCTGCTTTCTTCGAGCTGAATCGCGAGTTTTTGTAGATCGAAGGCGTTGAATCCCGCTGCATAAAGCGCGCCGACGATGCTGCCCGCGCTGGTGCCGACTACGATGTCGGGCGCAATGCCATTGGTATCGAGTGCCTTGATCACGCCGATATGGGCAAAGCCGCGCGCGGCGCCGCCGCCTAGCGCGAGCCCGATCTTGGGCTTTATGCGTGCTGCGGGTGGCGCGATTTTCGGCGTTTCGGGCAGCGGCGCCGACGTTTGACAGGCAGCGACGAGCAGCGTCGCGCCCCCCTGCAGGAATCCACGCCGATTCATGCCGGGCGATTCGTTCGCGCGTGGACCATTGCGAGCGCGCAGGTTAGCGCCGCGATCAGGCTGCCCGGATCGGCGCGTCCGCTACCAGCAAGGTCGAGCGCGGTGCCGTGATCGACCGAGGTTCTGACGATGGGCAGGCCGAGCGTAATATTCACGCCGCCGCCGAAGCTCGCGTATTTGAGCACCGGCAGGCCCTGGTCGTGATACATCGCGAGCACCGCATCGCCGCGCGCGAGCTGGTGTGGTGTGAACAGCGTGTCGGCGGGCAGGGGGCCGATGAGTTCCATGCCCTCGCCGCGCAGGCTTGCCAGCACGGGCGCGATGACTTCGATTTCCTCGCGCCCCATGTGGCCGCCTTCGCCGGCATGCGGGTTGAGGCCGGCGACGAGAATGCGCGGTGTCGCAAGGGCGAATTTGGTTTTTAGATCCGCATGCAGGATGTGTAGCGTTTGCGTCAGCGAGGCGGCGGTTAGCGCGGCTGAAACGTTTTTTAGCGCCAGATGCGTCGTCGCGAGCGCCACGCGCAGGCCGCCGCCGGCCAGCATCATGACGACGCGCGGCGTGCGCGTGCGTTCGGCAAGGTATTCGGTATGCCCGCTAAAGGGAATGCCGGCGTCGTTGATCGCGCCCTTGTGAAGCGGTGCGGTGACCATCGCGGCGAACTCGCCTGTCATGCAGCCGTCGATTGCGGCATCGAGCATTGCGAGCACATGGGTCGCATTGAGCGGGTTTATGCTGCCGGCGACGACCGCCGCGCCGAGCGGGATGTCGAGCACATCGAGCACGCCGGCTTCATAGGTGTTGCCGGCCTGCCATGCGCGCAGGCGTAGCGGCAGACTAAGCGCGGCGGCCCGTTCGGCGAGCAGCGCATGGCTGCCGATTGCGACGAGGTGCGCCGGCAGCGCGCGGCTTGCCACCTGCAGCGCAAGTTCGGGGCCGATACCGGCGGGCTCGCCGCAGGTCAGCGCGAGAACCGGTAACTTGGCCATCATTTTTTGTCCGTGGCTGCCGCTTCGGCCTTTACCGCATAGGGCGGTCGCAGTTCGACGAAGGCTTTGTCGCGCAGCTGGCGCACGAATTCGTCATAGGCCTCGTCGGACTTGCGCTCGCGCAGCGCGTTGCGCGCTTGTGCCTTCTTGCGATCGCTGGATACGTCTTCGGTCTTGCGCTCCTGCACCTGGATCAGGTGCCAACCGAACGGCGACTGGATTGGCTGAGAGAGTTCGTTCGGCTGCAAGGCGTTCATTGCCTGCTCGAATTCCGGCACGGTTTCGCCCGGGCTGATCCAGCCCAGATCGCCGCCCTTGGGCGCGCTGCCGTCGGCAGAGAAGCGCTTGGCCTGTTCGGCGAAATCGCCGCCGCCTTCGATGCGTTCGCGAATTTGCACGAGCCGCTGGCGCGCTTCGCCGTCGCCGACCGTGTCGGAAGTTTTGATCAGGATGTGGCGCACATGCGTTTTCGTTACTTCCTCCGGCCCGCCCGCCGTGGCGCCGCGCTGGTCGACGAGCTTGACGATATGCAGGCCGGCCGGGCTGCGCAGCACCGCCGATAGGGCACCAGGACGCAGTATGCGGATCGCATCGGCATAGAGCGTCGGCAGGCGGTCGGGACGGCGCCAGCCGAGATTGCCGCCGGATAGCGCATCGGGCGCATCCGACGAGGCGGCGGCCAGGCGGGCGAAATCCTCGCCAGCACGCGCGCGCGCGAGAATCTGCTCGGCCTTTTCCTGGAGTTTTTCCCACTGCGCGGTATTCGCACCTTCGGGTGCGCGCAGCAGGATGTGGGCGACTTGAACTTCTTCGTTACGCGCCGAACTCGTGGCCTTGAGGAAGGCTTCGATCTCGGCGTCGGTGATGACGATGCGGCTGTCGACTTCGCGTTCGCGCAGACGGCCTATCGTCATTTCGTTGCGAATATCCTCGCGGAAGCGGTCCCAATCGATACCGTCCTTCTTCAATGCGTCGCGGAACTGCTGTGACGTCAGTTTGTTGCCATCGGCCACGCGTGCGACGGCACGTTCCAGCGTTGGATCGTCGACGCGCACCGAGGTTTCGCGCGCGTATTGAAGTTGTACTTTCTCGTAGACCAGGCGTTCGAGCATCTGGCGTTCGAATACGTCGCGTGGCGGCAATTGGGGGTTCTGCTTTTTGAGCTGCGCCTGGTATTGCTCGACGCGTTGTCCGAGTTCGTGCGCGGTGATCACCTCGTCATTGACGACGGCGGCGATCGTGTCGAGCGACATGCGCGCGGCAAAAGCCTGCGAGGCTGCCGCGAGGGCTACGGCCGCGAACATCAGGCGAACTGAGTATTTCATTTTCATTGCTTCCTTGTAAGACCGCTTAGGCGGCCGTTACCGCGAGCCGAATACCGGATCGGCGACCGGTTGGTTGATCCGACCATAACCGACGACACTGCGTTCGAGCAGGCTCACCGGGCTGTTGCCGACGCTGACGACGCCGCCGAATTCGAACTGGAAATAATAGGCGTTCGTATAAAGGCCGCTGGTGTTGAGCAGGCGGTGGCCGACTGCGCGGAAGACCCAGCAACCGCCGTTGTATTCGAGCCCCGCAATCGCCTGCGTCAGTTTGTCGGCGCGCTGATCGCCCGAAATCCGCCCCACGCCGTAGAACCCGCCGTAGATCGGCCACTGGATCGCGAAGTCGATATCGGTGAACTGCTCGCGCGCATAGCGGTACGAAAGCGAGGCGACGCGCGCGAAACCCGGTCGGTAGCGCAGGCCGATATTGGCGCGTTCCATTTCGTCGTCGCGCGGATTGTACTGGGTGAAGAGATCGAGCGTTGTCGACGGCAGAACCTGGCCCGAGAACTCGGCGAGCAAGTCGGCGATCTGGCCGGTGCGCGCCGTCGTGCCCGGCAGCGTGACGCGCTGGTCGTTGAAGTAGTAGCGCGTGCCGACGGCGCCGCGCATCAGTTCGATGCCGGTTTCGTGGTTGATCAGGCGCGAACTCACGGCGGCGGTGATCTGATTGGCGTTGGCCAGCCGGTCTTGCCCGGAATAGATATTCTCTGAGAATATCTGGCCGAAGTTGTAGTCGGCGATCGCTGTATCGAATATCGGTAGATTGTCCTGATTACGATAAGGCACGTTCAGGTAGTAGACGCGCGGCTCCAGCGTCTGCTCGTAATCGGTGGCGCCGAAATTTGCCAGACGGTCGAAGAACAGGCCCGAATCGATGCTGAAGACCGGCACCGTGCGCGTGGCGTTCGTGGGCCCGGCGCTAACGCGCTCGTCGAGGTCGTATTGCGTGATGTGAACGCCGGCCTTGGGCGTGATGAAGCCCTGCGGGCGCACGAAGTTGTACTGGACCTGCGGGTAGGCGTAGGAACGCCAACCGGTATCGGCATCGCCGAGCTGAAAGTAAGTTGCGTCGAGCGGCGCGCGCAGCGAGAAGCCATGGATCTCGGGGAAATACGCCTGTGCCGAGACTTCCGGCAGGCGGTTGTACTGCGGCGACCCGGCAATCGTCTGCAGGCGCTGGGCGAGCAGGTTGGAGGTGAGCCAGGTGCCGTTCGTCCAGGCCAGCGCGCCTTCGCGAAACAGCGTATCGGTCGAAGTCTGCGTGACGCGCGAGGATAGATCGTTGAAATAGTCCTTGTCGCTGACGGCGTTGTAATTGATGCGGCCTGTAAAACCGTAACCGAAGCTCTGCTGATGCTGGAACGAAATCGCCGCGCGGGTATCGCCCGTGACATGATCGTTGGGCAGGTATTCCGTTTGCAAGATGCCCGAGTTGCTCGCATTAAGATAACGGAACTCGTTGTTGATCTGTATGCCGCGCCGCGAGAGCACGCGTGGTACGAAGGTGTCGTCGTAGTTTGGCGCGAGATTGAAGTAATACGGGAAGGTGAGATCGACGCCGGTCACGTTGGACGTGCCGAAAGTCGGAGCCAGCATGCCTGAGCGGCGGTCTCCGGTCAGCGGGAACGCGATTGCCGGCGTGTAGAGCATCGGCACGCCGGCGAAGTGAAAGGTCGCATGATTGCCGTTGCCGTCGTCGCGGCCGTAATCGAGATCGAGTTCGCGTGCCTTCAGATACCAGTCGGGGTCGTTCGACTCGCAGGTTGTGAACAAGGCGTTTTTGAGGACGTAATGATTTTCGCCGAGCAATTCCATCGTTTCGGCCGAACCGAAACCCTTGACGGTCGTCTTGCCTGCAGCGTTGTTATTGCTCGACGTGGTTGTACGTTCGCGCTCGATCACGAAAGTCGGTGCGTCGAACTGCCCCTTTTGTTCTTCGACATGCAGATGCAGGTGAGGGCCGCTGATGACATCGGTACCGCGCAGCAACTTCACGTTGCCGACCGCGTCGACTTCGTCGGTGAGCTGGTCGTAGCTCACTGCGTCAGCTTCGAGCCGCGTCGCGTCGCGTCGCACCTTCACTGTGCCCGTGGCCTCGACGCGTACATCCTGCACGCCTTCGACCTTATCGGCATCGATGTGGGTTGTTCCGGGCGCGGCGGCGGCGCTCGCCGCCTGGGCGAGTACGAGGCGCAGCACTTCGGCCGAATAAGTCGCGCCGCCGGCCAAAGCGGACGACGAGGCCAGCATGAGCAGGGCCGACAGCGGGAGCAGGCGCGGAATTCGGGAACGGGGCGATGGAGGCACGCGATAAATCGGGGGCCAGCCCCGTTTGCTAAAATCGTGGATCTTACATCAAGCATATGTGGCGCCTGTCGTGGCGACGCGTAATTAAAGGGAGCTTTGCGTCTTGGACCGTCTCGCGCGCCTCACCCAGTGGCTGGAGCAACAACAACCCGGCCGCAGCTTTGAACTCTCCCCCGCCTCGGCGGATGCGAGCTTCCGCCGCTACTTCCGCGCCCGCTTTACGGATGGGGAGAGCCTGATCGTCATGGACGCACCGCCCGAGCAGGAAGACAGCGCGCCCTTCGTCGCCATCGCCAAACTCTTCGGCGATGCCGGCGCGCATGTGCCGGTGATTCACGCGCAAAACCTCGCCGAAGGCTTTTTGCTGCTATCCGATCTCGGGAATACGACTTACCTGCAAGCATTGAAGGCCGACAACGCGGCGAGTTTGTATGCCGACGCACTTGGTAGCCTGGTTGCGATCCAGCGCGCGAGCCGGCCCGGCGTGCTGCCCGAGTATTCGCGCGAATTCCTGCTGCGCGAACTCGAAATCTTCCCGGTCTGGTACATCGGCCGACACAAGGGCATCGCGCTCTCCGAGGCGCAGACGGCGACACTCTACGAGGCCTTCGATACCCTGCTCGATGTCAATTGCAGCGAACCCCGCGTCTTCGTCCATCGCGACTATCACTCGCGCAACCTGATGGTCTGCGAGGGACGCAATCCGGGCGTGCTCGATTTTCAGGGCGCGCTCTACGGGCCGCTGTCCTACGATCTGGCCTCGCTGTTCAAGGACTGCTACATCGAGTGGGACGAAGAGCTGACCTTAGATTGGCTGGCGCGCTATTGGAATGTGGCGCGCAATATGGGCTTGCCCGTGCGCGCCGATTTCGGAGAATTCCATCGCGATTACGAATTCATGGGTCTGCAACGCCATATCAAGGTGCTCGGCCTTTTCGCCCGACTGCATCATCGCGACGGCAAGGACGGTTATCTCAAAGATTTGCCGCTCGTCTTGAAGTACGTGCGCAAAACCTGCGAGCGCTATCGCGAACTCAAGCCGTTGGCAAAGTTGCTCGACCAGATCGAGCCCATCGAACTCCGCGAAGTGTTGAGCTTCTGATGATGAAAGCATTCATCTTTGCGGCTGGGCGCGGCGAACGCATGCGCCCGCTGACCGACAGCACACCGAAACCGCTGCTTGCGGTCGGCGGCAAACCCTTGATCGTGTGGCATCTCGAACGGCTGGCGGCGGCGGGCTTTCGCGAGATCGTCATCAACACGGCCTGGCTTGGCGAGCAGATCGAGGCCGCTCTTGGCGACGGCGCCCACTGGAACGTGCGCATCCAGTGGTCGCGCGAGGCCGAGGCGCTGGAAACGGCGGGGGGCATCGCCTATGCGCAGCACCTATTGGGCGATGCGCCATTCCTGGCGGTTTCGGCCGATATTTATTCGGATTACGACTTCGCGCGCCTCGTACCACGGTTTGTTGCAATGCGCGACGAGGCGACGTGCGCCGATGCGCATCTGGTCATGGTGCCCAATCCCCCATTCCATCCGGGCGGCGATTTCGCGTTGCGCCACGACGGGCTGCTGGCCTTGGATGGCATGGAAAAATACAACTACGCGGGTTTCAGCCTGCATCGCCCGGCTTTGTTCCGCGCTATCGCGCCGGGTACCAAGCAGGCGCTGCGGCCGCTCTGGAATACGCTGATCGCGGCCGGCCGCGCGAGCGGCGAACTCCACGCCGGATGCTGGGAGAATATCGGCACGCCCGCGCAGCTTGCCGCCCTGAATGCGCGCCTGGCCCTGAAAGACTTCACATGAGCGGTGACGCTGAAATCCTCGTCGTCGGCGCGGGGCCTGTCGGGCTTGCGCTGGCGCTAGCGTTGGCTCGTGCCGGGCGCGACGTGCGTATGGTCGATGCGCGCGAAGCCGGCGCGGGCAGCCTCGATGCGCGCGTGCTCGCGCTTTCCCATGGCAGCCGGCAGACCTTGGAGCGCCTGGCCGCCTGGCCCGCCAGCGGCTGGACCGCGATCGAGCATATTCATGTGTCGCAGCGCGGTGCGCTAGGCCGCACACGGATCGAAGCGTGCGACTACGGCGTGCCGGCGCTCGGCTATGTGGTGCCGGCGGCCAAACTGTACGACACCCTGCTCGAACGCGTGCATGCCGCCGGCATTGCAATCGATCATGCTACCCGCGTCGTACGCTTTCATGCGGACACGGCTTCGCTCGTCGCCGAACTCGAGGGCGCGTGCAGCGGGCGCATCGAAGCGCGCCTCGCCGCTTGTTGCGAAGGCGGAGTCGGCGCTGATGCGGCGGCGATGAAACAGCACGACTACAGCCAGCACGCGCTGATCGCCCGCGCGCGCATCGCTCAGCCGCATGGCAACCTCGCCTATGAGCGCTTCACGCCCGAAGGCCCGCTCGCGCTGCTGCCGCATGGCGCCGATTATTCGGTCGTGTGGACGGTGTCGCCCGAACGCGCGGGCCAGTTGCAAGCGAGCGACGACAGCCGCTTTTGCGCCGCACTGCAGAGCGCTTTCGGCAGCCGTGTGCGTTTTACCGGCGTCAGCGAGCGCGCGGCTTTTCCGCTCGGTCTGAAAGTTCGCGCCGAGCCGGTCGGCCAGCGCAGGATCTGGCTCGGCAATGCAGCGCAAACGATGCATCCGGTAGCAGGGCAAGGCTTCAATCTCGCGCTGCGCGATGTGTGGACCCTTGTCGGGCTACTGGATGCCGCCGCGCTTGCCGACCCCGGCGCCGCGACCCTGCTGGCCCGCTATGCGCAGCGCCGTCGGCTCGATCGCGCGGGCACGATAGGTTTTACCGATGGCATGGTCCGCCTGTTCTCGAATACCGACCCGCTGCTTCAGCATTTGCGCGGCGCGGGCCTGTTCGCGCTCGATACCTTGCCGCCGCTGCGCCACTTCCTTGCCAAGCGCATGTTGTTCGGCGCGCGAGCCTGGCCTTGATGCGGCACACGCAGTTTTGCCGGCAGGCGGCGGACCAGTCGGGTAGAATTGCGGGCTTTCCCCGCACACCATCCTCTCGATGCAGTTCGCCGGCATTTCCCTGCGCAACAACCTTTTTGTCGCTCCGATGGCCGGCGTGACGGATCGACCGTTTCGCCAGCTTTGTAAACGGCTGGGGGCAGGGCTCGCCGTGTCGGAAATGGTGACTTCGAACGCGCTGCTCTATGCGACCGAAAAGACACGCAGGCGCACCGATCACGCGGGCGAGGTCGAGCCGATTGCGGTGCAGATCGCGGGCGCCGATCCGCTGATGATGGCGCAGGCCGCGCGATTTAACGTCGCGCACGGCGCGCAGATCATCGACATCAATATGGGTTGCCCGGCCAAGAAAGTCTGCAATGTCGCGGCGGGTTCGGCGCTGCTGCGCGACGAGGCGCTCGTCGCGCGCATCCTCGAAGCGGTCGTGGCTGCGGTGCCCGAGGTGCCGGTAACGTTGAAGTTTCGCACTGGCTGGAACCGCGAAAACCGCAATGCGGTGCGCGTGGCGCGCATCGCCGAGGCATCCGGCATCCGGCTGATCGCGATTCACGGCCGCACGCGCGAAGACAAGTACATGGGCGACGCTGAATACGACACGATCGCCGAGGTCAAGTCGCGCAGCGGTATCCCGGTTATTGCGAACGGCGATATCGACAGCGCGCGCAAGGCGCAAGCGGTGCTCGAACGCACCGGCGCGGACGGCGTGATGATTGGTCGCGCGGCGCAGGGACGGCCGTGGATCTTCCGCGAGATCGCGCATTTCCTGGCGACCGGCGAGGAATTACCGCAGCCCGCGGTATCTGAAATTCACGCGGTCTGCCGTGCGCATCTGGCCGACATCCATGCTTTTTACGGCGAAGACGCGGGCGTGCGAATCGCGCGCAAGCATATCGCCTGGTACACCAAGGGGCTGGTCGGCGCGCAAGCCTTCCGCCAAAACCTCAATACGCTCCCGGACACCGCCACACAACTGGCCTCGGTGGACGAATTCTTCGACCGGCTCGCGCTGCTGGGCTATCGCCTGAGCTTCGAACCGGCTGCCAAGAACGATGATGACAACGCTTTGCAGGAGCTTGCGGCATGAGCCGCTCTGACGATATTTCCGATTGCGTAAGCCGTGCGCTCGAACGCTATTTCAAGGACCTGGACGGCGAAAAGCCCACGGGAATTTATGACATGGTGCTGCGCAACATCGAGCGCCCGATGCTGGAGATCGTCATGAAGCAGGCCGACGGTAACCAGACTTTGGCGGCCGAAATGCTCGGCATTAATCGCAACACCTTGCGGCGTAAGCTAACCGATCACGATTTGCTCTGAACCGCGCCTGGCGCGCGGCAGGTACAGGCGATCGATGCGGACCTGGAATCACAAGGCATTCAAACATGAAAGTCACCCAAGCCCTACTTAGCGTTTCCGACAAACAAGGCATCCTCGAATTCGCCCGCGAACTCAACGCGCTCGGCATTGCGCTGCTGTCCACCGGTGGCACGGCCAAGACGTTGCGCGAAGCGGGTCTGCCCGTCACCGACGTCGGCGACTACACGGGTTTTCCGGAAATGCTGGACGGTCGCGTCAAGACACTGCACCCCAAAGTTCACGGCGGCATTCTTGCGCGACGCGACCTCGCCGACCATCTGGCTACGCTCGCCGCACACGACATTCCGCGTATCGATCTGGTCGTGGTCAATCTTTACCCGTTCCAGGCAACGGTTGCGAAGTCCGGTTGCACGCTAGAAGACGCCATCGAGAACATCGACATCGGCGGCCCCACGATGGTCCGCGCTGCGGCCAAGAACCACGGCACTGAAGCCGGTGGCGTCGGCATCGTGACCGATCCGGCCGATTACGCCGGCATCATTGCCGAACTCAAGGCCAACGGCAGCGCATTGACGTACAAGACTCGCTTCGAACTCGCGCGCCGGGCCTACACGCACACCGCGCGTTACGACAGTGCGATCGCTAACTGGCTGACCGCCGTCGACGCCGACAAGCTCGTGCCCGCCGCGGCGCCAGTCATGGCCGACTACCCGCAATGCATCCAGTTCGCCTTCGACAAGGTGCAGGAGATGCGCTACGGCGAGAACCCGCATCAGAGCGCCGCCTTCTACCGCGATCCGAACGCTGCGGCCGGCAGCATCGCGGGCTATCACCAGATGCAGGGCAAGGAACTTTCGTACAACAACATCGGCGATGCCGATGCAGCGTGGGAATGTGTGAAGGCCTTCGACGCCACTGCGTGCGTGATCGTCAAGCACGCCAACCCCTGCGGCGTGGCGCTTGCCGCAACGACTGAAGAAGCCTACCGCAAGGCGCTCCAGACCGATCCGACCTCGGCTTTTGGCGGCATCATCGCTTTTAATACGACCGTGGATGGCGCGACGGCCCGCGCAGTCTCTTCACAGTTCCTCGAAGTGCTGATCGCGCCTGGCTACACGCCCGATGCGCTCGCCGTGCTTGCCGCGAAGCAGAATGTGCGCGTGCTGGCCTGTGCACTCGGGTCTCTTGCGCAGACCGATTTCAAGCGCGTCGGCGGTGGTTTGCTCGTTCAGAGCGGCGACAATGCAAGCATCACGCGCGAGCAGCTCAAGCTCGTCACGCGCCGCGCGCCGAGCGAGCAGGAATGGAACGATATGCTGTTCGCCTGGCGCGTCGCGAAATTTGTCAAATCGAACGCGATCGTCTACTGCAAGGATGGCATGACGATAGGCGTGGGCGCCGGCCAGATGAGCCGCGTCGATTCCGCGCGCATCGCCAAGATCAAGGCTGACAATGCCGGTCTGTCGATTACCGGCGCGGCGGCGGCGTCCGACGCCTTCTTCCCGTTCCGCGACGGACTCGACGTACTGGCGCAGGCCGGCGCGACCGCCGTCATCCAGCCCGGCGGTTCGATGCGCGACAGCGAAGTGATTGCCGCAGCCGACGAGCAGGGCATCGCGATGGTATTCACCGGCATCCGGCACTTCCGCCACTAAAGCCGGTGAATGTCATGATAAGAAACATTGCGCGGGCCGCAAGCGGCCTGCTCGGGGTCCTGTCGTGTGCGCTGGCGGCAGCGCAGGAAGCGCCGCCTGTTGCGACGACCGAGCCCGACGCACCCTGGTATATGCGCGGCTGGAATACCGCCGTCACTGAAACGACCGATATCGTCAAAAATGGTGGCTGGGATTTCTACCTGCCGGTCAGGACCTACCATTTGCCGATCGCCTACACCGCAGAGCAGCGCGAGAAGTACAACGACAGCCCGCTGCCGGGCTTCGGTATCGGGCGCGGGCTCTTCCTCGAAGACGGAAACTGGGAGGGTCTTTATGCGATGGGTTTCCGCGATTCGAACGACAAACCGTCCTGGATGGCCGGTTACGCCTACCGCTGGCTATGGAGCGCACCGTCGATCAACGGCTATTACGGCGTTGGCGTCTCGGCCTTCCTGATGTCGCGCGAGGATTACTTTGGCTACTTTCCCTTCCCTGCCGCGATACCGATGTTTACCGTCGGTTTTCGTAATGTCTCGTTCGAGACGGGATATGTGCCGGGCGGCAAGGGTAATGGCAACGTGTTTTTCATCTGGATGAAGCTCGAAGAGAAGGAAAGGCCAGGTTCATGAAACTGCTTGTCATCGGCTCCGGCGGTCGCGAACACGCGCTGGCCTGGAAGCTCGCCCAGTCGCCGCGTGTCCAGAAAGTCTTCGTCGCGCCCGGCAACGCAGGCACGGCCCGCACGCAGGGCGTGGAAAACGCGCCGATCACGTCGATTCCGGTTCTGCTCGAATTCGTTCGTCGCCAGGAAATCGCGCTGACGATCGTCGGCCCGGAAGCCCCGCTCGCCGCCGGCGTGGTCGATGCTTTTCACAACGTGGGCTTTCCGATCTTCGGCCCGACGCGCGCTGCGGCGCAGCTCGAAAGCTCGAAGGATTTCGCCAAGCAATTCCTCGAACGACGCAGAATTCCGACCGCCAAATACCGCACCTTCACCGATGCCGCAGCGGCCCACGACTACGTGGATGCCGAAGGCGCTCCCATCGTGATCAAGGCCGACGGTCTGGCCGCCGGCAAGGGCGTGGTCGTTGCAATGAGCCTGCCCGAAGCGCATGCCGCGATCGACATGATGCTGGTCGGCGACAAAATGGGGGAAGCCGGCGCGCGCGTCGTGATCGAAGCCTTCATGGAAGGCGAGGAGGCGAGCTTCATCGTCATGGCTGACGGCCGGCATGCCCTGGCGCTTGCGACGAGTCAGGATCACAAACGCCTCTTGGACGGCGACTTGGGCCCCAATACCGGCGGCATGGGGGCTTACTCGCCGGCACCGGTTGTCACGCCTGAAGTCCATGCGCGCGTGATGCGCGAAATCATCCAGCCGACGCTCTCCGGCATGGCCGCCGAAGGGCATCCCTACACCGGTTTTCTCTATGCCGGCCTGATGATCGACGCCGAAGGCGCGCCGCGTGTCGTCGAATTCAACTGCCGCTTGGGCGACCCCGAAACGCAGCCGATCATGGCGCGGCTGAAAACCGACCTTGTTGATCTTGTCGAAGCCGCGCTCGCTGGCCGGCTCGATGGCGCCGAGGCAGAATGGGACCGCCGCATCGCGCTTGGCGTCGTGCTCGCCGCCGACGGTTATCCGGACGATCCGCGCAAGGGCGACGTTATCGACGGGTTGGAGCACAAGAGCGAAGACGTCGAAATTTTTCATGCCGGCACGATGTCGACGAAGGACGGCAAGGTGGTCACGAACGGAGGCCGCGTGCTGTGCGTCACCGCGCTCGGCGACTCGGTCAAGCTCGCGCAGGCCAGGGCTTACGGCGCGATCACGCGGATTCAGTTCGACGGCATGCAGTACCGTAAGGACATCGGGCATCGCGCGGTAAAACGCTGAAATGGAAACCCGCGCTGCGCTCGTCAAGGATTTTCTGCTGGCCTTGCATGCCGACATCCTTGCGCGCTTCGAGGCGCTGGACGGCGGCGCTGCCTTTCGGTGCGATGCCTGGTCGCGCGCGGCGGGCGGCGGCGGGAAGACCGCGCTGATCGAAGGCGGCGCGCTGATCGAACGCGGCGGCGTCGCGTTCTCGCATGTGAGCGGCGAGCAAATGCCAGCTTCGGCGACCGCGCAGCGGCCCGAACTCGCTGGCGCTCGCTGGGAAGCGCTCGGCGTCTCGCTCGTCATGCATCCCGAAAATCCGTATTGCCCTACCGCGCACATGAACGTGCGCTTCATCATCGCCTATCCGGATAGCGGGGCGCCGGTCTGGTGGTTCGGTGGCGGCATGGATCTGACGCCGTATTACGGCTTCGCAGACGACGCGCGCCACTTCCACTGCGTCTGCCGCGATGCGCTCGCGCCGTTCGGCGAAACGCTCTATCCGAACTACAAAATCCGCTGCGACGAATATTTCTTTCTCAAGCACCGCAACGAGCCACGCGGCATCGGCGGCATCTTCTTCGACGATCTGTCGGAAGGCGGTTTCGAGCGCTGCTTCGCGCTGACGCGCGCGGTAGGCGAAGCCTTCGCCCACGCCTACGTGCCGCTCCTTACGCTGCGCCGCGACATGCCGTGGGGTGAACGCGAACGCGATTTCCAATGCTACCGGCGCGGTCGCTATGTTGAATTCAACCTCGTCTGGGACCGTGGCACACTATTCGGCCTGCAATCGGGCGGACGCACCGAATCCATCCTGATGTCGTTGCCGCCACTCGTGAAATGGCGTTACGACTGGCAGCCCGAAGCCGGCAGCGCCGAGGCGCTGCTTTACGACGAATTCCTCAAACCGCGCGACTGGTTGGCCCTGGATTGATCACGCGTTTCAATTCATCACGCCCATAAATAAACATGGCAATCCCCAGGAACAGCCGGGGGATTGCCATGAGGTTTGACCGTGTGATGCTTCTGGCCCAGAAGCTTCTGTCTCGACCAAGAGATAGGAGTTTCCGATTGAGAGGTTGTATCAGAGCCTCACGCCGCCACAATCACTCGATCCTGGCGATAGCAGCGCCGGCCGCCTGATGGCTGCCCGCACGGGCCAGCAGCGCGACACGGCCGGCGCGGTGGGCACAGACCTGCATCTCCATTTTCATCGCTTCCATGACGGCGATCACTTGGCCTGCGGCAACCTCGTCTCCATCGCTGATTTTCCAGCCCTGCAGGGTGCCGGCCACCGGTGCCTCAACGACATTGGCATCTGCGGTTTGGCGCTCATCGGGCGAGACAGCCTCCGCCGTAAGCGGGCCGGCGGACGCAAGGCTTCGCAGCAGCTCGGCCGGCAGACCTAACGTCATGCGCCGCCCGTCCAACTCGACTGCCATGCGCTGCAAGGCCACCACTGGCGCAGGCTCGACGCGTGGCAGCGCGGCCAGGGTATTGGCGAAATCGGTTTCGATCCAGCGCGTGTGGACCTTGAAGGACTGCTCGGAGACGAAATCCTCGTGATCCATCACCGCACGGTGAAACGGCAGCACCGAGGCGAGTCCTTCGATGCGAAATTCCTTCAGTGCGCGACGCGCCCGTGCAATGGCCTGCGCGCGCGTCGCGCCGCTGACGATGAGCTTGGCCATCATTGAATCGAAATTGCCGGGCACCGTCGAACCGGCTTCGACGCCGCTATCGATCCGCACGCCGGGCCCTGAAGGTGGCGCAAAAATACTCACTAGCCCCGGCGTGGGCAGAAAACCACGCCCCACATCTTCAGCGTTGATGCGGAACTCGAAGGCATGCCCCTTCGGCACGGGCGTTTGCGTCAGCGACAGCGGTAACCCTTCGGCGATGCGCAGTTGTTCGATCACGATGTCCAGCCCGGTGGTTTCCTCGCTTACCGGGTGCTCGACCTGCAGGCGCGTATTGACTTCCAGAAACGAGATGACGCCATTGGGACTGAGCAGGAATTCGACCGTACCGGCGCCGACATAGCCGACTGCCTTGCAGATATCGTGCGAAGCCTGATACAAGCGTTCGCGCTGCGTGTCGCTAAGAAAAGGCGCGGGCGCTTCCTCGACGAGCTTTTGGTTGCGTCGCTGCAAGGAGCAGTCGCGCGTCCCCAGCGGTAGCACATGGCCATGCGTGTCGGCCAGCACTTGTACTTCGATATGACGCGGCCGATCCAGAAATTGTTCGACGAAGCATTCGTCGCGACCGAAGGCCGTAACCGCCTCGCGCACGGCGGATTCGTAAAGCGCCGCGACCTCGTCCATGCGCCAGGCAACCTTGATGCCGCGCCCGCCGCCGCCGAACGCGGCCTTGATGGCGACCGGCAAGCCATGCTGTTCGGCAAAAGCCAGCACTTCCTGCGCATCCTTCACCGGTTCGGGCGTGCCCGCCACCAGCGGCGCACCGACCCGCAACGCGATCTTGCGCGCCTGCACCTTGTCGCCCAATTGTTCGATAGCGGCAGGCGGCGGGCCGATCCAGATCAGGCCCGCATCGATGACCGCCTGTGCGAAAGCCGCGCTCTCCGACAAAAAACCGTAGCCCGGATGCACCGCATCGGCGCCGCTGCGCCGGGCGATATCAAGCAGTTTTGGGATATTCAGATACGTCTCGGCGGGGCTATTGCCTACCAGACCATGTGCTTCGTCGGCCATGCGCACATGCAAGGCATCGATGTCGGCATCGGCGTACACGGCGATCGACTTCAGGCCGTAGTCGGCGCAAGCGCGAGCAACGCGCACGGCAATTTCGCCGCGATTGGCAATTAGGACTTTTTTCATGACTGCTGTGGCTCGAAATCGGTAATGGGATTGAAACGGACCCAGGCGTTGACGGGAATCTGTCCCGCACGGTCCAAGTGGTACGTGGCCACGGTCGCGATCACCGGATAGCCGCCGGTCAAAGGATGGTCGGCCATGAACAGCACCGGCAGACCGCTGGCGGGCACTTGAATTGCGCCAATCGAGGTGCCTTCGCTGGGGAGTTCGTGCAGATGGACCCGCTGCAAGGGTTGTGCGCCGGCCAGGCGCAGGCCGATGCGGTCGGATTGCGGTGTCACCTGCCAGGGTTGGCTGTGCAGCAATTCGATCGCCTGCTCGGTGAACCAATCGGTGCGCGGCCCCATCACCACGTCGAGCGTGACGACGTCTTGCGCCGTGGGTAAATCGGGCGGCGGCGTCTCGTTCAAAGCCACGGCCGCGCTGGGCGCGCGCGGCGTGCAGAGCGGCAGGATGTCGCCCGCCATGATGGGCTTGGGCCCCACGCGGGCGAGCGTATCGGTGGCGCAGCTATCCAACACGGGCGTTACTTCGAAGCCGCCACGCACCGCGAGATAACAGCGCACGCCGGCGCGCGGATGGCCGATAGCCAGCGTATCGCCGTCGGTCAGTGCAATGGCTTGATAACGCTCGGCAGGCCAATGCCGGCTGTCGCCGTCGGTCAAGCCTAGCGGTGCATCCGCACCGGTGACAGCCACCACAGCGTTGCCCCTGCAAACGAGACTAAAACCGCCCGCAACAATTTCTAGGCAGGCCATGTCCGACGGGTTGCCGACCAGGCGATTGGCGGCCATCAGTGCGGCGCGGTCCATTGCTCCCGAGCTGGCAACGCCTTGTCCGGCATGGCCGCCGCGACCGAGATCCTGGAACAGGGTTTGCAGCCCGCTCGCGCGGATTTCCAGCGCGGCCCCGGCATGTTGCCGGGGCAGGTTCTGCATGTCTGCATTGTCTTCCTGCTCGGCATCCGCCACGGAACGCACGCCGGCATCTACAAAGCGCACGCGAAAGCCCGGTTGCAGCAAAGCGGGCGGCTGGCGCTTGAGGTCCCACATCCGCGTATGCGTGACGCCGATAATTTGCCAGCCACCAGGGCTGGCCTGCGGATACACGGCGGAAAAAGTGCTCGCCAGGCCGACCGCACCGGCTGGAATACGCGTGCGGGAAGTCGCCCGGCGCGGTACGTTCAGGCTGGGGTGCCCGCCCACGAGGTAAGCGAATCCGGGCGCAAAACCGGCAAAAGCCACGGTGTATTCGCTGCCAGTGTGGCGGCGGACTAGCTCGGCAGGTGCAATGCTCAAGAGGTGAGCCACTTCGTCCAGATCTTCGCCGTCATAGTGGACCGGGATTTCCACCAAGGGGCCGATGCCGGTAGAGGCCTGCCCGAGCCGGCGCAGGCTGATCCGGCGCACCAGTTCTTCGGCGCTCACCGCCGCGGGACGGAATGTAATCAGGATGGTCCGCGCCGCAGGCACGAACTCTTCGATGCCGGGAATCGGATCGACTGCGAGCGACTCGCGCAAGGCGAGCGTCTGCGCCAGATTGTCGAGCTCGACGAGCATGGCGTTCAGGTTGACAGGTAAAAAACGCATCATTAATCCAAGGGAAACGATAGGCGCCGCACGAACAGAACGGCGGATTTCATCCGAACGCGCGAATAACTACGCCGGCCTGCGTCAGCCGCTCGCGCACCCGGCGCGCCATCTGTACCGCGCCGGGGCTGTCGCCGTGCACGCAAATCGAATCGGCCTGAATCCGCACCAGGCTGCCATCGATGGCTTCGACCACGCCTTCGGTGGCCAGCCGCAGCATGCGTTCGGCCACCTGTTCCGCATCGTGCAACACCGCGCCCTCCTGACGCCGCGAAACCAATGCGCCGTCGGCCGTATAAGCACGATCGGCAAAGGCTTCCGCGACAACGCACAAGCCCGCTTCGCGCGCCCATTCCACCAGTTTGGAGCCGGCCAGGGCGACCAGGCATAGCTTGGGATCGATCAGCCGGATGGCCGCGATCACATCGCGCGCCTGGCGCGCGTCGTGGGCGATTGTGTTGTACAGCGCGCCATGCGGTTTGACATAACGCACGCGGGTACCGGCAGCAATGGCCAAACCCTGTAACGCGCCGATCTGGTAGATCACGTCGGCGATCAAATCGGCGCTGTCCACATCCATGTTGCGGCGACCGAAGCCCACCAGATCGCGGTAGGCCACATGCGCGCCTATCGCTACGCCGCGCGCGTGCGCGCCTTGCAGCGTGCGCAAAATGCCGGCCGGGTCTCCCGCGTGGAAACCGCAGGCCACATTAGCGCTGCTAACGATGTCCAGCATCGCCGCATCGTCGCCCATGGTCCATAGGCCCAGGCTCTCGCCGAGGTCGCTATTTAAATCGATATGCATAATTTGGATTTCGTAAGAAAAACGCGAATCAACTCAATTGCCCGCCACTCTCCCGCACGTCTTCGCGTACCCGCCAGGCGGTACGCAACGCCATGCGTATGCCTTTGGTCTGCGTTTCCAGGGCCATGCCGGGCGTGCCGGGAAAACGTCGCGACTGTTCGGGTAAATACGGCAGATGAATGAAGCCGCCGCGCGCGCCGCGTAATTCGGGGCGCGTGGCCAGCCTGTGCATCAAGGCGTAGAAGACATGGTTGCAAACGAAAGTGCCGGCGCTGTTGGATACTGTGGCGAGCAAATTCACCGCATGCAAATCGCGCACGATGGCCTTGATCGGCAGCGTCGAGAAATAAGCCGCCGGACCGCCTGCAATTACCTCGGTGTCTATCGGCTGCGCCTTTACGTTGTCAGGAATACGTGCGTCATCGACATTGATGGCTATCCGCTCGGGCGTCAGCTCACGCCGCCCGCCCGCCAGCCCCAGCGCCACGACCAGTTGCGGCCGCCATTGCGCCAGGGCCGCGTCGAGCCGTTCGATCGCGCGGCCGAACACGCAGGGCAACTGCACGGCATGCACCGTGGCGCCATCGCACACCATGCCGTCGAGCATGCGCGCGACCTCCCACGAGGGATTGACGGACTCGCCGTTGAAGGGCTCGAAACCCGTCAGCACGATGGAAGGGGCCGCCGTCATGAGATGCCTTTTAACGGAACATCAGGAAATACAGCAAGAAAACGTTTATCACCAGCAAGATCGCCGCTGTAGGAATCTGCGCCTTGATGACCGCGTTCTTGTCGATTTCCAGCAGCGCTGCTGGCACGATATTGTAATTCGCCGCCATTGGCGTCATCAGCGTGCCGCAGTAACCGGAGAACATGCCGATGGCCGCCATCACGGCCGGATCGCCGTGATACACCCCGACCAGGATCGGCACGCCGACGCCACCGGTCATCACAGGGAAGGCCGCGAAGCCGTTACCCATGATAATTGTGAATAGCGCCATTCCAACCGCATACACCGCGACGGCGACGAAGCGGATGTCCATGTTGATATAGCTGGTGGTGACATACGCAACCGCCTTGCCCACACCGGCATCCGAAAACACCAGCCCGAGCATGCCCAGCATTTGCGGCAGCACCACGGCCCAGCTGAGTGCATCGATCAGGCGGCGCGATTCGCGCATGCCTTGCGCCGGCGTCTCGCGCGTCAGAGCGCAGGCAAGCCCCAGCGCAACGATGCAACCCACACCCAGGCCGAGCAAGGTGACGTTCTTCGGATCGAACAGCAGCTTCTCGCCAATATGGAAATTCTTCAGTGCTACCGCACAAAGCACCGTGATTAGCGGAATCGCCAACGCCGGCACGAAAAGCTTATGGCCCAAGCGGCGTGCGCTCGCGATGTACTCGTCCTGAGAAGGTTCCCGATGCTTGCCGGCGCCGACGCCGCCAAAGCCCGCGATGAGGGCCATGACGACCACGCCAGCGCCGACCCAGACGGGCGGCAGGAGATCGCCGGCCAGAAAAACAATTGCGAACAATCCCCAGAACAGGGCGCTGCTGTAGCGCTTGGGATGCTTGCGATCGGTCAGCGTCATCGCCGAGGTGATGGCGAGAATGATGCCGGCCAGATAGTAGAGATGCTGAATCGAGAAAATCATGGTCAGCGGCTCTCTTGCGTGGCCACAGGTGCGGCGTCGGCTGCGGAGGCCGTGCCGCCAAGCTCCTTGTCCAGCGCCTTATCGAGCCGATACAGGCGCGTGGCATGCACGACGAAGGCGCAGATCGCGGTCGGAATGCCCCAGAGCGCGACATGTAAAGGTTCGATATCGATACCGGCCTCGTGCAGGAAGGTCGTCATTAGCACGATTGCGCCGAAGGCTACAAAGATGTCTTCGCCGAAGAAAAGTCCCACGTTATCGGTGGCTGCGGCGTAGGCGCGCAACTTGTCGCGGATGCGATCCGGCAGGCGCCCATAGCGCGCTTGCACGGCGCCCTCGGCCATCGGTGCAAGCAGCGGACGCACCATCTGCGGATGACCGCCAAGACTGGTCAGGCCGGCAGCGGCCGTGAGTTCGCGCGCCGCGAGATAGACGATCAACAAACGCCCAGCCGTCGCGGATTTGATATGGCTGATCCAGTTCTGCGCGTGTTGGCGCAAGCCGTGGCGTTCGAGCAGGCCGATCACCGCCAGCGGCAGAACGATGATCAAGGGCAGGTTGCGCGTTTTGATGAAGCCGGTGCCGATGGCAGTCAGGATCTTCTCCGGCCCGAAACCCGCCGCCGCCGCAGTAGCCACTGCTGTAACGACCACGACCAACATCGGATTAAAGCGCAGGACGAAGCCCGCAATGATGACGGCCACACCGATCAGCGGCCATAAATTTACGTCAGTCATGTTGATTTGGCGTCGAGTGAAGATTAAACGGGCTCGAAATCGTTGAACAATCCGAGATATTTTGTATCACAAAGACGCCAAGTTTGATCAACAAATTAAAACGCCTACATACGGAGAAACCCGTAATGTGGCAAAACAAGGCTTTGAACAGGCCTCACGCCAATCATGATCTGCCGCGAGAGGGCATCTGTGGGTGAGGGCCCCCCCCAAGGATCATTCGTTCGCTCAGAACTGGAGTTCGAGTCGCCGCGTTCCCGCACAAATCTGTCGCCGATCAAGAAACTGATGCCAATCTGGCACCAAATTCGAAAGCGATAATTTTCATACGATCAAGGGCGAAGGGCGCGAGTGGACAACATGACATACGACGGCCAAATTCTGAGATGGTTTGGCAGGCAATATCGGGCAACAAGCGGCCTTCCTGGTCGTCAGAGTTCCGATAAACAACATGTTCCGGATGCTAGACCGATTCCCGAAGGTCGTTACAAGGTAATGGTCGCGGATCTGGTATGGCGCGTATTGCCAACTCTACTAGTTGTAAGCTAGCTCCCGCGTGGGGGATCGAAATGATACCGCGAGGAAAAGATGCCGGAGCATGTGAGCCATACTGGGCAAACTGGGGAAGAAACCGTGTGAGGATCGCGGCCTTAGACAAATCAAAAACTTTCGGTCGTGATGGGTTTTACTTGCACGATTCAACCAAGGGATTTAGTCATGGTTGTATTGAGATCGAAACGTATTTTTTCCTTGCACTGAGGAGCTACGCTAGTAAAACCAGATATCCAAGCTTGACATTGCTCGTCAAATACTCGGCGCATAGCTCAACTTACGGCGGTGCTCGTGTATAAAAATGCTTGGGTTCTCGTTATGCTGGCGTTCAGCATAGGTCACTCGAATGCCGAGGCCATGCCAGATGTAGTTATCCAAAATTCGATTGCGCAATGCATCGAAGTCAGAATGGGAATGCCCACGGTACATTCAGGAAGCTACATCGTCGATGTCAGTTTTTTCATGAAGCAGCCCGTATATCAGTGTGGCTGCGTGTCGAAGGAAATCAGTTATTCCATTGAGGGCGAGCATTCGAAGATCCTCGCCCATCGTCACTTTGTAGTGGATTCTGTTCGGAATTTAACCTTGATGCTGGGCCAAGCACATCTCGCGTCGCATCGCAACAAACGCTTGCTTTGGGTGAGTTGTGCGGGCTCGGGATAAAGAGCGCCTCCTTAGATGAGCCATTGAGCCAGAAATGAACATGGTTCGTACTGCCGCACAACTGGACGGCATTCGCAGTGCCCGTGCTGATGTGGCTCGCATTGGTCCCGCAGGAACGCGAGCAGATCCCTGTGAGTTCAGAGGTCGGCGACCGACTCCGGAATACGCCGTGCGTAGGCCGCCAGAATGATCCGTTCGGATTGAGCCAGATAGTGATTCAAGCTGGCGGCAGCCTCGGCAAAGTGTCCGGCCTCGAACTGAAGGAGAATCTTCAGGTTGTCATCCACGAAGGGCCGGTGGAGAAACTCGGCGTCCTTGATGAGGCCAAAAGCCAGCCGCAGTTCGGCTAGTAGATGAGAAAACAGCACGTTCAGGCGTTCGCTGTCGGCAAGCTCGACCACGGCCATATGAAACTCCATGTTGGCCGAGCCCACGCCTATCCAGTCGCCCTGTTCGCGAGACTGTTGCGCCGCCTCGACCGCGCGCCGCATATGCCCTTTTGCAGGGTGGAGCGGATAGGCTTGCGCCAGCGCCTGGCATTCGATGAGACGCCGCACGCGATAGAGGTCGATGATCGAGGCGATACTCGGAATCGCGACGGATACCCCGCGATTCGGTGCGTGCGTGAGCAGCCCTTCCTTGGCCAGAATGCGGAAGACTTCGCGCAGGGTATTGCGCGAAATCTCCAGACTCTCGCTCAAGGCGGCTTCCGACAAACGCTGGCCGGGCGTGAATTCGCCACGCACGATTTTCTGGCGGATCAGCTCGGTCACGCGTTCGTTGAGCGTCTGCGCCAGAGAAGTCGTGGAACGATTCATGCCGCTATGGCTTAAACCGTCTCGATCTGAGGATTGAGTCTGATCGTGCCGGCATGCAGCTTGTTCAACGCATTCAGGTAAGCCTCGACCGAGGCCACGATGATGTCGGTATCGGCGCCCAGGCCATTGACCACACGGCCTTCACGCGCGAGCCGCACGGTGACTTCGCCCTGCGCGTCGGTGCCGGTCGTGATCGCGTTGACCGAGTAGAGCAAGAGTTCCGAGCCGCTCTGCGCGACCGATTCGATCGCACGGAAAGCGGCATCCACCGGCCCGCTGCCGCCGGCTTCGGCGCGCCGCTCTTGCCCGTCGACGACTAGCGTCAGCACCGCGTTCGGCGTCTCGCCGGTCTCCGAATGAAAGCGCGCCGCAACGAGCTTGTAGTAGTCGAGCGCGATTTCCTGCGCCTCTTCCGACATCAACGCCTGCAAGTCCTCGTCGAAGATCTCGCTCTTTTTGTCGGCGAGCGCCTTGAAGCGCGCGAACGCATGGTTCAGCAGCTCTTCGGACTCGACTACGATGCCCAGTTCCTGCAAGCGCGTGCGGAAGGCATTACGGCCGGAGAGTTTGCCCAGCGTAAGCCGGTTCGTGGCCCAGCCTACGTCCTCGGGTCGCATGATTTCGTAGGTTTCGCGATGCTTGAGCACTCCGTCCTGGTGGATGCCGGATTCGTGGGCGAAGGCGTTCGCCCCGACGATGGCCTTGTTCGGCTGGACCGGGTAACCGGTGATCGTCGAGACGAGCTTGGAGGTCGCGACGATCTGGCGCGTGTCGATGCCGGTTTCGAGCCCGAAAATATCGGCGCGCGTGCGGATCGCCATCACGATTTCTTCGAGCGAGGCATTGCCCGCGCGCTCACCGAGTCCGTTGATCGTGCATTCGACCTGGCGCGCGCCGGCCTCTACCGCAGCCAGCGAATTGGCGACCGCCATGCCAAGATCGTTGTGGCAGTGGGTGGACCAGATCACCTTGTCGGCGTCAGACACGCGCTCGATAAGCTGACGCATGCGCTCGCCCCAGTTCGCCGGAATCGCATAGCCAACCGTGTCGGGCACGTTGATCGTCGTGGCTCCTGCCTTGATTACCGCATCGAAGATCCGCACGAGAAAATCGGTTTCGGAGCGCACCGCGTCCTCGGCCGAGAATTCGACATCATCGGTGTATTGGCGCGCGAGCTTGACCGCCGCAACCGCCGCCGCGACAACATCGTCGGGCTGCATGCGCAGCTTCTTTTCCATGTGGATCGGGCTGGTCGCAATAAAAGTGTGGATACGCCCGCGTGCGGCAGGCCGGATCGCCTCGCCGGCTGCGCGAATATCGCGCTCGCCCGTGCGCGCAAGCGAGCAAATCGTCGATTCGCGCACCGCTTCGGCAATCGCATGAATCGCCGCTGCGTCGCCCGGACTCGCTGCCGCAAAACCCGCCTCGATGACATCGACTTTCAGGCGTTCGAGTTGGCGCGCGATACGCAGCTTTTCATCCTTCGTCATCGCGGCACCCGGACTTTGTTCGCCGTCGCGCAGCGTGGTATCGAAGATCACCAGACGATTCTTACTCATGTTCTGCCTCCTGGGCCGGCAGCGCGCCGGCATGCTTGCGGGCGCTCGTCGGGCGCCAGTCAACGATTGAATTCAAGTCTTGCGGCGCAGCTTGCGCCACAGCCAAATCACATAACCGGAAAGTCCGTAAGCGATGAAAAGCCCGAACAGCACGCCGCCGGGGTAGCTCGACACCGCGAGAAAAACGCCGACCATACCAAGCACGACGGCGAACGGCACGGAGCGACGCAGGTTGATGTCCTTGCCGCTCCAGAACGGAACGTTGCTGACCATCGTGATACCGGCAAACACGGTGATTGCGAACACGATCCAGCGAATGTCCGGGCCGGCGATGTGGTTGTCTATCATGACCCAGACCAGCCCTGCGACAAGCGCGGCGGCGGCTGGAGAAGGCAAACCCTGAAAAAAGCGCTTATCGACGACATCGATATTCGTATTGAAGCGCGCAAGCCGCAGCGCTGCGCCTGCGCAATAAATGAAGGCGGCGATCCAGCCGAGCTTGTCCATGCCCTTGAGCGCCCACTCGTAGACCACCAGCGCAGGCGCGACGCCGAAGGACACCATATCGGAGAGCGAATCGTATTCGGCACCGAATTCGCTTTGCGTGTGCGTGAGTCGGGCGACGCGGCCATCCAGCCCGTCGAAGATCATCGCGACAAAAATCGCAATGGCCGAATATTCGAAGCGCGCATTCATCGCCTGCACGATTGCGTAGAAACCGGCAAACAAGGCTGCTGTCGTGAAGAGGTTCGGCAGGATGTAGATGCCGCGACGGCGTATCGAACCCTGGGGCAGCAATTTCGGGGGACGTTTCTCGATCATTATCCGTTTGTCCTGCCTTGATGTTCCAGCTTAACCATTAATTTTAGCAGAAGGGGTTCGTAAGCCCGGCGGCTGTTCGTACCCAAAAAAACGGCCACCCGCAGGTGGCCGTTCTACTTACGTGCTATCAATTAGTTCTTCGACTGATCGACCAGCTTGTTCGCCTTGATCCACGGCATCATGTCGCGCAGTTGCGTGCCGACCTGCTCGATCGGATGCGCGGCCGTCAGGCGGCGACGAGCCGTCATCGAAGGGTAGTTCGTGCGGCCTTCGAGGATGAACTGCTTGGCGTACTCGCCCGACTGGATACGTGCGAGCGCATTGCGCATGGCAGCGCGCGAGCCCTCATTAATGACTTCCGGGCCGGTCACGTACTCGCCATACTCGGCGTTATTCGAAATCGAGTAGTTCATGTTCGCGATACCGCCTTCGTACATCAGATCGACGATCAGCTTGAGTTCGTGCAGGCACTCGAAATAGGCCATTTCGGGCGCATAACCGGCTTCTACGAGCGTCTCGAAACCCATTTTGACGAGTTCGACGGCGCCGCCGCAGAGCACGGCCTGTTCGCCGAAGAGATCGGT
>JAVBKC010000002.1:0-34846 GCA_031554255.1 Niveibacterium sp.
GTCGTCTTCACGCGCAAATTCACCGGCGGTGAAGGCGACATCGCGCTGGTCAGCGGCAAGACCTACAATATCGGTTTTGCAATCCATGACGATTACACGGCCGGGCGCTTCCACCAGGTGTCGCTCGGTTACACGCTTGGCATCGACGCCAAGGCCGACATCACGGCCGCCAAGTAATAAGCGGTTGTAATCGGGCGGATTGAATACGAACGGGAAACCTGATGCGAAGTTGCAGGAATGCTGCGGATTCGATCCCGCAGCGATCGGAGTCGTGGTTTGTCGTCGCGGCTTGAAGGGCAGAACGTCGTATTGAGCGCCGCCCGTCTGATCGGTGAGCGTAATGGCTTGCGACTGTGGGGGCCGCTGGATTTTTGCATCTCGGAACGGGATTCGATACATCTGCGCGGTCCCAACGGTTGCGGCAAGACCACGCTGCTGCGCACGTTGGCCGGTCTGCGCCCGCCCTTGGCCGGACGCATAGAACGGCGTGCCGACGCCTGCGCCTACCTTGGCCATCAGGATGGCTGGGCCGGCGATTTGCGCGCGCTACAAAATCTCGAATTATTCGCCCGCCTGCATGGCCAGGACAGCGGCAAAGCCGCCGCGCTGATGGCCGAACTGGGCGTGCCCGACCGTGCGGTGCGCCATTTATCGGCCGGCCAGCGGCGCAAGCTCGCGCTCGCGCGTCTTAAGCTCGTGCGGCGGCCGCTCTGGCTGCTCGACGAGCCCTTCGATGCGCTCGATACGCAAGGCTGCGCCTGGCTTTCCGCGGCCGCGCGCGCGCATCTTCAAGCGGACGGCGCAATTATTTTGACCTCGCACCAGGTGCTGCCGGCCGATTTTGTCGCCTGCCGCACGCTGGATCTGGCGGGGCCCGCGCGCACGGAGCCCCTGCCATGAATCGAGCGTCCGTCGATTCCCCGCATGCCGTCCCGTGGCTGGGCGCCGCGCGCGCCGTTCTGCAGCGCGAATGGGCGCTGGCGGCGGCGCGTCCGGTGGACCTCCTGGTGCAGGCGCTGTTTTTTGCGACGGTCGCCGGCCTGCCCGCGCTGAGCGTGGCGCCGACGCGCGATACGCTCGCGCTGCTCGCACCCGGCGTTCTGTGGGTTGCAGCACTATTGAGCGTGCTCATGGCAAGCGGTCGCTGCTTCAACGATGATCTAGCCAGTGGTTGGCTCGATCAATGGGTGCTTTGCGGCGTGCCGCTCGTGCTGCTCGTCGCCGCGCGGCTCTTTGCGCAATGGATCGTGGTGGCGCTGCCGGTGCTGTTGCTCGCACCGCTCGTTGCGCTGCAATACGGGCTCGCCCCCCCGGCGCTCGGCGTCCTGATGCTCGGCCTCTTGCCGGGTACCTGCGTGCTGGTCATGCTGGTCGGCGTGGTGGCCGCGCTGGCGGCGGGTCTGCGCCAAGGCGGCGTGCTCGTGATCGGGCTGGTGCTGCCGCTGGCGGCGCCCGTGCTGGTGTTCGGGGCACTCGCGGTGCGCGCGGCGCAAATCGGCGAGCCGGCCGGCGCGCATCTTTCGCTGCTCGCGGCCTTTGCCTGCGCGGCATTGGCCTGTTGTCCCTGGCTCGCGGCAAGCGCCGCGCGTATCGGAGTAGAAAGTTAAGGCGATGAATCTCGCAAAGTATGTTTTCTGGTTCGCCACGCCGGCGCGCTTCGCCCCGCTGGCGCGCCGGCTCATTGCACCGCTGCGCATCGTGGCGGCGCTCGCCGGCGCGGTCGGGCTTTATCTGGGATTCGGCGTCGCGCCGTCCGACGCAGTGCAGGGCGAGGGCTACCGGATCATGTACCTGCATGTGCCGGCCTCCTGGGTTGCGATGTTCTTTTACGCGATGATGGCGTTCTGGAGCTTCGTCGGCCTGGTTTGGCGCACGCGTTTGTCGCACCTCATCGCGCATGCACTGGCGCCAACCGGCGCGGTGTTCGCCGCGCTCTGCCTTGTCACCGGTGCGCTGTGGGGCCAGCCGATGTGGGGCAGTTGGTGGGTCTGGGACGCGCGCCTGACGTCCTCGCTGCTGCTCCTGCTCGTCTATCTGGGCTACCTCGCATTGCAGGGCTCGATCGACGATCCGCAACGCGCCGACCGCGCCTGCGCCGTACTGGCCCTGCTCGGCGCGCTGAATTTGCCTGTCATGTATTTTTCGGTGTACTGGTGGAACACGTTGCACCAGGGCGCCAGCGTCACGCCGCGCGGCGCGAGCATGGCGCCGGTAATGCTATGGGCATTGCTGCTATGCATGCTCGCGGCCTGGGCCTGGGCCGCCGCAACCGTGCTCCAGCGCGTACTGCTTTTGATCGAGGAGCGCGAAGCCTATGCGCGCTGGCTCCACGCCATCCAGGCCGACAGCCTGTCCAACACGCAAGCGCATCCCGGCGAGGCGATCCATGTCTGAATTCTTCAAGCTCTGGTGGAGCGACTGGCCATCCTTTTTCCAGATGGGGCGGCACGGCCTCTATGTATGGAGCAGCGTGGCCACCGTGGTGCTGATGCTCGTCTTTGAACAGATCGCCTTGCGCCAGCATGCACGCCGCCTGCGTAACACCAAGGACCGACTATGAACCTGGCATTCACGGCACGGCGCAAGCGTCTCGTGCTGTTGCTCCTTGTCGGAGCGCTGCTGCTGGCGGCCGGCATCTTTCTTAAACAGGCGTTCCGCGACAATCTCGTGTACTTCGTCACCCCGGGCGAGCTGGCTAGCGGCTCGGCGCGCACGAAAGACGTGCTGCACGTCGGCGGCCTCGTACAGGCCGGCTCGCTACAGCGCGCGTCCGACGGCGGGCTCCAAGTACGTTTCACGCTCATGGACGCGTCCAGCAGCGTGCCGGTGATTTTTCACGGCGTCCTGCCCGACCTCTTCAAAGAAGGCAAGGGCGCGGTCGCACAAGGCCGGCTCGATGCCTCGGGCACGCTCGTCGCGACCGAGGTCCTCGCCAAGCACGACGAAAACTACGTGCCGCCGCAGCTTCACGATGCCCTCAAACGCGGCGAACCGCAGGCCGGCGGCAAACAATGATCGGTGAATTAGGCCAACTGCTCTTGATCGTGGCGCTCGTCGCCGCCCTCGTACAGGCATGGGGCGGCCTCGGGCCGGGCACGCAGCCGCGCCTCGTTACCTTAGCCGCGTGCTGGCAGGTATTGAGCGTCTGCGGCGCCATCGTGTTGCTTGGGTTCGCCTTCGTCAATGACGATTTTTCGCTCGTCTATGTGGCGCAAAACGGCCATCGCACGCTGCCGCTAGTCTACAAAATCGCGGCGGTATGGGGCGGCCACGAAGGTTCGATGCTGCTGTGGCTCGCGGCCCTCGCGCTGTGGAATCTGGCGGCCCTGCGCAGCCTCATGCGGCGCGACGCCGATTTTGCCGCGCGCACGCTCGGCATGCTCGGTGTCGTCGCAGCCTGTGTCGGCGCTTTTGTGCTGTTCACCTCGAACCCGTTCGCGCGCCTGCTGCCGGCGGCCGAGGAAGGCATGAGCCTGAACCCGCTGCTGCAAGACCCCGGCATGGCCTTGCATCCGCCGCTGCTCTATCTGGGCTACGGCGGCACGGCCATCCCCTTCGCGATGACGCTGGCTGTGCTGCGCGGTGGCGCACCCGCCGGCTGGGTACGCTGGGCGCGGCCTTTCACGGCAGCCGCGTTGGCCTTCCTGTCGCTGGGTATCGCGCTCGGTTCCTGGTGGGCTTATTACGAATTGGGCTGGGGCGGCTGGTGGTTCTGGGATCCGGTCGAAAACGCCTCGCTGATGCCCTGGCTCGCGCTGGCCGCGCTGCTGCATATTCAGGTCGCGCGCGAACAGCATGGCCGCTTCGCCTACTGGACGGCGGCCCTCTCGATCGGCGCCTTCGTCTTGTCGCTGCTCGGCACGTTCCTGGTCCGCTCGGGCGTGCTGACCTCCGTGCACGCTTTCGCCTCCGATCCGCGTCGCGGCAGCGTCATGCTCGCGCTGATCGCCTTTGCCTTGCTCGGCAGCCTGGGACTCGTGGCCTGGCACGGCGAGCGGCTGCGGCCCATCCGCGAAGCGCCGCCGCCGACACTGCTGTCGCGCGATATGGCACTTGCGCTCAACAATCTGTTTCTCGTTGCCGCCTGCGGCTGTGTGCTGCTCGGCACGCTTTATCCATTGATCATGGACGCGCTGCAACTGGGCAAGCTGTCGGTCGGCGCGCCTTATTTCGACACCGTCATGGCGCCGCTGCTGCTACCGGCCGCCGTATTGCTGATCCCCGCGATATGGCTGCGCTGGAGACGCGATAGCGCGGGCGACTTGCTACGCCGCCGCCTGCGGCCAGCACTGGCCATACTGCTGCTCTGCGCTATCGCCTTACCGTTCGCGCTGTCGCACTCCTACGGCCAGGCCAAGCCGCTCGTCGTCATCGCGCTGCTCGCGGCGCTCGGCATTCTAGTCAGCACGCTGCACTGGGCCGTGCAACGTCTGCGCAGCGGCCGCATCAATGCCGCCGGCATTGCCATGACGATCGCACACCTCGGCGTGGCGGCCTTCATCGTCGGCGTCGCGATGGTCAAGGGCTACGGCGTCGAGCGCGACGTGCGGCTCGCGCCCGGCGACAGCCACCCGCTGGCCGATTGCAAGCTCTCGTTCGACAGCATGAGTGCGCGCAGCGGTCCCAATTACGACGCCCAGGTCGGCCATTTCACGCTGGTCTGCGGCGATGGCGCCACGCATGCGCTCACCAGCGAGAAGCGCAGCTATATCGGCGCCAGCATGCCGCTGACCGAGTCCGCCATCGATTGGGGCCTGACGCGCGACATCTACGTTGCGCTTGGCACGCCAATCGAAACACCCGATGCGGCGCAGGCCTGGAGCGTGCGCGTCCAGCATAAACCGTTCATCCGCTGGATCTGGATCGGCGTGCTGATGATGGCGCTCGGCAGCTTCGTCGCCATGCAGCAACGCCGCACGATGCGCCAGGAAAACACATCCGGCATGCCGCCTAACGGCTCCTCGCCGATTTCCGCCGAGCTCAGGGCATGAATACGAACACTATCCACACGCGTCCTCGCTGGGGCTTATGGGCCGCCTTTTCCGCCGTGCTCGCACTCTTGGCGCTGCTTGCCGTTGGCATGACGCGCGACCCGCGCGAGCTGCCCTCGGTTCTCATCGGCAAGCCCTGGCCCGCCTTGTCCCTGGCGCAACTTGGCGGTAGCGGCGCCCCCATCGGGCCGGCCGAGCTGCGCGGCAAAGCGCATGTCATCAACCTTTGGGCGTCCTGGTGCGGCACCTGCCGCGAAGAACACCCGACTCTGCTGGAATTGGCGCAAACGCTACGCGCCAAGGGCCGCGCCGATCAACTGATCGGATTGAACTACAAGGACAGCACGGCGGACGCCACGGCATGGCTCACGCAACTTGGCAATCCCTACTCGACCAGCATTGTCGACGGCGACGGACGGCTGGCGATCGAGCTTGGCGTATATGGCGCGCCCGAAACCTTTGTGGTCGATGCAAAAGGCATCATCGTCTGGAAGCATGTCGGCGCGCTGACGCCGGAGCTGATCGCGCGCGAAGTGTTGCCCCGTATCGAGGCACAAATCCGATGAGCCGCCTTATGCGATGCGCCCACATCATCGCGGCCCTCTGCGTCGCCCTCCTGCTGCAAACCTCGGCGCAGGCGGCAGACAGCGCTGCAAAAGTCGACGCCGACCGGCTCTACTTGCTCACCAGCGAGCTGCGCTGCCTCGTGTGCCAGAACGAATCCCTGGCCGATTCCAACGCGCCCTTGGCGCTCGACCTCAAGGCGCAAATTCGCGCGCGCATGGCCGCCGGCGATAACGACGACCAGATCAAGCGCTTTCTCGTCGAACGCTATGGCGATTTCGTCACTTACCGCCCACCGTTGAGTTTGCGCACGCTGCTGCTCTGGCTTGGACCTTTGCTGATTCTCGGTGGCGGCGGTTTCGTCATGTGGCGCGCCATGCGCAGCAGTAACACCGGAGACACGGCATGAGCGCCAGCGGGCTTTTCGCATTGCTGACGGCCATGCTCGTCGGCACATTCAGCGCCAGCCTGTACTGGGCCGGCGCGCCGCGCGCAAGCGGGGCGAAGCGCGTGCAGTCTTGGCTCATGGTGCTCGCGGTGCCGCTGGCGGTGGGCCTGCTCTATGCCATGCTCGGCGAACCGCGCGCGCTCAAGGCGGCGGCGAGCACACAGCACGCAGCCGATACCACGATGGCCGAGGCCACGCGCAAACTCGCCGAGCGCCTGCAGCGCGAGCCCGGCGATCTCGACGGCTGGCTGATGCTCGCGCGCTCGTACAACGCACTCGAACGTCATGGCGACGCCGCTGCGGCCTACGAACATGCGGCGCCCCGTGCGATGGAATCCGCGCCAATACTGACGGAATGGGTCGAAACCCGCCTCCTTGCCGCCGAGCGCCGCTTCGACGCGCGCACCTACGCACTCGTCGATCATGCCAAAGCCATTGCGCCGGACGACCCGGACGTGTTGTCGCTATATGCGCTCGCAGCAATCGAGCGCGGCGACGCCAAAAGCGCGACAACAGCGCTGTTTGCGCTGCAAAAGCACTATCCGCCAGGCACGCCCGACCGCGACGGCATCGACAGCGCGCTCGCCAAACTCGCGCGCGGAGAAGATCCGCGCGGCGGCCCCTTGCGCACGCCCGCACGCTAAAAGGATTGCGCAATGGACCCCCGCCGACGCCTTTTGCTACGAGGTTCGACCCGCGCCGCAACAGCGAAGGAACTCACCCTGCCGTTGCGGCCGCCTTGGTCGCTCGATGACGAACAAGACTTTCTCGCGCGCTGCACACGCTGTGACGCCTGCGTCGCAATCTGTCCCCACCGCCTGATCGCGCGTGGCGACGGCGGCTATCCGGAAATCGGCTTCATGCGGCGCGGCTGCGACCTCTGCGGCAAGTGCCTCGACGCCTGCCCGCACGGCGCTTTGTCGCGGAACATGGCGGAGCACCCGATCCGCTGGCGCGTGGCAGTCGATCAAACCTGCCTTGCGCAGCAGCGCGTCGAATGCCGTAGTTGCGCAGAGGCCTGCGAACCGCGCGCCTTGCGCTTTGTTTTAGTTACCGGCGGCATCATGCAGCTAGAGACCGATCCTGCGGCATGCAACGGCTGCGGCGAGTGCGTAGCGCCTTGTCCTGTCGGTGCAATTTCGATGAAACGCTCGAAGCCTGCGCACGAAGAAACCGCTTGAGCCCTTCGCGGTCGGCGATAATCCGGGGTTTTCCGCCTGCGTGGGGCAGTCTGCGGATTCACTTGTTTTCAGAGGGAACAAAAAATGGGAAAACAAATTCTGCGGCTGACGCTTGCCGTACTGATGGGTCTAGCCTTGACCGCCTGCGGCAAGCAGGACAGCACCACGGCGAGCGCGCCGACCAAGATCGTCGTCGGCCTCGACGACAACTTCCCGCCGATGGGCTTTCGCGACGAGAAGAACAACCTGACCGGTTTCGACATCGAGATGGCGCGCGAAGCTGCCAAGCACCTTGGCGTAGAGGTCGAGTTCAAGCCTATCGACTGGAATGCGAAGGAAGCGGAACTTAACGGCAAACGCGTCGACGCGCTTTGGAACGGCCTGACGATCACCGATAAGCGCAAGGAAAACATCGCCTTCACCAAGCCCTACCTCGAAAACCGCCAGATCATCGTGGTGACCGGCGCATCAACGATCAAGTACAAGACCGATCTTGCCGACAAGATCGTCGGCGTGCAGGAAGGCAGCACGGCGGTCGAAGCCGTGGAGCGCGATGCGGACACCGCGAAGACCTTCAAGGAACTCAAGAAGTTCGGCGACAACGTGACCGCCCTGCTCGATTTGAAGGCCGGACGCCTCGACGCGCTCGTCGTCGACGAGGTCGTGGGCCGTTACTACACCGCCAAGAAGCCGGGCGAATACCTCGTGCTCGACGACCACTTCGGTACCGAGGAATATGGCGTCGGCGTACGCAAGGACGATACCGCGCTGCTCGCAAAACTCCAGGAAGCGATGGACAAAATGAAGCAGGACGGCACCGCCGCGCGGATCTCGACGCAGTGGTTCGGCAAGGACATCGTCAAGTAAGCGAACGTCTGCCGCCTTCCAATGGAATATTTTCTCTCGATTCTCGGTCCGCTGCTCGGCGGCGCCGGCGTCACGCTCCAGGTGTTCTGCATCACGCTGGTGCTCTCGCTCCCGCTGGGCCTCGTGCTCGCGCTGCTGCGCCTGTCGCGCAGCGGCGCCGTCAGCAACCTGGTCAACGGCTACATCTGGCTGATGCGCGGCACGCCGCTGATGCTGCAAATGCTGTTCATTTATTTTGCATTACCCTTCGTACCGCTCGTGGGCATCCGCCTGCCGGATTTCCCGGCCGCCATCCTTGCTTTCACGCTCAACTACGCCGCCTACTTCGCCGAGATCTTCCGTGGCGGTATTCAGTCGATCGATCGCGGCCAATACGAAGCGGCCAAAGTGCTCGGCCTGTCGTACGGACAAACGATGCGGCGCATCGTCTTGCCGCAAGTCGTCAAGCGCATCCTGGCGCCGGTCAGCAACGAGACGATCACGCTCGTCAAGGACACCTCGCTGATCTACGTGCTGGCAATGAACGACCTGCTGCGCGCTGCGCGCGGCATCGTGCAGCGCGACTTCACGACCTCGCCGTTCATCGTCGCCGCCGCGTTCTATCTCTTGATGACGCTGGTGCTGACAATCGGCTTTCAGCGCCTGGAAAAGAAATATGCCGTCTATGACGAATGAGACAATGATCCGCGCGCAGGACATTTATAAACGCTTCGGCGCGCTCGAAGTGCTCCGTGGCGTATCGCTGGAAGTCGGCCGGGGCGATGTGATCGCGATCATCGGCCCTTCCGGTTCGGGCAAAAGCACGCTATTGCGTTGTCTTAACCATCTCGAAACCATAGAACGCGGCTGCATCGAAATCGAAGGCGAAGCACTTGTCGCAACCGATGCCGAGGGCCACTGCCACTATGCACCCGAGGCCGAGCTGCGCCGCATCTGCCGCAGGATGGGCATGGTCTTCCAGCAGTTCAACCTGTTTCCCCATTTAACCGTGCTACAAAACCTCATCGAAGCGCCGATGACGGTCAAGGGACTCGCACGGGATGCCATCGTGCCGCATGCCGAAGAGCTGCTGCGCAAGGTCGGCCTGCTCGAAAAACGCGATAGCTACCCGTCGCGCCTGTCGGGCGGACAAAAGCAGCGCGTCGCGATTGCCCGCGCGCTCGCAATGGCGCCCGACATCATGCTGTTCGACGAACCTACCTCGGCGCTCGACCCGGAACTCACGGGCGAAGTGCTGCGCAGCATGCGCCAGCTTGCCGAAGAGCATATGACGATGCTCGTGGTGACGCACGAAATGAGCTTTGCGCGCGACGTATCCACGCGCACGCTGTTCATGGATGGCGGTGAGATTCTTGAGGCCAGGCCCGCCGCGCAGATGTTCTCGAACCCCGAGCATCCGCGTACGCGGGCTTTCCTCGATCATATGCTGTAGAGGTAAAGAGATCCTCTGAGCCCAGAGAATCTATCCGGCATCGATCACGGACCGATGCCGGATCACTCAGGTTCTAGCGTGCGGGAACCGCTGTGCCAATAAATTCGTTGTTCACCAGCGGCTTGGCATCGACTTGCGGCACGTGGCAAGAATTGCACTGGTAGCGTCCCAGGCTGACGACGCCGCTGACCAAGTGCGAATCGGCGACCTTTGGCGCCTTTTTCGCCGGCGCATTCGCGGGATCGTGACATTCCAGGCATTGGTTGTCGGAGATCGTAATCTCGTCGAAATTGTCGATGGCATGCGGTATCAAGGGCGGCTGCTCCTTGAAGGTGCGCGTGATCGGCTGCCCCGAACCCGGGCGCTTGCCGGCATAGGTCTTCATCATGTCAGGTGCCATATCGGCGGCCGGAACGTCCACGCCGCGCAGCGTCGAGACGCCGGCGAACTGAACGCAGCCGTACACGCCTGCCGCAATGGCCGCGGCCAACACCATCTTGATCGACATGTTCATAATTGCTTCCTTTCGCATCGTCCGGTCGTAAGAGCTTCAATCTGCCGGCGTTCCGCCGGGTTGTGCCGTTGGTAAATGGGTTGCAGCTGCTCGGCGCAATACGCTGAATTCGAAGACATCCTTCGCGCATACATCGATACAGCGGCCACAGTTGGTACAGGAAATCGCATCGATCGCAGGGCCCGCGCCATCGACCGCCTTGAGCGCGGGTTTTATGATGATAGGTTCGGGGCAGACGGCGTAACAGTCGGCGCAGTCGTTGCAGGCATCCCGCTGCGCCGCTGTCACATGCAGCAGACGCCAGCGCGAGAGCAGACTGTAGAACGCGCCTACGGGGCACAGGTGGCCACACCACCCACGCTGCGCAACGAAGAGATCGAACAGAAATATCGCGAGTACGATTGTCCAGCTCACGCCGATACCGAAGATCAGCGCGCGCTGCACGAGCGACACCGGATTCACGAGTTCCCAGGCGATGCTGCCCGTAGCAAAGGCCACGATCAGCGTCATCGCAAGTATCCAATAGCGCGTGGAGCGCGACAGACGCGCGCCGCCGTGAATACCGAATCGCCTGCGCAACCAGCTCGCGGCATCGGTGACCGGATTGATCGGGCATACCCAGGCGCAATACGAGCGACCGCCGACGATCGCATAGAAAATCAATACGATGAGCGCGCCGATCAGCGCCGCGCGCTGTGGAATATGACGCGCCAGCAAGGACTGCAACAGCACATAAGGATCGGTCAGCGGCAAAGTGCCCAGGGTCAGGCTGGAGGCGAGATTGCCCTTGACGATCCAGAGGCCGAACCAGGGGCCGAGCAGGAACAGCACGACCAGGCCGATTTGCGAGGCGCGCCGCAACAGCAGCCAGACATGCGCGCGCGGCCAGCCTTTTTCGGCCACGGCATCGGCGCCGATGCGCGGGCGGCTCACAATTTGTCCCCATGCAGCGCGCCTGGCGTGCTTGGCGGCGCGGCCGGCGACGACGCGGCCGGATCCGTAATCAGGCCGCGCCCTTGTTCGTAGCGCATGCCTTTGGGCAGGGTGTAGTGGTGTTCGACGTCCGGCGCGACGAGGCTTGCGCCGGCCTTGTCCTTTTCGACCCAGCCGAGGCGGTAATGCTTGCCGGCTTCGCCCTTGGCAAGTTCGAGCGGATAGACCTTGATTGCCGCCGCTTCGAGCGGACAGGCTTTTTCGCACTTGCCGCAACCAGTGCAATGATCGGAATGCACGACAGGAATGAACACCGCATGCTTGCCGGTGCGCGCGTTCACATGCGTATCGAGCGTCAGCGCCTTGTCGAGCTCGGGGCATACGCGATAGCAGATGTCGCAGCGCATACCGAGAAAATTAAGGCAGTTTTCCTGATCGACGAGCACTGCCAGGCCCATCTTCGCATTGCGGATGTCGGTCAGTTTTGGGTCGAGCGCGCCGGTCGGACACGCCTTGACGCAGGGGATGTGCTCGCACATTTCGCACGGCAACTGCCGCGCGACGAAATACGGTGTGCCATTGGCAACCGGCTCGCCGGGTTTGGCCAGGGTCAGGATGTCGTAGGGACAATCCCGAACGCATAGTCCGCAGCGGATGCAGGCGCCCAGGAAATCCGCCTCGGCAAGCGCGCCAGGAGGGCGGATCGCCAGCGGCGGATGCGCGCGGGCCTGTCTTGCATGCAAGCCGAGCGCAAGGCCAAGCGTGCCGATTCCGCAAGCCATGCGCGCCACGTCGAAGACGAATTGGCGGCGAGCAGGCGCGGATACCGGAATCTTGGCCGTTGCGGAAGTCGGTTTGCGTATGGAATTCATCGTTTTGCCGGCACGACTCCTGCGACCGCCCGAATGGACGGCCGCAGGAGCAAGCTGGAGTCATACAACTGGATTTATGCCTTGACGACCTTGATCGCGCACTTCTTGAAATCGGTCTCTTTCGAGATCGGACAGGTTGCGTCCAGCGTCAGTTTGTTAACCAGACGCGATTCATCGAAGAACGGAATGAACACAAGGCCCTCGGGCACGCGATTACGACCGCGCGTATTTACGCGCAACTCGATTTCGCCGCGCCGCGAAATTGCCTTGACCTTGTCGCCGTGCGTCATACCGCGCTTTTCGGCGTCTTTCGGATGCATCCAGACCACGGCATCGGGGAAGGCGCGGTACAGCTCGGGCACGCGGCGCGTCATCGAACCGGTATGCCAATGTTCCAGCACGCGGCCAGTACACAACCACAGGTCATATTCGGCGTCGGGCGACTCGGCGGCGGGCTGATAGGGCAGCGCAAAGATCGTGGCCCTGCCGTCGGGCTTGCCGTAGAACTTGATGTCCTCGCCAGCCTTGATGTACGGGTCATAACCCTCGCGGTAGCGCCATAGCGTCTCTTTGCCATTGACAACCGGCCAGCGCAGGCCACGGACCTTGTGATAGGTATCGAACTCGCCGAGATCCTTGCCGTGCCCCATGCCGAAGAGACGGTACTCCTCGAACAGGCCCTTATGCAGATAGAAACCGAAAGCCTCGGCTTCCTCGTTCGTGTAGCCGGCCCAGGCGTGCGCATTGACGCGCGCGGTTTCAGCCTTGCCAAACTTGTTGACCTCGCCATTGGCATAGAGCACGTCGTAAAGCGTCTTGCCTTTGTACTGCGGGTTCTTGTCGAGCAGTTCGGCGGGCCATACTTCGTCGGTCTTGAAGCGCTTGGAGAACTCGACGTATTGCCACAGATCGCTCTTCGCCTCGCCCGGCGCCTTGACCTGCTGACGCCAGAACTGGCTGCGCCGCTCGGCATTGCCGAAAGCGCCTTCTTTCTCCATCCACATCGCCGAGGGCAGAATCAGGTCGGCGGCCAGGGCGCTCACCGTGGGATAGCAATCCGAGACGACAATGAAGTTGTCCTTGTTGCGAAAGCCCGGATACCGTTCCTGGTTGATGTTCGGCCCCGCCTGCATATTATTGGTGGTCGAAGTCCAGTAGAAGTTGAGCTTGCCGTCCTTGAGCGCGCGATCCTGCGCCACCGCGTGCAGACCGATTTCGCCGCGGATCGTGCCGGCCGGCAGACGCCAGATCTTTTCGGCAGTCTCGCGATGCTGCGGATTTGCCAGCAGCATGTCGGCGGGAAGCCGGTGGGAGAAGGTGCCGGTTTCGCGCGCCGTGCCGCAGGCGCTCGGTTGTCCCGTCAGCGAGAACGGGCCATTGCCGGGCTCGGAGATCTTGCCCACCAAAAGGTGGACGTTGTAGATCATGTTGTTGGCCCAGGTGCCGCGTGAATGCTGGTTGAATCCCATGGTCCAGAAGGAAGTGACCTTGGTCTTCGGATCGGCATAAAGCTTGGCCAGCGCTTCGAGTTTCTCCTTCGGCACGCCCGACAGCTTCTCGGTGTATTCGAGCGTGTAGGTCGAGACGAACTTCTTGAATTCCTCGAAGGTAATCGGCGAGGCGGCCATCGGGTTGCCCTTGGGCTTGCCGTCGGCGCCGGGATAGCCGTTGTTGCCGGCAACCTGTTCGAGCGGGTGATTGGGCCGCAGGCCGTAGCCGATATCGGTCACGCCTTTCTGGAACGACACATGCTTGGCGACGAAATCCTGATTCACCGCGCCGCTCTGGATGATGTAGTTGCAGATGTAATTGAGGATCGCCAGATCGGTTTGCGGCTTGAAGATCAGCTCGGCATCGGCCACTTCGCAGGAACGGTGCGCATAGGTCGATAGCACATGGATCTTGACGTGCTTGGCCGACAAACGCCGGTTGGTCACGCGCGACCACAGAATCGGATGCATCTCGGCCATGTTCGAGCCCCACAGCACGAAAGCATCGGCATGTTCGGCATCGTCATAACAGCCCATCGGCTCATCCGCACCGAAGGTGCGGATGAAACCGAACACGGCGCTGGCCATGCAATGGCGCGCATTGGGATCGAGGTTATTGGAACGGAAGCCGGCCTTGAACAGCTTGTTGGCGGCATAGCCTTCGAAGATCGTCCATTGGCCGGAACCGAACATGCCGATTCCATTCGGCCCCTTGGCCTTGAGCACCGCCTTGCATTTTTCTTCCATGACATCGAAGGCCTGCTTCCAGCTCACCGGCTGGAATTCGCCTTCCTTGTCGTACTTGCCGCCCTTCATGCGCAGAAGCGGTGTGGTCAGACGGTCCGATGCATATTGGATCTTGGCCAGGAAGTAACCCTTGACACAATTGATCCCCTTGTTAACTGGCGCATCGGGATCGCCCTGGGTCGCCACGATACGCCCGTCCTTTACGCCGACGAGCACACCGCAGCCGGTGCCGCAATAGCGGCACACGCCCTTGTCCCAGCGCACGCCATCCTTGGCGCCGGCGGTCTGAGCCATCGCCGCGGTTTGGGGTAGCGCGATACCGGCCGCAGTCGCTGCGGCGGCCGTTGCCTGCTGCTTGATAAAATCACGCCGCGTCAATGCCATGAAAGACCTCCTGTTCAGGCTCGGATTCAATCCGGTGATAAACCATTGCGACTGACATCACGCCTTCGACGGCGTTGATGCGGGAAAAGATATCTGTTGTTTCGAGATCGGTTTCGGTCTCGACGGTCACGATCAACTTGCCCTCCGGCGTACCAGCCGGGGTCTCGACACCCGGCCAGGCGTCCAGGACCGCACGCACCGACGGGAGATATTCGGGACGGACATCGACGATCAAGCTAGAGAGATTCACTCTGGCGCCCCGCTCCCATGAAAAATTTCGTTGAACACTCTTTACGTTTCTTAAAAGAGGATTTCGAATGCATCTTAAACCGATCAATCTGAAAATTAGTTGATCCGGTGCAAGGGTTATCGTTGTCGCGAGAGATATCTGCGTTGATGAACAGCGTTTATGCGACTTGCACAAGCGATGAATACTGTATAAAAATACAGCATTCGCCGATTTTGGAGTTCCTCGATGAACCGCATCAGCCGCTTTCTCGCCAGCATGCTGCTACTTGGGCAGCCCCAGGCCAGCCGCCTCGATGCACGTCAGATGTCGATGCGGGACTTCATCCGCAGGCGCGGCCGTTACTGGAGCTTGCTGGCTCGGTACGAAGAACAGCGCATCGACAGTCGCAAACCCCCTTGCATACGCGACTGATCTAGCGCTGCCGCCATCCCGACCGGGGTCATAAAATAGAAACGGGCGGCATACGCCGCCCGCATGGCATCAAAGATTCCGCCTGCCGCTATTTAAGATGTGCCATCGTGCTGGTCGGCGCCGAACGCGCGTTGACGCAAGCGGAAAAGCTCGTCGCGCGCTGCGGCGGCTTTCTCGAAATCGAGATTGCGCGCGTGTTCGAGCATGTCCTTTTCGAGTTGCTTGATCGCCTTGGCCAGCGCCTTTTCGTCCATCAACGCATAGTCGACGCCAGGCTTGGCAAGCCGTGCAGATTTCGCCTGGCCCTCGCCCTGGTAGACGCCGTCGATGATGTCCTTGATCCGCTTGTGCACCGATTTCGGCACGATGCCGTTCGCCTCGTTGTGGGCGATCTGCTTATTGCGGCGGCGCTCGGTCTCGCCCATCGCGGCCCGCATCGAATCGGTGATCCTGTCGGCATAGAGGATCGCGGTGCCGTGCAAATGGCGCGCGGCGCGGCCTATCGTCTGGATCAGACTACGCACCGAACGCAGGAAACCTTCCTTGTCGGCGTCGAGGATCGCCACAAGCGAGACTTCGGGAATATCCAGGCCCTCACGCAGCAGATTGATGCCGATCAATACATCGAATTCGCCGAGCCGTAGATCGCGGATGATCTCGACGCGCTCGACCGTGTCGATGTCCGAATGCAGATAGCGTACCCGCACGCCATTTTCGGCAAGGTAATCGGTTAATTCCTCGGCGAAGCGCTTGGTCAGCACGGTGACGAGTACGCGTTCCTCCACCGCGGTACGCAGGCGGATTTCCATCAGCAAGTCGTCTACCTGACTGAGCGCCGGACGCACGATGACGGAAGGATCGACGAGGCCGGTCGGCCGCACTACCTGCTCGACGACCTGGCCCTGGTGCTCGGCCTCGTAAGTGGATGGCGTCGCCGAGACGAAGATCGCCTGCGGCATCAGCCCCTCGAACTCGTCGAACTTGAGCGGCCGGTTATCGACCGCCGAGGGTAGGCGAAAGCCGTAGTTGACAAGGTTTTCCTTGCGTGCGCGATCGCCCTTATACATCGCGCCGACCTGCGGAATCGCAACGTGCGATTCGTCGATGAACATCAGCGCGTCGCGCGGCAGGTAGTCGATCAAGGTCGGCGGCGGCTCGCCGGGCGCGCGGCCCGAAAGATGGCGCGAGTAATTCTCGATGCCCTTGCAGAAGCCGACTTCGGTCAGCATTTCCAGATCGAAGCGCGTGCGCTGCTCGATACGCTGCGCTTCGACGAATTTGTGCTCGCGCACATAAAAATCGATGCGCTCTCGCAACTCCTCTTTAATTGCCTCGATCGCGCGCAGCACCGTATCGCGCGGCGTCACGTAATGGCTCGACGGGAAAACGGTGAAACGGCCAAGCTTCTGCTTCAGATGCCCGGTCAAGGGATCGAATAGCGTGATGTGTTCGACCTCGTCGTCGAAGAGTTCGAGCCGCACCGCGAGTTCGGCGTTCTCGGCCGGAAAAATGTCGATCACATCGCCGCGCACGCGAAAGGTGCCGCGCTTGAAATCCAGATCCGACCTGCTGTATTGCATGCCTACGAGCCGCTGCACCACATCGCGCTGCGGTATCTTCTCGCCCTCGCGCAGATGCAGGATCATGCTGTGGTAATCGACCGGATCGCCGATACCGTAGATGCATGACACGGTTGCCACGATCACGACATCGCGCCGTTCGAGCAGGCTCTTGGTGGCCGAAAGCCGCATCTGCTCGATATGCTCGTTGATCGCCGAATCCTTCTCGATGAACAGATCGCGCGAGGGTACGTAAGCCTCGGGCTGGTAGTAGTCGTAATAAGAGACGAAATACTCGACCGCGTTTTCAGGAAAGAACTCGCGGAATTCGGCATAAAGCTGGGCCGCGAGCGTCTTGTTCGGTGCCAGCACGAGCGCGGGCTTGCCGGTGCGCGCAATCACGTTGGCCATCGAATACGTCTTGCCCGACCCGGTTACGCCGAGCAAGGTCTGGTACATCAGGCCATCTTCGATACCCTCGACGAGCTGCGCGATCGCGGTCGGCTGATCGCCGGCGGGCAGGAACGGCTGATGCAGACGGAATGGGCTATTGGGAAAATCGACGGTCACGGGGCGCCTAGGGGGGAGCGGAAGCAAACCGGGTAGTCTAGTCCCGCATAGCTCGATTGTCTGAGACAATCGCTATCGTATCGACCGGGCCGGGCCTCATGTCTGTTTCTTCCGAATCCATTCCGAAAGCATCGTTCATCGCCGCGATGCACGGACGTCTGCACGCCTGGTGGGCAGCCAGACTACGGCGCAAGATCATGCTGGCGATGCTGGCGGCCTCGGCGCTGGCCTCGGTGCTGCTGCTTGTCGCGTTCGTGGCGGTTTATCGCGGTCAGCTCGCACAGGAGCGTGCAAACGCGTCGATGCAGGTCAATCGCCTGTTCGAGGCCACGCTCGAAAGCGCAATGCTGCGGCGCGACGAGGCAGGCTTGCAGGAAACCATCACGCTCATGGGGCGGCAGCCCGGCGTCCTCGGCGTGAGGATCGTGGACCAGAACGGGCGCGTGCATTTCGCCTCCGACGCGCGCGCGATCGGACAACCCTTCGCCCTGCCCGAAGAAACCCTTGCCGGAATACGCAAGGATGCCGGCGCCACACAATTTAGCGTGGAGGACTCGGGCCGCGAAGTGCTGCGCTCGATAAACCCGGTACTCAACCGGGCCGCCTGCATGGGTTGCCACAGCACGCCCGATGCGCCCAGCCTGGATGGCTCGCTGGTCGTCGATCACGACGCCCGCACGATTCGCTCCCAGGCGCGCAACAGCGCACTCGGCCTGACTTTCGGCGCTGCGCTCGTAATGCTTTTGTCCTGCATGGTCGGATATCGCGCGCTGCGCCGCTACGTCATGACACCGGTCGATGCGCTGGCCGACGCCGCCCAGCGGCTCTCCGAGGGCGACCACAGCGTGCGCGTGCAGGTACAGGACGACGACGAACTGGCCCAGTTGGGGCGGACCTTCAACCGTATGGCAGCCAACCTCGAAACGACCTATCGCGAAGTGCATGCGCAGCAACGTTACCTGCGCAGCCTGCTCGACAGCCTGCCCGATGCCGTGCGGGTAATAAGCGAAGATCATCGGGTGTTGGCTGTCAACAGCGCCTATTGCAAGCTGCTGGGGTCCAGCCGCGAAACCGCGCTGGCGCAAAAGTGCTATCGCAGCAGCCGTTCGCCGCTCGAACCTTGTCCGCCAACGCTGGCCGTATGTCCGCTGCATGCCTTGAGCGACACGCAGCCGATGCTCAAGTTCGAGCAACGCCTGACCCGCCCCGATGGCGCGGAAGTCGTAGTCGAAACGGTCGCCTCGCGCATCCTGCTCGATGGGCCTGATGGCGAAGAGGCCTGCGTCGTCGAATCGATGCGCGATCTGTCGACGCTCGCGCGTTACTCGCAGGAGCAGCGCTTATCCGAGATCGGCATGCTCGCCGCCGGGATCGCGCACGAAATCCATAACCCGCTGGCATCGGTCCGCCTGGCGGTGCAAAGCTTGTCGCGCAGCATGAAAGAGGATTCTCTCAGACAGGGCGAAATGGAAGAGAGCCTCGCCCTCGTCGATGGCGAAATCGACCGCTGCATCGAGGTCACGCGCCGCCTGCTGATGCTCTGCCGCCATCCGAACGAGATCCTGCAAAGCACCGAAGTCAACCAGGCCATGCACGATGCGGCGATGCTGCTCTCGTACGACGCGATAGCGCGCGGTATCGAACAGATCGAGGAACTCGCGCCGGAATCGCCGGTTATTCAGGCCGACCCGAGCGAATTGCGCATGGTGATCTTCAATATGCTGCAAAACGCGCATCACGCGATGCCGGCCGGCGGCAAGGCCCATTTGCGCAGCCGTATCGAAGGCGGACACGTCGTAATCGAGGTGGCCGACACCGGCGTCGGCATCACGGCGGAGAATCTCGCGCGCATTTTTCAGCCGTTTTACAGCCAGCGCGCCGATGGCGTCATGGGGACCGGTCTGGGGCTGTCCATCGTGCGCTCCACCGTGAGCCGTTACGACGGCGAGATCGAAGTCGAAAGCACGCCCGGACAAGGCACCTGCTTTCGCATTCGCCTGCCGCAAAGCGGCGCTGGCCGGCACGATGCGGCCGGCGCGGGTAGCCTTTCCATCGATTCGCGTTTCCAGGAGCTAAGACAGGTTTGAAAAAAAGCGTTCTTGTCATCGATGACGATAGGGTGTTCAACGCGCTGCTCGTAAAGAACATCGAGCGGATGGGTCTGGAAACCGCGAGCGCCGGGAATTGGCGCGAAGCCGAGAAACTGCTTTCTCTGCACGAACCCGACCTGATCCTGCTCGATTTCCGTTTGCCGGACGCCGACAGCGAAAGCCTGCTGCCCAAGTTATCGCAGCAGTGCCCGGTTATCGTTCTTACAGGCTTCGGCTCGATCCGCAATGCCGTCAGCATGATCCAGCTCGGCGCCAGCGAATATCTGACCAAACCGGTAGACCTCGCCGAACTCGAACTGACCGTCAGTCGCGTACTCGAAAACGCGGCCCTGCGGCAAACCTTGCAACACTATCGCAAGCAGATCAGCCAGCAGCGCGGCTCGCTGGTCGGCGACAGCAAACCGATGCGCGAGGTCTACGGCCTGATCGACGCCGTGGCGCCGACCGATGTGACCGTGCTGATTCAGGGCGAGAGCGGAACCGGCAAGGAAATGATCGCGCGCGCGGTACACGAACGCAGCGCGCGCGCCGATGGCCCGCTCGTGACGGTCGATAGCTGCGGTTTGCAGGAACAGTTGTTCGAATCCGAACTATTCGGCCACGAACGCGGCGCTTTTACCGGCGCCGATCAGAAAAAGAAGGGGCTGATCGAAGAGGCCGTCAACGGCACCCTGTTCCTCGACGAAATCGGCGAAATCCCCGCCTCCATCCAGGCCAAGCTCTTGCGCGTGATCGAAACCGGCACGTTCCGGCGTCTCGGCGGCACCAAGACGCTGCGGGCCGATGTGCGCTTCATCGTCGCGACAAACCGCAATCTGCTGGAAATGAGCCGCGAAGGGAGCTTTCGCAGCGATCTTTACTATCGCCTGTCGAGCTTCATTGTCGCGCTGCCGCCGCTGCGCGAACGCCGGCAGGACATCCCCGCGCTGGCGCAGCATTTTCTCGACAGCTTCCGCAAGACCGACGCCAAGGAATTCGCGCCCGAAGCCCTCAAACGCCTGCTCGCCTACGACTGGCCCGGCAATGTGCGCGAATTGCGCAACGTCGTCGAGCGCGGCTTCATCCTCTCGCGCACCTCGAACAGGATACTGCCCGACCACCTGGCATTCATTCCGGATGCAGGCAACGACGGCACGACGCTGCACTACGACTTCGAACCCACGCTCGAAGACATCGAGCGCGATTACTTCGGCAAGCTGCTTGCCAAATACGCCGGTAACCGCCAGAGGGCTGCAACGGCGCTCGGCATCAGCGAGCGCCACGCGTATCGGTTGATTCAGAAGTACCAGTTGGGTGGCGGGTAGATTTGGCCGGAGTCTGGAGTCTGTGAACTGGACTGTGTAACTGCAAACTTGAGCCGAGGCAGTCGGCCAGAGCAAGGAGCAGAGACATGGAGAGCACCTCGAAAAACCTTATTTTTCAAAAACAACCATCAATTAAATCAATGCGTTACAAATGTTAAATTGCTGAAAGCGATGGTTTTACGAGGTACCCTGGAGCTGTCGAAAGCGCATATAAATGAAATTTCTCTACGTCGTCTACAAGCTAATTTTTCCAAATGGAAAGATTTATGTTGGCAAAGATATTGGCTCAACTGGGCATTCATTACGATACTTTGGTAGTTGGAATACTGAAATTGTAGAAAAGGATTTCACAAAAAAGGAGTTGAGTGACTTTACTCTACGGAAAGAAATTATTTTTGAGTCTAGTGACAAGGCTGAGGTCACTCGTAAAGAGGGAGAGTTTATTCTTGCCTTGAAATCAAATGACCCTACAATTGGTTACAACCAAACACATAGACCTAGAAAAAGTGTCCTGTTTGCCATTGTTGCCGATTGAACATATGAGAATTCTCCCGACCTTGCCGGGGGATTTTTCCAGGAAGTTCAAATGGCAATGGAGTAGCTTATAAACTACAATAACAGCCATGATAGAACTCCTCCGGTATCGCCGTGAAGACGGGCAGGAGCCTTTCACCGATTGGCTCAATGCGATACGCGACAAGTTGGCCCTGGCACGTATCCGTGTGCGATTGCGCCAAGTGCAGGCTGGTAATTTTGGTGACAGTGAGCCCGTCGGCGAAGGCGTCATCGAATTGCGCGTACATGTCGGCGCTGGCTACCGCGTGTATTGCGGCCGACATAGCAAGGCCTTCGTCCTGCTGTTATGTGGCGGCGACAAGAGCAGCCAAACGACGGACATCAAGCAGGCCAAGGAGCTGTGGTCGGAATGGAAACGGAGGCAATCATGAGCAAACTCAAGGGCGTGGTGTCGCATCACGAGGCCGAGATCGCAGAACTACGCGCCGACCACGAACTCGCGGTCGAGTATCTGAAGGCGGCGATGGAGTCGCTCGAAAATCCGAACGACCGCGCGGCGGGACTACTGGCGCTGCGTACCGTGGCGGAAGCCTATGGCGGATTGGGAACGGTCGCAGCCGAGGCCGGCATTAGTCGCGAATCGCTCTACCGCGCGCTATCGCCCAAAGGCAACCCAACATTGAAGACCTTGCTGGCGGTGTTGAAGACAGTTGGCATGCGGCTGTCTGTCGAGCCGGAAAACCCCGCGCACGCTTGAGCGGAAAAATTCCTGGCCGGAAATCGCAGCGCCGGAAAAAATCTATATCGACCGCGTACTTCCAAAGCGGTGCGCCCGCGCTCACCCCTGCGCAACCTTCATCCGCTGCTGCGCCGGCGAATTCTTGGCGAAATAGCGTTTGATGCCGCGCAGGATCGCGTCGGCCATTTTGTCCTGATAGGCCTCGTCCTTCAGACGCTGTTCTTCCTCGGGGTTCGAGATGAAGGCGGTTTCGACGAGGATGGACGGAATATCGGGCGCCTTGAGCACGGCAAAACCCGCCTGTTCGACTTCGCCCTTGTGCAGACGGTTGATGCCGCCGACTTCGCCGAGCACCGCCTTGGCGAGTTTCATGCTGTCCTGCATTGTCGCGGTTTGCGATAGATCGAGCAGGGTCTTGGCGAGCACCGCGTCCTTGACGCCAAAATTGACGCCACCCACCAGATCGGCCGCGTTCTCATGCTGGGCGAGCAGGCGCGCGGCGGTGCTCGATGCGCCTTTTTCGGACAACACGAAAACCGAGCTGCCGTTGGCGTCCGGCCGTACGAAGGCGTCGGCGTGGATCGAGACGAAGAGGTCGGCGCGTACCGCGCGCGCCTTGGCCACGCGTTGTTGCAGCGGGACGAAGAAATCGTCGTCGCGCGTGAGCATCGAGCGCATCAGCGGATCGGCGTCGATCTTCGCCTTGAGGCGCCGCGCAATCGCAATCGTGACGTGCTTTTCATAAGTGCCGGCTGCGCCAACCGCGCCCGGATCTTCGCCGCCGTGGCCAGGATCGATGGCGATCGTCAAGAGACGCGTCGCTTTGCCCTTGCCTTTGTTGGCGTCCTCGGGGTTGGCGGGCTGCGGCGCGGGCTTGTCTTTGTCGGGTGGAACCGGACGCTGACGCACTTCGGGCTGCGCGTTCTGGCCGTTCGCCGCATCGAGCGGATCGGGTTTTTCGATCAACGCGAGCAGTGGATCGGTCGGCTCGGCGGGGTAGAGGTCGAGCACGAGTCGATAACCATACTGGCCGATCGGATCGAGCGTGAAGACCTGCGGTTTGATCTCGTCCTTGAGTTCGATGACGAGCCGCACGATGCCGGGACGGTTGCGGCCGGCACGGATCAGCTTGATGTAGGGGTCGGACTCGGTGATCTTGCTCGGCAGGCTCTGGATCACGCTGTTGAATTCGACGTCTTCGAGATCGATGACGAGGCGTTCCGGATTCTTGACGATCTGCTGCGTATATTTAAGCGTGTTGCGGCCTTCCAGCGTCACGCGCGTGTAATCCTTCGACGGCCAGACCCGCACGGCGATGATGCTGGTGTCCTGGGCGAAACCCGCGCGCGAAACCAGCAGCGTCATCAGCGCACCACCAGTTTTGAGGAAGGCCCGGCGATTTTTCAGCGCGGGAGCGGCGCGGTTCTGCTCAGACATCTGCGGCCTCGTTCGGTAAGCGCGATGAGGCTCGCACGGCGTCCGTCGCCTTGCGTTTCAAGCCGAATTTCGAGATCGGCGGCGGGCACGAACGGGGCCGCAAGCTCGGGCCATTCGACCAGGCAGACGGCATCTTTCGCGAAGTATTCTTCAAGCCCTGCATCGAGAAACTCTTCTGGTTCAGTGAACCGATAAAAATCAAAGTGATAGAAGTTTAATTTAGAAACTAGGTAAGGTTCAATCAAGGTGTAGGTCGGACTGCGTACCGCACCACAATGGCCGAGGGCTTCGAGCATGCCGCGCACGAGCGTTGTTTTGCCGGCGCCCAAATCGCCACGGAGGTAGATCGTGAGCCCGGCCTCCAGCGCCGGGGCCAGTACGGCGCCTAGCGCACGCGTGGCGGCTTCATCGGCAAGCGCGCTGCTCGGGCTATCATCGGGCACATGTTGAATATCGGTCACGACTCTTCTCCGGATAGCGCCGCGCTGGCTTTGCAAATCAAGGCTTGGGGGCGGGAGCTGGGCTTCTCGGCGGTGGGCATCGCGGGCGTCTGTCTGGGCGAGGCCGAAGCCGCGCTCGATGCCTGGCTCGCAGCGGGATGCCACGGCGAGATGGATTATATGGCGCGCCACGGCAGCAAACGCGCGCGCCCGGCCGAACTTGTGCCCGGCACCCTGTCGGTGGTGAGCGTGCGCATGGATTACCTGCCCGACGCAGCCGATGCCGCAGCCCAGCTCGCCGATGGCGCACGCGCCTATGTTTCGCGCTACGCGCTCGGTCGCGACTATCACAAGGTGCTGCGCGGGCGTTTGCAGAAACTCGCCGAGCAGATCGCCGAGGCAATCGGGCCGTTCGGCCATCGCGTATTCGTCGATTCGGCGCCGGTAATGGAAACCGAGATCGCTCGCCGCGCAGGCATCGGCTGGCGCGGCAAACACACGCTGGTGCTCGACCGCACGGCCGGCTCGATGTTCTTCCTCGGCGAAATTTTCCTCGACATCGCCCTGCCGCCAGACGCGCCCACGAGCACCCACTGCGGCAGTTGCAGCGCCTGTATTACCGCCTGCCCGACCGGCGCGATCACCGCGCCTTACAAGCTCGACGCACGACGCTGCATTTCCTACCTGACGATAGAACTCAAGGGCGCAATTCCGGAAGCGCTGCGGCCGCTGCTCGGCAACCGGATTTACGGCTGCGACGATTGCCAGCTCGTCTGCCCATGGAACCGTTTCGCGCGAATTTCGGCCGAACCGGATTTCGCACCGCGCAACGGCCTGGATTCGGCAAGCCTCGTCGAACTTTTCGCGTGGTCGTCCGAAGAATTCGAACAGAGGATGGCCGGCAGCGCGATTTATCGGATCGGCCATGAGCGCTGGCTGCGTAATATCGCCGTGGCGCTCGGCAATGCGCCGACGACGCCCGCTGTCGTGGCGGCTCTCCACGCGCGCGCCGAAGATGCGTCCCCGCTGGTGCGCGAACATGTGGCCTGGGCGCTGGCGCGGCACGCCTTGCCTGGCGCGTGAAATAGCATGCCGACGGTATCATCCGACGTTTCGATGATCTTGGTCTGTTCCGGATGAATGCTTTCGATCCTCGCCCGCTTGGCGTTTTCGACTCCGGCGTCGGCGGTCTGTCCGTGCTGCGCGAAATCCGCGCGCGCCTGCCGTCCGAAGCCCTGATCTACTGCGCCGATTCCGGCCATGCACCTTATGGCGAGCGACCGCCCGCAGAAATTCGCGCGCGCGCACGCGAACTCGCCGACTTTCTCATCGGCCAGGGCGCCAAGGCGCTCGTCATAGCCTGCAATACCGCCACCGTGGCAGCAGCAACCGCGCTGCGCGAAACCTGGCCCGAACTGCCTATCGTCGCGATGGAGCCGGCCGTCAAACCCGCAACGGCCGCAACCAAGAGCGGCACGGTCGGCGTGCTCGCGACGGTGAGCACGCTCGCAAGCGAGCGCTTCGCCGCCTTGCTCGACAACTTCGGCCAGGGCGTCGCGGTGGTGGCGCAACCGGGGATCGGCCTTGTCGAGGCGGTAGAACAGGGCGAACTGGATACCCCGGCAACGCTGGCACGGCTCCGCGCGCATCTCGAACCGCTGCTCGCGGCGGGCGCGGACACCATCGTGCTCGGCTGCACGCACTATGTTTTCCTGCGCCCGGCCATCGCATCCATCGTCGGGCCTGGCGTGACGATCATCGACACTGGCGCTGCCGTCGTGCGCCAACTCGAACGACGCCTGCATGAAGCCGGCCTGCTTGCCGCGCCAGAACACGGCGCGGTTTCGACGCAGTTCTGGTGCAGCGGCGATGTAGCGCAGGTCGGCCGCACAATCGAGCGGCTGTGGGGCGCGGCGCTACCGCCACAAGCGCTGCCGCCGTCGCGTTGCCTTGCGGCTAAACCGCTCCTGCGCACGGCCTAGTTGTGCTACCCATCGCGACGCAGCACAACGAAATCAAGCAGTAGGGTGTAATCCGATAGCCGCCTTCCGGCGCCTCCGCCAAAGCACGGCGGTGCTGCCAGGGATATTTGCGCTCGTTATAGCATGTCGTATATTGCGTTCGCTCACCCGGTATGCGATGCTTGCCGACGGCAGCATAGGCAAGGATGCTTGGTGTCGCTACGCAATTTCGCCCAGGGTCCGCTACTGCAGCGCTGCACGCACGATCACAAAAAGGGAATGCCATGAAATTTTTTGCGAAATGCCTTTTCGTCCTGTCCGCAGCGCTCACCGCGAGCCAGGCATGGAGCAACGAAGTTCAGGTCGCCGTGGCCGCAAATTTCGCCGGGCCGATGGAAAAGATCGCTGCGGCTTTTACGCAGGAAACCGGGCACAAAGCGGTGGTGGCAACCGGCGCGACCGGCAAGTTTTACGCCCAGATCAAGAACGGCGCACCTTTCGAAGTGTTGCTCGCGGCCGACGACGAAACGCCGCGGCGGCTCGTCGCGGAAGGGCAGGCCGTCGCGGGTTCGGAATTCGTCTATGCACGCGGCAGCCTCGTGCTCTGGAGCGCGAAACCCGGCCTCGTGGACGACAAGGGCGCGGTGCTCCGGCGCGACGATATCGCGCATATCGCGTTCGCCAATCCAAAGCTCGCGCCTTATGGTCTGGCGGCGGTCGAAACATTGAAGGCGCTAGGGCTTTACGACACTTTGACGCCCAAGTTCGTGATGGCCGAGAACATCGCGCAGGCCTACCAATTTACCGCCAGCGGCAACGCCCCGATCGGTTTCGTCGCCTACTCGCAGATCGCGCAACCGGGTAAGCCTATCGAAGGTTCGCACTGGCTGGTGCCGGCGAATCTGTACTCGCCCATCCTGCAAGGCGCGGTCATTCTGAATAAGGGCGCGGATAACGCGGCGGCGGCGGCTTTGATGAAGTTTCTCAAGGGCGACGCCGCGCGCGCGGTAATCCGCGCCTACGGCTACCAGTTCTGAATCCGATGCCCGATGCGCTGAACCTCGATTCGGTCTGGCTCACGCTCAAACTTGCCGGCGTTACGACGACGCTGCTGATGCTAATTGGTACGCCGCTCGCATGGTGGCTCGCCAACACGCGATCGCGGATCAAGAGCTTTGTCGGCGCGATCGTAGCCTTGCCGCTCGTTTTGCCGCCGACGGTGCTCGGCTTTTATCTGCTGCTCGCAATGGGACCGCACGGCTGGGTCGGGCGGACTACGCAAGCGCTCGGGCTGGGCTTGCTGCCTTTCACGTTCGCCGGAGTCGTTGTCGGTTCTTTGCTTTACTCGATGCCCTTTGTCGTGCAGCCGATCCAGAACGCCTTCGAGGCCATTGGCGCCCGCCCGCTCGAAGTCGCGGCCTCGCTGCGCGCCGGCCCCTGGGATCGCTTTTTCTCGGTCGCGCTGCCATTGGCGCGGCCTGGTTTCCTCACCGCTCTGGTGCTCGGCTTTGCCCACACGGTCGGCGAATTCGGTCTCGTCCTGATGCTGGGCGGCAACATCCCCGGCAAGACCCGCGTGCTTTCGGTCGACATCTACGATCACGTCGAAGCGCTCGAATACACGCAAGCGCATTGGCTTGCAGGCGGCATGCTCGTCTTCTCCTTCCTCGTCCTGCTCGCTCTCTATGCCTTCAATACCCGACCGCGAAGCCTCTGAACGACGGCTTCGCGCGAGCTTCGATCTTAGCCTCGGCGAATTTTCCCTCTCACTCGATCTGAATCTTCCGGGCCGCGGCGTAACAGCGCTATTCGGCCGCTCGGGCTCGGGCAAGACGAGTTGTCTGCGCGCGATTGCGGGCCTTGCACGCACAGCGCGCGGACGCATTGCGATTGGCGAGGAAATTTGGCAGGACGATGCGCTCGGAATATTCGTTCCGGTACACAAACGTTCGCTCGGCTATGTCTTTCAGGAAGCGAGCCTGTTTGCGCATCGCGATGTGCGCGGCAATCTCGACTATGCCTATTCGCGCGTGCCAGCCGGGCGACGCTCGGTTAACTGGGATACGGCAATCGATCTGCTCGGCATAGCGCCCTTGCTCGACCGTCGGCCCAACAAACTATCCGGCGGCGAGCGCTCGCGCGTTGCGATTGCGCGTGCACTGCTCGCGAGCCCAGCGATCCTGCTGATGGACGAGCCGCTCGCCGCGCTCGATGCCGCGAGCAAGGCCGCGATTCTGCCCTACCTCGAACGCCTGCACGACGAACTGGCGATTCCCGTGCTTTATGTCAGCCACTCGATAGAAGAAGTCGCGCGGCTTGCCGACCATATCGTCATGCTGGAAGCCGGCCGCGTCGTCGCCGACGGGCCGCTCGTCGAGGTATTGAACCGGCTCGACTTGCCGACCGCGTTCGCCGAGGATAGCGGTTCGGTCATCGAGACGACGGTCGCCGCGCACGACGAGCAATACGCGCTGTCCAGGCTCGCCTTCGCCGGTGGCGAACTCTGGGTCGGCCGCGTCGAGCACGCGGTCGGCGTGCGCATGCGTGCCCGCGTGCTCGCGCGCGACGTGAGCCTCTCGCTAGAAGCGCCGCGCGGCAGCAGCATCCTCAACGTATTGCCCGCTTGTGTCGAAGAAATCCACGACGACGGACCGGATAGAGTCAATGTCAGACTTGCGCTCGACGGCGCGACGACACACCTGCTCGCCCGCGTTACGCGCCGCTCGCGCGACACGCTGACGCTCGCGCCGGGGCTGCGCCTTTTCGTGCAGGTCAAGAGCGTAGCGCTCGTGGCCTGAGCAGAGCGCGAATTTCAAACGCCGCCGAGCGGGCACGTCAGAGCAAGCAGCGTACTCAAGCGATGTCGGAAAACAGCGGCTCGCAGCGCACTTCGCTGCGTACCGAGTTGGCGATGAAGCAGGATGCATGCGCTTCATGGTGCATCGCTATCTGTTCGGCATGATTGGGCAAAAGCGCGCCGGAGAAGCGCACCTCTGGCCGCAGCATGACCGTTGTAATCGCAAGCCGGCCCGCCGCATCATGCGCCATGACGCCGCGTGCTTCGTCGCGATAACCATCCACCGTCCAGCCGCGCCGTGCCGCGATGTCGAGAAACCAAAGCATGTGGCAGCTTGCCAGCGATGCGACGAAAGCCTCTTCGGGATCGACCGCAGCCTCGACCGAATACGGCAGCGGCACGACATGCGGCGACGACGATGCCGGTACTTCCGTGCCGCCGTCGAAGCGCCAGAAATGGCCACGGCTATAGCGTTTGTCGGTAAAGTGCGCAGCGCCGCGCGTCCAAAGAATCGTCGCCAGATATTCAGTCATGCTTGCCGCTCATCCTGTGGGTCTTCGCCTCGATCAGCGTTTCCTCCGCCGCAACGACTTCCACGATGCGACCATCGCTGCGGCGCAGTCTGTCGCCACCGCACAGGAGGGTTCCGCGCGGCAGGAAGAAGCCGATCTCTCATCGGCCCTGATATAAAACTAATCGTTCAAACCGTGCGGCCAACGATAACGAGTGAGCGCCGCACGCCGTCGAGTTCCGCCACGTCGGGCAAGGTGCCCCAGCGCGCAAAGCCGAAGCGCTCGAACAGGGCGAGACTAGCCGCGTTGTGGCCGAAAATCAGGCCGACGAGATTCGAGATGCCGATAGAAGGCGCATGCGCAATCGCACGGTCCAGAAGGTGCGCGCCGAGTCCGCTGCGCCGCCCGGCTTCGTCGATGTAGATCGAAAGCTCGGCTGTCATATCGTAGGCCGCGCGGCTATGGAAGGCGCTGAAACTGAGCCAACCGATAAGCTTGCCCGCGCATTCGGCGACCCACAGCGGATGCCTTTGGGGCGAATGCGCGTCGAACCACGCTTGGCGCTGCGCAATGCTGACGGGTACGAGATCCGCTGTGACCATGCGGCCAGGGATCGTCTGGTTGTAGATCGCAACGATGGCCGGAAGATCGGCCGGGCTTGCGTCACGGAGGGTCCAATTCGTATTCATGGCGCGTCGGGCGTTGTTCATTAAGGATGAATGCTAGCGCAAGCACTCGGCCCCGTTTGTAAAAATAGCGCTGCGCCGCCAATTCGCTGGCCGACTCGCAGCTCGGGCGTTCGCCGTCGGCGCAGACTTTGTAGGTATCGAGATCAACCTCTGGGCAGATCGAAAAAATTCCCGCTTTCGTCACGCTACGGCGTCACTTGCAAAAATATTCTTTTCGCATAGCCGATATATGCGGCCCCGAAGATTTTCACGTCGAACCTTGCCGGGCTTAAAAAGCGGGGATTTTCGCAGCACCCGGAAATACGAAGCGCGCAAAGGCCCCCGCCTTACTGACGCACTTCGCCAAGATTCGGCGCTGCGCGCACCCCGCCATCGCTACTGCGGTAGGGGTTGATGTCGAGCCCGCCGCGTCGCGTGTAGCGAGCCCAGACTTCCAGCCGCTCGGGCGCGCAACGGTGCGCAATGTCCATGAAAATCCGCTCGACGCATTGCTCGTGGAATTCGTTGTGTTGCCGGAACGAGACGATATAACGCAGCAGCGCCTCGTGGTCCAACTTACGGCCGCGATAGCGCACAACCAGCATGCCCCAGTCGGGCTGGCCGGTGACGAGGCAGTTCGATTTCAAAAGGTGCGAGTACAGCGTTTCCTCGACAAGGCCGGCAGCGGGGTCGACACGCAGCAGTTCCGGCGCTGGCGTGTAGCTGTCGATTACGATGTCGAGCGTGTCGAGCAATATCCCATCAGGATAGCCGATAGCACGCACCGGCCGCTCGCACAACGGCGTCACGACAACGCCGACAGCTGCGCCACTGGCGGCCGACAAGTCGCGCACCAGCGTGTCGCACAGCGTCTTGCAGCTTTCGAATACATGCTGATTGAAACTGTTGAGATAGAGCTTGAGCGATTTCGATTCGATCAGGCGCGGCGAATTTGCCGGCACACGGAACTCGGCCAGCGCGACGACCGGCTTGCCACTTGGCATAAGCCACGACAGCTCGAACGCGTTCCAGAGGTCTTCGCCGTAAAACGGCAGTACCCCGCCAGCGTCGATCCCGATTTCGACGCGCTTAGCCCAGCGCGCAATCGGGAACAGCAATTCCGGCGCATAGCGGTCGCGATAGCTGACGCTCTTGCCGAGCGGGGAGTGTTCGGGGTGGTTTTTATGCGTATCCATCCCCGAATTCTAGAACGCGCGAACGGGCAAAGGAAAATACGCGCGCAACGGCGTTACGCGCGGGAATGCCTACGGCATTAAGGCGAAATTCAGCCCAAGCGACGCCGCGCCATTACGCCAACAATTCCGAGGCCGGCCAGCAGCATGGCATAGGTCTGAGGTTCCGGAACCGGCGCGGTGGGCGCGATAGAGGCAACGAGCTTTGAGCTGAATGCTCCGTTTTCCGCTACGTTGGAGACAAAGGAGAAGCTGTAATCCCCGGCGTCCAGATTCGTGAATGCATGCGCCTGCGAACCACCGCTTGCGCTCGCGAACGAATACGAAAACGACGACGAACCGAAGGGGCCGGTCAGTGTGAAGTCGACGTTTTCGCTTCCGGTAACCCAGGTCGTGAACGTCAGATCGAAGCTCTGATCGAAACTCCAGCTTGCGCCACCGGTATAGGTGACCGCAAGCTCCGAGAATGGGCCAGTTGTTTCGTGAAGGACAATATCGGCTCGCGCTGTAAGGCTTGCAAGACCGACAAGGGCGACAGCCAAAATCTTTGCGGCAGGATATTTCATTGCTCTGCTCCAGAAATGCAATGTGGCGACAAAGTTGCTTTTGTCATGGGCACCGTTGCGGAAACACCTCGAACGGCCAAGCCGGAGCGGTTCGTGAAGCAACCGCCCCGGCACCACAGGAGATACAGATTCTTAACTGATCTGACGCGAGCGACGGCGCGCAATCAGGCCCATCATGCCGAGGCCGGCGAGCAGCATGGCATAGGTTTCGGGTTCCGGAACCGGAACCGCGTAGCCGGCTACGCCGACAGCACCACCTAGCGTTCCGACCTTCACGCCAGCCCAGGCAATCGTATAGTCGCCAGCGGCAAGGCCGGTGAAAGTCAGCGGCGAATTGAAACTCGTCGCGCCGAGAGACGTAGTGCCCGAGAAGAGGCCGTAAACGCCAGTCGCACGAAAGGTTCTGTTCAAGCCGAAATCGATCAAGGGTCCGAAGACCTCCAGGTTTACGTTCGACATTGTGTCAAGGGAGAATTCGAAAGTGCCCGAGCCCACAATGCTGGAGAAAGTCTCCAGCGCTTTGGTCGGAGTGAGGGACGAACTGCTGAGGGGCCCCAGCGGCGATGCGTTCGCACTCACTGCTGCGCCAGCGATTACGAGGGGGATCAATTTCTTCACGAGTTGTCTCATAGCCTGGATCTCCAGTTGGGTAGAGGCAGGACAGACATAGCAATCCATATGCCAGATACGTTCGCCTCGCGACGGCACCGCACGCTGCCTCGGTGCATACTCAAATATCTTTGATGCATGGAATTCGTACGAAATATTTTTCCATCCTGATGGAATTGGCGTTTCGCTCAAGAAAGCAATTGCTTCATCTTGTCAGAAATGAGTGCATTCGATGAATTTCGGGGCCGCTTTGGTGCGCGCAGGCGACAATGCGCCCACCGCTGCCGTCGGAACGGCTTGTGCGGCACATCATCGACGCGCCGTGATCGATTGCACTAACGTGCGACAGCGGGAACCCCGATCGTATGCCATAAAAACAAGCATTTTTTGTCGATTTTTTTTACCCTTTCAGCGTGCAATTAATTCTGGCTGCATGCCTTGCGGAGTGGGTTCAAATGAATTTAATAGGAAATATTCGTTCCGGTACTGGCCCAGGCATTGCCGCATACAGTGGGTGGTATGCCGAAAAATCTGACATAAACACAGCAGCGTCGCCACGAGCGAATTGAATTCGCACCAAAATGCCTCTGCGCGGCAGTTATTGCCCAAGCGAAATAGCGCTTCGAACGTTTCAGCGTAAAAATTTTGTTTGTAGAGCGAGCAGTGCAGGCAGGAAATCTGCTGTGAAAGCCGACGCTTGTCACCAGCCGGCGACGGACGCCAGGCCGATTGCACACGGCTTCGGCCGCGATGTCGTCAGCCGGCGATTCGTTTCGCTGTCGCCGCTGCGCGACTTGCGAGCGCTTCGAATCGAACGGCTCTCAAATAGAATGCACCCTGCGCGGCCGCCTGCTGCGCACTCTAGGACCCTCCGATGAAACCCGCCGATCCCCTGAGCTTTGCGCTGAATGCGCCAAAAGCCGAACTGCATGTACATATAGAAGGCACGCTGGAGCCCGAACTCGCATTCGAGCTTGCCCAGCGCAATGGCATTGCGCTGGCATACCCGGATGTAGCTGCGCTGCGCCGTGCCTATGATTTCGCCGATCTACAATCCTTCCTCGATCTTTATTACGCCTGCGCCGACGTGTTACGGACTGCTGACGATTTTGCAGCGCTGATGTTCGCTTACCTGAGCCGCGCCCATGCGGACGGCGTCGTGCATGCGGAAATCTTCTTCGACCCGCAAACGCATACGGCTCGCGGGATCGCTTTTGAGACGGTGCTCGCCGGATTGGAGGCCGGGGCCGCACGCGCCGCGGTCGAGTTCGGTATTGGCACGCGCCTGATTCTGTGTTTCCTGCGCCACCTATCGGAGGACGAGGGTTTCGCCACGCTTGGCCTGGCCGAGCCTTTCATCGACCGAATCCACGGCTTTGGGCTCGATTCGTCCGAACGCGGCCATCCGCCCGCAAAGTTCGCGCGGCTTTTCGCGCGCTGCCGCGAACTCGGCAAGCCGGTGGTCGCCCACGCTGGCGAGGAAGGGCCGCCGGCCTACATCCTCGAGGCGCTGGATCTGCTCGGCGCGGCGCGCATCGATCATGGCGTGCGAGCCATCGAAGATACCGACATCATGCAAAGGCTGGCCCGCGAACAGATCGCGCTGACCGTGTGCCCGCTCTCGAACCTGCGGCTGCGCGTGTTTCCCGATATGGCGAGCCATTCGCTGCCCCAACTGATGGCGCGCGGGCTCAAGCTCACGATCAACAGCGACGATCCGGCTTATTTCGGCGGCTATCTCGGCGACAACATTCGCGCCGTGCAGACGGCCTTCGATTTCGATGCACTGACCTGGCATCGCCTGCTCAGGAATAGCCTGGAAGCGAGCTTCGCCGATGCCGCGCAAAAGGCGGTCTGGATAGGCAAGCTCGATGCGCAACTGGCTGCCTTCAGCGGCAGCTAGTCTTGTCTTCGGCCAGCGATATCGGCATTGGCGCGGGCGACAGCGTGCGCAGAAAACTCGCCAAGTCGGCAGTTTCGCCGGACGATAGCGGCAGCGCCGGCGCCCCGGCCTGCGTATGCGCTTGCACGGCTTCGCATAGCGAAGCTCTACTGCCGTCGTGCATGTACGGCGCAGTGAGCGCGACGCCGCGCAGGCTCGGCGTACGGAATGCATTGAGGGTAACGCGCTCGGCGCCGGCGTTCGCCTCATCCGCGCGTACGACTGCATCATCGAAGTAACCACGCAGGCGGTAGGGATTGGTCAGCAGTTTCCCGATAGCGTCGGCGCGACCCTGGTCGGGCTCGCCAGAGGCAAGACGGGATTCGATCGTGCTGCGATGGAAGCGGTTGTCGCTAAAGCTCGGGCCAGCGTGACAGGTCGCGCAACCGGCTTTTCCGACGAAGAGTTCGAGGCCGCGCCGTGCGGCTGCGGGATAGTCGCGCGCCGCGTCCGTATCCACGCGTGCCAGCGCGTCGCGATACCGGTCGAAGGTGCTGGCCGGGCTGACCAAGGTTTCCTGGTAGGCGGCAAGCGCCTTGCCGATGTCGGCGAGCACGGCTGCGTCGTCATCGGGCGGCGCGGCGTCGAACGCACGCGTATAGGCTGCGCCCAGTACGTCATCCTCGCGCACGAGTTTTGCGATCCGCGCGGCGCTGCCGCCCATTTCGCGCGGATCGAGCAAGGGGCGGATGCTCTGCGCCCAGAGCGAATCGTTGGCGCCGTCCCAGCCATACCATGGCTTGCCGCGCAGATCGAAAAGGCTGGGCGTGTTCCGCCCGCTTTCGCCAATGCCGCGGCCACGGGCGCGGCCATCGCTCAAGTAGCGCCAGGTGTCATG
>JAVBKC010000125.1:0-2651 GCA_031554255.1 Niveibacterium sp.
GCCGAGGATGCCGACGCGACGCTGCGCGTGCATCAGGCGCTGTTGCCGCGCCTCGACGCCGAGCCCGGACTCTCGCGGGTGTACCGCGAGATCGAAATGCCGGCAATCGAGGTTTTATTCGAAATGGAACGCAACGGCGTGCTGATCGACCGCGATCTTTTGATCGCCCAGAGCGACACGCTAGGCCGCCGCATGCTCGATATCGAGGCGCGGGCGCATGCGGTTGCCAAGCAGCCATTCAATCTCAACAGCCCAAAGCAGATCCAGGAAATCCTCTTCGAGCGCGAGAAGCTTCCGGTCGTCAAAAAGACACCGAACGGCGCGCCCTCGACCGACGAAGAAGTGCTGCAACAGCTCGCGCTCGACTATCCGCTGCCCAAGCTGATCCTCGAATACCGAAGTTTCGCCAAGCTCAAGAGCACCTACACCGACAAGTTGCCGCGCGCGCAGAACCCGCGTACCGGCAGGGTGCACACAAGCTTTGCTCAGGCCGGCGCCGTAACTGGACGGCTCGCGAGTTCCGAGCCCAACCTGCAAAACATTCCGGTGCGTACCGAGGAAGGGCGCCGGATTCGTGCCGCCTTCATCGCGCCGCCGGGGCACCGTATTGTCTCGGCCGATTACTCGCAGATCGAACTACGGATCATGGCGCACCTGTCGGACGACGCACGCCTGCTCGACGCTTTCGCACGCGGCGAGGACGTGCACCGCGCAACCGCCGCCGAAGTCTTCAACCTGACGCCCATCGAAGTCACGAACGAGCAGCGCCGCTATGCCAAGACGATCAACTTCGGCCTGATCTACGGCATGAGCGCACACGGGCTCGCCAAAGCGCTGGATATCGAACGCGGCGCCGCGCAGGCTTACATCGAACGCTATTTCGCGCGCTATCCGGGCGTGGCGCGTTACATGGAAGAAACCCGAGCAATGGCGCGCGAGCGCGGCTATGTCGAAACCGTATTCGGTCGTCGGCTCTGGCTACCCGAAATCCGCGCCAGCCAGGTCGGCCGCCGCCAGGGCGCCGAGCGCGCGGCGATCAATGCGCCGATGCAGGGCACGGCGGCCGATATTGTCAAACTCGCCATGCGCGCGGCCTACGACTGGCTGCATGCCGAGCGCCTAGCTTCCAAGCTCGTCCTCCAGGTGCATGACGAACTCGTACTCGAAGTACCCGAAGCCGAACTCGAAAAAATCCGTGTGGCATTGCCAAAACTCATGAGCGGCGTCGCGAAGCTCAAGGTGCCGCTCGTCGTAGACGTGGGCGCGGGCGCGAATTGGGACGAGGCGCACTAAATGACCGCCCCGCAGAACATGGAAAACGCAGCGCCGCAAAAACGCCACATCTCCGCGTTGCGCAATGTACTGGAACTACTTTTAGGCGGACTCGTCTTCCCCGCCTATGTGTTGCTCTCCGTCCCCGCGCTCTGGCGCGACGCGCAAGGTTTACGCTTTGCGCTCGAATTCGCGGGGCTTTGGCTGCTCGGAATCCTGCTCGCAGCGGTATTGCGCGCGTGGTGGTGGCTCAGGATAGGGCGTAAGCAGGCAGCGGCGCGCAGCGACAAGATAGCCGGATAGCTTCGGCCTACCCCAGATAAGGGCGTTCCCTTTCAAACAGCAGAAACCGAGCGTTATCGCGCCATGCTTGCGGCGCCCGGCTTCCCCGCGCCACGACGCCCATGACATATGCCTGGCCGCGCAAGAAGGGCGGCAAATCGTGGAGTGCAGCTTCTGCATCGGCGCTTTTTCCGGCCAGCGCCAGTTTCAGGAAACGCTTGATGCGGGCAATATCGTCGAGCTCTATCCTCCAGGGCGACCCGGCTATGTAATCTTCATACGGCTTGAGCGTGCGCCCTTCGCGTGCGGCCAGTGCCATGGAAGACCACATCGTGTCGGTATCCAGCGCCACGGCGGTGCTGGCAGGGTCCGCGCCGCGTGCAATCTGCTGCGTGGAGGCGCCGACCGATGCGGCAACCAGGCGGGTGATAACGGCTTCAGCGGGGGTCCCTTCGGCAAGTTTGATCGCTTCGTCCAAATGCCCGGCAGCCAGTTTGGAAAATGCTTGCTCGGTCGGTTCAGCGTCTGCCGATGGTGGGTTCAGAAGAGATTTCAGGACGACCGAGCGCTCGGCGAGCGTGCGTATCTGCGCCGACAGCCCATCGCGAGCGAGCATGCGCCGAACGCGTGCCAGATCGACGGTGACAGTTTCCTGCAGGGTGAGGTTTTCGCTGGCGCGGCCCAGTTTATCCGCAGCCTCCTGCCATTGCCCTTGTTCGGCCTGGCGGTAGCCCGCAGCATTTATCCACCAGATGCTATTTGGCCAGCGCGCATAATCGGCCATGACGGTGGCTTTGCGTTGCGCGTCGGGCAGACAGCGTTTTGCCACGTATTGCAGATCGCCATCGGCAGGGTTTGCGGCGGCCATGGCCTGATGGCTTTGACATACGCGCTTTGGCGGTCTCAAGAGCCAAGTGCAACACCCCAGGACAAGCCCGGTGAATCTTGCATATCGTACGTTCAGCACCTGTCCATGAGGGTGTCAAGGACAGGCAGACAAGCTGTGGCTTCGCCATCCTTGACATCCTCATGGACAGGTAACCCATTGTCTACATGCAAGATTCGCTCAAACTCAAGTGTTGCACTTGGTTCTTGAG
>JAVBKC010000032.1:0-16892 GCA_031554255.1 Niveibacterium sp.
ACGTATTGACGATGTTCGGCATGGTGCTGGTGATCGGCATCGTCGTCGATGATGCGATCGTCGTGGTCGAGAATGTCGAGCGCATCATGAGCGAAGAGGGTTTGATGCCGCTCGACGCCGCGCGCAAGGCGATGCAGCAGATTTCGGGTGCGATCATCGGCGTAACCGTGGTGTTGGTATCGGTATTCGTACCGCTGGCCTTCTTCTCGGGCTCGACCGGCAACATCTATCGCCAATTTGCCGCCGTCATGGTGGCATCAATCGCTTTCTCCGCTTTCATGGCGCTCTCGCTCACCCCGGCGCTGTGCGCCACGCTGCTCAAACCCGTCGAGGCCGGCCACCATCACGAAAAAAGGGGCTTCTTCGGCTGGTTCAACCGCGGTTTCGCGCGGACCGCCAAGGGTTACGAAGGCGTAGTCGCGCGCATCCTGCGGCGGGCTCCGCGCTATCTCGTGATCTATGCGGCCATCATCGGCGTCGCGGCATTGATCTACGCCCGCCTGCCTACGTCATTTTTGCCCGGCGAAGATCAGGGCATGGTCCTCGTCAACGTGCAACTGCCGCCCGGCGCAACGCAGGAGCGCACACTCGCGGCGATCAAGCAGGTCGAAGGCTTCATGCTCAAGCAGCCCGAAGTGCGCAGCATCGTCGGCGTGCTGGGTTTCAGCTTTTCGGGCCAGGGGCAGAACGCGGCCATCGCCTTCGTGACGCTCAAGGACTGGAAGGAGCGCAAGACCCAGGCGCAATCGGCCCAGGCGCTGGCCGGGCGAGCCTTCGGCGCGCTGTTCGGTATCCGCGACGCTTTTATCTATCCGCTCAGTCCGCCGCCGATTCCCGAGCTGGGGGTCGCTTCGGGCTTTACGTTCCGCCTTCAGGATCGTGCGGGCGCCGGTCACGAAGCGCTCGTCGGCGCGCGCAATCAGTTACTTGGCATGGCAAGCAAAAATCCCATCCTGGCCCAAGTGCGCCCGGACGGACTGGAAGATGCGCCGCAACTGCGAATCGACATCGACCGCGACAAGGCCAATGCGCTCGGCGTGAGTTTTGCCGCGATCAATTCCACGCTGTCGACGGCGCTCGGTTCGGCCTATGTCAATGACTTCCCCAACCGGGGCCGTTTGCAGCGCGTATTGGTGCAGGCCCAGGATAAATCGCGCATGCAGGCCGAGGACATTTTGCAATTGACCGCCAGCAATGCGCAGGGCAAGCCGGTGCCGCTATCGGCTTTCGCCACGACCTTGTGGATGACCGGCGCAATGCAGACGGTGCGCTACAACGGCTACCCGTCGATGCGCATCTCCGGCGATGCCGCGCCGGGCTACAGCACGGGCGCGGCGATGGCCGAGATGGAGCGCCTGGCGACGCAGCTGCCGCCCGGTTTCGGCTACGAGTGGACGGGGCAGTCGCGCGAGGAAAAGCTTGCCGGCGGCCAGGCGCTGGTCCTCTACGGCTTTGCGATCCTGGCGGTGTTCCTGTGCCTGGCCGCCTTGTACGAGAGCTGGTCGATTCCGCTCTCGGTCATTCTGGTAGTGCCACTGGGCGTGCTCGGTGTGCTGCTGGCGACCTGGCTGAGAAAATATTCGAACGACGTTTATTTCCAGATCGGGCTGATCACCATCATCGGCCTGTCGGCCAAAAACGCGATTCTGATCATCGAGTTCGCCAAGGATCTACAGGCGCGCGGCTACAGCGTCATCGACGCGGCCCTGAGCGCGGCGCATCTGCGTTTTCGCCCGATCATCATGACCTCGCTGGCTTTCGGCCTCGGCGTCCTGCCACTGGTACTGGCCGTCGGCGCAGGTTCGGCGAGTCAGCGCGCAATCGGTACCGGCGTACTTGGCGGGATGGTGACCGGCACGAGCTTGGCGGTGTTTTTCGTGCCGGTCTTTTTCGTCGTGGTTCGCGGTCTGTTCAAGGGCAGCGCACGCCAGCAGGAAATGGACAAGCGCCACGCGATTGCCGCGGGTGTCGAGGAGGAACACCACTGATGCATTCCAGAAAACTCGTTCCGCTGATGCTGGCGACCTCGTTGCTGGCCGCCTGTTCCATGGCGCCGACCTACGAACGGCCAGCCGCGCCCGTGCCGTCGAGCTTCCCGGACGCGTCGATGCAGACCGTCGGCGCCAAACCGGCGGCCGCCATCGCATGGCGCGAATACTTTACCGATGCGCGCCTGGTGGGCCTCATCGAAAGCGCGCTGGCGAACAATCGCGACCTGCGTATCGCGGTGCAGAAAATCGAACAGGCACGCGCCCAATTTCGCATCCAGCGCGCGGCGCAGTTGCCCAATCTTGGCGTCAACGCGGGTTTCTCGCGTAGCCGTTCGCTGCCACAGGGGCCGGGCATCTATGAGAGCGATTCGGTCAGCGTCGGCATTACGGCCTGGGAACTCGATTTCTTCGGCCGCATCCAGAGCCTGAAGGAAGCCGCGCTCGCCCAATACCTCTCGACCGAGGAGTCGCGCAAGGCGGCGCAGATCAGCTTGATCAGCGCGGTTGCCAACGGCTGGCTGGCTTTACTGGCCGATGAAACCCAGCTCCAGATCACGCGCGACACGCTGCAAACGCGCCTTGATGGTCTCAAACTCGCGCAACTCTCGTTCGACAATGGCATCGCCTCCGAAATCGACTTGCGCACCGCCCAGTCGCTCGCCGAGTCCGCACGCGCCGTGCACGCGCAGCAGCGGCGCCAGCGGGCGCAGGACGAGAACGCGCTGGCCGTGCTGCTCGGCACGCCGGTGCCGCCGGCTGCGATTGCCAGCGGAATCGATGCGCTCGGCGGTGCTGCGCCCATCGCCGATCTTCCGGCCGGTCTGCCGTCCGATCTTCTGATTCGGCGGCCCGACATCCTTGCCGCCGAACAGCAGTTGATCGCCGCCAATGCCAACATCGGTGCAGCGCGCGCGGCATTCTTCCCGCGTATCTCGCTGACAAGTTCGATCGGCACCGCGAGCACGGATCTGTCGAACCTGTTTGATGGCGGAACGCGGGCATGGTTATTCGCGCCGCAACTCGTGCTGCCGATTTTCGACGCCGGTGCCAATATCGCCGGACTCGATTCGGCGAAGGCGGGCCGTGAAATCGCGCTCGCGCAATACGAGAAGGCGATCCAGTCGGCGTTCCGCGAGGTCGCCGACGCGCAAGCGGGCCGCGCCACGCTGAACGAACAATTGGATGCGCTGCGTGCGCAGGTAAACGCCGAGACGACGCGTTTTTCGCTCGTCGATCTGCGCTACCGCAACGGCGTGGCCAATGCGCTGGATCTTCAGGATGCGCAGCGCTCGCTATTTACCGCGCGGCTTGCTGCGGTGCAAACGCAACTGTCGCAACTGCAAAACCAGGTCACGCTCTACAAGGTGCTCGGCGGCGGCTGGAGCGCCGAGCCGTAAGCTTTGTTCAGCCCAAATCGAGGAAGTCGGAATCGTTAAGTTCGCGCCAAACCCCGTCTATGCGGCCCTCCAACGGTCGGAAGCGCGCCTTGTACGACATTTTCTGACTGTCGCGAATCCAGTAGCCGAGGTAGAGATAGGGGAGTTGCGCGCGGCGGCAGATCTCGATCTGCCAGAGCACGGCCCAGGTGCCGTAGCTCGCGCCTGCGTTGTCCGGGTCGAAAAAGGTATAAACGCTCGAAAGCCCGTCGTTCAGGCAATCGATGATGGAGACAAGACGTAACTCGTCGTTTTCGCGGAACTCGACCATCCGCGTGTCGATATGGCTCTGGAGCAGGAAATGCGTGTACTGCTCGCGGCTGTCCTGGTCCATGCCCCCACCGGCATGGCGCGTCGCCTGATAGCGCTGGTAAAGCGCGTAATGTTCTTCATTGAACAGCAGCGGATGCTCGGCAGCGTGCAGCCCGGCATTGCGCAAGCGCGCGCGGCGCTGACTGCGATCCGCACTGAAGCGTTCGACCGGCACGCGCACCGGCACGCAAGCGCGGCAGCTATCGCAATAGGGCCGGTAAGTGAACACGCCGCTACGACGGAACCCGCTGCGCACGAGTTCGCTGTAGAGCGGCGTATCGATCATGTGGCCCGGCGTGGCGACCTGCGAACGCGCGATCCGGTCGGGCAGATAGGAACACGCGTACGGCGCAGTCGCGTAGAACTGCAGGAGCGAGTACGGCAGATCCTTCATTTGGGTCATCTGAGCCTCCGCTTAAGCCGCCTCAAGGGGGTTGGTGGGGCGAAGCGAGGAATTCGCAGAGCACTGCTCCGCGAGCATCGCGAGTGCACGAGGCACCATTCCAATCTCCGATCACGCCACAGTCCAGGCAAGATTGCACATCCGATCAGGCTCCCATCGCTCGCCCTGGGCCGCGTCGTCGATATGCGCTGCGAGCAGGGCTTCGAAGTCCTGGCGCGGAATCGGTTTTGCGCCCATAGAGGCCAAGTGCGCTGTCTCCATCTGGCAATCTATCGCGGCGAAATTGCGCCGTTCGAGATCGCGCGCCAGATGGGCCAGCGCGATCTTCGATGCGTCGGTGCGCTGCGCGAACATGGATTCACCATAGAACACACGGCCGATCGCGACACCGTAGAGCCCGCCGACGAGCCTGTCTTCCATCCAGGTTTCGATGCTGTGGGCCCAGCCCAGTTCATGCAGTTTCATGTATGCGGCCTGCATTTGCGGCACGATCCAGGTGCCACCCTCGGCGTCGCGCGGCGCAGCGCAGGCTTTGAGCGTGGCGGCAAAAGCCGTGTCGCAGCGGATTTCGTAGGCGGCGTTGCGCAGCCGCTTGGCGAGCGAACGCCGAATCCGGATCTCCGATGGCCGTAGCACCATGCGCGGGTCGGGACTCCACCAAAGGATGGGATCGCCCTCCGAGTACCACGGAAAAATGCCACGACGATAGGCGGCGAGGAGCCATTCCGGGGCGAGCCTGCCCCCTGCGGCGAGCAAACCGTTCGGCTCGGCGAGCGCCGAGGCGATGGGCGGGAAGCTTGGGCGGATACCGCGTAAAAGGGGGATCAATCGGAGCGCTCGTTCTGTTGTGAAACGATTATAGGCAGCGAGGGGATGCATTTGTCTTGCGGCGGCGAGGCGCAATGTCGCACGGCATACCGCGGCTGGCGCAAAGTCGCAACAACACCCAGCGCGGCGAGGCCGCTTTCGCGGCATGATCTACAAACCCTGCCGCGCAAGCGGATTAGCCCGATCCGGAGTTTTCTTGTCGATGTCCTATTTTTCCGATTACTGCGTGTCAGCACGTATGTCCGTTCCGTGTGCGAGAGGCGCACATGGCTAAATCCTCCATTGTCGCCTACGAAATCCTGCCCACCGATCCGGCGGCCCACCTGTTCGAAGTCAGGCTGGAAATCGAACGGCCCGAATCCGGGATGCGTTTCATGCTGCCGGCCTGGATTCCGGGCAGTTACATGATCCGCGAGTTCGCGCGCAATATTGTGCGGATTTCGGCGCAGGCCGATGGTGCGATCGCGCCGCTCGCCAAACTCGATAAGCATAGCTGGGCGCTCGGCGTCATCGCCAAGGGGACGCAGCGGCTCCGGCTCGTCTACAGCGTTTATGCCTGGGATCTGTCGGTGCGCTGCGCGCATCTGGATGCGACGCACGGTTTTTTCAACGGCACCCAGGTTTTCCTGCGCGTCGAAGGTCGCGAAACGGCGAAGCATCGCGTGCGCATCCTGCCGCCGGCAGGCGTGCGCGACTGGACGGTCGCCACGGCCCTGCGCACGGCGAGCGGCATGGGAGCGGCCAAGCGCCACGGCTTCGGCTGGTACGAGGCGGACGATTACGACGAACTGATCGACCATCCGGTCGAAATGGGGCGCCTCTCCTGGGGTCGCTTCGAGGTCCGTGGCGTGCCGCACGAATTTGCCATCAACGGGCGCCATGACTGCGACATGGAACGCCTGACAGCCGATCTGGCGAAGATCTGCGAGCAGCAATGCGCGGTCTTCGGCGACGCGCCACCGCCGTTCGAGCGCTATGTTTTTCTGACCACGGTCGTCGGCGACGGCTACGGCGGGCTGGAGCATCGCGCCTCCACCGCGCTGCTCGCCGCGCGCGCCGATCTGCCCTACAAGGGCATGCGGACGAGCACGGAGGGCTATCGCAGCTTTCTGGGCCTGTGCAGTCACGAATACTTTCATGCATGGAACATCAAGCGGATCAAGCCGGCGGCCTTCGTGCCCTACGCGTTGCAAGAAGAGAACTACACGCGCCTGCTCTGGCTCTTCGAAGGCTTCACCTCGTACTACGACGATCTTGCACTCGTGCGCGCCGGTGTGATAGGCGAGGGCGAATACTTCGATCTGCTCGCCAAGACGCTGGGCGCGGTGCGGCGCGGTGGCGGCCGTTTGTTGCAGTCGGTAGCTGAATCTTCGTTCGATGCCTGGATCAAGTATTACCGCCAGGACGAGAATGCGCCGAACGCAATCGTCAGTTATTACACCAAAGGCTCGCTCGTTGCACTCGCGCTGGATCTGCGGCTGCGCACCAAGACCCAGGGCCAGCGCACGCTCGACGATGTGATGCGCCTCCTCTGGGCGCGCCACGGCCAGACCGGCGTGGGCGTGGCCGAGGATGGCGTGGCGGGTTTGATCGCCGAGGCGACGGGCGTGGATGTGCGCCGTCTGCTGACCGAGGCGACCGAGGGCGTGGGCGATCTACCGCTCGCGAAGCTGTTGCATGGCGTCGCCGTCAAGCTCGCCTGGAAGGCCGAGTCGGAGCTGCCGTTCATCGGCGCGAAGCTCGGTAGCGAGGGCGAATCGGTCAAGCTTGTCACTGTTACGAACGGCGGGCCGGCGCATAGGGCGGGGCTCTCCGCTGGCGACTTGTTGATTGCGGCAGACGGGCTGCGCCTCAAGGCGGGCGGGCTGGAAAAGCTGCTGGCGCGCCACGCGGCCGGAGAATCCCTGCATCTTCATGCGTTCCGGCGCGACGAGCTGTTCGAAACCGATCTCGTGCTGGCCGCCGCCGAGGCAACAACGGCGATGCTCTTGCCCGAGAAGCGCGCGCGCACCGAGGCCGTGCGGCTCAAGCAAGCCTGGCTGAATCAGTCTTGAAGGGGGTTCTGCTGGAAGCCGAAGCGTTGCGGCGCGTCAGTCGCTGCAATGGGATGTAGATCGAGCGTGATGCCGGGCAGCGCAAGGCGGCCCGGCAACTCGCCATCGGGCATGACGATGGCGTCGGCGAGCCCGACCAGATCGTGGCCGTGGACCAGGCCCACACCCGAGGCGCCCGAAATCAGCAGGTTTCCCGCTTCATCGAGCCAGGCCGCTTGCGCCGCGACAAAGGCATGTCCGGTATGCGTGAAGAGCGAGCCGTCCGGCTGGCTGCGTAAAATCCACGGCGTGTATTCGAGCCGGACGTAGACGCGCTGCGGGCCATTCTGGAAGAACCAGCAGCCCGTGTCGTCATTCAGATAGTTGCGCGAGATAAAGTCGGCGAATCCGCGATGGCGGACAATTTCGTTCTGAAGCCGCCAGCGGCCGGCGCAATCGAGCGAGAGCCAGCCGTAGCAGTGCGGAACATCGGGCCAGCGGGCGAGCGCCCGGCGTACGGCGTCGTCCATCGGCTGGCCTCTGTATTTATTCCGTTTCTAAATCAATCAGGCCACTAAGACGCACCGCAGACAGTGCACCTGGCACTGCAAGGCGAGGTCGACAGAGGCATGATTGGTTTAGAAACAGGAATTACCAGACCTTCCACCACGGGCGTTGCAGTGCAAGCGCCTCGGCGAGGTGGGGGCTGTTCGGGAAATTGCTTTCGAGCACGCGCTTGGCATCGTCGGCGAGGTCGGTCATACCGAGCTGGCGGTAGCTGTAGGCCATGATGCCGAGCGCTTCTTCCACCGAAGGCGAGTTGGGGAAGCTTTTGACCGCGTCCTGCGCGCGATTGGCCGCCGCCAGAAAGGCGCCGCGCCGGATGTAGTAGCGTGCGACATGGACCTGGTGGCTTGCGATTGCATTCACGAGATAGGCCATGCGGATACGCGAATCGTCCACATAACGGCTGTTCGGGAAGCGGGTGATGAGTTCCTTGAAGGCGTCGAAAGCATCTTGCGCGGCTTTCGGATCGCGCTCGGTCATGTCCTGGCGACCGACCCAGCCCAAGAGGCCGGAGTCGTCGTTGAAGTTGATCAGGCCCTTCAGGTAGTAGGCATAATCGACGTTCGGATGATTCGGGTGCAGTTTGATGAAGCGGTCGACCGCCGCGCCCGCCGAGGCGGGGTCGTTCGATTTGTAATAGGCGTAGGCGATGTCGAGCTGGGCCTGTTGCGCATAACGGCCGTAGGGGAACTTGGCTTCGAGTTTCTCGAAGGTCTTGGCCGCTCGCTCGTAAATGCCGGAATCCATCAGATCCTTGGCCTCGGCATAGATTTCCTGCGCGCTGCGCTTATCTATGCCTTCGTCCTTGTCCGACGAGCTGAACCAGTTACTTAGCGTGGAGCAACCGGTGAGCGCGCTCAGCATGAGAAGGGTTGCGGCTACACTACGCGCTCGCATATTCAGCATTGAAACACCCGTGACAGGACAAAGCCGCGATTGTAGCGCAAGCGCATCCAGGAGCCCCATCAGTGCGTTCGTCGTGCCCATTGCAGAAGCCGGCCAGCGGCTCGACCAGGCGCTCGCGCGCCTCATGCCCGAGCATTCGCGCAGCCGGCTCCAGGGCTGGATACGTGGCGGCCGCGTGCGCGTCGACGGCACGCCGATCGAAGATCCCAAGCGCCGCTTGCGCGGCGGCGAACGGGTAGAGGTCGAGGACGAACCGCCGCCCGAGTGCGTGGCCGACACGCCCGAGGACATTCCGCTCGCAGTCGTTTATGAAGACGACGCAATCCTCGTCATCGACAAACCCGCCGGACTCGTCGTGCATCCGGGCAGCGGCAATTGGGGCGGCACGCTGCTCAATGGCCTCCTGCATCGTTCGGACGCGGCCAAGCTGTTGCCGCGCGCCGGTATCGTGCACAGGCTCGACAAGGATACGAGCGGCCTCATGGTTGTCGCCCGTAACGAAACCGCGCAGACCGATCTGGTGCGTCAGCTCCAGGCGCGTACGGTCAAGCGCCAGTATCTGGCGCTCGCGCGCGGTCGCGTCGAGCGCGATCAGATCATCGATGCGCCGATCGGCCGTCATCCGACGCAGCGCACGCGCATGGCCGTCGTCGACGAGGCGCGCGAGGCGCGTACCCATGTGCGCGTGTGCGAGCGCTTCAAAACCGCCACGCTCGTCGAATGCAGTCTGGAAACCGGCCGCACGCACCAGATCCGTGTGCATATGGCGCATATTGGCCATCCGCTCGTCGGCGACGCGGTCTATGGCGGCGCGCGCGGTCTGCCGCAGTTCGGCCGCCAGGCGCTGCATGCCTGGCGGCTCGGCCTGATCCATCCGGCGACGCGCCTGGCGCTGCACTGGGATTCCGAATTGCCGGCCGATTTCGCGGCCTTGCTCGCCAGTCTGCGCGCCGCATGAAGCCCATCCTGCCCGACTGGCCCGCGCCGCCATGGGTCCGCGCGTTTTTCACGACGCGCGAAGGCGGCGCAAGCGTGACGCCCTATGCGTCGCTGAATCTGGGCACGCATGTCGGCGATATGCCCGCTGCCGTGCAGGAAAACCGGCGCCGCGTCGCGCAAGGCCTGACCGCCGAACCGGTTTGGCTGAATCAGGTGCATGGCACTTGCGTCGTCGATGCCGGCGATCCTTTCACACGCGCAGCCGATGCCGTGTTCGCGCGCGCGCCGGGCGCGGTGTGCGTCGTGATGGTCGCCGACTGTCTGCCGGTGCTTTTTTGCGACCGTGCCGGCAGCGTCGTAGCCGCAGCGCATGCGGGCTGGCGCGGCTTGGCCTGCGGCGTGCTGGAGGCCACCATCGCGGCGATGCAGGTGCCGGCCGGCGACCTGATGGCCTGGCTCGGCCCGGCGATTGGTCCGGCGGCGTTCGAGGTCGGCCCCGAGGTGCGCGAGGCCTTCGTCGCCGACATGGCGGAAACCTCGGCCTGCTTTGTCGCTAGCTGCGGCGACCGCCTGCTGGCCGACATCTTCGCGCTCGCGCGCGCAAGGCTTGCGCGCGCGGGGCTCGCCCAAAACGCGATTTTCGGCGGCGGACAATGCACTGTGAGCGATCCGCAGCGCTTTTTTTCCTATCGCCGCGATGGCGTCACTGGCCGCATGGGGGCGTTTATCTGGCTTGATCGTCGGACGTGATGTCTTGCCGCGCGGTTTCGAGTGCTGCGGCTATTTTTCGCCTGCGCGCACGTGCGGGTACGCCGAAGATCCAGAGCAGGAGCAAGAGAGGCAGGAAGAAGCCAAGAAAGGTCATGATGCCGCTGATGACCGAGCGGGCTCCAATAGCGGCCATGGCGGCGACGAAAATCCAGCCGATTGCAACGATGTACATAGGTGTTTTGCCTGCTGAATGCGCGGGTGTTGACCTGGTAAATTGTGCGGTGCAAAAATGACCGTGGCAAGTTTGGTACGATACTGAAAAATTGCGCGGTATCTCGATCAGGAGAGCTTCATGTCAGCTTCGTCCGGTCCGTCCGGTTTCGACCCTTCGCTTTGGTTCAAGGCCGGGCAGGGCATGATGCAGGGCGCCTTCGATTTTCTCTCGCAGCAACGCGCCTTGTTCGCACAGGCGGGCATCGATTTCGCGCCGCGCGCAGCGACAAGCGACGAAACCGAAGCGCTCAAACGCTTGCAGCAAGACTTTGCCGAGCGTCACGCTAAGCTGTGGGCCAGCATGCTCAACCCACCGGCCGATGCGACGCCAGCGGTCATTTCCGACCGCCGCTTCGCCGCCGAGGCATGGGCCGAGAGCCCGTTTTTCGATTACATCCGCCAGGCATACCTGCTCAACACCGACTACCTGACGCGCGCGGCCGAGGCGCTGCCCGTTGCCGACCGTAATGCGCGCGAGCGCTTGCGTTTCATGGTGCGGCAATTTGCCGACATGATGAGTCCGGCGAACTTCGCCGCGACGAATCCGGAGTTCGTGAAACAGGCGATTGAAACCCAAGGTGCGAGCATCGCCCAGGGCGTGAAGAACCTGATCGGCGATCTGGAAAAAGGCAGGATCTCTATGACCGACGAGAGCGCCTTCGCGCTGGGCCGCAATCTTGCGACCACGCCGGGCGCGGTGATCTTCGAGAACGAGATCTTCCAGCTGATCCAGTACCGACCGGCCACCGCCACGGTGCGCGAGCGGCCGCTATTGATCGTGCCGCCCTGCATCAACAAGTATTACATCCTCGATTTGCAGCCCGCGAATTCGTTCGTCCGCTATGCGGTGGAGCAGGGGATCAGCGTTTTTCTCGTGTCTTGGCGTAATCCAGGCGAGGAGCAGGGCCAGCTTGGTTGGGACGATTACATCGAGCAAGGCGTGCTGTGCGCCTTGGGCGTGGTGCGGGAAGTCTCCGGCGTTGGGCGGCCGAACGTACTCGGGTTTTGCGTCGGCGGCACGCTTGCCGCAAGTGCGCTGGCCGTCGCGGCGGCCCGTAGCGAAATGCCCGCCGAGAGTCTGACCCTGCTCACGACCCTGCTCGACTTTGCCGAACCCGGCGATCTTGGCTGTTTTGTCGATGAAGCTAGCGTCGCTGCGCGCGAGAACACGATAGGCAAAGGCGGACTCCTCAAGGGGCGCGAGTTGGCCAGCGTGTTTTCTGCGCTGCGCCCGAACGACCTGATCTGGAACTATGTCGTCGACAACTACCTGAAGGGCGCGACGCCGACGGCTTTCGACCTGCTTTACTGGAACGCCGACAGCACGAATCTGCCGGGACCCTTCGCCGCCTGGTATCTGCGCAATATGTATCTCGAAAATAATTTACGTGAAGCGGGCAAATTGAATGTGGCCGGTGTGCCGCTCGATCTTGGGCTAGTTAATTGTCCTGCCTATTTACTTGCGACGCGCGAGGATCACATCGTGCCCTGGCGTTCGGCTTATCTCGGCCGGCGTCTTCTCGGCGGAAAAACGCGTTTCGTGTTGGGGGCAAGCGGACATGTCGCGGGGGTGATCAATCCGGCCGCGAAGAATCGCCGCAGTTACTGGACAAGCGAGAGCGATGCGGCGGGCACGGACGAATGGCTGGCCCAGACAGACGAATTTCCGGGCAGTTGGTGGCCGAACTGGATCGAATGGTTGATGGAATTTAGCGGTAAGGAAGTCGCGGCACCGAAGCGACTGGGCAATAAGCGATATCGTGAAATCGAGCCGGCGCCGGGACGCTACGTGAAGACGACGGCATAATAAAATCGCAGAACAGCAAGAGCGGACAAGAACATGGCGCGAGCTTCGTCCGCGATAAAAAGAAAGTACGCGCCAGGCGCGATCTTGACCCGGATTTGCCACGTGGCCGATGCGGGAGAAAACAGGATCGCGACCACCAAACCAAAGGAGGAAGTACATCATGGTTCGAGTAGCACTGATTACGGGCGGTATGGGGGGGCTTGGCGAGGCGATCTGCATCAAGATGGCCGCGCTCGGTTATCGCGTCGTGGCTACGCATTCGCCGAATAACCCGAAGGTTTCAGACTGGCTGCATACGATGAACGCCCTCGGCTACGCCTTCAAGGCTCAGGAATGCGACGTGACCGATTACGACTCGGCGGCAGCGTGCGTGGCCGCCGTCACGAGGGATATCGGTCCGATCGATGTGCTGGTCAACAACGCCGGAATTACGCGCGACATGACCTTCAAGAAAATGTCGAAGGACGATTGGGACGCGGTGATCCGCACTAACCTCGACAGCATCTTCAACATGACCAAGCATGTCATGGAGGGTATGACGGAGCGCAAGTGGGGCCGCGTGATCAATGTGTCTTCGGTCAATGGTCAAAAAGGCGCGTTCGGCCAGACGAACTATTCGGCCGCCAAGGCGGGTATGCATGGCTTCACGAAAGCGCTTGCGCACGAAGTCGCGAAATACGGCGTAACGGTCAATACGATCAGTCCGGGCTATATCGGCACGAAGATGGTCACAGCCATCCCGCAGGAAATTCTCGATTCCAAGATCCTGCCGCAGATTCCGGTCGGCCGGCTTGGCAAACCCGAGGAAATCGCGGGCCTGGTCGCCTATCTTGCCTCCGACGAGGCGGCGTTCCTGACCGGTGCAAATATTTCGATCAACGGCGGGCAGCATATGTACTAAGCCTGAGGATGCAGTGATTTGGCGCGCCGGGTGCTGCGCCTCACTCGCCCGGCGCGTAAAGGATTCGAAGGTTTTATTAGAGGCAAAGGAAGCAAATATGTCCCGGAAAGTTGCGCTCGTGACGGGCGGCATGGGTGGTTTGGGTACCGCCATCTGTAAATCGCTGCACAAGAGCGGCTATAAGGTTGTCGCCAATTGCCTGCCGGGTTTGCCCGGCATGGACGACTGGCTGACCCAGATGCGCGGAGAAGGTTTCGATATCGAAGTCGCGGAGGCCGACGTGACCGATTACGAGCAATGCGCGGCGATGGTCAAGAAAATCCAGTCTGAAATCGGCACCATTGACGTGCTTGTCAATAATGCCGGTATCACGCGCGACGCGATGTTTCGCAAGATGGAACGCAGTCAGTGGGATGCGGTGCTGACGACGAACCTCGACAGCGTTTTCAACGTCACGCACCAGGTGCTGCCCGGCATGGCCGAGCGCGGCTGGGGACGCGTGATCAATATCTCGTCGGTCAATGGCGTCAAGGGCCAGTTCGGCCAGGCGAACTATTCGGCTGCCAAGGCTGGCATTCTCGGCTTTACGCGCGCGATCGCGCAGGAAGTCGCGAAAAAGGGTGTTACCGTCAATGCGGTCACGCCTGGCTATATCGGCACCGAAATGGTCATGGCGATCAAGCCCGAAGTGCGCGATCAGATCGTCGCGACAATTCCGGCGGGTCGCTTCGGAAAACCCGAGGAGATCGGCGATTTGTGCGCGTTCCTGGCTTCCGAGAATGCCTCGTACATCACGGGTTCGACGATTGCGATCAACGGCGGCCTTCATATGGCGTAAACGGGTAAAAAACTCCGCAGAGCCTCGCACGAGCGGGGCTCTTTTTTGTGCACTGCTATACACTACGACGCCATAACTACAGCTCCAACAACCCGGGAGGAGAGACGTCATGGCGCAGCAGGCAAGGTTGATCAAGAAGTACCCAAATCGACGGCTTTACGATACGCGGACGAGTTCCTACATCACGCTCGCCGACGTCAAGGAGCTGGTGCTGAACCAAGAGGAATTCCAGGTTGTCGATGCGAAGACCCAGGACGATTTGACGCGCAGCATCCTGCTGCAGATCATCCTCGAAGAAGAGGCCGGCGGCGCGCCGATGTTCACGATCGACTTGCTCTCGCAGATGATCCGTTTCTACGGCAATGCGATGCAGGGGATGATGGGCAAGTACCTCGAAAACAACATCAAAGCGTTCACCGACCTACAGGTGAAGCTGCAAGACCAAGCCAAGACGATTTACGGCGAGAACAACCCGATGAGCCGCGATTTGTGGGCGCAGTTCCTGAATTTCCAGGGGCCGGCGTTGCATAGCATGATGGGCGCCTATATCGAACAGAGCAAAAAGATGTTCACGCAGATGCAGGAGCAGGTGGAAAGCCAGACCCGGAATCTTTTCTCGGGTTTCCAGTTTCCGAATTACGGCGCGGGTGCACCGAACGAAACCGAGAATACCGAGAAGACCAAGAAGTAAAGCGGTTTTCTGGCCGGCCCTGTGGCCTCTCGATTCGCGCCAAGCGCTGCGGTCGGGAGGCCGCATGCATTGGTTCGCTGCGCGGCCAAGACTGATTGAAAGTGCTGAAATGGAAAGTATGAACAAACAAACGCCGACCGTGGGCTTCGTCTCGCTCGGCTGCCCCAAGGCTACGTCGGACAGCGAAAACATCCTTACGCGCCTGCGTTCGGAAGGCTACGAAATCTCCGGCAGCTACGAGGATTCCGACCTCGTGATCGTCAACACCTGCGGTTTCATCGATGCTGCGGTCGAGGAGTCGCTAGCCGCAATCGGCGAGGCCCTGAACGAGAACGGCCGCGTGATCGTCACGGGTTGTCTGGGGGCGAAGAAGGACGCGGCAGGCCACGGCATCGTCGAGACGGCACATCCGAAAGTGCTTGCCGTCACCGGCCCGCATGCGACCGAAGCTGTGATGGACGTGGTGCATGACCATCTGCCGAAACCGCACGATCCCTTCACGGATCTGGTGCCGCCGCAAGGTATCCGGCTCACTCCGCAGCACTTCGCCTATCTGAAGATCTCCGAAGGCTGCAATCACCGCTGCACCTTCTGCATCATTCCCTCGCTGCGCGGCGATCTGGTCTCGCGGCCGATCGGCGAAGTCATGCGCGAAGCCGAGGCGCTCGTTTCTGCCGGCGTGAAGGAAATCCTGGTCGTTTCGCAAGACACCTCGGCCTACGGCGTGGATGTCAAATACCGCACCGGTTTCTGGGGCGGGCGGCCCGTAAAGACCAAGATGTACGATCTTTGCCGCGCGCTCGGCGAACTCGGGATCTGGGTGCGCCTGCATTACGTCTATCCGTATCCGCATGTCGATGACATCATTCCGCTGATGGCCGAGGGCAAGATCCTGCCTTACCTCGACATTCCGTTCCAGCATGCATCCAAGCGCGTCCTGAAAGCGATGAAACGTCCGGCGAGCGCCGAAAATACGCTGGAGCGGATCAAGCGCTGGCGCGAAATCTGCCCCGATCTGACGCTTCGCTCGACCTTCATCGCCGGCTTCCCCGGCGAAACCGAGGACGATTTCTCTGAATTGCTAGACTGGCTTTCCGAAGCACAACTCGATCGCGTCGGCTGCTTCTCCTATTCGCCGGTCGATGGCGCCGTGGCCAACGAACTTGCCGGCGCAGTGCCCGAGGCATTGCGCGAGGATAGACGCATGCGCTTGATGGAGCATCAGGAAGACATCTCGACGCAGCGGCTCGAACGCATGCTCGACCGCGAAATCACCGTGCTCGTCGACGCAGTCGATGAAGAGGGCGCGCTTGCGCGTTCGATGGGCGATGCGCCCGAGATCGATGGTCTGGTTATCGTGCCCGATGGCACCGACTTTGAGGTCGGCGAATTCGCGCGCGTGCGCGTCGTCGATGTCGATGTACACGATCTCTACGCCGAACCTGTCTAATTCCGTTCCTGAATCAACCATGCCTTTGTCGACTTCGCCTCGCCGTGCCAGACGCACTGTCTGCGGCTCGTCTTCGTGGCCTGATTGATTTAGAAACGGCATAAATCCGCTGGGGCTCGAACATGAGCGAATTCCTGCGCACGCTTGCCGCCATCGTCGGCGAAACCGGGGTTTTGACTGCCGCCGAAGCTATCGTGCCTTATTTGCGCGATCAACGCGGCCGTTTCCACGGCCGCGCACGCGCCATCGTGCGGCCCGGTTCTACCGAAGAACTTGCGGCGGTTGTCGCCGCCTGCCATGCCGCGCGCGTACCGATGGTGCCGCAAGGGGGTAACACAGGTCTTTGCGGTGGCGCGACGCCCGACGCCAGCGGCGACGCAATTGTCATCGCGCTCGGGCGCATGAATCGTGTGCGCGCAATCGACATCGAAAACGACACGATAACGGTCGAAGCAGGTTGTACCCTGGCCCAGGTGCAAGCTGCCGCGTTCGGCGCGGGGCGGCTTTACCCACTCTCGCTCGCCTCGGAAGGCAGTTGCCAGATCGGCGGCAATCTCTCGACGAACGCCGGCGGCGTCCATGTACTGCGTTATGGCAACGCGCGCGAAATGGTGCTCGGCTTGGAAGTCGTGCTACCCGATGGTCGTATCTGGGATGGCCTGCGCGGTCTGCGCAAGGACAACACCGGTTACGATCTCAAGCACCTGTTCCTTGGCGCCGAGGGCACGCTGGGCCTGATCGCGGCAGCCGTGCTCAAGCTTTTCCCCCAGCCCAAAACGCGCAAGGTGGCCTGGATCGCTGTACCC
>JAVBKC010000029.1:0-115011 GCA_031554255.1 Niveibacterium sp.
ACTGTACACCCTGGCGCGAGCACGCAACCCACGCCGATGGTCGGGCCAGACACGAAACTGGGCTCCGGTCGGCGCTGTCACGCTCAACCCCGAGCGCGAATCTGCCGTAACCTCAAACCAAAATCCGATCTCTGATAAACCAATTTTGTGATTTGGATGAGGCGACAACTTGCTTGACATGCTCCGCGCAGCCTAAAGCTCGACCGGGTCGACATCGACATGCCAGCGCAGCGTTCTTGCTGCGCGCAGCGCATGGAGTCGCGGCAGCCAGGCGGCCAGCAGGTTTTGCAACGGTGCACGGCGGTCGGCTTCGAGCAGGAGTTGGGCGCGTTCCAGCCGGGCGCGGCGTACGAGCCGCATCGGCACCGGGTCGTAGATCCGCACTTCGCCAGCGAGCGGCAGGGCGGCTTCGCGCGCATGCGTGAGGAATGCGAGCGCGGCGGCGACCTCGGGCGCTTCGGCGCGCAGCACGGCTTGGGCGCCGAAGGGCGGGAAGTGCGCTGCGGCGCGTTGTTCGAGCTCCATCCGCGCGAAACCGTCGAAATCCTGACGGCGCAGGCTTTCGAACAGCGGGTGCTCGGGGAATTCGGTCTGGATCAGGACTTCGCCCGCGAGCCCGGCGCGCCCGGCGCGTCCTGCGACCTGCATCAGTTGCTGGAATAGCCGCTCGGGCGCGCGGTAGTCGGCCGCGAAGAGCGAGGCGTCGGCACCGACGACGCCGACGAGTGTGAGCAGCGGGAAGTCGTGCCCTTTCGCAAGCATCTGGGTGCCGACGATGATGTCGACGCTGCCTTCTCCGATTTGTCGGCGTGCGGCTTCCCACTGGGCCGGCGTGCGTACGCTGTCGCGATCCACGCGCAGCACGCGTGCGGCCGGGAAGCGTGCGGCAATGCGTTCTTCGAGCCGCTGCGTGCCGCGTCCGAAGCCTTGCAGATCCTGATTGCCGCAGCGCGGACAAGCGCGCGGGACCGGCGCCTCGGTGCCGCAGTGATGGCAGCGCAGGATGCGCTCGGCGAGGTGGAACACGCGATGCGCCGAGCAATGATCGCAGTCGCTGACCCAGGCGCAGGCGGGGCAGGCGAGTACCGGCGCGTAGCCGCGTCGATTGAGGAAGATGAGGCTTTGCTCGCGGCGCGCGAGGCGCGTTTCGAGCGCCGTTTCGAGCAGCGGCGAGATTCCGTCCTGTAGGCGTACGCGGCGGGTGTCGATCAGCCGCGCCGTCGGCGGCGCTGCGGCTGCCGCGCGCTGCGTTAGCGCAAGCCGGCGATAGCGACCCAATTGGGCTTGCTGCCAGGATTCGAGCGAGGGGGTTGCCGAGCCGAGCACGACGGGAACATTACGCTGCTGCGCGCGCCAGACGGCCAGATCGCGCGCCGAGTAGCGCAGCCCGTCCTGCTGTTTGTAGGAGCCGTCGTGTTCTTCGTCGATCAGGATCAGGCCCAGGCGCGGCAAGGGCGAAAACACCGCCAGCCGTGTGCCGAGCACGATGTCGGCCTCGCCCGATAGTGCGGCGAGAAAGCCACGGCAACGCGCGCCATCCGACGCGCCGCTGTGCAGCGCAACGCGGTGGGCGCGCGGAAAGCGTTGCGCCACGCGTTCTTCGAGTTGCGGCGTGAGCCCGATTTCGGGCACCAGCAGCAGCGCCTGGCGGCCGGCCGCGAGCGTGTGCTCGATCAAACGCAGATAAACCTCGGTCTTGCCGCTGCCGGTGATGCCGTGCAACAGCCACGGCGCGAAACGCTCGGACTCGGCCCATACCGCCGCGACGGCGGCGGCTTGCTCGGGCTTGAGTTCGGGGGCGGCCGAGAGATCCGCGCGGCGGTCGGGCGCGGCCTCCGCGATCCAGCCGCGCTGGCGGGCGCTGCGCAATGCTGTCGTCGTGTGGCCGATTGCCAGCAGGTCGCTACGGCGCTGCGGGCCGTCGGCGAGCGCTACGGCCGCCGCGCGCGCCAGCGAGGCGCGGCCGTCTGCGGCAAGCAGCATCCGCCCGGCTTCGCTCAAAACGAGCCAGGGGTCGCCGCCGCGTTCGGTAAGCAATTCGGCGCCGCGCAGGCCGGGCGGCAGCGCGACGGCCAGCGCCTCGCCGAGCGGATGGTGGTAATAGCGTGCGGCAAAGCCGACCTGCGCCAGCCAGTCGGCGGGCAGCGGCGGAATTTCGCGCAACACGGCGCCGATAGGCTTGAGCTTTTCGCGCGCGACATCTGGCGCTACGTCGAGTGCGAGGATTACGCCGGTTTTTTCGCTGCTACCGAAGGGCACGCGGACGAGCCGCCCGATGTCGGCTTCGCTCACGTCATCGCCGAGATAGTCGAAGTTGCGCGGCAGCGGCACCGGGAGCGCTAAACGCACCACGCGCGCCCTGGCCGACGGCGCACGAGCCTGCTCCGAGGCTGGTGTACCGGGCTCGGGCGGCAAGGGATCGTCAGGCGCTAGCGCGGACATTGCGTGGTGAGCATTGCGTCGAAAAACCTGGATTGTCTTTTGTTTTTAATGGCTTGCAGTACATACGTAACAACCCTTCTGCGTTTTCAGCCTTAACAGGTCTGTCACATAAGGGTTTACAGCTTGTCTGTGGATAAGTTTGTGGAATGAAGCCATGAGTTTGTCGTGTTATCGCACGGATTTTCGCCTGTCTGCTTCCGGCCCTATAGCGAAATTCCGAAAAAACACCAAAAAAATCAATCAATTAGAAAGCGTTTGTATGTGGAATTTTTTATGACGGGCCTTGTAAGCCCTTGAATTTCCAACATGTGTATAAGTCAAGCCCCTTGTTGTGAACAAGGTAGTAATCCGCCCCTTCGCCCGCCTCCAAACGCTTACACAACGCCGCAAACCAACCCCTTGAGGTACTCCCCTTCCGGGAAGGCGAGCCCGATCGGGTGGTCCGGCGCGGCACAGAGCCGATGCAATATCTGCGCGTCGCGGCCGGCGTCGGTGGCCGCGTCCGCGACGATGCTTTGGAAGAGTTCCTGCCCGATGCCGCCGGAACAGGAGTAGCTCATCAGGATGCCGCCCGGATTGAGCAGGCGAAAGCCGAACAGGTTGATGTCCTTGTAAGCGCGCGCCGCGCGCTGGGCGTGCGCCGCCGACGGCGCGAACTTCGGTGGATCGAGCACGATGAGGTCGAAGCGCCGGCCTTCGGTCTTGAGCTGGCGCAGCGTCTCGAACACATCGGCGTCGCGCCATTCGGTACGCGTGGCGTCGAGCGCCGGGTTACGCGCAAGATTCTTTTGCGCCGCCGCGAGCGCCGGCGCGGAGGAGTCGATGGACAGTACGCTCGCAGCTCCGCCCGATAGCGCCTGCAAAGAAAAACCACCCGTGTAGCAAAAGCAGTTGAGCACGCTGCGCCCGGCCGCAAGCGCGCGCGTGAGGCGCCGGTTTTCGCGCTGATCGAGATAAAAACCGGTCTTGTGCCCGCTCACCGCGTCTACGCCGAGCACAACGCCGTGTTCCTCGATGGCCAGATCCGTAGCGGGTTCGCTGCCGGCGAGCACGCCGACGCGCGGTGCAAGCCCTTCGAGGCCGCGCACCTCGGAATCCGAGCGTTCATAGACATGCGCGCAGCCGGTAGCTTGCAGCAAGGCGGCAAGGATAGCCTCGCGCCAGCGTTCGGCGCCGGCCGCCGTCAACTGCAAAACAATCGTGTCGCGGTAGCGGTCCGCGATCACGCCGGGCAGGCCGTCGGATTCGCCGTGAATCAGGCGCAGCCCCTCTTGCCCTGCAAGCTGCGGATGCTTCGCACGGCGCGCGACGGCCGCCGCCACGTTGCGTTTGAAGAAGGCATGATCGATAGGCGTGTCGCCGTCGAAGCACCACATGCGCGCGCGGATCATTGATTCGGGCGACCAGGCGGCGCGGCCGAGCAATTTGCCGGCGGCGGAGAGTACCTCGACGGTATCGCCGGATTTCGCGCGCCCCGTGAGCTGTGCGACCGAGCCGGCGAAGATCCAAGGGTGGCGGCGCATGACCGAGCGTTCCTTGCCTGGTTTGAGAATCAGTTGGGCCATGGGGGCTTTCCGCAACACAAAGAAGAATTTTCGCATGCCCGGCGCACAGCACTTGCATCGATACGCGACGGCCGCCGTTAAACTGGGTCAAGGCCGGATCCGAACCGGTACTCCGGCTGCGCCGTACAAGCATGCGGCAAAAAAGGAGTTGCGCATGACTGCTCTAGCCTCGCTGGGCCAAATCGCATTGCAGGTCGGGGATGCCGACGCTTCCGCGGTTTTCTATCGCGACGTGCTCGGCTTGAAGTTGCTCTACCGCGCGGGCGAACTGGTTTTTTTCGACTGCGACGGTACGCGCCTGATGTTGCAGGGCGGCACCTCGCCGCGTACGCCGGGCAACTCGATTTGCCTGTATTTCAAAGTACCAGGCATCGAACAGGCGGTCGCCGACCTGAAAGCGCGCGGCGCTGTCTTCCAAGCGCCGCCGCAGCGGATCGCACGGACGCCCGAGCACGAACTCTGGATGGCCTTCCTGCGCGATCCCGACGGTTATCTGCTTGCGCTGATGGAAGAGCGTCGCTGATCCGGTCGCTCCTTGCGTGGGCGGCTTGCGCGTTCTGATTCGGGCGGCATAATCTTCGGCATGCCTACCGATGCGACGACGCCCGCAATCCCCATCGTGCTCGACATCGAAGCCTCCGGCTTTGGTGCACGCAGCTATCCGATTGAAGTCGGGCTCGCGCTGGGTGACGAATCGACTTATTGCCGGCTGATTCTGCCCGAACCCGGCTGGACCCACTGGGACCCCGCAGCCGAACGCATACACCATATCGAGCGCGCGATCCTCGAACGCCACGGCGTCGCCGCAAGCCGCATCGCCGACGAACTCAACGAGCGACTGGCCGGCAAGATTGCGTATTCCGACGGTTGGGCCAACGACTACTCCTGGCTCGCGCTGCTTTTCGACGTAGCCGAACGCGTGCCGCGCTTCAAGCTCGAAAGCCTGCGCAGCCTGCTCGACGAAGACGAAGCGGGTCGCTGGCACGCTACAAAAGAGCGGGTCGCGACCGATCTGCGCAGCCCACGACATCGCGCAAGCGCCGATGCGCGCGTGCTCCAGATGACTTTGCTGCGCGTGAAATACGGCGAAGACCTTGGCCTCGGCCTCGATCCGCGCGCCGTGCGCCAGATAGACGAGATGGCCGCGCTCGACATGCTCACGCTTGCCGAGTTCTATCGCACGGCCCACGGCCGTTGCGAGCGTGCCTGGCTTCGCGCGCGCCACGCGGCGGTATTCGCAGGCGGCGGCCGCCTGATCGCCGAACACCTCGAACACCAGCTCGCAGGCTACGTCCTGTTACGCCCGGCAGGCCCCAATGAGTGGGAAATGGCGGCTTTCAATCTGCACCCCTGGTATCGTCGCACCGGCCTCTACCGGCGCTTGATGGTGCGCAGCCTCGCGCATCTGCTCTCGCACGGCGCGGAAAACCTCGCCAGCCTCGTGCTGCCGGCGCACGCGCTCTCGATCCAGTTTCACGAACGGCTCGGTTTTTGCTGTACCAGCCGTTCGCAAGAAGCGCTGCGCTACGAGATCGCGGTGACGGATCTTGCGCGGCGGATGCGTCAGGTGTGAGATCACTTTCGAGGAGCCTTGACTCACGATAAGCGCAAAAGCATCTCGTATGTTTCCTTGCTGCGCGGCACATTAGAAATCTGTATGGCCAAACTCAGCTGCAATCAAACGAAGGGGCATCACACGCGACCCTCCGGATGTACCCCGAGCGTTGCTGTAATCATCGGGTTAAGGCGGTAGCCTGTTACTCCCGCGCTTGAAGGGCGCGTAGGGCCACGGTTTCGATGTCGGTCAATTGTTCACCCAGACCATAGGCGTCGCGGCTTTCGCCGGGAGTAGAAACGCGAAAGCTAGGCGCTTTCTCACCTCGCTCCAAAATGGCAACAGCATATCAGGTTTCTTCTCCACGAAGCAGGGCATTCACTTGTTCAGACTGCCCCTAGATAGTAAAGCCGGCAGGCGGACTTTCGTTCGATGGAGGCGTTAGCCGTCACAGCAGCAGGCGCGATATGTCGCTAACGAGATTCAACCCACCTCGCGTGTCGCTTCCGCTCTTCGGCATCGTGAATGTGTACCGATCATCGCCCTGAAAGACAATCTTGTTGTGTTTTCCATCGTCCTCAACGTCGAAGCCGAGTTCCTGTAGGCTAGACTTGAGCTTCGGGTCCATGCTTCGATAGTCGCGCAGAAGAGACTTCAACCTCGATCGTATTGCTTCAGCTTCACCAGTTGGCGGGTTTGCGGAGACCAGACTCTGGAGGACATGTTCCCTCCGGCTTTCTGGGGTTACGCGCGAGATTGAGGCCGCGAGAGCATCCCGAACTATGCCAAGAATCTCGCCAGGGAACAGATCCTGTTCGGGTGCGGTCTGCAGGCTGAGACCTGACTGCATTGGGTTTTGCGATTGATATTTCCGATTTTCCGCCTGGAGACGTCCAATTTCCTGCTCGGCGTCCTCGAGCGCCTGCTGCTTCGCCTTAGCTTCCTTGTCGAAGTTCTGTATGTACTCGTCTATCGCTGTTGAACCAGCTGCACGAAGTGCTTCGAGCTTATACCGAGAGATCTGCTCTTGAACGCTCCCCCAAGTCGTACGCGTCAGTGGTCGGCGATTGACAAGCGCGAGCCGTACTTCGTCAACAACCGCTATTTCCAGTTCGGCAGTCGATTCAAACTGGCGACCCAGAAAGAATGAACGACGTCCGCCTCCGTCTGGCCAATAAATCCCCACTGCGCCTCCGTATACGTTCTCCGAGCTGACCTCCTGCATCAGGCGAATGGAAAAGTGACGGTTTGGCTCGACTACAACGTGCGCCATGCCCGACAGAGCCTCGGCAAGCGCGTTCACATTGACGGTGTATCCGCCTTGGAATCTCGCACTGACATACACGACAGGAAGGCGGCAGCCCGTTCGGCCAGACAGACAACGCGCGGCGAGAGGAACTTCCGAATTGGTAAGGGTTCGCGCGTTTGCCGAGGCGAGCAACTCACCATCCGCGCCGCCTGACAAGTGATTTAGAAACGTTCGAACAAAGACTGGCTTTTTCGCGATGGGAAGCCTAGCTGAATGATGCTGGGATTCGCAGGAGGTACGAATTCCGATCCATCCTGCTGGCGATGCCACGTAAAAGACGACAGTCGAGACCCATTCCAGACCGTCATCAATCTTTGTATAGCGAACCGCTGCAGTGTTCGAAGTGGTTGAGCCGAATTGGAGAACTTCGATTTTCTCATTCAACTTCTTCGCTGACCACTCGGCCTGGGCATCCAAAGAGGCGAGGTCAGCACTTTCGAAGACTGTGTGGGGAGAACCAAGAAGCCACTTGCGCACAGCTGCGAGGAAGTCTGCGGACGTTGATGTGGCCGACACCGGAAATTCTGTTGCGAAGGACAGCATGTGGTTTCCTTGTGAGACTTACTTGTTGTATGCGAATAGGCGTGTCGAATAATCTGACGTTGTTGGATAATACCGGCATCCATCGCGCAACGAAAAGCCTCGTCGCGCCTCGCGTTCAGTTGTCGGACGGCCATTCCGAACGGGTGCAAGACTCCGCGAAAGACGCCAAACCTACCGTCCATGCTTTGAGACCACTCAGCTCGTTGCGAGCGGGTCCGTTGCCAGCGCTAGGGAGCCTCTGATTAACCTCGGAACACATAGCGAAAAACTCGTAATGCATTGATTTTAATAGACTCTAATTTCACGGAATCGGGTTATTCAGAGGCTCCTAACGCAGACTCACCGTTCCACCTTTCCACTGCGGATCCTGCCAGCGATAAAAGAGCGACAGGCTGGCAACCTTGTCGGCCTGCTTTTCGACCGTCAGCGTGTTCTGGTTCAAAAGCTCGAAGCTCGTGCGGTAACGCCCCGCTATCACCGTTTCACGGGCGGCCAGCAGTTGCGTATTGCCGGGAACCCAGCCGGCGAATTCGATGTAGCCCAGATCCGGGTTGCCTATCGAGGGTGGCACGGCGTCGAGCTGCCAGCCCTTGTCGCCCTGCCTGAAAATCCACATTTCGCGCCAGGTGTCGAGTGGTTGCACGGCCAGCGCGAGCGCCTTGCCGTCGCGGCTGACGGAAAGCGAGGCGGGCCAGACCACGCCGTAGGTGCAGTGAGTGAAGAGCGGGTTCTTGGCGCTGTGTGCTCGATCCACGATATGCACGCAGGTTTCGCCCGGCAGTCCCGGACTCAATGCAATGCCGGGCCGTCCAGTGTCCGGTCTGGCGAGGTCTGGTGGCGCTGCGGCCCAGCGCGAAGCACCGACACGGATTGCGGCGTCGTTGTAGGCGACTAGATCGGCGTCGACGAGATCGCTTTTGTCCACGGCGGCGAGTGCGTCGAGCGCGCGCTGGCCCGCGCCCATGACAGCCGCCGCACCAACCTCGGGCCTTCGTGCGTATTGATGCGCAAGACTCGCCCAGACGCCGGCACGGCGGATTTTGAGGCGGTTCTTCAGCGTATCCGGCACGCCTGCGCCGCCGGCGCGGTCGAGGATGTCGGCGCGCCAGGCATCGAACTGCAAGCGCTCGGCCGGCGTCAGCGTCGGCTTGACGCATTCGTGGCGCGTTAGCGCCAGTGCCGCATTCGCCTTTTGCGTCGTGCTGGCGGGCAGCGCGAGCACGCGGCGATAGGCGTCGCCGTCGTAGCACAACGTAATCGCGCCGTTGCGCTCGACGCTGTAAGCGGCAACACCATTCGATGCAGCGACCGCAAGATGTTCCGCCGTCGTTTCCGCCGCTTTTCCTGCCTGTCGCGAAGCGCGGCCGACGAGCCGCTCGGCCATGCCGCCCAGCGCATCGAGCACCTCGGCATCGGCGGCCGTCGGCGTAGCTTTCAGATAGGCGCTGGCATAGGCGATGCCCAGCGCTTCGGCGCCGGGCGTGTCCTTGAGGAAATCGACGATGACTTTAAGCGCCGGCGCCTCCTCGGGGCGCAGCGAATAGGCGCGCGTCTGGGTGGCGCGGATATAGCCGGCGCGTTCGCGCCTGTGGTCATACACCTGTAGGTAATCGCCTTTTTGCCCGCGAATTTCGAGGTTGTCGCCCTGCCACAGCGTGGCATGGCGGGCGGCGGTCTCGCGCGGCGCAGCGCGCAGGGGAATCTGGTCCTGGGTCACGATGGCCAGGCTAAGCACAATTGCCAGCATGATCATTCCTTTGCGGCGTCGATGCCGCTGGCGTGCGCCGTCGTGGCGGAATCGGCCTGAGCCGTTGGTTGCGGCAGGCGGCCGATCAGGTTTTCACCGATGAAGCCGCCGGCAGTCGAAGGCGGCGCGATGATGACCGAGATCTTGTCCGACAACTTGTCGGCCAGGCTCTTCTGGATCAGCAGCGGGTTTTGCGTCAGCAGCGCGCCGTCGCGCGCCATTTGCTGGCTGCTGATTTTGCCGATCAACTCCTGCCGATAGGCTTCGGCGTCGGCCAGCTTGCGGCGCGAATCGGCCTCGCCCACGGCTTCTATGACACGGGCCTGTGCTTCTGCCTCGGCCTGTTTGATGCGAGCGACCTTATCCGCTTCGGCCTCCAGCGCCCGCTGCTGAATCTGCTTCTCCTTGAACGGCAGGATGTGCTTCATCGCCTCGGCCTGCGCCCGGGCCGCGATGATTTCTTCCTCGCCGGCCGCCTCGGCGGCTTTCTCGCGCTTGACCTTTTCGGCCATGCCTTCGAGTTCGCTCTGTTTGACCTCTTTGTCCTTGATCTCCAGCGTATAACGCATCTGCTCGCTGGCCAGCCCTGCCGCCAGTAGATGTTCCATCCCGGCCTTGTAGTCGGCCGGCAGATCGATCTTGCCTATTGTGAGAAGCTTGAGTCGGATGCCGTCGCCGGCCAGCTGCGTGCGCAGTTCCTGCGAAATATGCGTCTGGATTTCGTCGCGCCGGGCGGAGAAGATCTCGCGCACGGTATAGCGCGAAAGCGTTTTGTTGAGCACGTCCTGAATCACCGGTTCGACGATCTCGCCGTTGATGTTCTCGGGCAGCGCCAGCGCGGAAATCTTGTCCGCATCGAGTGCGTAGCGCACCGTGACATCCACGCCCAGCGTCAAGCCTTCTACCGATTGGAACAAGGCGCCCTTGCCGGCTTGCGTACTTTGCGACGGGCGATAGATCTGATCGCGCAGCGAGAAAATCCGCAGCGTATGCAGACCGGGAATCACCAACACCGAGCCTTCCTGGAAGCGGCTGCTCTTGCCGCTCCATTGATTGATGCGCAAGCCCTGCTCGCTGCGGCCCACCGTTCTGAACGGCGGATGTTGGTAGAGCGCGTAAGCGCCCAGGGCCGCCATGCCGATGACGAACAAATTGCGTGCGGGCAAGGTCGCTCGCATACCGCGCAGGCTGCCTGCGCAACGCGTGGCCCGCGCCCCGAGATCGGCGATCCATTTATTTTTGCCGCTGGCAGTGTCCCGGTTTTCGTTCGACATGGCGTCTCTCCTCTTATTTGGTTTTGTTTTTGCGGACTCATTCCGCATGAGGGCCATCTTCCGCATGCAAGGCGGAAGAATCCATGCCGATGGCGTGCCAGTTCGGTAAGCAAAAAAACCGTGCCTACATGCAGATGTTCATTTCTGCCCGCGCGTGAACGAATCTTCACGACCCCGCCGGGCCCGGCGAAAAAGCGGATACTTCCGGCTGCCCGGCCCCAGCCCAAACCCCATGTTCAAAATTGCAGTCATCGAAGACGACCTGCCGACGAGCAATCAGCTCAAGGATTGGATGCTCGCGGCATGCCCCGGCATCGAGGTGGCCCAATGGTTCGGGCGCGACGAGGCCGAAGCCGCAATCGCCCGCGAAGACTATGACCTCGTCGTGCTCGATATCGAGTTGGGGCGCGAGCGCAATGCCGGCGTGGCGATCATCAACGCTATAAACAAGAGCGGGCGCGGTACGCCGGTGTTGGTCGTCTCGGCGATGCCGGCGGCGATTTATCGCAGCATCATGAAGGCGCTAGACGCCTGGGACTACCTGCAAAAGACCGCGTTCGAGGAAAGCGATTTCATCGACACCTTCCTCGAAATGCTGCGCGCGGCGAAAAGCCGTCGTCTGGCCACGGCGGGCGCCGCGCTCGGCGACGAACTCGCGATCGATCCGCTGCGCCAGAGCGCGCCGTTCTGGCGCGGCAAGCGCGTGAATGTGCCGCTGACCGCACAGCGCATCCTCGCCGTGCTCTACCAGCGGCGCGGCGAGGTTGTCTCTTACGACGAACTTTTTGCCGCCGTGAAAAGCGGCCGCAATCGCGAAAACATTCGCAAGCACATCAGCACGATCCGCGAAGCCTTTCGCGAACACGACGAACACTTCGATTGCATAGAGAACGTGCCGATGCGCGGCTTCAGGTGGAGCGGGCAGCGGTAACGTTTCATCATGGCGCGATTCTTCCTTTGGCTGGCTTCGTTTCGCCTGCGCATCCTGTTGCGCGCCTCGTTCCTGTTGCTGGCCCTGTCGGTCGTCGCGCTCGCCGTCACCGTGTTGCAGGAAGAAAAACAGCGCAGCTACAAGAACTACCAGGCCGGACTGCTGAAAACCAAGGAGCAGATCGTTGCGCGTCTGCGCCATCCGTCCGGCCAGCTGGCGCTACTCAATCCGCCTAAACCGCAGGGCACGGCGCGCAATCTGCACCCGGTTCTGCTGCCGTTCTCGGCCATCGATTTCGACGATCAGGACAAGGCCCGCAATGCGGTGGAAATAGCTGGCTGCCTTATCCAATACCAACGTCATGGTAGCTTGTGCGTGGCGATAGGCAATAATCCTTGGGTCGGCGGCTTCATTTATGCGGCAGGCACTTTCGCCAGCGGCACGCTTGCGGCGCACGAGATCGGCGAGCGTTTCCTTGGGCGGGCGCATCGGATGCGTGTCGTAGTCAGCCTGCGCGGGAAAACCTACCGCTGGCTGGCGCCCTTCGAGCTGCTGCCAATCCGGCGGAATACGCCTGGCGATGGACTGCGCGGACGCTTCACCGGTTACGCCGAACTGGACGGGCAGGACTACACCGGGAAAATGCCGGTCAAGGATTTTCGCGGCTGGGTCTGGCAGAGCGCAAGCTGTCTCGATCCAAAGCAGGAAGGCGATTCGGGCTGCGAGAAAAAGTCCTTCTTCTCGTTGCGCCTGCCGGTGGAATTGCTGATCGCCGATTCGATCAAAACGAAGAAAATCATCTGGCCGCCAGCCGATCTGGCCGACATCGACGTCCGCATCGAAGTGCTGCCGCCCGGCGACGGTGCGCCGCTTTTCGATAGTAACGAAGCCGGCGCGAGCGCTCCGTTTGCGCTCGACGATCTGGCCGCGCTGCTGCAACCGGGCGAAATCCTGCGCATCCGCAAGGGCAGCGCCGAGCAGGATCTCGCCTACATCAGGGGCCGGGACGAAGCGGAGGAGCAGACGTCTCCCTTGCTCACGCGCCTGATCCGCCACCTGCCCGCGCAAAGCCACGATGAATTCGACGCCAGGCCGGTCGAACTGGCCGACACCGTGGCAACCGAGTCGGGGAATTACTCGATCCTCCTGCAAGCCAATGCGGCCCGTGTCGTAGACCGTGCCTTGAGCGCCATCGCCACCCGTGTCGCGTGGTTCGTGATCGCGATGCTGGGCGCCATCGCGCTGGCCTGGTTGGTGATCGAAATCGGTATCGTGCGGCGTATCGCGCGCTTAACGCGACGCTCCAGCCGTTTATCGGCATCGGCCGAAGGGCCGGACATGCTGCTGGCGTACGATTTCGCCGATTTGAAGAACAACGACGAGCTGGGCATTCTCGCCGCTTGCCTCGACGATCTGCTGCGCCGCGTCAAGGAAGACGCCCGGCGCGAGCAGATCCGCGCCGAGCAGGAAAAAGATCAGTGGCATGCTGTCGGCCATGAAATCATGTCGCCGCTGCAATCGCTGCTGGCCTTGCACGGCAACCCGGACGATCCCAGCCACCGCTATATCGCGCGCATGCAGCAAGCCGTGCGCGTGTTGTACGGCCGCGCCAGTCCGAGCGAAGCTTTCGAGGCTACGGCGCTGGCGCTGGCAACGCTGGATGTCGACGACTTCCTGCGTCATGTCGCGGCCAACGCGACGCATATCGGCATCGACGGGCTGACCTACGCTCCGGCGCCGGCTCCTGTGTGGGTGCATGCCGACGAATATTCGCTCGAAGACGTCGTGAGCCACCTGCTGCGCAATGCCGACCGCTACCGCACGCCGGGCACGACGATTGCGCTGACGCTTGCGGCCGACGAAAGCCGCGCGGTCGTCACCGTATACAACACCGGCCCCCGGATTGCCCCCGCATGGATGGCGCGGATTTTCGAATATGGCGTCTCCGATCAACAGGAAGCCGCAGCGCAGGGCAATCGTGGCCAGGGTTTGTTCGTGGCGAAGACCTACATGGCAAAAATGGGCGGCACGATCAGCGTGCGCAACGAAGCACTGGGCGTGAGCTTCAGCCTTGTGCTGCAACGCGCAACGCGACTCGATTCGCTACGGGCATAGCGGCCTGTGCTTCAGGGCGCGGGCGTCAGCAGCGTGCGGCCCTCGCGGTCGACGCCGGAAATCTTCGCAGTCGCGGCGTTGGCAGGCGCGCTGCGCCAGGCATAAGGCGCCAGAAAGTCGGCTGGTTTGCCGTCGGCGATTGCCGGCGAACGCCCGCGATTGACGCTCGCGAAGCGGCCTTCGGGCGGCGCGATATAGATCCGCGTGCGCTCGGGCGATACGTAGCGCGGCGTCGCGAATTCGCCGGGCGGGACCGGCGCCGAGCGCCGCGCGTTGACGACGATGCCTTCGCGCGTGCCGAGTCCGACCGTTTCGTCGTTAAAACCCGAACTCGGCATGATCGATCCGCCGGGGCCGCGCGCGTGGGCGATGCCCGCGAACAGAGCAAGCAACAGCGCGGCGCGCCTCATTGCCGTACCCCCCAATATTGCAGCGTGTAGGTGCGGCGGTCGAAATACAGCGCGAGCCGCGCGTTACGGCAGTCCGGCAGACCGACGACTTCGCCGCTGCCAGGATCGATGCCGTAGCCGAGCGCCGCGTAACCGCGCAGGGTTTCTTCGTGCCAATACACGCAGTCGGTGTCGCCCCAGCGCGACTCGACTTCGTTCATGTCCATGCCAAAGCGCAGGTCGCTGCGCGCGAACGGCAGCGGCGGCGGCCCAGGTTGTGTCGCACAGCCGGCGAGCAACAAGCAGCACAACAGGCGTTTTTCGATTTTCACGCTGATCCTCCTGGTTGCGAATCGCATGGCGCTTGGATACTTGCGCCGCAACTCAGGTTCCTCCGCGCACTCGGCGCGCCGGCAGCAGGATCAGCAGATTGCCGGCCACGGCAATCGCGATGCCGACGAAGCTTGCGCTCTGCCAGTCGTAGCGCTCGAAGCAGCTCGACAGCGTGAGCGCCACGATGGGCGTCATCACGCCGATATAGCCAGCGCGCCCGGCGCCGATGGTTTCGATCAGACGCAGGTAGTACGAGAAGGCGACGACCGACCCCAAGAGCGTGAGATAGACGAGCGAGGCGAGATAAGACGGCGCGAACGAAAATCCGACCGGCACGCCGCGCAGTCCGCCAACGACCAGACAGCCCGCCGCGCCCCAGGCCATGCTCCAGCACATCTTTTGCCAGACGTTCACGCCGTCGCGTTCGAGCTGTATTGCGAACATATTGCCGACTGCCGACGACAACACGCCGCCCAGGGTGAACGCTCCGCCGATCCAGACATTGCGGTCGGCCGACAGCGTTGCGAGTTCGGGCCAGAAGATGCAGCCGATGCCAAGGATGCCGAGTAGGCCGCCCGCCGTCACGCGACGGCTGATGCCGCGCCCGAAGGCGAAATGCTGCGCCCACTGGTTGATTAGCGGGCTCGCGCAATAGCCGACGGCAACGAGGCCGGAGACGACGTGCATCTCGGCGTAATAGACGCACAAGTAACCGACGGTGAACATCGCCAGGCCCATCGCGGCGAGGCGTAGCTGGATGCGCGCGGAAAAGCGCAGCGCATAGCCGCGACGGCGACACAGTCCCGCCAGCACGAGCGCCGCGAGTCCGAAGCGCCAGGCCACGGAGGCTTCCGGGGCGACATGGCCGAGCTGGAAGGTGATCGCGAGCCAGGTTGTGCCCCAGATCGCCACGCAGGCGAGAAACATCCGCAAATCGGAACGACGCATGAATCAATCTTCAAAAAATGCGGAATCGCCAAAGATAACAGAGCCCGCGTAAACCCCTTATGCTGCTGGAGCTGCGGCACAAAAGCCGGTCGCTTCCTGACAAACGGCCCGCGAAATGGAAGACTAGAATCCGCGTCCATATTGCCGCCGCGGGCGGCCGCCCAGAACGAAGGACATTCGCATGCGCACCGAAACGCCCCAAGCCATTTATCTTCACGACTACACCCCGCCTGCGTTCCTGATCGACACGGTGGATCTCGATGTGGCGATTTTCGACGATCACGCGCGCGTCTCCTCGCGCCTCGTGATGCGCCGCAACCCGCTGGCTCCCGATGCGAATGCGGGCCTCGCGCTCGACGGCGAGGACATCGAACTCGAAAGTCTGCGCGTCGATGGCCGTACGCTGGCGCCCGGCGAGTACGCCTTGCGCCAGGACAAGCTGCTGCTGAATATCGAATTGCATGACGCGTTCATTCTGGAAAGCGTCAGCCGCATCGAACCCGACAAGAACACCCAGCTCTCGGGCCTTTATCGGTCGAAGGATGGTTACTTCACGCAGTGCGAGGCCGAAGGCTTCCGTCGCATCACCTGGTTCCTCGACCGGCCCGACGTGATGGCCAAATACACCGTCACGATCCATGCCGACAAGACGAAATTCCCGGTTCTGCTCGGTAACGGCAACCCGGTGGGCACGGGCAATGAATCGGGCGGTCGCCACTGGGCCAAATGGGTCGATCCGTTCAGAAAGCCGTCATATCTGTTCGCGATGGTCGCCGCACGCCTCGATGTGCTCGAAGACGCGTTCGTCACGCGCTCGGGGCGCAAGGTTCGCTGCGCGGTGTATGTGGAACCCGGCAAGCTCGACCAATGCGCGCACGCGATGGCTGCGCTCAAAAAATCCATGAAGTGGGACGAGGATGTCTTTGGCCTCGAAATGGATCTCGACCACTACATGATCGTCGCGGTGGGCGACTTCAACATGGGCGCGATGGAGAACAAGGGGCTCAACATCTTCAACACGAAGTACGTGCTCGCGCGGCCCGACACGGCCACCGACACCGACTTCCAGAACATCGACCGCGTTGTCGCGCACGAATACTTCCACAACTGGACCGGTAACCGCGTGACTTGCCGCGACTGGTTCCAGCTCTCGCTCAAAGAGGGCCTCACCGTCTTCCGCGATCAGCAATTCGGTATGGACATGCACTCGGCCGGCGTAACGCGCATCCAGGAAGTACGCCAATTGCGCGCCGCGCAGTTCCCCGAGGACGCAGGCCCGATGGCGCATCCGATCCGCCCCGCGAGCTATGCCGAGATCAACAACTTCTACACCGCGACCGTCTATGAAAAGGGCGCCGAGGTTGTACGCATGATTCATACGCTGATCGGCCGCGAGGCGTTTCGCGCCGGCATGGATCTGTATTTCAAGCGCCACGACGGGCAGGCCGTGACTTGCGAGGATTTCCTTGCCGCCATGCAGGATGCATCCGGCGTCGATCTCGCGCAGTTCGAGCGCTGGTACAACCAGGCCGGCACGCCAAAACTCGTCGCGCGCGGCGAGTACGACGCCAACGCTCGCCGTTTCGTGCTGACGCTGGCTCAGGAGTATCCGGCCACGGCCTACGAAAAGCGGCTGGCGGGCGCCGCAGCTACGCGCGGCGCGTACTACATGCCGGTCGTCGTCGGCCTGCTCGATGCGAGCGGCCGCGAAATCGCGCTGCGGCTCGCCGGCGAAAGCGCAGCCTGCGGCACCAGCCGCGTGCTCTCGCTGACCGAAGAGCGCCAGAGCTTCGTCTTCGAGGATGTCGATAGCATTCCAGTACCCTCGCTGCTGCGCGGATTTTCGGCGCCCGTCGTACTCGACTATCCCTACGCCGAAGTCGAACTCACGCATCTGATGGCGCACGACAGCGACGCCTTCAACCGCTGGGAAGCCGGCCAGCGGCTCGCCACGCAAATCCTGCTGCGTGGTGCCCGCGCCTTCGGTGCCGGCACGGGCGAATCCTGCGACTGGATCCCCGCCGCCTATGTCGACGCAATGCGCACGTTGCTGGCGTCGGCCTTTGCCGATGGCGGCGATCCGGCGCTGGTTGCCGAAGCGCTGGCGCTGCCGTCCGAAATCGTGCTTGCCGAAGCGATGGAAGGCCCGGTCGATCCGGACGCGATCCATACCGCGCGTCAGACGCTGCGCGGTCATCTCGCCCGCGCGCTGGAAGCGCCATTTGCCGCCGCGTATCGCGAACTCGCAATCGACGCGGCCTATTCGCCCGACGCCAAACAAGCCGGCGCGCGCGCCTTGCGCAACGCCTGCCTCGGCTATCTTGCCGAAATTGGCGGTGAGGCGGCCACAGCGCTTGCAGGCAAGCAGTTCGACGCGGCGACGAATATGAGCGACAGCATGGCTGCGCTCGCCGCGCTTGCGAATATGCCCGGCGAAGCGCGCAAGCAGGCGCTGGATGCCTTCCTTGCTCGCTGGAAAAACGAAGCGCTTGTCGTAGACAAATGGTTTTCCGTACAGGCGCTCTCGCGTTTGCCGGACACCGGCGCGCGCGTGCGCGAATTGCTAATGCACCCGGCTTTCGACATTCGCAATCCGAACAAGGTCTATGCGCTGATCCGCGTTTTCTGCGCCGGCAACCCCAAGCACTTCCACGCGGCCGATGGCTCGGGCTACGCGCTGGCGGCCGATGCGATTCTCGAACTCGATGCGCTCAATCCGCAGGTCGCCTCGCGCATCGCACGCTGTTTCGACCGCTGGCGCAAGTTCGACGCCGCCCGCCAAAGCCTTGCGCGCGCCCAGTTGCTGCGCATTCAGGCGCAGGAGGGGCTGTCGAAAAACGTCGCCGAAGTAGTGGGCAAGGCGCTTGAGGAGTGAGGCGCGCGCAAATCAGATAACGCCCGCGCCCGCCGACGCATGGCAAGCATGCACTTCGGCCACGCGTCCGCCGGCGGCTGCCGGGTAGCGTTCCGCAACCGCCGCGCGCACCGCATCGACGCGCTCGCGCGGACACAAGGCCACAACGCAGCCGCCGAAGCCGCCGCCAGTCATGCGTGCGCCGCCTTGTTCGCCGAGCGCTGTCTGGACGATTGCTACGAGCGCGTCGATGGCCGGCAATGTGATTTCGAAGTCGTCGCGCATCGAGGCGTGCGAGGCTGCCATCAGGCGGCCGACTTGCGCGAGATCGCCGCATGCCAGCGCTTTGGCTGCGTCCTGCGTGCGCCGGTTTTCGCTGACGATATGGCGCGCGCGGCGAAATACGATTGGATCGAGGCGGGTTTGCGCGCCGGCGAGCATCGCTTCGTCAACGTCGCGCAGGGCCTTCACGCCGAAATACGCTGCGGCTGCTTCGCACTGCGCGCGCCGCGTGTTGTATTCGCTGCCGACGAGCCCGCGCTGGATCTTCGAGTCGATCACGAGTACGGCCAGATCGGCAGGCAAGGGCACCTTGCGCGTCGCGAGCGAGCGGCAGTCGATCAAGAGCGCGTGATCGCGCGCGCCGAGGGCGGAAATCAGTTGATCCATGATCCCGCAGTTGCAGCCGACGAACTGATTCTCGGCTTCTTGCCCGTTGAGTGCGATGTCGGTCGGCGCAAGGTGCAGGCCATGCAGCGCCGAGTAGGTCGTTCCGATGGCCACTTCGAGCGCGGCCGAGGAACTCAAGCCCGCGCCCTGCGGCACATTGCCGGCAATCGCGAGCTCCATGCCGTGCGGCGGCAGGCCGCGTGCGATCAGATGCTTGAGTACGCCGCGTACATAGTTGGCCCACTGCGCATCGGATCTCGCCACGATCGTATCGTCGAGCCGGAATTCGTCGAATGCATCGTCATGGTCGGCCGCGACGACGCGCACGAGCGTATCGCTGCGCGGCGCAGCGACGATTACGGTCTGGTAGTCGATGGCGCAGGGCAGCACGAAACCGTCGTTGTAATCGGTGTGCTCACCGATCAGATTCACCCGGCCCGGCGCTTGAACACTGAGCGGCGCCAAGTGGCCGAAGGCAGTATTAAAAGCGGCGCGGGCGCGCGGCAGAGGGGCGTTGAGATTCATCGGGCGGTCTCGGTCAAATAATGAATATCGCTTACCGCGCGCAGGCATTCGGCCGCCTGTTCGGGCGTCAGGTCGCGCTGGGTTTCGGCGAGCATCTCGTAGCCGACCATGAATTTGCGCACCGTGGCCGAGCGCAGCAGCGGCGGGTAGAAGTGGGCGTGGAGCTGCCAGTGCAAAGCGTCCCGCCCGTCGAAAGGCGCGCCATGCCAGCCCATCGAGTAGGGGAAGGCGCAGCGGAACAGGTTGTCGTAGCGGCTCGTGAGGCGTTTTAGCGCATCGGCAAGGTCGGCTTGCTGTGCGCCGCTCAGTTCGGTCAGGCGTGCGACCTGTGCTTTGGGCAGCAGCAGCGTCTCGAAAGGCCAGGCCGCCCAATACGGGACGACGGCCAGCCAGTGCTCGGTTTCGACGACGCAGCGCGTCCCGTCGGCGGCTTCCCGCCCGGCATAGTCGAGCAGCATCGAGCGGCCGCGATCGGCGAAGTAGGCCGATTGATTACGTGCTTCGACGGCCGCCTCGTTGGGCAAGAAGCTGTTGGCCCAGATCTGGCCGTGCGGATGCGGGTTCGAACAACCCATCAGCGCGCCCTTGTTCTCGAAGACCTGAACCCACGGGTAGGTTTTCCCTAGCGCTGCGCTCTCGGCGATCCAGGTTGCGATCAGCGCCTCGATTGCGGGCTGGCTCAACTCGGGCAGCGTCTTGCCGTGGTCGGGCGAAAAACAGATGACGCGGCTGGTGCCGCGCGCGTCTTGCAACTGGAATAACGGGTCGACGGATACCGGCGCCGCTGGCGTGTCGGGCATCAAGGCGGCAAAGTCGTTGGTAAAGACGAAAGTGTGGGTGTAGTCGGGATTGCGCTCGCCGGTCACGCGCGTATTGCCGGCGCATAGATAGCAGTGCGGATCGTGCGCGGGCCGCACCAATGTGTCGGGCGCTTCCTGCTGGCCCTGCCAGGGGCGCTTGGCGCGTTGCGGCGACACCAGCACCCAGTCGCCGCGCAAGGGATTGTGGCGGCGGTGAGGATGGTCGAGCGGGTTGAACATCGGGAAACCTCCGGTATTGGGATTCCTGTAGCACATCCGCATTTTGCAATATTGGCGGGCCTTTGCGCGATCGGATGCGTTGAACTATGTTGGCGCCTTTGGTGACCGATTCAATCTTTGCTTTGATCGAACTGGTCATTTCTGTAAATTGCGCCTAGACTTCGTTCGACGTGATCGAATTGGTCGCGCTAAAGATTGAAACACGCAAAATCCAGGTAGGAGACAGTAATGCAGATTTCCATCAAACGCGCGATAGAGCGCGTACCCGGCGGCATGATGATCGTGCCGCTCTTGATCGGCTCGCTGGTCGCGACCTTCGCACCCGAGACGCCCAAATTCTTCGGCTCGTTCACCGGCGCCCTGTTTTCTGGCGCTTTGCCTATCCTGGCAGTGTTTTACGTCTGCATGGGCGCTTCCATCAACATCAAGGCCACGCCGTATATTCTGAAGAAGGGCGGCGTGCTGTTCGGCGCGAAGGTGGGGACGGCCATCGTGCTGGGCGTCGTCCTGGGCCACTTCCTGGGCGAGGCGCCGGTCTCGGCCGGGATGTTCGCCGGCTTGTCCACGCTGGCGGTGGTGGCGGCGATGAACGACACCAATGGCGGTCTTTACATGGCACTCATGGGGCAATACGGACGCCCCGAGGATGTCGGCGCCTACAGCATCATGTCGCTCGAATCGGGCCCCTTTCTGACGATGGTGACGCTGGGCGTGGCGGGCCTCTCGGCTTTCCCGTGGCCAACCATGGTGGGCAGCATCCTGCCGCTGTTGCTCGGCATGCTGCTGGGCAACCTCGACCGCGAAATGCGCGATTTTCTCAAGCAGGCCGTGCCGGTGATGATCCCTTTCTTCGCGCTGGCCTTGGGCGCCAGCCTCGATCTTCACAAGGTCTGGCAGGCCGGCATGCTGGGCGTCGGAATGGGCGTGGCGGTTGTGGTCATCACCGGAACGATGCTTTATCTGGCCGATCGCCTGACGGGCGGCAACGGGGTGGCGGGCGTCGCGGCGGCCAGTACCGCCGGCAATGCCGCCGCAGTGCCAACCCTGATCGCCGCCGCCAATCCGGTCTATGCCGATGCGGCCAAAAGCGCCACGCTGCTGGTGGCCGCCTGCGTCGTCGTAACCGCCATCCTCACGCCCATGCTCACCGCCTGGGTGGCGCGGCGCGCGAACGGCCAGATGGCGCTTGCCACGGCCGGAGCGGCGTCATGAGCTGGCTTGTCATCGCCGACGATTTGTCGGGCGCCGCCGACTGCGCAATCGGATTCGCCGCCTTTGGCGCGAACACCGTCGTAACGCTAGCCGCCGATACCGAATGCCGCGCCGACGTGATTGCTGCCGACGTGGACAGCCGGCGCCAAGATGTCGCAGCTGCAGCGGCGCGCAATGTCGAAACTTGGCAACGCCTGGCCGGGAGCGGGCGCCGGCTGTACAAGAAGATCGATTCCACGCTGCGCGGCAATTGGGCCGCCGAGACGGCAGTCTTGCAGCGCCTGGCGGGGCTGGCCATCGTGGCGCCGGCCTTTCCGGCCACCGGCCGGACTACACGCGAGGGCTGTGTATACATCAACGGCGAAGCCTTGGAGCAATCCGATATCTGGCGTTTGGAAGGGCTGGCGGGGCGCGCCGACGTGGCCGTGCTACTGGCGGCGCAAGGCTTGCGCGTAGCCCGTATCGGCACCGGTGCCAATGCTTCCGACATACGGACACGATTGCTTGCGCTAGCAGAAGACAAGGTGCAGGCGGTGGTCTGCGATGCCGTGGCCGAGCGGGATCTCGAACAACTGGCTTTGGCTGGCGTGGATCTTGGAATTGCGCATTTCTGGGTGGGTTCCGGCGGACTTGCGCGCGCGCTTGCGGCAATCGACATACCGCGCAGCGCTGCGGCCAGCGCCCCGTCCGTGACCACGCCTTGCAGTGAAGACCCCGCCATGAATGGCGGGGTCTTCACTGCGTGCGGTCCCGTCCTGAGCTTGATCGGCAGTCTCTCCGGGGTTTCAGCGCGGCAGGTAGCGTATCTGTGCGAGCGCGCGCCGGTCGAGCGCATCGAGATGCCGCCGCAGCTCTTGCGCGAAGGGCCAAGTCATGAGGATTGGGAGCGCTGGCAAGCGCGAATCGGGCAGCATCTTTGCGCCGGACGCGATGTGCTTGCCTGCATCGGTCGCGACGCGGCTTTCGATCCGCACGAAGGTCCGCGCCTCTCGACGGCGGCGGCCCGCCTGATCGCACCGCATTTTCACCGTATCGGCGGCCTCATCGCCACCGGCGGCGAAACCGCACGTGCCATGCTCGATGCAGCCGGCGTCACTGCGCTGGCGCTCGTGCGCGAAGTCGAGCCCGGCGTGCCGCTGTCGGTCACGCTAGCTGCAAGGGCTGTGGGCGTAGTCACCAAGGCCGGCGCCTTCGGCAGCGAAGCCGCTTTATGGCTGGCCTGGCAAGCGCTCAAAAACGCCCAACTATCCGACCACGCGTTGCAGCGCAAGCCCGCCATTCATGACGGGCTTGCGCTGCAACAAGACTGACCCCAGAACGCCCAAGGGCGTTTGCTCTAACTCGTGGGAAGCCCCGGCATTTATGCCGGAGTCTTCACAAACCCGCATCCGTGGAACAGGTACAACTATGAACGAATATATCCCCGTCATTGGCATTACCATGGGAGACGCAAGCGGCATCGGCCCGGAAGTGGTCATGAAGAGCCTGGCGCACGCCAGCGTTTATGCGCAATGCAAGCCGCTTGTGATCGGCGATGCGCAGCGTCTGGAACTGGCTGGCCGGCTCGTCGGCAGCCACTTGCAAGTGCGCGCGATAGCCAGCCCGGACGAGGCGCGCTATGTGCAAGGCAGCGTGGACTGCATCGACCTTAATCTGATTCCCGATGACCTACCGTTCGGCAGCCTGTCGGCGGTGGCCGGCGATGCCGCCTTCCGCTACATCGAGCGCGCGGTGGCGCTGACTCAGGCTGGGCAGATCGACGCCATCTGCACTGCACCGCTGAACAAAGAAGCGCTGCATGCGGGCGGCCATCGCTACCCCGGCCACACCGAAATACTGGCGCATCTGACCGGTACGCCCGAAGTATCGATGATGCTGGTGGCGCCCCGCCTGCGCGTGATCCACGTCACCACGCATATCGGTCTGCTCGATGCCATCCGCAAGATCGACACGGGCCTTGTGCAGCGGACCATCGAACGCGGCCACGCAACGCTCGTGCGCGCCGGCATCGATGCGCCGCGTATCGGCGTATGCGGCATCAATCCGCACGCCGGCGAGAACGGCCTGTTCGGCAACGGCGAGGAAGAAGAGAAGATCGCGCCGGCCGTGGCGATGCTGCGCGAGCGGGGCTGGGACATCGAGGGCCCGCTACCGGCCGATACGCTGTTCTACCGCGCCGGACGCGGCGATTTCGATCTCGTCGTGGCCATGTATCACGACCAGGGGCATGGCCCGGTCAAGGTGCTGGGGCTGGAAGCTGGCGTCAATATCACCGTAGGTCTGCCCGTGATCCGCACCTCGGTCGATCATGGCACAGCCTTCGATATCGCCGGCCGTGGCATCGCCGACGAGCGCAGCCTGCTCGAAGCGCTGCGCCAAGGCGCGGAGCTGGCCACGCGCCGTCGTTAAGGCCGTGCGCCTGTAGAATCGGCGCTCCGCACCGATTCCATACGCCAACGCCATGAAAGCCACCGACCGCCGCCGCGCCATCCTCGAACTCGTGCTGGCGGGCGATGAGGCCAATGTCGAACAATTGACCGCCAGTCTCGGCGTTTCCGAAGCCACGGTGCGGCGCGATTTGACCGCGCTGGCGCGCGACGGCCGCATCGTGCGGACCTACGGCGGCGCGGCGGCACGGGTTCTGCTCGGCGCGCACGAGCCCGAAGCCTCGCTCGACGAGCGTCGCGCCCTCCAGCGCGAGCAAAAGGAAGCGATTGCGCGTGCAGCCGCGAGCTTCGTGCGCGACGGCGATGTCGTCCTGCTCGACAGCGGCACGACGGCCGCCGCACTCGCGCACCAGCTCGCGGTGCGCGAGGACTTGCACGTCTACACCACCAATCTGCTCGCGGTGGCGGCGCTAAGCGGCCTGCCCAAGCTGCGCGTGACGCTGATCGGCGGCGATGTGCGCCCCTCCAGCATGGGCACGTTCGGGCCGATGGCGCAGGTTTGTCTCTCGCGGATCAGCGTGGACAAGGCTTTTTTGGGCGCCGACGGTGTGGTGGCGGGCATGGGTTTATGCGAGGCCACGGCCGAGCAGGCTTATCTAAAGGAATGCATCGTCCGCCAGGCGGCCGCCATCTTCGTACTGGCCGACGCGAGCAAACTCGGCCGCGCGGCCCAGCAGCACTGGACCCCGCTCGAACGCCCGTGGACGCTTATCACCGACGACGGCGCTGCGGCTGCGCAGCTAGAACCGTTTCGCGCGCTCAAAATCGTGGCGTTGGAGATCGCCGGTCGGGAGCGGGGCGCGAACTAATTCCATTTCTAAACCAACCATGCCTTTGTCGACTCCGCCTCGCCGTGCTGGATGCACTGTTTGCGGCTCGTCTTCGTGGCCCGATTGATTTAGAAGCGGAATAAAACGCCGGGCTTGCGACTGCGTGGTAGAACTTTGGCCTCGTATATAATCAAAGTTTGTCCTGGCGCAGTGCATGTCAGCGCGCGCACCCAACCCTGAACGGAGTTTTCCCCGCATGTCGTTCTTCAAAATTGCTCTTGCCGCCGTATGCATGGTGTGCAGCACTGTGAGTTTCGCTGCCGACAAAAGTGCCGAAGTCAAGAATGCACTCAACGCATTCTTTAAGCGCGATGTGGTCAATTCAGTTGCGCCCATGCCGGTTGGCGGGCTTTATGAAGCCGTTATCGCCGACGGCAAAATCATCTACACCGATGCAGATGTCAGTTACATCAGCATTGGCGGCGACATCATCGCGACTGGCGAACGCCGCAATTTGACCGACGAAACGCGTGCGCGCCTTGCCAAGATCGATTTCTCGATCCTGCCGCTGGCCCAGGCGATCAAGCGCGTGAAGGGCGACGGCTCGCGCGTGCTGGCGATTTTCGAGGACCCGAACTGCCCCTATTGCAAGAAAATCCACGCCGAACTCGATGCCATCGATAACGTGACGATCTACACCTTCATCACCGCCGTGCTCGGCGAGGACTCGGTGGCCAAGGCGAAGAAGATCTGGTGCTCGGCCGATCGTGGCGATGCCTGGGAAAAGTGGATGGTCAAGGGTGTTGCCCCGGAAAGCGCGCCTTGCAACGACGTGATCGAAGCGAACCAGAAACTTGGCGGCACGATCCGCCTGTCCGGCACGCCGACCATCATTCTCCAGGACGGTTCGCGCATTACGGGTTTTGTCACCAGCGACAAAATCGAAGCTGGAATGTCGATTGTCGCGTCGGCCAAGAAATAAACCGGCCAGCCCCAAGAACTAAAGGAATCGCGTGACTGCGCCACGTAAAAAAATCCTCGTCGTCGTGGGCACGCGCCCCGAAGCGATCAAAATGGCGCCCGTCATCGGGGCGCTCAAGGCGGCGGACTGGTGCGACTGTAGGGTGCTCGCCACGGCGCAGCATCGTCAGATGCTCGATCAGGTGCTCGCGCTGTTCGATATCGAACCCGATATCGATCTGGACATCATGCGCCCTGGCCAGTCCCTGCCCGATCTGACGGCGCGCATCCTGACCGATGTCAGCCGTGTGCTCGAAAGCGAATCGCCCGACGCCGTGCTGGTGCAGGGCGACACCACCACGGTGATGGCGACCGCGCTTGCCTGCTTCTACCGCAGGATACCCGTGGGGCATGTCGAGGCCGGTCTGCGTACGGGGGATCTGTCCAATCCCTTCCCCGAGGAAATGAATCGCGTTGTGGCGGGCCATCTTGCCCGCTGGCATTTCGCGCCGACCGAGGGCTCGCGCGACAATCTGCTGCGCGAGGCCATCGCCGGCGAATCGATTCATGTCACCGGCAACACGGTCATCGATGCCCTGCTCGAAGTCTCCGGGCGCGCCGCCGACGTGGCGCTCCCGGTTTCCCTCGATGCCTCGCAGCGTCTGGTTCTGCTGACGATGCACCGGCGCGAGAACTTCGGCGAGCCCTTGCAACAAATTTGTGCCGCCGTGGCCGAACTGGCCACGCGCTTTCCTGAAGTTGTGTTCGCAGCCCCGGTGCATCCGAATCCCAATGTTCGCGAAGTCGTGCATGCAAAACTCGACGGCATCGCGAACATCAAGCTTATTGAGCCGCTCGACTATCTGCCTTTCGTCGCGATGATGAAGCGCGCGCATCTGATTCTCTCCGACTCGGGCGGCGTGCAGGAAGAAGCGCCCGCGCTGGGAAAACCGGTGCTTGTGCTGCGCCGCGAAACCGAGCGGCCCGAAGCCGTGGCGGCAGGGGTCGTGAAACTGGTCGGTGCCGACAGGGCCGCGATCGTGCGCGAGGCCTCCATTCTGCTCGACGATGCCACAGCTTACGCAGGCATGGCGCGCGGCGTTTCTCCCTATGGCGATGGCTGTGCTGCCGCGCGTATTTGCGGGGTTCTGCGCGACGCCTTTCGGTGAGAGGCGTGGCGACAGAAACCCTCGCCGACCACGCTGTGCCGACAAATCTGATTTACCTGTCGCCCGTGCCCTGGGCCAGTTTCGCGCAGCGACCGCAGCATTTTGTCCGCTGGTGGCGCGAAGCCACGGGCGCCGAAGTGCTCTGGCTGGACCCGTACCCGACCCGCCTGGTCCGACTTGCCGATCTGACTGTCGCGGCGCCGAAAATGGATGCTTCCGCCGAAGCGCCGCCGAGTTGGCTGGAGATCGAGAGGCCGCGCGCCTTGCCAATCGAACCGTTGCCGGGCGGAACCGTGCTTAATGCACTGAGATGGCGCGCGCATCTGGCAAAAATCCGCCGTTTCGCCGCCCGGGCAGCCTCGAATCTGATCGTGGTGGGCAAACCCTCACAGTTCGCGCTGCGGGTGCTCTCCAGCTTGCCGGGAACAAGTTGCGTCTATGACGCGATGGACGATTTTCCCGCCTTCTACAAAGGTTTGTCGCGGCGCGCCATGGCGCGCACCGAAGCGGCGCTGCTAGTCCGTGCAACGCGCGTGCTGGCCTCATCGACAGCCTCCGTACGGCGGCTTTCTCAACTGCGCCCGGACGTGGTACCGGTCTTGAACGCCTGCGACGCGGCAGCGCTACCGCCTGTCTTACCGCTGCGAACGAATTGCGCGCCGCTGGTGATCGGCTATGTGGGCACCATCGGGCATTGGTTCGACTGGCGCTTCGTGGTTTCGCTCGCGCGTAGCGCTCCCACAGCGAGCGTGCGTCTGATCGGCCCGGTATTCACGCCGGGCCCCGCCAATCTGCCGCCTAACGTGGAACTGCGTCCAGCCTGCAGCCATGCCGAAGCCATAGCTGCCATGCGCGAATTTTCGGTCGCCTTGATTCCCTTTCTGCGGAACCCACTGACCGAATCGGTCGATCCGGTCAAATACTATGAGTACCGGGCCATCGGCCTGCCCGTTATCTCCACCGCCTTCGGCGAAATGCGCGAGCGCGCAAATACGCCGGGCGTATTTTTGGCCTCTGCCGAACAAGATCTGAGCCGCGTGCTGGAGCGTGCGCTGGCTTACCGCGACGATGCGGATGGCGTTGTCTGCTTCAGGGCCGAAAACGATTGGCGCAAGCGTTTTCTGAAGGGGCTGACAGGCTTGTCGTGCGCTCTGGCCGGATAGGCACGTAAGGTCGGCTGTTTTGGCGGCGCAGAATACCCGTGAGAGAGACTCTGAAAGTGCGTATAACTACTATACTACGCACTTTTTCAACGAATTTTCCAGCCTATCGCCCTCGGTCTCGAGGTCGCAAAAAAATCATCTGCGCGCGCAAGCGGCCAGAATCTGAAATGCAAAATCCTGTACTGCCGACGACCGTCGCGCTTTACCGCCGCGCGTCATTTCTGGTGTTTGGAGTCGACTTTTGATCCGTATCCTTCTGCTTCCGCTGGAAACACTGGTACGTCATCGCGAACTCGTATTGCGCTTGGCAATCCGGGATGTCGTGGCGCGCTACCAGGGCTCGGTGCTCGGCATCGCGTGGAGTCTTCTGGCACCGCTCATGATGTTGGCGATTTTCACGCTGTTTTTCGGCGTGGTGTTTGGGGCGCGCTGGTCCGGACCAGGCGCGCATGATGGTGTTGGCAGTTTTGCGGTTTTTGCGTTTGCCGGGCTGATAGTGCATGGTTTCGTCGCCGAACTTCTACCGCGCGCGAACGGGCTGATTCGCACCCACGCAAGCTTCGTCAAACGCGTGATTTTTCCGCTCGAAGCGCTAATTTGGGTGCCGGTACTCTCCAGCCTGTTCCATTTCATCGCCTACTTACTCGTGCTCGCCGTTGTCGTAGCAATCGTCAACGGCGGTCTTCCCTGGTCGGCTTTGAGCGTCGTGGTCTGGCTGCTTCCGGCAATGCTGTTGGCGGCGGGGATTGCATGGCTGCTGGCGGCCCTGGGCGTTTTTTTCCGCGACATGGGCCAGATCATCCCTTTTCTCAGTACAGCCTTGCTGTATATATCGCCGGTGTTTTACCCGATCGATCAGGTTCCCGCCGCCCTGCGGCCGATTCTCTCCGGCAATCCGCTGGCGCCGCTGATCGAAGGCATCCGCGCCTGCGTGATTACAGGGCAGGCCATCGAATGGCAGAGCTACTTCCTGTTATTGGCGGGCACCTGGCTTTTCGCGCTATTGGCCTGCTGGATGTTTCGCCGTCTCTCCCCGGTATTTGCGGACATTATATGACCAATGCATTGCAGGGGCCGGTCATCTCGGCGCGCAATCTCGGCAAGGCTTACGGCGGCCGTTCGCCGAGCCGCATGTTCGCCGACGCGCTGCTCGGTCGGCCGCAGATCACGGGGAACTGGGTGCTGCGGGAAGCGAGCTTCGACATCGCGGCAGGCGAGACTGTCGGTATTGTCGGGCGCAATGGCGCCGGCAAGTCGACGCTGCTGCAAATGCTGGCCGGTGTGCTCAAACCCACTGAGGGCACGGTTTCGGTGCGTGGACGAGTTGCCGCGATGCTCGAATTGGGCGCCGGTTTCGATATGGAATTCTCCGGCCGCGAAAACGTCTTTCTGGTCGCTTCGCTACTCGGCATGACGCGCGACGAGATTGCCGCGCGCATGGACGACATCCTGGCCTTCGCCGATATCGGCCATTTCGTCGACGAACCTGTCCGCACCTATTCCACCGGAATGTTCGTCAGGCTTGCATTCGCGGTCAACGCCAATGTTTCGCCCGATGTGCTGATCGTCGACGAAGCGCTTGCCGTCGGTGATGCGCCCTTCCCGGTCAAGTGTTTCCGCAAGCTGCGCGAGATCCAGGAGCGCGGCACGACCGTGCTCTTCGTCTCGCACGATGTCCAGGCCGTGCGCACCTTCTGTCAGCGCGCGATCTGGATCGACGCAGGCAGGCTGCGAGCCGACGGCGCAGCATCCGAGATCACGGCCCGTTACGTGCGCTCGGTCTTCGCCTCGGAGCCGGTATTGGCGGCACCGAACACGGGCGAGCCAAGCCTTCCCGCAAAAATCGACGATGGCAAGCCCGGCCTCAGTGCCGATCTGAGCGCAATCGTCAAGGATCGCTGGGGCAACGGAGCCGCGTCGGTGACGACGATTTCGCTGTTCTCCGACGGCTATGTCGCAGGCAATGTATTCGAGCGCGGCGCGCGGCTGAGTATCCGCATTTCCGCGCGTGCCAACGTGGCACAGGGTGGCGAGCATTTGGGTCTTGCGTTTTCGATCAAGCACCGCAAGGGCCTGGACCTGATCATCGACACATCTTATTGTCATGGCTGGCGTTTCCCGGATCTTGCCGCTGGCGACACATTCGAGGCAAGTTTCGAATTTGAAAACATCCTTGCGCCGGACGACTACGTACTCGTCGCGGTTGCCGAGCTGCGCGGAGACGACCAACCGGTCTACCTCGATTTCGTGGAGCAGGCGTTAGCTTTCAAAGTCGTTTCCACCGAACGCGTATTTTCTTTCGTCAAGCCCGCCGTGACCCTACAGGCAAGTCCGCTACGTCATCAGCAGGACTGCCAATAACAATTCCAGAGGCATATGACTACCCCCGACACCCCAATGGCCGACACGCCTGACCATATAGGCGACGCACCGTCTCCTTTGGGCGATGAGCGCGCGGAACTCAACTCCGACGGCGCGCGGACGCAGGCCTTCATGACCGCACTGCTGGCGGGTTTGGCGCCCAGCGAGCGCACGTGGCTGTCTGCCGCCGGTAGAACACTGCTCGGCTGGGGCTGCACGCAAGAGCAGGGCGTCGCCGAATTGGCGCATGCATTCCCGCACGCGAGCGTGAGGGGTTTCGATATCGCGCCAGCAACCGGGCAGCGTGCGCACATTCCCTCTCGCGAATTTCTCGCTCGGGCGTCATCGCAAGAAATCTTCGACGCCGTTGTTTGCGGCAACTGTCTGGCTCATTCCGAAGATCCGCAGGCCCAAGCGACGACACTCGCGACGTACACACGCGGGCTTCTGATCGTTCTGGTTCCCTATGCGGAAGAGCCGCTCGCAGAACTCCATTCCGTTCGTGTCACCGAGGAAACCTTTCCACTCCGGCTCGCCGCGTTGGAACGACAGCGTGTAGCAGTCCTCGACGGGACCTCCTCCGGACGGCCAGAAGGCCGTCAGTTGCTCATGGTCTATGCCTCCTCGCAAATCTGCACAGAACTGAGCCAGATCGAAGCGACCGAACGCGAAAAGAACAAATGGGACGCCTACTACGAAAGCTTGCCCGACTACGCAATCGACGCGCCCACAGCAATTTTCAACCAGGAAATCGTCGATGCCATCAAGGCCTTGCTACCCGCTGGCGGCAGTGTGCTCGAAGCCGGTTGCGGCGGCGGCAATCAAAGCGTGGCGCTGGCGCAGCAAGGGCTCGATGTCGCAGTGCTCGACTTCTCGCGCCAGGCGCTCGATTACGCCGAGCGCCAGTTCGCGCGCGCCGAGGCAAAGGGCCGTTTCATCGAGGACGACGCTTTCGCGATTCGCGAACCGGAATTCGACCTCGTCTTCAATTCCGGCGTGCTCGAACACTACACAATCGAAGAACAGGCCCGTTTCCTGCGTGGCATGGCCAGCCGCAGCCGTCGCTACGTCATGGTGCTGGTGCCCAACAGCGCCTGTTACTGGTACTGGATTTGGCGGATCGTCAAGACCTCGCGCGAGGGCTGGCCCTTCGGCAAGGAAGTTCCGACCGCTGATCTGTCCGCCGCATTCGAACTTGCCGGACTCAAATACCTCGGGCACTGTTTCATGGGCGCCTCGTGGACCGAAAGCTTCATCCAGGCGTTGCCCGACTGCGAATCCACAACGCGCGATCTCTTGTGCGAAATTCACCGCAGCGGTGTGATTCCTGACTTTTCGCGCGGCTATCTGTTTGCCGCGCTCGGCTGCATCGATGAATCCACCGAGCTTGCCGCCGAGCCCTGGCGCACGAATTTGTTCGGCGGCGATCCCGCCGCTGCTCAAGTGGTTTCTGCTCTGGGCGATGCCCTGGCGGCGCGCCTGTCTGCCGATAACGCGCTTGTCAGGCTGACGAGCGAGCGCGAAACGCTACTTCAGAACGTCAGCGAGATTGCCGCCTCGCTCGCTCGACTCGGCGAAGAGAACCAGCGCTTGACAAGGTGGCTCGAACAGGTAAATGCGCAGGCCGCGCAATTGGGCGAACAAGTTCGGCAAGCAAACGCACAGGCCGTGCAAGCGCACGCCGACGCTCAAGCACAGGCCGCACAAGCGCACGCCGACGCGCAAATACTGGCCGCACAAGCACACACGCTGGAGGTCGAACTGGCCCAGCAGCGCGGCGCGCGCACGCACGCTGAACAGAGTCTGGCCGAAACCCATCAACGCGTATTGATGGCCCAACGGCAAATCGAAGAAGTCTCGCGCTGGGCCCATTCGATGGCCGCTCACCCGGTGCGTTACGCGCTCAAGCGAAGTCTCCGGGGCTTCGCTCGCGGCCTGTTCCGGGTCTTGCCTCTGCCCACCACGCAAAAAAACCGTTTGCGCCGCCTCTACACCCGCTTGCGGCAAGGCGCAGGCAGCGCCGGGCAAACACCGGTTGCGTCTGTGGCAGCCCACACACCCGGTATGATCCCGCCACCTTCCGGCCCAGTCGATGTCTATGTCTTCGGCATCATCGATTGGCACTTTCGCATTCAGCGCCCGCAGCATCTTGCGCGCGAGCTTGCCCGGCGCGGCCATCGGGTCTTTTTTGTGTCGCCCAACTTCGTCGACGCCGTGCAGCCCGGCGCCAGGTTCGAGCGGCTCGACTCCACGCTGCCACTATTCCAGGTCCATCTAAACCTGGCCGGCTACCCGTCGGTCTATTCTGAAGCCCCGGACGACAAGTTACTGCGCATCCTCGGCGCGAGCCTGGGCCAGTGCCTCGCCGAAACAGCCAGCGAAGAGTCGATTGCGCTTGTCGAACTGGCATTCTGGTCGCCACTCGCGCGCAGCTTGCCGAATTCGCACGTCATCTACGACTGCATGGATCACCACGAAGGCTTCGGCGGCGTCGCCGCTAGCATGCAGGCGCTCGAACAACGCCTGATCGAAACCGCCGACCTCGTAGTAACGACCAGCGACTGGCTGCACCAAGGCATAAAGCCGCGCGCCAGGCGCAGTGTTCTCGTGCGCAATGCCGGCGATTTCCAGCACTTCTCCGTTGTGCCCGGCGACATCTTTCGCGATACGCAAGGCCGGCGCGTCATCGGTTATTTCGGCGCGATTGCCGAGTGGTTCGATATCGAACTGGTCGAGCGGATCGCCGCGAGTTTCCCCGACTGCCTGCTGCTCTTGATCGGCAACGACACCGCTGGCGCTGGTAAGCAACTTTCCCGCCGCGACAATGTTGTCCTGCTCGGAGAGTTGCCCTACGCCGAGTTGCCGCGCTATCTGCACGGCTTCTCGGTCTGCCTGCTGCCGTTCAAGGTCATGCCGCTGACGCTCGCCACCAATCCAGTCAAGGTCTACGAATACCTGGCCGCCGGCAAGCCCGTCGTCGGCACGGCCCTGCCTGAAATGGCACAGTTCGGCGAACTTGTCCACACCTGCGCCGATGCCGACGCCTTCCTTGCATCGGTTGGCGAAGCACTCGCGGGCCAGGGCGAAACATCCGCGATAATCGAGGCTCGCAAGGCTTTTGCCGCCGCCAATACTTGGACCGAACGCGCGCGTATTCTCGACGAAGCGATTGCAGCCTTGCCCGCAATTGCTCAGTCCGATGTCCGCGTGCCTAGCGCCGAAAACGTCGCATGATATGAAATCAATTTGCCATTGTCCTACCCTGTTACGTGCACTTGGCGGCGTAGTCCTCGCCATCTTCTGCCATGCCGGCGCGAACGCGGCTCCGCCTGCGCCAGGGGTCAAACCTGCCGCGCAGTCGGCCCCCGCAGCCAAACCCGCCGCGCAGTCCGCGCCCGTTGCGAGTCAATCCGGCGCAGCGCGCAGCCCGCTCGAAATCGATCCGACCCTGCCGGCCCTGCCCAAAGGTCTGTTCGAGTCGATTGGCATGCAGACCACGCAAACCCTGCTCGGCGCTGGCGCCGCGCAGGAGAGCCCGCGCATCCTGCTCGACATGCCCGACATCTACGACCGCGATACGACGATCCCGGTCCGCATCAAGGCCGCCCTGCCTGGCGTCGAGGCCATCGTCCTGCTGCTCGACCGCGAAACACGCCCGGCGATTGCCGGCTTCGCAATGCGCCCGGTTCAAGACCCGGAAATCGCTTTCGTTATCTCGGCTAAAAAAACCGGCGCCGTGCGCGCGCTCGTCAAGTCCGAGGGCAAATGGTTCTACGTTCAGAAGACCTTGCGTCTGGCAACCCAGGCGTGGAAATAAGCGCGATGACCGCAGTACTCGCATCCCGGCGCATCGGAGAACTGCTGCTCGACGGCGGTTTGGTCAAGGAAGAAGAAGTCGCCCAGGCTCTGGCCTTGCAGGCGCGCTCGCCGAGCGAACGGCTCGGCGCCTTGCTAGTGCGTCGCGGCGCCATTTCCGAGGACGCGCTGCTGCCGGTGCTCGCCCGCCAACTCGGCGTGGACCTGCTCGATGGCGCCACCTTGCTTTCGCACAAGGAATCCGCCCAAGCGACGATGATCAAAGCCGGTCTGTCGTTACGCTGGGGGCGTCAGCACATGATCGCGGTCTGGCGCGACGAGAGCGGCCAGCTCCTCGTCGCCGCCAAGGACCCGCTGCGCTCCATGCTGCGCGAAACGCTGCGCACCCAGTTTCCCGCGGACGCCCCGATCTGGAAGCTTGCCCGCGCGCGCGACATCGAGCGTCTGTACGAAGAGTTCGAACGCGGCGCGACGATGCGCGTCGGCAACGAACTGCGTCAATTGAAGGAACTTGCCGAGGAAGCCCCTGTGGTGGAGTTCGTCAATAGCCTCTTTGCGCGCGCCACCGATGCGCGTGCATCCGATATCCATGTCGAACCCGAGGAATTCGGTTTCTCGGTGCGCGCGCGCGTCGATGGCGTGCTCAAAACCGTCGAAACCTACTCGCGCGAACGCTTCGATGCGGTTGTCTCGCGGTTGAAGCTGATCTCCGAACTCGACATCGCCGAACGACGCCTGCCTCAGGATGGCCGCTTCTCGATGCGCGCAGGCGGCGTCGAATCCGATGTGCGCGTCTCCGTCATCCCCGGCGTCTGGGGCGAATCCATCGTCATGCGCCTGTTGCCCAAGGAGCGCGGCGGCGACTTCTCGCTCGACGCGCTCGGCATGCAACCCGATCACCGCGCGATTTTCGAGCAATGGATCGGCGAGCCGCACGGCATCGTGCTCGTCACCGGTCCCACGGGCTCGGGCAAGAGCACCTCGCTCTATACCGCGCTCACGCTTGCCAACGACCGCACCAATAAAATCATCACGGTTGAAGATCCGGTCGAATTCAAGCTGCGCGGCGTCACCCAGATCCAGGTTCAGTCCGAAATCGGTTATACGTTTGCCAGCGCGCTGCGCGCCATCCTGCGCCACGATCCCGACATCGTAATGATCGGCGAAATCCGCGATCTGGAAACCGCGCAGATTGCCGTGCAAGCCTCGCTGACCGGTCACATGGTGTTCTCCACGCTGCACACCAACGATGCCTTCTCGGCCTTCACGCGCCTGATGGACATGGGCGTCGAACCCTTCCTGGTCGCGTCCTCCCTGCGCGGCGTCATCGCTCAGCGTCTCGTGCGGCGTTTGTGCGCCTGCGCCGAGGCTGCGAATCTCACGGTCGAACAACACGCACTGATCGAATCCGGACTCTCGGACGCCCTGCGTGCAAGCCACCCGCAACCGCAATTTCGCCGCGCCGTCGGTTGCGAGCAATGCCAATACACCGGCTATCGCGGGCGTATCGGCATCTACGAATTCCTCCCGGTATCCACTGCGATGCGCGCCGCAATCGTCGCGCGCAATGTCGGACTCGACGCGCTGACCGCCGCCGAACGCACCCAATGGCGCGATCTTGGCCGCGACGGCCTGCTCAAGGTCTGGTGCGGCGTCACCACGATAGAAGAAGTCGTGCGCGCGGCCGGCAGCATACCCGAGGTCTAAAGGCGCACCATGGACATCCGCTACCGCGCCATCGACGCTGCCGGCAAAACCGTCTCGGGCACGCTGGCAGCCGCCGACGAAGCCGAGGCCGTCGACCTCCTGCGTCAACGCCAGCTCGTACCCATCGAAATCACCGCCGTGCGCGTACGCGTGCCAACCCACGTCCGGCGTGGCTCACAGCGCATATCGCTGGCGCAAAAAGCGCTCGCCGTGCGCGAGATTGCCACGCTGCTGTCCGCCGGCGTCGGACTGGTCGAAACCATCGAAAATCTCGCTCACGCGCATCGCGCCGACCCGGTCGGCAAAGCCAGCGAAGAGATCAAGGAAATCCTGCTCGGCGGCGGCACCTTCACGCACGCCATACAGTCGGTCAAGCTGCAACTGCCCGACTACGTTTTCGTCCTCGCCCGCACCGGCGAGATGACCGGCAAGCTCGCCGCCTCCCTGCACGACGCCGCCGACCAGATGGAATACGACGAACGCGTGCGTCAGGACGCACGCAATGCGCTCGTCTATCCGGCAATCCTTATGACCACCGGCATCGGCGCGGTGCTCCTGATCTTCACCGTTGTCGTCCCGCGCTTCACCAACCTGCTCAACAACCCCAAGGCCGACCTGCCGACGATCTCGGTCTGGGTCTTGCAAAGCGGGCTATTCTTCCGCAGCCACATCGGCCTCATCGGTGCGGCGCTCGCCCTCGGCGGCATCCTTCTGGCCAGCGCCTTGCGCAGCCAGGATGCGCGCATCCGCCTGCTCAACGCCTGCGCCCGCATGCCGGTACTGGGCGCCTGGATCGAATCCACCACGGTCGCGCGCTGGAGTTCCATCCTCGCCGTGCTTGTCGACAACCGCGTGCCCATCATCGACGCGCTCGACCAGGCACGTGCATCCTCGCCGCTGCACGGCTTCGGCCACCGCCTCGACCTCGCACAAAAAGACGTGCGCGCCGGCAAGCGCCTTGCCGAAGCGCTCGAACTGCACCGCGTGATCGACGCCACCGGCGTTTCCATGGTCCGGGTCGGCGAGCGCTCGGGCGATCTTGGCCCCATGCTGCGCAACGTCGCGAACTACTGGACCCGGATCAACCAGAACCGGATGAAACGCCTGCTCGCCATGATAGAACCCGTCACGATCCTCGTGATCGGGGCCGCTATCGGTATCATTATGGCCGGCGTCATGCTTGCGATTGCAAGCCTGAGCAACCTGACTCTCTGAGGTAAATCGTCATGCGCAAATCGCGCTCGCGCGGCTTCACGCTGCTGGAAATGCTGGTCGTACTTGTCATCATCGGCCTTCTGGCCAGTCTCGTCGGCCCCAAGCTCTTCACCAAGGTGGACTCCTCCAAAGTCCAGACCACCGAGGCGCAAATCAAAATGCTCAAGGGCGCGCTCGAAACCATGCGCCTCGACCTGAGTGTTTTCCCAACGACCGAACAGGGCCTGCGCTTGCTCGTTGCCGCGCCGGACGACCCCAAACTGCAAGCCAAGTGGAAGGGGCCGTATCTCGAAGAAGATCTGCCCGCCGACCCCTGGGGCGCCCCGTATCAGTACCGTACGCCCGGCCCCAATGGCCGGCCCTACTACCTCTACTCCTGGGGCGCCGACGGCAAGGAAGGCGGCGAGGGCATCAATGCGGACATCGGCCTTGCACCGTCTGCGGCCCAGTCCCAGTAAGGCGCGCGGCTTCACGCTGCTCGAACTGCTCGTCGTGCTGCTGATCATCGCCCTCTTGACCGGGCTTGCCGCGCCGCGCTTTTACGAAGCCATGCAACGCCGCCAGACCGAATTCGGCTACGCCCTCGTCAAACGCCAATTCGACGCCCTGCGTGTACGCCTCGCCGCGCAGGGCGAGCCGTTCGTGTTCGACAAGAATTTCGATTTTTCGGCGCGTAAGCTCCCCGACGGCATGCCACTGATAGAAATCCCCGAAGGCTTCCGCATCGCTGCGCGCGGCGAGCTTCGCTTCGCCATCAACGGCGCCTGCACGGGCGGCGTTTTCGAGGTCGGCGCGCCGGACGGCAGTCTGCGCGAACTCGAAATGAAAGCGCCGTTCTGCCAGCCGGGCTATCGCTGAGATTTTTCTATTTTGTTAGTACAATAATCAAGGTGCGAATCGAATTCGATGCCGACAAGCGCGCTAGGGCGTTGGCTGAGCGAGGGCTGGACTTTGCGCGCGCGGCCGAGGTTTTTGCGGGACCGAGCGCTACCGTCCCCGACGAACGTCAGAATTACGGCGAGGAGCGCTATATCACGATGGGCGCACTGGCTGCCCGGATGGTCGTTGTTGTCTGGACGCCGCGCGGCGAAGTCCGGCGCATTATCAGCATGAGGAAAGCCAATGAACGTGAAATCGAAAGATTCGGGCCATCCCTGGGTTGATCCAGACGACGCACCTGAACTGGGCGATGAATTTTTCGCACAGGCCGAATGGAAAATCGGCGATGAAACTGTTTCCCGCGCCACCGGAAAAGCCGCCCTGGCGACGGCATTGCGTCGCGGCCGCCCGGTCGGCAGCAGCAAAACGGCCACGACCGTCCGCTTCGACGACGACGTCATCGAAGCCTTCAAGGCCACCGGCAAGGGCTGGCAAACGCGCATGAACGCAGCCCTGAAAGACTGGCTCAAAACCCACTCGCCAACCTGAGAGACGTTTTTTTGTCCGTCATGCCCTATTGCAAAGCAGGCCGCTCTCCCGTCGCGCGGCGCCAGCGCGGCTTCAGCCTGCTCGAAGCCATCGTCGCAATGGTCCTGATCGCCACGCTGGGCGCAAGTCTTTTCTCCTGGCTCGCCAGCAGCCAGGCATCGCTCTATCGCGTGAATAACGCCCGGCTCGAACAAACCGCGCGCCTGAATATCCTCGAATACTGCAAGGCACTCAACCCTATGGTGGAGCAAACCGGCGAACACGATTTCGGTGCCTACCGCATCCGCTGGACCAGCGAGCCGCTCGCGCCGCTGCAGGACGGCGTCGGCAGTTCGGGCGGGCGCGGCAACTACCTCTTCGCGCTCTACCGCCTGCAAATCCAGGCATTCCAGCCCGCCACGCGTACCTCATGGTTCGCCATGGACCTGCGCCAGGTTGGTTACAAAAAAATCCGCGACACGCTACCTCCGCCATGACCATGCGTCACAGCGCAAGCCCCGCCATTCATGTCGGGGGCTTTAAATCGCGTCGCCACCTCGCTGCCGGTTTCACGCTGCTCGAAATGCTCGTCGTGCTGCTCATCACCAGCCTCATTTTCACTTTGTTGATGGCTGCGCTGCGCCAGACGCTCAGCGTTCAAGAACGCCTCGACGCGTTAGGCGGCGACAGCGTTGCCGAACAACTCGCCACCGACTGGCTGCGCGGCACGATAGCCGGCCTGCAACCCGACGAGCGCCTCGGCCCCAACGTATTCCATGGCGAAACCCATCAAATTACCGGCCTGACCACGCAGCCCGTCACAGTGGAACGCAGCGGTATGCCCACCGTCATCGCGCTACGCATCGAGAGCGACCGCATCAAGGGCCAGTCAGTCCTCCAATACGACGACGGCACCACCAAGCTCGAACTCCTGCGCCGCGCCGCCGACGATATGCGCTTCCGTTTCATCGGCGACGACGGCCAGGCGCAGGACGCCTGGCCGCCGATTGCCTCCGACCCGCCGCAGATCCCGCGCCTGATTCTCGTCGAATGGGGCAAAGGCGAAACCGCCGGCGAACTTGCCTTAAGCCCGCAGGGGCCGGTGCTGCCGCGCCCCGGCGACATCTTCGGTAATGGGCCCGGCGGTAACACGCCCGGCGGCGGGCTTGGCGGCTTAAGCCCCGTTGGCGGCCCCGGCGGCTTAGGCCCCAACAATGGCCGCTAAACCGTTCGTGCGCCGCGCGCCACGCGCCCAGCGCGGCTTCGTGCTCGCTCTCACGATGGCCGTGCTGGTCGCCGTCATGATCGTTGCCACCTACTACGCCGAATCCGTGCGCATTGCGCTACAAACCGCGCAAACTTTCGATGCTCAGGTCCGCGCCCAGGAAGCCATGTTCAACCTGCGCGCCGAAGCCCTCTTGCGCATGGCAACCGACATTCGCAGCCCTGAAGGCCTCGGCGCTGGCGCGGGCCTTGTCCGCCTCGACGGGCGGCCTTATAAGGACGACGCTGGTGCCATCCTGCAGTTGCGCGACACGCGCGGCATGCTTAATGCTGCCAAGCTGCCGCCGCTCTGGTGGCGCACCCTTTTGCACAACAATGGCCTCGCCGACGCCACCATAGACGCCATGCTCGACATCCTCGCCGACTACCAGGATGCCGATTCCCTGCGCCGCCTCAACGGCGCCGAAGCCGACGACTACGCCGCCCTCGGCCTCCCTCCGCCGCGCAACGCGCAGCTCGTCACCCCGGCCGAACTCCGCGCCATGCCTGTCTGGCGTGACCAGAAAGCCCTCTGGGACAGCGGCTTCGCCGACAGCCTCGTCGTCACGCCCTACCTCGGCTTCAACCCCAACACCGCCAGTTGGCAAGTCATCAGCGCCATGCCGGGCGTCACGCCGGAAATCGCCAAATCCATTGTCGCGCTGCGCGAAACCGGGCGTCTTGTCGGCGCTGCCGATTTTGCAGCGCTCGGCGTCGGCGGAATCGGTGGGATATACTCGCCCGTTTCATCGTATCCCTCGGACACGCTCGTGCTGACCCTTTGGGCGCCCGGCGTCGCTTGGGGGGCGCGCAGCGTTGTTATGCTCACCCCCAGCAGTTTGTATGGTCCCTGGCGAATCCTCTATGTCGAACGTGTCGAAAAGCCCCGCGAGGCAATCGATCCCGCAAAAATCACGAAGTTACCTGAACGCGCTTCAGGCCTTCCTGAGTCGCCGCCGTCCCCGGGCCTATTTGGGCCCTTCGGGGGTTGAAGGCGCCATCGGCGCGCTGCGCGCGCCGCATCTGGTGCTCGCGCGTGCCCGCGTCCGCCTTGCGCTGTTTCCCGTCGAGCGCATCCCCGTCTCGGCGCGCGAACAAGCCCTGCGCCTGCACCTGCTTCAAATCAGCCCCTACGCCCGCACCGGCTTTGCCTGGCACGTGCGCGGCGCTACCGCCTACGCTTGGTATTGGGACGAAACCGCGCTCGATGCCGCCCTTGCTCCGCACAACCTAAGCGGGCGCTTCGTGCGGCCCGTCCCCGAGCCCCTGCTGCGCCAGCGTGGGCCCGACGGTTTCGCGCTTAACCGCACGTTAGACGGCGTCGAAGGCCAATTCCGCGCAGCCGGCAGTATCGAAGCCTCCTCTTGGTGGCCTGCTTCGCCCGACGCCGCCGAATGGGCCCACTTCGCGCGCGATGTCGGCGGGGCCTACGCCTCGGCCCCCTGCCCGCCGCTCGCCCAACCGGCCTGGCTCGCCGAAGTCCCGCCCGAGCTGCGCATCGTCCGCGCCATCCAAGGCGAAACTCGCTTCAACGAAAATCTTATCTACTTCGTCCTGCTTGCCCTGCTCGGTTGCGGCGCCATCTGGCTCGGTATGGCCCAATGGCGACTCGTCGGTGCCATCGCCGAGCGTACTGCCGAGCGCGCCGCGCTGCGCCAGGAACTCGGCCACATCCTCGACGACCAACGCGCTGCCGAACGCGACCGCACCGCCGTCACGCTGCGCGCCGCCAACGAGCACCCGCTGACCCAGCTCGATCTCTTGGCCGCCTTCGCCGCCCTCGGCATAGGCGAAGGCCAGAAGATCACGCTCACCGAATGGGATTTTCGCAACGACAAACTGCGCGCCGTGCTCACCGCCACCACCGGCGAAGTCGCGCGCACCGAAATGCTCGCCCGTGCCGAACGCATCCCCGGCCTGCACAACGTGCGTCTGCAAATCGAGAACGACCCCAAATCCTTCACGCTCATAGCCGACGTCGCCCGCAGCGCCGAGCCGCCCGACGCCGCCGCCTCGCTGCCCACGGCGTCCGCGCAATCAGGCACGCACAAACCATGAGCTTCGCCTTTCCGCCCGCACTCGCCAACGCCTTCGACGAGCAAACCCGCCAACTTCGCGCCGAGCTTGCCGCCAGCCCGCGCCTGCGCATCGGCCTGGCCGCCATTGCTGCCATCCTCGCGCTCTACGGCCTCTTGCAATGGAACGAATCGCTGGATGCCCGCCGCGAAGAACTCGCCAAGCTTAACCACGCCATCGAACGCCTGCGCGAAAGTCGTGGCGCAGGCCCCATGTGGCGCCAGCGCGCCGCCGCCAGTGCAAAAGCCCTGCAAGCCTTCGACCAACGTATCTGGCATGCGCCCTCGTTCGGCCGCGCCCAGGCCAGCTTTCAGGATTGGATAGGCGGCAAGCTCGCCACCCTGCAAATCCAGCGCCCGCAAATCAATCAACTTGGCGACGCTGCCGCCGGCGCCAAGTTCGGCCAGGGCGAACCGGTGCCGATGAAGCTCTCGGTGACGGCCGATGTCTTCTCGGCCATCCAGCTCGAAAACCTCCTTGCCGGCATTTACATGGCGGATCGCAACCTGCGTATCGACACCCTCAACGCCAGCAAAACCCGCCGCCGCATTGAAATCGTGCTCGTCGCCTGGACTGCGCCGGGGCCCGATTCCGCGCCTGCACCCGATCCCGCCCAAAGCGCCGTGACCGCGCCGCAGCCCTTCCCGCAGCAAGGCTTTCTGCCTCCGGGCCTGCCGCGATGAAGCGCAAACTGCTACTCCTCTTGATAATCTGGCTACTTGCTGCCGGCCTCATCTTCGTGTTTGGTCCGCGTCCCGCACAAGCGCCGCGCACGGCGCACGCCGACGCGGCCGTCTGGAAGCTCCCCGAACTCCAGCTCTCTGATGCCGAGGCCGCTTGGACCGAACTGCGCGTGCGTCAACTCTGGGGTGCGCCGCCCCTGCCGCCGGGCGTAAATGTCAAAGCCCAAGCCCCCGCGCCGCTGACCCCGCCTGACTGGCGCATCCTCGCCACTGTGGCCACCGGCATCGAGCAATACGTCATCGTACAAATTGGCAAAACGCCGCCCGTCAACATCAAAACTGGCGAACACCTGCCCGATGGCAGCGTGCTCGCGCGAGTCGAGCCAGATCGCCTGTACCTCGTCGTGCAAGGTAAAAAACGTGTTTTAAGGATTTACCCCGAATGAAGAAAGCGCCGCTTAACGCCCGCTTCAAGCCCCTATGGCTACTGCTTGCGACCGCCCTGTCCGGCTGCGTGACCTCCGAATCGCTCGTGCCGATGGCCGTCAAGATCGTCCCGCCCGAAAGCGCCGCCGCCAATCAGACCGCCGCCGACCAAACCCGCGTCACCGGCCTCTACCAGACACCGCCGCCGCCGCCCGGCGGGCGCACGCGCGCCGGCAGCAACGAAGCCGCGCGTGCAGCGCCCGCCAACGAAAACGCCGACACCTCGCTGATGTTCGACCAGGTTCCGCTGGCCAGCTTCATCCAGACCGTCTACGGCGCCATCCTCAAGCGCAATGTCTCCATCGACCCGCAGGTACAAAACCGCCAGGACCTCGTCACGCTGCGCACGGGCACTCCCCAAACCCCCACGCAGATCGAGGAAGTCAGCCGTAAATTGCTCAAATCCTACGGCATCGCGGTTTCCGACTACGGCGGCATGATCCGCGTCACGCCCGACAACGCCCAGGCCGGCTACCTGCCCGAAATCCTGCGCGGTCGCGCTTTGCCCGAAGTGCCGATGTCGCTGCGCCCGGTCTTTCAGCTCGTCGAACTCCAGGCGGTAAACCCCGGTAACGTCAGCAACTGGCTCAAGACCATGTTCGGCAACAAGGTCCAGGTCCAGGACGACATGGCGCGTCAGGCCATCATGCTCTCGGGCCAGCGCGACGACGTGCAGGCCGCCATGGAAGCCATCCAGGTGCTCGACCAGCCCGCGATGCGCGGGCGCAACAGCGCGCGCATCGCGCCGGCCTTCTGGTCGGCCGAAGAAATGAGCAAACGCTTAGTCGATCTGCTCACCGCCGAAGGCTACGGCGTCTCGCTCCAGCCCAACGCCCAGACGCCCGTGATCCTTGTGCCGGTTGCCCCGCTCAACTCGGTCATCGTCTTCGCCCCCTCGGGGCCGGTGCTCGACCACGTATTGCAATGGGCGCGCGAACTCGACCAACCCGGCAAGGGCGGCGGCAATGCCGGCTACTTCACCTACCAGGTACGCAACACCGACGCCGCCGCGCTCGCCAAGACCCTGCAGGAAATCATGAGTCCAGGCGCCGCCGCGCCCGCCGCCGCGCCCGCCGCTGGCGCCACGACAGCGGGCGGCAGCGTACGCTCGCGCGTCGTGGTGGACGCCGCCAGCAACAGCCTCATCATCCAGGGTACCTCGGCCGAATACCAGCAATGGCTGGGCTTGTTGCAGGGTCTGGACCGGCCGGCCAAAAGCGCGCTGATTTCCGTCACCGTCGCCGAGGTCTACCTCACGGACTCCGAACAGCTCGGCATCGAATGGTTGCTGCACAACTTCCAGATCAACGGTTACACCGTCTCCGGTGTCGGCACGCTGGGCAATCTCGGCGTCCGGGCCATCGGCGGTTTAGGCATCTCGGGCCAGGGCATCACCATCAACGGCGGTGTCGACGCCAGCGGCCTACCGATCAACCCGCGCGTTGTCATCAACGCGCTCGCCACCACGAGTAAACTGCGCGTCCTCTCCAACCCGTCCATCGTCACGCGCAACGGAGAGACCGCCACGATCCAGGTTGGCGACGAAGTGCCGATTCAAACTTCCACCAGCACCAGCACCAGCACCGAGGGCGCGCCTGTCATCGCCACGATTCAGTACAAGCAGACCGGCGTCATCCTCAAGGTGCGCCCCGTCATCCATTCGAGCGGCCGGCTCGAACTCGACGTGAGCCAGGAAGTGTCTTCCGCCTCGCAAACTCGCACCGGCGTATCCTCCTCGCCGACGATCACGACCAAAAAGATAGACACCAAGCTCTCGATGAGCGATGGCAACACCATATTGCTTGGCGGCATCATGTCGCAGGAAACCACGCGCGCCGACACCGGCATCCCGCTCCTCAAAGACATCCCGATCGCCGGCTTCCTGTTTAAAAGCAATACCGATTCGGTCACGCGGCGCGAACTCATCATCATGATCACGCCCAACGTCATCAACGACGACTACGACGCCCGCAGCGTGTCGGAGGCCTTCCGCAACCGCTTCCCCTGGGCCGGGCCTGCCGGTTCCACGAACTGGCAAGGCACGCTGGGCAGTGTGTTGCGCGGCGATGTGCCGCCGCCGGCGTTGCCTTTTTACAACAAAGCGACGGAAGACGACAAGACGCCACTGGCCGGTGCAGAGCCCCCGGCATCCCGCCTGCCTGCCGAACCGAACGCCGCCGTGCCTGCCGCACAAGTACCCGCCGTACAACAATCCGCGACGACCTCGAAACCCTATGTCCCCAAGCCCGACAACGCAAGCGAGCAAAGCGCCGCCGAGGCCGTGCCAGCGCAAAATAACGCCGCGCCGCCCAGGCCTGTCACGCCCGCGACACCTCAGCCCGTCGTCGACGAAAAACTGCTGCAGGAACTGCGCGACGCCATGCGCCAAGGCCCCAAAAAGTAAGCGCCTGTATTGTTTTTGCACAGGCAAAATTTGCGTGTGATCAAAAAGTTCCCGGATAATCAAGCTTGTCTGCCTGTACGCGGCGGCAATTTTATACACTGGCATAGTCCTCCAGATGGGCCAGACGCGGGTTCTCGGTAAAAGATGCCGGTGCAAGCCGCGCCAGAATTATGTTTACAGGCAAATCGAGTTGCGGTTTTGAAAACCTGCCGATATAGTTCCGGCTGCTGTGGAATCGCAGCGGGTGTGGGGAGAGCGCACTGTCATAAGAAGTGCCGAAGACCTCGCGGCCCTCTAAGCTTAGAGAACGTCGTCAATCTTCCAAAAAGGTAAATTGAATTATGAAAATGAAACTGATCGCTGTCCTGGTTGGCAGTGCGATCGCCGGTCTGGCGGCTTCCACCGCAAACGCTGGCAAAATCCAGGCTTCCTACAAGAACTACGCAGCCGAGACGATCGTCTCTGGCACCAAGATTGCGCTGCCGGTAGTCAGCTACGCCATGAACCGCCCGTTCTCGGGCAATGGCAATAGCATCTCGCTTTCGCTGACGTTATCGGCCGGTACTTTCGATACCACAGTCGCAGCCACTGCGGCGCTGGTTTCAGGCGCAGGTAGCGTTGCTACCGATCCGCTCATCGACGCCAATCCCGTTACGTCTGCTTCGTACTCGAATGGTGGGAAGACTGTTACCTTCACTTTTGTCGGAGCTGCTCCCCAAAACTTTAACCCGGCCTCCGTTGCTGTGGGTTTGAGTGGCACTACTGCCAACACGGCCCCGACGAAGTCTGGTACGGCACTTGTCGTCAAAGATGTTGATACGGTTCTTGGGGCGCCCATGCTGGACGCCTGTAACCCGACCACCGCGCAAATCAGCCTGACCGCCTTGATGACGGATGCGAGCGGTAATGAAATCGACTCCAACGATCCGGGCGCGCTCAACACCACGCCGATCGCGGTTTCGGACGTCGCCTTGAATGTCACCGGCACCTCCTCGTCGCTGTACGGCACGACAGCCGTCGAGAAGGAATGGTCGAAGGTCGATGTGCTGCAAACGGGCCTGGGTAAGAAGTTCACGGGCTATGCCGCCGCTGCTTCAATCGTTGCTGGCGACACCCAAACGCAGGTCGACGTCACGGATGCTGCTGGTGGCGTCTACAACGTAATCAACGTTGGCAAAATTACTATCAGGGATCGCGCCTCGCTTTATGATGCCGTCGCTCCTGCAACGAACCACTACAGCCTTTCAACGGCAGCGTTTCCTGCGGCAGCCGCTACGGCTGGTACGGGCGTTGTTTCGCCCGACACGCTGACCTTGATGGTATCGGGCAAATTCGATGCGGCTTCGGGTTCTTTGTTCTTCCTCGCCAAAGATGCGGCTTGCTCGACGACCGCTACGCTAGCTAGTAGTCCGAATGCCACCTTCAATAGTACAGCTGATCTAGCAACCATCACTTACAAAGTCCTGGAAGCAGACTGGTTGGCTAACAGTGCCACCACCAATACGCCCTCAGCCTATACGAGCGGTACGACGACCACGCGCAATATCTTCCTTTGCTACAAGCCGACTGGTGCTACTGTCATTCCGACGGCTCAGTTCAAGCTCACGGGCGGTACGCTGACCAAGAGTAACGCAACGGCCACCAACCCGGTTTGCCCGGCCACGCTGTACAACTTGGGCGCCAACGGCGTGCAACTGGATGTGCGTAACTACATTCAGAAAGCCGTCTCTGATGCTACGGGCTGGACTTCGACGCTGCGTATCATCAACACCGATGAAACGCAAACGGCCAACGTCAGTGCGCAATTGATCGATGTGGATGGCAACCTGCTGGCCACTGGTGCAATCGTGACGCTCAAGCCGCGCGCTTATGTGTACATGACGAACGCCCAGATCGAAGCCCTGTTGCCGGCCACGGTTGGTGTTCAGGCGGGTAACAATGCACGCCTGCGCATTACCGCACCGAGCAGCTCTATCCGCGTGCAGAACTACATGTACAACCCGGCCAGCCAGAACTTCATCGAGGCCTCCTCGGCCCAGGGTGATGATGGTCCGGATTACCATCGTGTAGCCGACGGCGACAACAAGTAATTGCTTTATTTAGCTGTTAAGCAGTAAAAAAGGGGGTGCGCAAGCGCCCCCTTTTCTTTTGTACGATCCGGCAATGGCCTCGTTGCGCACGCTCAGGCAGTCCTTGCGCGGCGGGCTTCCGGCGCGTGGCAGCAATAAGTCTGATCAAAGTTCTCCTGGTGAAATTTTTTTAAGAAAATACTCGCCTCGCCAAAATAAGGGTCACCGAGCCCCCTGTTACAATTTGGCAATCGTTACAAAGGCTATTCGATGTCGAACCCACGCTTCCTTTTTGTCCTGGCACTCGGCGCGGCCCTGGCAGGCTGCGCCACGCAATCGCCTCCGCCGCGTCCGGTCGATGCACCCCATTCGCTCGAAACGCAGCGCCGCGCGCAATCGAACGCCGCCGCACAGGCGCCGGCACAGCCGATGCTCAAGCGGAAAATCGCCTTGGGCCGAGTCTCCAACGAATCGGTGTATGGCCGCTCGCTGCTGCGCGACCGTAACGACGATCCGCTCGGCAAGCAGGTGACCGACATGTTGAGCCGCGCACTGACCGAATCGGGCGCTTTCATCGTGCTCGAAAGGCCGGATGTCGGGCGCTTGAAGGATGAGGCGGCGCTGACAGGGGCAAAGCTCGATCTGGTGGGTGTGGACACGCTTACCGTCGGGTCGGTGACCGAATTCGGGCGCAAGGTGGTTGGCGAAACCGGTTTTCTTTCGGATAGCAAAAAACAGGTGGCTTTTGCCAAGCTGGATATCCGGCTCGTGGACAGCACGACGGGGCAGGTCTTCAAGGCGCTGTCGGGCGCAGGCGAGGCTTCCACCGAAACGGCCTCGATCGCGGGCTTCGGTTCCCAGGCCGGTTACGACGGTACGTTAGGCGATACGGCCCTGCGCAACGCGGTTTCCGAGATCGTCGGCAAGATGAGCACCGAGCTGCTCTCCCGCCCCTGGCAGACGGGCATTCTCAAGCAGCAGGGCGAGCGCGTTTTCATCAGCGGCGGCAAATCGCAGGGCTTGAAGGCGGGCATGCAATTGTCGGTTGAGACGCGCGGGGAGCGCGTCAAATCGCCCCAGACCGGATTCACGATCACGCTGCCTGGCGAGGAGGTGGCGAGAATCCAGATCGAGAGCAGTTTCGGCGACGATGAAACGAACGAAGGCTCGGTCGCCCGCCTGATTTCGGGCCGCCTCGATGGCCACAAGATCGAGGCGCTGAGCGTTGTGAGCAAGGAGCGTGCACAGTGAGCCGGATTCGCAACATCGCGATGATCGTGAGTTTGGCCTGCGCCGCCTGCGTCCAGATGCCGACGGAAAAATCCGCCACGGTCGACCTGCGCCCGCTGCTCAATTTCAAACTTTCGGGTAGTTCCGACGGTGCGCGCGTTTTTGTCGATGGGTTGGAGATGGGGCCGCTGGATGCTTTTCTCCAGGGCAACGGCAAAGCAGCCGACGGCGGTTTGCGCGTGCTCTCGGGGATGCATCAGGTGCGCGTGGTACGCGGCGCGAGCGTGCTCGTGGATGAGCGCGTGTATCTGGGCGATGGCGCGACGAAAACGATAGGGATCCAATGAAAAAATCCGCGTGCCACATCGCAGCGCTGGGCCTTGCGCTACTGCTGTGCGCCTGCGCCCAGAAGGGGCTTTACCAGTGGAATGGCTACGATAAAAGTCTTTACGATTTTTACGATAAGCCCGAATCCGCCGAGCAATTCCGGCTTCAGCTCGAAACGCATCTGAACACGCTGGAACAGCGCAAGGACAAGATTCCTCCGGGCTTGTATGCGGAACTTGGCACCCTCTACCTGCAAAAGGGCGACCGCGAAACGGCGCTGCGCTGGTACGACAAGGAACGGTCGGCCTGGCCCGAGAGCAAGTATTTGATGGATACGATGATCTTAGCGGTAGGCAAACAGAAACAAGAGGACGCCAAATGATTCGCGGTACCGCCATTGCGCTGCTGGCTGCCTGTTCGATGCTGAGCGCCTGCGCGACGCAAATACCAAAGGCTCAATTGTCGGCCTTCAAGGCGGCCAAACCGCATTCGATCCTGGTGGTTCCCGCAGTCAATCGGTCGCTTTTCGTCGCGGCACCGAATTATCTTTTGAGTTCGCTGACGATTCCGCTCGCCGACAAGGGCTATTACGTTTTTCCGGTCAATACCGTGAAAATGGTTCTCGAACAGGAAGGTCTCTACGAGCCGGAGAAGATGGCGGAGTTGGCGCCGGATCGGCTTGCGGCAATGTTCGGCGCCGATTGCATCCTGTATGTGCAGATCAATCGCTGGGATACGCAATACTGGGTGCTGGGCGCCGCGGTGACAGTGGATATGGATTACAGAATCGTCGATAAATCGGGGCAGGAGATCTGGAAGGCCAGCAAACGGATGTCCTATACGCCACAAAATAACGTTAGCGCCGGAGGCGTACTCGGCACGCTGATTGCCTCTGCGGTGTCCGCCGCCATGACGCGCGCGGCGCCCGACTATATGCCGTTGGTGAACCAGGCCAATGCGCAGGTCTTTTATCTGGGCCCGACGGCCCTGCCGCCTGGCCCTTACGCACAGGCAACATCCGCCACGCGCTGAGCGCGTATTGCGGCGCAGGTGTGCATGCAGCGTTTTCACGGTTCGCCGGATCTGTCCGTTTCCGTCGTCACGTATTTCCCCGACGCCGAACTGCTCGCGCGCACGCTCTCCTCGCTGCGCCGCGCCGTGCTGCGCGCGATTGCGGACGGCGCGCTGGGTTCGGCCCGGCTCGTACTGGTCGATCACGGCGGCGAAGATCCGTCGGCGTTCGCGTGCGAGTCGCTGGCGGGGGCGATGGAGTGGGAATGCCTCGCGTACGCCGGAAATCCCGGTTTCGGGGCCGGCCATAATCGCGCTATCGAACGCTGCAATAGCGAATTTCACCTCGTCCTGAATCCCGACGTGGATCTGGACGAGGACGCGCTGGCGAATGCGCTGGTGTGGATGCGGCAACATCCGGAAGCCGTCGCTCTGGCGCCGGAGGTTGCGGATTTTGCCGGCCAGCGTAGCTATCTGTGCCGCCGCATGCCGGGTATCCGCGTTTTATTGCTGCGCGCTTTCGCGCCACGATGGCTGAAGGCGCGTTGCGCGCGGCCGCTCGCGGATTACGAAATGCGCGACATCATGAATGCCGCCGGGCACGAGGCGGTGTGGGACCCGCCGCTGATCAGCGGTTGTTTCATGTTGTTTCGCACCGCTGCGCTGCATGAGCTTGGTGGATTCGATGCGCGATTCTTCCTGTACTTCGAGGACTACGATTTGAGTCTGCGCGCCACCAAGATCGGGCGTCTGGCCTATGTGCCAAGCGTGCGGATTCGCCATGCGGGGGGCGCCACGGCCAAAAAGGGCGGGCAGCATATTCTTTTCTTTTGCAGATCGGCCTGGCGCTTTTTCCGTTTGCATGGTTGGCGGTTCTGATCTAGATTCGTCCGGCACGGCAACAGGAGGCCCTCCTGTGATGCCTGACCCTTGTGCCCGACAACCAGGACCCATTCTGCTTGACCCGCATCGTTTTGAGACTATTGCAAGGCGATGGCAATTCGAACACAATGCAATCATTGACATCTAAGCGCGAGAAAAGATGGCATGGCAACTGTGACCGTAAGAAATCTGCCGGATGCGGTGCATCGCGCGCTGCGCGTGCGGGCCGCCCATCATGGGCGCAGCACCGAGGCGGAAATCCGCGAAATTCTGGAAACCACCGCCCGCCCGCCCGAGCGTGTAAAGCTCGGTTCCCTGCTGGCTTCCATCGCCCGCGAGGCGGGCGGCCTGGCCGATGCCGAAGCCGAATACTTCAACCAACTCCGTGACAAGACGCCGGCCGAGCCGGTGAAGCTTGAATGATCGTCATCGATACCAACGTCATTTCCGAGTTGTGGAAAATCGAGCCGAATCCGAACGTGTTGGCCTGGATCGACGCGCAGGCCGTCGAAACGCTCTATCTGTCCGCCATCACCGTGGCCGAGCTGCGCTATGGCTTTGCAACGATGCCCAAGGGCAAGCGTCGCACGATCTACCAAGAGCGGTTGGAGCATGAGGTTTTGCCAACCTTTGCGGGCCGGGTGCTACCCTTCGATCTGGACGCTTCTCAAGCCTATTCCGACTTGATGGCGCGGGCGAGGGCAGAGGGCAAGGCCATCGGCAAGGAAGACGGCTATATCGCCGCCACGGCGGCCGCTCACGGCTTGATGGTCGCAACACGCGACACCCGCCCTTTCGAGGCCGCCGCGCTTACCACCATCAATCCGTGGGAAGCATCGCCATGACCACGCTGTACTTCGAGGACTACGACTTGAGTCTGCGTGCCGCCAAAATCGGGCGTCTGGCCTATGTGCCAAGCGTGCGGATTCGCCATGCGGGGGCGGCCGGGCGCCTGTGGAAATGCCTGCGGGTCTGCGTGCTGCCCCTTGGCCGAACATCCCTATTTATATCCATTGAGCGAGCGCGCGCCCGGGCTGCGTGAAATCGTTGCGCACCCCAACTACGTGGTGTTCTACCGCGTTGCCGCCACGCGTATCGAGATCGTCGCCGTGGTGCACGCGCGAGGCGAGTTTCCGGGATAAAAACAATATTGTGCAGGCCGCGCAAGGCGGCCAGGCATTTTAGAACAGGCTTTTGTCCACTTTCACGACGACTTTGCGTACTTCGCCGGGCTCTGCGACCGCACAGCAGGGCCGATGGAGTTCTCCGGGCAGGAAGATTGCGTACATGCCGGGTTCGAGATCGAAGAAGGCTTCGTTTGTGGGGTTCGGGAAGAAGGCGACATCGTGCGTGTCGCGTTTATCCTCGGTGGGCGGCAGGTATAAGGCGTCGTCTTGGGCGACGCCGTAGCGCTCGATGCCGGTCAGAACGAGCTGAATGTCGGCGTAGCGGCGATGGGCTTCGGGGCGTTGCTCGCCGACCCTGCGCGTGTGCACGTCCTGAATCATGTAGAAGACACGTTCGCCGTCGATCTCAACGCGGTCGGCCGGCATCGTCAGTAAATCGCTTTTGCGCAACACCTCGATCGCGCGGACGAAAACGGGTGGGAGGAAGGATTTTTGCTCGTCCCAGTGTCGCAGATCGCCAATGAACATTTTTCGATTCCTTTGCAGGCAGGGTTAAAGCGGATGCACGATGGAGAGGTCGGGATTTTCCACCCAGAGTGCGAATTCCTCGGCCATTCGCTGGCATTCGCCGATTGCGCGGCGCCAGGCCGTTTCGCGCGCGGCATGGTCGGTACCGTAGCGGTAGAAATCCTGGCGGTCGGGTAATTTGTTGTGCGGCAGGCGCGCGATGAGCGTTGGACTCGGCGCTATCAGCAGCATGCTGGAAAGCCATGTCGGCCCGCGCCCGAAACCCTGCTTGCGCCACGGCAGGAACTTGTCGAGCCAGCCGGGTACGAGGCCCTCGGCGAAATGCGGGTAGAGCGTGAGTCCGGTCAGGCGGTCGTATGGCATATGGATATGGTAATCGATGAGCCCGCCATCCCAGTATTGGGCATCGGGCAACCCGGCAATCCCCGTGACGGCATCGCAGACCAGCGGGATCGAGCCCGATGCTGTGAGCGCGTCGACACGATTTTCTGGCGTCAGTGCATGCTGGCGTGTTGCGAATGCGTCCTGCCACAGCGCGTCGAGCGGACTCTGCGGGCCACTCGCGAAGACGTGGCGGTTCAGGTGCCGCGCCATGCGCGAGCGCCCGAATGCATTGGCGAGCGCGACGCGCGCGAATGCCGGGCGTGTCGTTTTGCCCGCGAGCGGACCCGTGGCGCGCGACACGAGCACGCGCAACGGCACGTCGGGCCGTGGCGCCCAGGGCTCGGCAACCGCTTCGGCCAGCGTTCTGATTACCGCCGCGACCTCGCCTGGCGCGACGTTCCTGCGATAGCGCTGGCCTTCGACATAGACGCGCATAAGCCGCTCCAGCGCCGCCAGCGGATCGCGCTGGGCGGCGGCGGTCATACGCCACGCGCCGATCGAGGCGCCGATGAGCGTCGGCATTTGCCCCGTGCGCGGCAGCCATTTGCCGAATAGCCAGCGGTCGAAGGGAATCAGCGCCAGCCCTTTTGGCCCGCCAGCGGCCGCTGGAATGCAAGCGATGTCGGCAGGCGCAAGCCCACGTTCGCGAAGATGCGCCAGCGCACGGCGGCCGGCGCGCAGTCGGATGTGCTGGAAGCTCATGAGTGGAAAGAGAAAGATAAACCCCGGAATCGAAATTGTCGCACCGATGGCATATCGAACGCTTCGATGTGCCGCTGTTCAATCCATTCGGGAAGTAAGCTTGCCGGCACTCAGCGCTTGTTCTTTGTTAAGTCGAGTTTGAGCCGCCGCGCGCTTCTATCGAAAGCCGGCCGGCTGATTTCTCATGATGTTTGTTCTCGATACCAAGGTGGTGTCGGAACTGCGCCGGGTGCGGCCTGGCAAAGCCGATGCGAATGTGACGGCATGGACGCAAAGCGTTGACGCCGCCAGCCTCTTTGTGTCGGCCATCACCATCATGGAGCTGGAGCTAGGTGTTCTGTCCAATCCGTGGGAGGCGCTGCAATAACTGCTGCGGGAAACCCCGGCTCAGGGTACGTCCGAGTCGTTCATGCGTCCCTGGATCTTGGCGGCGTGCGCCGCCAGCTTGGGGCCGTAGGTTTTTTCGTACTTGCGCGGGTTCGGCAGCATGACGGCGATGCGCGCGGCCTGGGCCGCCGATAGCCGCGCCGCCGGAATACCGAAATAGCGTTGCGCGGCGGCTTCGGCGCCGAAGATGCCGTTGCCCCATTCCACGACGTTCAGATACACCTCAAGGATGCGCTGTTTGCTCCATAGCGCTTCGATCATGACGGTGATGACCGCTTCTTCGCCCTTGCGCAGGTAGCTGCGCGTCGGCGACAGGAAAAGATTTTTCGCCAGTTGCTGGCTGATCGTGGAGCCGCCACGAATCGGCTTGCCGCGCTGGGCGAGCTTGTCGTTGCGCGCCATGGCCTTTTGCATGGCTTCCCAGTCGAAACCGTCGTGGTCGACGAAGGTGTCGTCTTCTGCAGCGACGACGGCGCGCTTGAGTTTGTCGGAAATCTGCGCGTAGGGCACCCACTGGTGACGCAAGCGGGCCTCGGGGTCGGCTTCGCGCAATTGGGCAAGCCGCAGGCGCATGAAGCTGGTGGTGTCCGGATCGATCCAGCGCCAGGCGAGCACATGGCCGAAGATCCAGATCTGGTAGCCGAACACGAGCAGCACGAGCGCGAGCAGGCCGCGCTTGAACCACAGCCAGAGCTTCATGCGCGCAACCGTTCGCGCACGGGCGCGGTGTCGGGAAGCACGCCGCGCCAGAGGAAGAAGCTTTCGGCGGCTTGTTCGACCAACATGCCCAGTCCGTCGGCGCAGCGCGCCGCGCCCTGTTGGCGCGCCGCGCGCATGAAGGCGGTCTCCGCGTTTGCGTACATCATGTCGTAGGCCAGCGCCCCTTTGGCATAGACGCCGGCCGGCAGCGCGGGCGCTGTATCGGCGAGCGAGGATGCGGTGGCGTTGATGACGAGATCGAAAGCGCCGCCTGCAAGCGCTGCAAAATCGCTGGCGCGAATGCCCGGAAAACGCTCGGCGAGTGCGTGTGCCTTGGCGGGCGTGCGGTTGGCGATCACCAATTCGGCCGGGCCTGCCTCAATAAGCGGCAATAGCGCGCCGCGTGCCGCGCCGCCAGCGCCGAGCAGCAGCACGCGGCGTCCTTCTATGGCGCAGCCCAGGTGCGCGAGATCGCGCAGCAGCCCCGCGCCGTCGGTGTTGTCGGCGATAACGCCGTCAGCGGTGAAGATCAAGGTGTTGGCCGCACCGGCAGCCGTGGCGCGCTCTGATCGGCGGTCGGCCAGATCGTGGGCGGCGAGCTTGAACGGGACAGTTATATTCGCGCCGCGCCCGCCTGCATTGCGAAAGGCTGCGAGGCTGCCGGTGAAATCGTTTAGCGGCGCAAGCAATGCCTCGTAATGCGTCGCCTGGCCGGTTTGCGCGGCGAAACAGGCGTGGATGAAAGGCGATTTACTGTGGGCTATCGGGTTGCCGATGACGGCGTAACGGTCCATGGTGCTCTACTCGCTGCTTATTCGCGGCCGACCGTGGTGACGGTATCGCCCTGTTCGAAATTCCAGCGCCGGTAAATCTGCAACACTTGAGCATCCTTGCGGATATCGGCCGGAAACGGCGCGAACGGCGAGGCAAGCTGGACGATGCGCAGCGCGGCGCGGTCGAGTTCAGGCTTGCCCGAACTCTGGCGGATTTCGGGCGGAAGGTAGAGCGAGCCGTCCTGGTAGATTTCGATGTAGACGCCGACGCTGCCGTAAAGCCGGCCGCTGTTTTTGTCCTTGGGGAAATTCAGCGTGCCGACGCGCTCGACCTTCTGGCGCCAGTCTTCGACGTATTGGGCGAAGCGGTATTCGGCCGCGCGCGGGCTCACGAACATTTTGCGCGGGCGCTCGGCGTATTCGCGCAGGGCCTTGTCGACGACCGCTTCCTGGCGCGCCATCGCGCGCGCGCTGTCAACGAGGTCGAGGCCGGTGGGCTGCGGCTTCTCGGCGGCTTCCTCGGGCTTGGCCGAGGCGACATGCGCTGCGTGCAGGGTTTTCGACTGGGTCAGCAACTGGCGCTGCTGGGTTTCGAGCTGTTCGACGCGGTGCTTGGCATCGAACAGGGTTTCGCCTTCGCGCGTCTGGTCCTGAGGCGGCAGCGGCGTGGTCGCGATGGCTTTCTGGGCGGTATTGCCGCCGCCGTCGAGATTGGCCTGCGCGAGCACCTGCGGATCGCGCGGCGCGTGCGCATGCTTGGCGTTGACGAGTACGACTTCGAGCCCACGGTCGCGGTACGGGTTGGGTTTTTTTTCCGGCGCTTTGATGCTTACGGCGAGCAGGACAAGGTGCAGCAGCGCGGAGATCGCGCAGGCGCTCCAGAATAGCGAAACGCTACCGATGCGCCGACTTGCCGGCGGTAGCCTCGGCAAGCGCCGGTTCGCGGGATGAGGTTTTAATTTATTGGAAGACATTGCTGCGGCAGGCTTACTCCTGGTCCTCGCCGTCTTCCGGGGCGAGCGGATTGACGCCTAGCGTTTCGACATACTGCATGCGTGCCTCGATCGCCAGATCGTCGAAACCTTCGATGGCCAGCCGCACATGGGTGCCGGCAGCGAGCGGCGGTAGCGAGGGCAGGCGCTGGACGAAGGGTATTTCGTCGAGACGCACCAGACTTTCGCGCAGCACACGGGCGGTCGGCGTGCAGGCGGCCTCCTGGCGCAGCCAGCGCAGGCACCAGTAGCGCTCCATCTGGCGCTGGTAGTCGGCATAGGCGGCATAGGCGAGTTCGAAATCGTTCATCGCCGCAGCCAGCTCGGCCGAGCCGCGCGCGAAAGGTGGGCTCTCGCCCCGAACGAGCGCGATCATCTGGCGCTGGTTGATCAGATCGACATGGCGGCGCAGCGGCGAGGTGGACCATGCGTAGCAATCGACGCCGAGCCCGTCGTGCGGCGCGGCGGCGGTCGTCATGCGCACGCGTCCGCCGGTTTGCGCGCGGTAGATCGCGGGAATGCCGGCTTCGTTTAGCGCGCGGCCCCAGGTGTTGTTGGCGAGGATCATCAGCTCGGCGACGAGTTTGTCGAGCGGCGAGCCGCGCGGACGGCGCACGATGCTGACGCGGCCCGGTCCGTCCGCCGTCGTCTGATCCCAGTCGACGTAGAAGTTGTAGTCGAAGCTCGCGGCAAATGCCGAGGGTTTGCCGCGGCCGGCTTCGAGCACGGTGGCCAATTCCCACAGCAGTGTCAGTTCGCGGCCCCATTCGAAGTCGGTCAGGCCGTCGGCGAGGGTGGTTTCGTTGAACAGCGGCTCGATGTCGTGATGGCGCAGGTTCGCCACGATGGGCACGCTTTCGATGCGGCTCTCGACGCCGACGATCGAGTAGTCCGTACGGATGTCGACATAGAGAGAGAGCGCCGGACAATCGCGGCCGGCAGCGAGCGTGAACTGCGCGACGACGGCGTCGGGCAGCATGGTGATTTTGTCGCCCGGCATATAGACGGTCGACAGGCGTTTTCTGGCCAGCGCGTCGAGCGGCGAGCCCGGCGCGATGCCAAGGCCCGGCGCGGCGATATGGATGCCGATGCGCCAGCCGCCATCGGTCGGCGTGATCGAGAGCGCGTCGTCGATTTCGGTGGTGCTTGCGTCGTCGATCGAAAAGGCTCGCACGTTTGCGCGCGGCAGGCCACCCGGTACTGGCGGTGGCACAAGATCGGGGAAACCCGTGCCGGCGGGGAAATGCTCGGCGAGAAAACGCGCACGGTGATAAGCATGGGCCGAATCGAAAGCGCCGCAGGCGAGCAAGAGCTGCGGCAGGCTTTTGCCGCTTTCCTCGCAGGCGAGTTCGACGGCCTTGACCTCCAGCTTGTTGCGGTCGGGGTGCGTCAAGAGTTGCGGCACGAGCGCCGCGACCTCGGCTGGCAGTCGGCCCTGGGCGAGTTCGGCGGCGAGCCGTTCGACGGTTTCCTGCTGGAGACGCTTTTTTTCCAGCCCCGCGAGCGCGGCCTGGAGGATCTCGGGCGGCGCCTTGCGGTAACGGCCACGGCCCTTGCGGTGAAACCAGATTGGCGCCGAATGAAGTTTGAGCAGCAGCGCAGTCGCTTCGACCGGACTGGCCGCATGGCCGAAGTATTCGGCGGCGAGTTCTTCGAAACTGAATTCTGCGTCGCCGCAGACTTCGTAGAGGAAATCGGTTTCCAAGCCGGCGGCTTCGCTTGTCGCGCGCGCGATCAGTTCGCTGGCGGCCGGCGCGGTAAAGCGTAGCAGCACGCTTGCGCTCTTGAGTTTGAGCCGCTTACCGTGCGGCGTTTCCACCTGAAGGGAAGCCTCGGTCTGGGTCAGGACGGTGCCGGCCTTGAAGGCCCCATCCTCTTCGAACAACACATGCATGGCGGAGGAGCAGCGTGGCAAACGAAGGATTATAGCCGTGCCGGGCGCACGCTCCGCTTCATTTGCCGCGCGCGCGGCGCAGCGTGTCCCAGGAGTAGATGGCCAGCCCGAGCCAAATCAGCGCAAAGCTCCCCAATTGCCCGCTGTCGAAGGGTTCGCCGAAGACGACGACGGCGCAAAGAAATTGCAGCGTTGGCGCGAGGTACTGCAAGAAGCCGAGCTGCGAGAGCGGCAGGCGGCGCGCACCTTCGGCGAACAACGCCAGCGGCACTGTGGTGATTACGCCCGCGAGCGGCAGCAGCAGCCAGGCCCAGGCGTTACTGCTGCCGTGCAGTGTGCCTGCGCCTGCCAGCCAGAGCAGGAAAACAGCTGCAATCGGAAGGGCGATCAAGGTCTCGACGAAGAGGCCGCTTATCGAATCGACCGGTGCATGTTTGCGCAAGAGGCCGTACGAGCCGAATGTCCCGGCAATGGCGAGCGCGATCCAGGGCAGGTGCCCGAGCACGATCACGCGCAGCACCACGCCGGTGGCTGCGAGCCCCACCGCGAACCACTGCAAGGTTCGCAGGCGCTCGCCGAGTAGCAGCCCGCCGAGCGCGACATAACAAAGCGGGTTGATGAAATAGCCAAGGCTGGCCTCGACGGTATGGCCGTTCACAACTGCCCACACGTAGAGCAGCCAGTTGCTTGCGGTCAGCAGCGTCGTCAGGCAGAGCAGGGCGAAGAGGCGCTTGTTCGCGAAGACGTCGCGGATCTTGCCGAAGCCCTTGTGCAGGGCCAGCCAGAGCGCGAGCAATGGCACCGACCAGAGCACGCGATGCGCGACGATCTCGGTTGCCGGCAACCACGCGAGCGCCTTGAAGAATATCGGCGACAGGCCCCAGATGAGGAAGGCCGTGGCCGCGCAGACGATGCCGCGTCGATCGGCGAATGAATTCAAGGCAGCAGTCCGGCGTAGCGGATCACGGGGTCGATGTAGTCGTCCCAGCGCGTGAAACTGTGATCGCCGCCAGCGAGCACGGTTTGCTTCGCGCCGGCGAAGTGGGCGACGGCCAGCCGCGTATCGAGCACTTCGTCGGCGTCCTCGGCGAGCAGCCAGAAGCGCGCGGGGTTGGTGAGCCGGGGCAGGCGCAGCGCGGCGATCTGCGCGACGTGCTCGGGGCCGAAACGAAAGCGCTCGCCGGTGTAGAGGTTGGCGTGCTCGCCGATGAAGGGTTCGGCGTCGAAGCCCTCGTCGAAGACGGCTGGATTGACGAGCACGGCGCGCAGGTCGTGGCGCTCGGCAAGCCAGGTCGCGTAGAAACCGCCGAGCGAACTGCCGACCAGGGTCGGCGTCCCGCGCGCGTGGGCGATTGCCGTCTCGGCTTGTGCGATGGCGCGCGCGGGTTCGTGCGAGAGCTGCTCGCACCAGTAGCGCTCGGCGAGCCCGAGCTCACTCATTCGCGCCGCAAGCGCTTGTGCCTTGGCGGAAGCCGGCGCGGAGCAAAAACCGTGGAGATAAATGATCACGTCAGTTGTCGACCCAGTTAACCCAGCCCATCTGCCAGGTCAGCAGGATCACGAGACCAAAAGCGATGCGGTACCAGGCGAAGATCTTGAAATCATGCGTCATGATGTAGCGCAGCAGCCAGCGCACGCAGAGGAAGGCGGCGGCGAAGGCGGCGAGAAAGCCCACGCTCCACATGCCCAGGTCGTCTGCCGAGAGCAGCGCGCGTTCCTTGTAGAGCTGGTAGAGCGAGGCGAGGATCAGCGTCGGGATTGCGAGAAAGAACGAAAACTCGGTCGCGGCCTGCCGCGACAATCCGAACAGCATGCCGCCGATGATGGTTGCGCCCGAGCGCGAAGTGCCCGGAATCAGCGCGCAAGCCTGTGCGATGCCAAGTTTCAGGGCATCGAGAGCGCCCATCTGGTCCACCGTTTCGACGCGCACGTCGGTTTTCTGGCGTTGTTCGGCCCAGAGGATGACGAAGCCGCCGAGAATGAATGTCGTCGCCACTGTCGGCGCGTTGAACAGATGCGCCTTGATCTGTTTGCCGAAAATCAGCCCGAGGATTGCGAGCGGCAAAAAGGCGATTGCGATGTTGATGACGAGGTTTTGCGCTCGCCGCTCCGAGAAGGCGTGCGTGAGCACATCGGCCAGTCGCCGGCGATATTCCCAGACGACGGCGAGGATCGCGCCGGACTGAATCACGATCTCGAAAAGCTTGCCGCGCTCGTCGTTGAACTTGAGCAATTCGCCCGCAAGGATGAGGTGACCCGTCGAGGAAACCGGCAAAAATTCGGTAAGACCTTCCACGACGCCGAGAATCAGCGCCTTGAGCAGTAGCAGGATGTCCATGATCGATGCATGCGAGGGGCGAAAAGCGCTCGATTATACGGATCGCGCGCCGCGCAAATGTAAAGACCCCGGCATAAATACATACGTTTGCAACATGGGGGCATCCGTGGGTTCAGGGTCGCGGTAACGCGATCGCGGGCGAAAACTTCGCGCGCTTGACGGAAAAAAAAGTGCGTACGTTGCGCACGTTCGCCTCGCCGCCGAGAAGCCGGTGTGCGAGCGCATGGTAGGCGTCCATGTCGGGCACCTGGACGATCAGCACGAAATCCGGCCCGCTCGCGACGCGATAGCACTGCTGAACCGCGTCGTCGGCGCTGGCGCGCCGCTCGAAGGCGTCGGCCGCCTCGGTCGCCTGGTGGTCGAGCGTGATTTCGATGATCGCGGTAAGGCCCGCGCCAAGGCGCTCGGCCGACAGGATCGCGACGCGCCGCTCGATGACGCCCGTCTCGACGAGCCGCCGTACGCGCCGCAGGCAGGTGGCCGGCGACACATGGACACGTTCGGCGAGCGCGTCGTTCGTTTGCGCGGCGTCGCGCTGAAGCTGGTCGAGGATGCGCAGATCGGTTGCATCGAGCCTGGCTGCGGCGCCTGCCGCAAGGGATGAATATTCAGCCATTTTTTAGAAATACATGAAATATTATTTCGACGTCAATGGGATAAGAAATTTAATTTCATTTTCGTGATTTTTTTGCAAACCTGTGTCGCACGAAGAAACCTATATTCCACCGATCTCAACACTTCCGGAGCATCGCCATGTGCGGCATCGTCGGGGCAGTGGCCCAGCGCAACATCGTTCCCATTCTGGTCGAAGGTCTCAAGCGGCTCGAATATCGTGGCTACGATTCCTGCGGCGTCGCGGTCCATCAGGATGGCGCGCTACGCCGCGCGCGCAGCACCTCGCGCGTGGCCGAACTCGACGCCCAGGTCCGTGCCGAACGTGTTGAAGGCTTCACCGGCATCGCGCACACGCGCTGGGCCACGCACGGCGCGCCGGCCATGCATAACGCACATCCGCATTTCTCGCGCGAGCGCATCGCACTGGTGCATAACGGCATCATCGAAAACCACGACGAGCTGCGCAGCGAACTCGAAGGCTGCGGCTATGCCTTTATCAGCCAAACCGATACCGAAGTCATCGCCCACCTGGTCGATCATCTTTATGACGGCGATCTTTTCGATGCAGTCAAGCGCGCGACCTCGCGGCTTCGCGGCGCCTATGCCATAGCGGTATTCTGCCGCGACGAACCGCACCGCGTCGTCGGCGCGCGCGAGGGATCGCCGCTGATACTGGGCGTCGGCGATAACGAAAACTTTCTTGCTTCCGACGCAATGGCGCTGGCCGGCGTGACCGACCAGATCGTCTATCTCGAAGAAGGCGATGTCGTAGACCTGCAACTTGGCAAATACTGGATCGAGGCACGCCGTGGCGCGCGTTTCGAGCGTGTCGAACGCCCGCTGCGCACGGTGCTGGCGCATAGCGGCGCGGCCGAACTCGGGCCATACCGCCACTTCATGCAAAAGGAAATCTTCGAACAACCGCGCGCGGTTGGCGATACATTGCAGGGCGTCGAGGCGGTGACGCCGGAACTCTTCGGAGAAAATGCCGAACGAATTTTCAGCAAGGTGGATTCGGTACTGATTCTCGCCTGCGGCACCAGTTACTACGCGGGCTGCACCGCGCGCTACTGGCTCGAAGCGATCGCCGGCATTCCGACGAATGTCGAAATCGCCAGCGAATACCGCTACCGCGAAAGCGTGGCGAATCCGAACACGCTCGTCGTGACGCTTTCGCAATCGGGGGAAACCGCCGATACGCTCGCCGCGCTCAAGCACGCGCGCAGTCAGGGCATGCGCCACACGCTGACGATCTGCAATGTCGCGACCTCGGCGATGGTGCGCGAATGCGCGCTTTCCTACATCACGCGCGCCGGCGTCGAAATCGGCGTGGCCTCCACCAAGGCGTTCACGACGCAACTTGCGGCACTCTTCCTGCTCACGCTCTCGCTCGCCAAACTACGCAAACGGCTCGACCCCGATCAGGAATCGCGCCACTTAAAAGCGATGCGTCATCTGCCGCTCGCATTGCAAGCCGTGCTCGCGCTCGAACCGCAGGTCATGGCCTGGGCCGAAGAGTTCGCCAAGAAGCACAATGCGCTTTTCCTCGGCCGTGGCCTGCATTACCCGATTGCGCTGGAAGGCGCATTGAAACTCAAGGAAATCTCCTACATCCATGCCGAGGCTTACCCGGCCGGCGAACTCAAGCACGGGCCGCTGGCGCTCGTCGACGCCTCGATGCCCGTCGTCACCGTCGCGCCGAACGACGCGCTCGTCGACAAGCTCAAGAGCAACTTGCAGGAAGTACGCGCACGCGGCGGCGAACTTTATGTATTTGCCGACGCCGACACGCATATCGAAAGCGGCCCCGGCGTTCATGTCATCCGCATGCCAGAGCACTATGGCGCGCTGTCCCCCATCCTCCATGTCGTCCCGCTGCAATTGCTGGCCTACCACACGGCCTGCGCGCGCGGCACGGATGTCGACAAACCGCGTAATCTGGCCAAGGCGGTGACGGTCGAGTGAGGCACAGGGCGGGCGCGGCAGGTGTTCCCGTTAATAAAGTCGGAAACAAGCTTGGACGCGGCTCGCCAAGGGCTTGTCTCCTTAAGCCCGCTTCCGCGTAAATGCTGGCGCCACGGTGGTAGCCCTGGGTTGGTAATCACGGCGTTTGCTGCGCCGCGTGCTTCACTCTCAAAATCTGAACAATGCGGGCCTCTGCCAGCACGCGATAAAAAACGATGTAGTTCGGATGCGCGATCAGTTCGCGCAGCCATTCGGGCAAGCCCGGCCGGCCATGCCGGCCAAGCTCTGGATGCTGTGCAAGCGGTTTGGTCTTGTCGCGCAGCTCCTGGCCGAAGCTCTTTGCCCGTGTCGGGTTGTCCTTGCCGATGGAGCGCACGATGGCCCGCAAGTCCTCGCGGGCCATTGGCCGCCACTCGATGCGGTAAGGCTTGGGCGTCATGCGCGCTTTTTCTTCGGTAAGGCGGCAATGTCGGCGTCCATCTCGGCCATAACTTCATCGTGTGGAATGCTCGACCGTGGGTCGTCAATGGATGCCTGAATCTCGCCGGCCAGCCACTGGTTATAGGCGGCCGCTTCGTGTGCCCCGCGCATAGCGTTGGCCCTGCCCCGATTGCCCGCGTTCTGCTGCTTGTCGGCCGGGTTGTATTCGCTCGCGTCGAACTGGCCTACCGTGATGCCAATTTCACGCAACACGTTCAACGCGGCCAACGGATTGCCGAAGCGGCGCGGCTCGGTGCTGCGTGCCTTTGACAGAACGGCACCAGAACCGCTGCGGGTGTGGATCTGAACGAGGAACACCCCGCCTTGCCCCTTCAAGGTCACGCTTGACACGCCGCCGGCGTTACTTGCAGCGCGTAGCTGCTCTATGGTCATGCTTTGCATGGTCGGCTCCTTGGTACGTTGCTCTCAAAAGCACGGTTAATTGTGTTTGGAATTAAGGAAGCGTGCAAGCGTTTTAGCGTCAGGGTGCGGCAATCCCTTGATGGCGGCGTTCGGGCTTGCCGTGCTTGACCCGTTGCACAGTCCGACTTCCTCGCTGCATCCGTAGCGCCGCCTGGCTCAGCGTCGTGTCGTTCTTGCCGCGCCCACGATGCGTAGATGTTGCGTGATGACGAAGGACAGCAGGTTGATGCCGACGCCGGCGCAGACGAGCGGCAGGATGTAGAGCGCGGCCGAAGCTTCGGAGAGGAAGACGCGATCGTCGAGCAGGTCCGGCGTCCTGTGGGCCAGGCTCGCGACGCGTCCGAGCAGGACAAAATCGACGCAGGCCAGAATCAGGAGTGCAAGCGCGAAACCCATCAGTACATAGCGGCGGATTTCGACGGCGCGAATCAGATGCACGATGATTGCGAGCGGAAACAAGGCCGAGCAGAGCACGAGCGCCCAGAATTCCACTTCGATCCAAAGCGAATTCGGCATGGCTCCCTCTTTTTATGCGAATGGGAAAGTCTCGCATAAACTCGCAGCGGGCCTTGCTTACATATGCAAGCAGATTCTGAAGTTCGTGCGATGCGCGAAATTCGTTAGCGGGCGTAAGCGCCGCTCGTGGCGGCGCGTGTTATTCGCGACCGGGCGGGGTTGCCACCCAGGCCGGGTTTCGCATGCGCACGGCCGACTCGTGGCTACCGCGCGCTAAATCCAGCACAAAGAACCGTCAGCCTGCGCGGGCGATGGCCTCGGGAAGACGCCGTTGCACCGCCCGTGCGGCAGCGCTGCACAGCGCCAACAATGCTGCTGTAGTGGTGTTGCCGTGTAGGCCCGCGCCAAAGATGCTGCCCGCCACGCCGTCCATTGCGATTTCGACGAAGGCGATTGCGCGCGCCTCGCTGCCGGGAGATACCGCGCGTTCTTCGAACGAAACGATCTTCATCGGAAGACCAAGCGCATGCACGGCGGCTTCCAGCGGTCCGTTGCCGCGGCCTTCGCAAGTGCGTTCCGCGTCGCCCTCGCGCACGACCAGCCGGATGCCCTGGTCCGAACCTGTTTCGAATAGATGGTGCTGCACATAGGCGGGTCCGGTGTGTTCGAAGTATTCGGCGCAGAAGATCTTCCAGAGATCGGCGGCTCCGACTTCGCAACCGGTGTCGTCGAGATGCTTCTGCACGCAGGCGGCGAATTCGACCTGCATGCGGCGAGGCATGGCGACGCCATAATGCGTTTCGAGCAGATAGGCGATACCACCTTTGCCCGATTGGCTATTCACGCGGATCACCGACGCGTAGCTGCGCCCGAGGTCGCCCGGATCGACTGGCAGGTACGGGACTTCCCATATGACTTTTGGGTCCTGGACCGCGAGCCCTTTCTTGATTGCGTCCTGATGCGAGCCGGAAAACGCGGTGAATACGAGGTCGCCGACATACGGGTGACGCGGATGAATCGGAAGCTGCGTTACTTCCTCGGCCACGCGCGCGATCGTGTCGATGTCGGAGAAATCGAGCTGCGGGTCCACGCCCTGCGTGTAGAGGTTCAGCGCGAGCGTTACGAGGTCCACGTTGCCGGTGCGCTCGCCGTTTCCGAACAGGCAGCCTTCGACGCGATCGGCGCCCGCCATCAAGGCAAGCTCGGCCGCCGCCACCGCGCTGCCGCGATCGTTGTGCGGGTGAACGCTAAGGACGACGCCATCGCGCCGTGCGATATTGCGATGCATCCATTCGATCTGATCGGCATAGATGTTCGGCGTTGCCGATTCTATCGTCGCCGGCAGGTTAATGATGACGCGGCGTGTGGGCGTGGCGTCCCACGCCTCTGTTACCGCGTCGACGATGTCCTTGGCGAAATCGAGTTCGGCGGTCGAAAACACTTCGGGGCTGAACTGGAACATCCACCGGGTTTGCGGACGCGCCTCGGCGAGCGAACGGATCAGCTGCGCACTTTCAACTGCAATGGCGCGGATGCCGGCGCGGTCGCTATTGAAAACGATGCGGCGAAAGTTTTCGGCGATTGCGTTGTAGAAATGGACGATTGCGCTGCGAGCGCCTTCCAGCGATTCGAAGCTGCGGCGGATCAGGTGTTCGCGCGCCTGTGTGAGCACGCAGATCGTCACGTCGTCGGGGATGTGGCCATCCTCGATCAGCATGCGAACAAAGTCGAAATCTGTTTGCGAGGCGGAAGGAAACGCGACTTCGATTTCCTTGAAACCGATTGCGACGAGTTGCTTGAAAAGTTTAAGTTTGGCGCAGGCCGACATCGGTTCGAAGAGCGCCTGGTTGCCGTCGCGCAAATCGGTCGAGAGCCAGATCGGCGCTTGGGTGATGACCTGGTCGGGCCAGCGTCGGCCGTCGAGTGCGATCGGCTGGAAGGGGCGGTACTTTTGGCAAGCTTGCTTCAACATCGTTTTCTCCAGGGAATGCGTTGGACGGATGCGGCGCAGGCGCATTGATGGCCCGGGCTGCCAGGCTGCCGCAAGGACGCGGCCTGGCAGCCGCTGGGCAGTCGCAGATCGGAGAACAGATGCATAAGAACGGGCATGGCGGATTCCCTGGGATTTGGGCGCGGCGCGCGCACGGCGAACGCAACTTCCGCGGCGGGCGGCAAGCGCGGGCAAAACATACGACAGGATGGGTTGGATTCAGGTGCGCGCGGGGCGCAGCAGTCGGCCCGGATCCGATAGCGGGGTCAGGGAGGGGATGCTCGACAGGAGAGCTTGGGCCGATTGCGATGACATAAGTTACGACCTTAAAGGCAAAACCGGGTATGCGTCAAGTAGCCGCTGTTCGGCGTGCAATCGAAACCGATCCGAATACGTAGAACGGTTGACCGAGGCAGTTGACGCTGGACGCGCCGACTGGGCTAGACTCCAGACGCTGCAGAAAAAAGTCGCAGTTATCAAATAAGCGAGAGGATAAATCGATGAAACGTATCGTAACCGCCGCCGTGCTGGGCCTGCTGGTTTCCGGCGCTGCTTTTGCCGATGCCGGAGCGGATCTTGCCAAGGCGAAGAATTGCCTGGCCTGCCACGCGGTGGACAAGAAAGTCGTGGGCCCGTCCTACAAGGATGTCGCCGCCAAGTACAAGGGCGACAAGGGTGCCGAAGCCAAGCTGATCGCAAAGGTCAAGTCTGGCGGCACCGGCGTATGGGGCAATGTCCCGATGCCGCCAAACCCGCAAGTGTCCGATGCCGAGGCAAAGCAACTCGTCCAGTGGGTGCTGAGTCATAAGTGAGCCGTTTGCTACGGCACGAAAAGCCGGCCTTCGCGTCGGCTTTTTTTATAAGCGATTTAATCGACGTGGCGCAGCATCAGGGTTATCCGGCACAGCGTCCGGAACAGGCAAAGTGCATACTTGCACTGCTTGCTAGCGATGCGTGCCAGAAAAACGCTCGCCGCACGTTATTTCTAGTTGTCGCGAACCGAGGGGATGATGGATCGGATCACACTGACGCAGTATCTGTTGGAGCAACAACGTAGGGAGGACGGCATCAGCGCCGACCTTCGTCTTGTGGTCGAGCTAGTTTCGCGCTCCTTGCGCACGATCAGCATCCATGTCGGCAAGATCGCGCTCGCCGACGGCGCGCAGCGGACCGGCGATCCTGCCACCGGTTCGCCGACCTCGGCCGAGATCGTCAATGCCGCAAACGAAATCATTCTGTCCGACAACGAATGGAGTGGTCACCTCTCGGCGATGGCCTCGGCCGAACTGGCGGGGCCGCATCCCATCCCGCACCGTTATCCGCGCGGCAAGCATTTACTGGTGTTCAATCCGCTCGACACGGAAGCGAACATCGATGTGAACATCTCGGTCGGATCGATTTTTTCGGTCTTGAGAGTCCCGGATGGCGTACCCAACAGCAGCGAACAGGCTTTCTTGCAGCCTGGCGTGGAGCAACTGGCGGCCGGTTACGCGCTCTACGGTCCGCAAACGCTGCTCGTGCTGACGGTCGGCAACGGCGTCGTCGGCTTTACACTGGACCGCGAATTCGGGAGCTGGATCATGACGCAGCCTGATATGCGGATTCCGTCCAGGACGCGGGAATTCGCGATCAACTCCTCGAACGCGCGCGTCTGGGATGCGCCGATCAAACGCTATATCGACGAATTGCTTGCCGGCCGCGACGGCCCGCGCGGCGAGGACTTCAACATGCGTTGGGTCGCTTCAATGGTTGCCGATGTTCATCGTCTGCTTACGCGCGGAGGCATTTTCGTCTACCCGCGCGACAAGCGCGATCCGAGCAAACCCGGCCGGCTGCGTGTGCTGTTCGAGGCGAACCCTATGGCGATGATCGTCGAACAGGCTGGCGGCCTCGCTTCTACAGGCGCCGAGCGCATCCTGGATCTCGTGCCCGAGTCAATGGGGCAACGCATTCCGGTCATTCTCGGATCGAGCGAGGAAGTCGAGCGGCTCGTGAATTACCACGAGGCTTAAACAAAAAAACCGGCCTTGAGCCGGTTTTTTTATACCTTCACGAGCTGTGTGCTCACGCGCGATTTGGATTTGAGTTCGTTGCAGCGATTGCACCACCAATTGCTCGCGCCGCATGCGGCGAGATGCTCCAGTTCGCCGCCGCAGTCGGCGCAAGATCCGTCGAGGCGGTAGTCGGCCGCGCAGTGCTCGCAGTGGAAAAGCTTTCCGCGCGAGACCAGCAGGGTGGCGTGAATGGGGCACAGACGCTCGGCCATCGCGGTTTTCCTCAATTAAATTGCAAGGTGTCCGAAAACGCTACGGCGGCAAGCTGTGCGCGGTCGACAACATCCGCGCGCAGCCGCAGCCTGGCTATGCATTCGGCAAGCGGAGCCGGATCGGGCTGTTCGCAGGCCAGCGCAAGATCCAGGTAGGGGCGGTAGATGCCTTCTGCGCGCAGCAGCGCGGCGACAATGGGCTCGGGCAGCGTCATCTGGCCTAGCACTTCTTCCATTGTCGTGCCGAGCAAGATATGGATCAGCGAAAAAGCGCCCGTGATGAAGAGGTTGTCGACTTCGCGCTTGTCGATGAACGGCGCGCCAACAAGCTCCATGAAGCGGCCCCGCGCGAGCGCCGCCTGCATCAACGCCGGCGCGCTCGGATCGCGGCTGGCCGAAACCAGCAACAGAGATAGCCACTTATTGAGTTTTTGCAGGCCGAGGATGGTCACCGCGTGGCGGAAGGATTGCACTTTTGTCACCAGGCTGAAGGCTGGCGAATTGATGTAACTGAGCAACTTGTACGACAGGGCGACGTCGAGCTTCAATGCAGCTTCGATCTCGCGGGTTTCGGCGTCGTTGCGCACGAGGTTCAGCAGCCGGACGATCTGGGCATGCGAAGGAGATAGCTCGCTGGCGGGCGGCAGGCCGTGCATGAAGAACCAGCCCGAGGCGCCGGCGTAGCCCATCTTGACCGCCTGCTCGAAGGCGGCCAGATCGGCAAGGCTGGTGACGATCGCGCTAGCCGGCAGCTCGGCCGGGGGCGGCATCTCGTTTGAATCGACAAACACGAAGTGGAATTTGACACCTTCCGGCAGCGCGACTTCGGGCCGGTAACGAGAAACGCACAAATTGAAGCCGGCGGCGGCAAGCTCTACGATCAACGCGGGTGTGTGCGCATCGGCGAGCGCTGCCGCGTCGATCTCTATCATCGCGTTCGGCGGCGGTGTCCAGGCCAATAGCTCGGGTGTGAGCGCAAGCTGTCCGAAATTCACGAGCGCCGGGTGCGTCGCAGGCCACGCATCGGCCAGGCGATTTAGTGCGAACACCGCGCCTTGCATGTTGGGCGCATGCACAGTGAAACGATTCGCGGCGATCTGCCGTTGCCGGTCGATAACTGGCTCGCGCGTGATCAGGACGGCCTGGTTCATGGCATCTACTTAGCTATCGGTGGCAAACGTGAAAGCGTCGGCGTAGAACTCGGCCTCGGGCAGGCCGCCTGCGCGCGTGAAATCGGCGCGCGCCGCATCGACCATTGCCGGCGCGCCGCAAACGTAGGCTTGAATGCCCGACATATCCGGGAAATCGGTAAGCGCTGCCAGATGCACGAGCCCGCTGCGCCCCTGCCAGCCTTGCGGGGCCGCGTCGGAGAGAACCGGCACGAAATTAAAACCGGGCAGCTGCTTCACCCATGACGCAGCAATATCGTGCTGGTAGAGTCCGGCACGATCGCGCGCGCCCCAGTAAAGCGTAACCGGCCGGCGCGCTTGGTCCGCAATCATCTGTTCGATAAGCCCCTTCATCGGCGCAAAGCCGGTACCGCCCGCGACCATGACGATAGGCTTATCGCTTTCGCGCAGATAGAAACTGCCGAGCGGCCCTTCGAAACGCAGGATGTCGCGCTCCTTCAAGGTGTCGAACACCTGCCCGGTGAACTGTCCGCCCTCTACGCGCCGAATATGCAGTTCGAGTTCGCCTTCGCGCGTCGGTGCATTGGCGATCGAGAAACTGCGGCGCTTGCCGCCGGCGAGCAGGAAGTCGATGTATTGTCCGGCAAGAAAGCGGAAGCCATCGTTCGCCGGCAGCTTCAGCGTGAGTACGATTACGTCATCGGCGGCGCGCTCGATGGCCTGCACGCGACAAGGCATCTTTTTGATCGGGATGTCGCCAGTGCGGCGCACCTCTCGCACTTCGAGCACGAGGTCCGAGCGCGGTTTGGCGCAACAGAACAGCGCAAGGCCGTTTGTGCGCTCGGTAATCGGTAGCGTGGCGTCGGGAGAGTGGCCGTGATCGACCTCGCCTTCGAGCACGCGCCCCTTGCAGGCGCCGCAGGCGCCGTCGCGGCAGCCATAGGGCAGCATGAGGCCGGCATCGAGCGCGGCTTGCAGGATCGTTGTTGCCGTATCGGCGGAATACTGGAGTTCGCCAGGTTTTAACGTGATCTGATAGGACATGATGCGAAAGTAGGCAGATTGAGCAATGCGATAATCCCGGAATGTTAACCGAAGCCTACCCCGAACGCCGGCCGGGCCGCCGCGTATTGATCGTCGGCAGCGGCGATGTCGCGCGCCGCGCCTTGCCAGCGCTGCTCGCCCGCTACCGCGTGTTCGCGCTCGTGCGCCACGCCGATGCGGCAGAGCCGTGGCGGGCCGCCGGCGCGCTTCCTATCCTTGGCGATCTCGACGATCCGCGTAGCCTTGCGCGCCTGGCGGGGCTGGCGAATCATGTCCTGCATCTGGCGCCGCCGCCCGCGCGCGGTCTGCGCGACAGCCGCACGCAGGCGCTGCTGGCTGCGCTCGGGCGCGGCGGCCGGGCGCCCGCAATTGTCTATGTGAGCACCTCGGGCGTTTATGGCGATTGCGGCGGCGATCGCGTGCCTGAAACTCGCCCGCTGCGGCCTGCGACCGCGCGCGCGCAGCGCAGGCTGGACGCGGAAACCGCGCTGCGGCGCTTCGCGCAACGCCACGGCAGCGCGCTTGCGATCCTGCGCGCGCCCGGCATCTACGCGGCCGAGCGACTACCGCTCGCGCGTATCGAACGCGGCGACCCGGCGCTCGCGGCGGCTGACGATGTATTCACGAATCATATCCATGCCGATGATCTTGCGCGGCTCTGCGTTGCAGCCATGCGGCGCCTGCGCGGAGGACGCGCAATCAACGCGAGCGACGATTCGGAACTCGCCATGGGCGACTACTTCGATCTTGTCGCCGACACTTTCGATCTACCGCGCCCGCCGCGCCTGACGCGCAGCGAGATCGCCGCGCGCACGGACGCGCTCGCGCTCTCGTTCATGAGCGAATCGCGGCGGCTGGACAACAGGCGCTGCGCCCGCGAACTCGGAATACGCCTGCGCTATCCGACAGTCGCGCAGGCACTCGCGGCAATCCGCGCCCAACCCCCTGCTATCCCATAAAGGAACCTCCGATGCTTTTCCTGTGGCTCAAGGCGATTCACGTATTCTTCGTCGTCAGTTGGTTCGCGGGTCTTTTCTATCTGCCGCGCATCTTCGTGAACCTCGCGATGGTGCCAGCCGACAGCACGGCCGAACGCGCGCGCCTGCTCGCGATGGCGGCCAAGCTCAAGCGCTTCATGCTGCCGCTTATGTTGGGAACCTGGCTGCTCGGTATCGCGATCCTTTTCTCGAACGGTCTCGACGCCGTCGGTTTCTGGTTCAAGCAAGGCTGGCTGCATGCCAAACTCCTGCTCGTGATCCTGCTCTCCGGCTACGACGGCTATTGCGGCAAGCTGTTGCGCGACTTCCAGCAGCAGCGCAACGAACACAGCCATGTCTGGTTCCGCGTATTCAACGAATTACCGGCGCTGGCCCTGCTCTTCATCGTGATACTCGTGATCACGAAACCCTTTTAAAGCGCCCGCGCTCTCAGGACTACCATGACAGAACGTTTCTTTTCTCCCTGCCCGCGCGGCCTCGAAGCGCTACTCGCCGACGAACTGACCGCGCTCGGCGCGGGCGCGGTCTCCCAGGTTCAGGGCGGCGTCGCCTTCGCCGGCGACTGGCCGCTGTGCTGGCGCGTAAACTTGGAGAGCCGGATCGCGACGCGCGTGCTCTGGCGCATCCAAGAGACGCCTTATCGCAGCGAAGACGACATCCATGAATTCGCGCGCGGCATCCCTTGGGAGCGTCACTTCGATGTCGACGCGACGCTGCGCATCTATGTCACCGCGATACGCTCGCCTCTGAAGAGTCTTAACTTCGTCACGCTGCGGATCAAGGACGGCATCTGCGACCGCTTCCGCGAGACCCGTGGCCGGCGACCCACGATCGATACGCAAGCGCCGTCCGTGCGCGTGCATGCCTTCCTGACCGCCGACACTTGCACGCTCTATCTCGATACCTCGGGCGAGCCCTTGACCAAGCGTGGCTTCAAGCGCGCCAAGGTCGAAGCGCCGCTCAAGGAAAACCTCGCCGCCGGCATCCTCCGGCTGGCAGCCTGGCAGCCCGGCCAGCCGCTCTTCGATCCGATGTGCGGCAGCGGCACCTTCCTGATCGAAGCCGCGATGATCGCGCAGGACATCCCGCCCGGCGCCGAGCGCAGCTTCGGTTTCGAAAAACTCGCGAGCTTCGAGGCCGCCAACTGGAAGCGCATCCGCGCGCTGGCGCTGCAACGGCGACGCCGCAACGCGGTGCCGATTTTCGGCTCGGACATCGATTCGCGCTGGGTCGATGCCGCGCGCTACAACCTGCGCGAGGCGGGCCTCGAAGACGCAGTGCAATTTCGCGTCGGCGACCTGCTCGCGCTCGACGCCCCTGCGCCGGAGGGCGTGCTAGTAACGAATCCCCCCTACGGCGTGCGGCTCGGCGAGGACGCCGGGCTCGAAGCCTGGTATCCGACGCTGGGCGACCATCTGAAGAAAGCCTTCGCCGGCTGGCGTTGCTTCTTCTTTACCGGCGACCCAGGTTTGCCCAAGCACATCGGCCTCAAGGCCAGCCGGCGCACGCCGCTGATGAACGGCGACATCGAATGCCGCCTCATGGAATACCGCATGGTTGCCGGCACCAACCGCCGCGACAAACCCGCTTCCACCTGATCCGCATAGGGCGCGGTGCTAACATCGCGCCCAGATTTCATATTCGTCGGGAAGTTTCCATGTACGTCGTCATTCTCGCCGCAGGTCAGGGCAAGCGCATGCGCTCGGCCCGGCCGAAAGTGCTGCAACCGCTCGCCGGTCGTCCGCTGCTCGCCCATGTACTCGCCACAGCGCGCTCGCTCGCCGCGAGCGGCATCTGTGTCGTTTACGGCCACGGCGGCGAACAGGTGCGGCAAGCGCTCGACGCTCCGGACCTATGCTGGGCGATGCAGGCCGAACAACTTGGCACAGGGCACGCCGTGCAGCAGGCCGTGCCGCATCTGCCCGCGAGCGGCCGTGTGCTCGTGCTCTACGGCGATGTGCCGCTGACGCGCCGCGAAACGCTTGCAAGCCTTGTCGATGCAGCCGGAGACAAGGGTTTTGCGCTGCTGACGGTCGCGCTCGACGACCCCGCAGGCTACGGCCACATCGTGCGCGACGCCGCGCAGCGCGTCACCCGCATCGTCGAACACAAGGACGCCAGCGAGGCCGAGCGCGCGATCCGCGAGGTCAACACCGGTATCCTCTGCTGCCAGGCGCAGGATCTGCGCCGCTGGCTTGCCGCGCTAACGAACGACAATGCGCAGGGCGAGTATTACCTGACCGACATCATCGCGCTCGCGGTGCGCGACGGCATCGCGATACAAACCGCGCAGCCGGCCGCCGTGTGGGAGACGCTAGGCGTCAACGACCGCGCCCAGTTGGCGGAACTCGAACGTCTGCATCAGCGCAATCAGGCCGCTGCGTTGATGCAGGCGGGCGTCATGCTGATAGACCCGGCGCGCATCGACATCCGGGGCGAACTCGTGTGCGGGCGCGATGTCGAGATCGACGTCGGCTGCATTTTCGAGGGCCGCGTCGAGATCGGCGACGGCGCGCGCATCGGCGCTTACAGCGTGCTCAAGGATGCTCGCATTGGCGCGGGTGCGACGCTGCATGCGTATTGTCATATCGACGGCGCAACCGTCGGCGCCGCGAACCTGATCGGCCCCTATGCGCGCCTGCGCCCCGGAACGGAGCTTGCCGACGACGTGCACATCGGCAACTTCGTCGAAGTGAAGAACAGCAAGATCGCGGCGCACTCCAAGGCCAACCACCTCGCCTATGTGGGAGACGCCGACGTCGGCAGCAAGGTCAACATCGGCGCCGGCACGATCACCTGCAATTACGACGGCGCGAACAAGTTCCGCACCGTGATCGAGGACGAAGTCTTCATCGGTTCCGACACCCAGCTCGTCGCCCCGGTGCGCGTTGGCAAGGGCGCCACGCTAGGCGCCGGCACCACGTTGACGCACGACGCCCCGGCCGGTCAGCTCACCTTGTCGCGCGCCAAGCAGATCACCATTCCGGGCTGGCGGCGACCGGTCAAGCAAGCAAAAAAATAGCGGCTACTCGGCAAACAGACTGCGCGCCTTGAAGCCCTCGGCAGCGAACTGCGCCAGCAGTTCCTGCTGATGCGCGAAGTCGCGCGTTTCCATTTGTAATATCACCTGGGTTTGGCCGACCGGCACATGCAGTTCGCCGCGTCGGTGTTCGACATGGCGCACATTGATGCCGAGCGCGGCGATACAGCGCGTCAGCGCGAGCAAGCGTCCCGGCGCATCGACGATCATCACGGCCGCACTCATCAGCCGGCCCGAACTCACAAGCCCGTAATCGATCGAGCGCCCGACCAGTGTCATGTCGACGTTGCCGCCCGAGATCACGACGACCGCGCGATCCTGCGCCGCGAGCTTGACCTTGCCGCGCATCAGCGCCGCCAGGCCGACAGCGCCCGCGCCTTCGGCAATCGTGCGCGTGCGCTCCAGCGTAACGACAATGGCCTCGGCAATTGCGTTGTCATCGACCGTCACGATCTCGTCGACGCAGGCCGCGATGACCGCCGAGGTCAGTTGCCCCGGAAGTTTGACCTTGATGCCATCGGCAATCGTGTGAGCCACCGGATCGACGCTTTCGAACCGATGGTCATGCAGGAAGGATCGATACGGTGCAACGCTGTCGGTCTGCACGCCGACAATGCGGATCTCCGGACGCTGTAATTTCAAGGCCAGCGCAATCCCCGCAAGCAGCCCGCCGCCGCCCAGCGGCACGACGGCCACCGTCATGCGCGGACAATCCTCCAGCATTTCGAGGCCGCAGGAAGCCTGCCCCGCGATGACATCCCAATCGTCATAGGGATGCACAAAAGCGAAGCCATGCTCAACCGCTATGCTATCGGCAAGCGCGCGCCCAGCTTCGATGTTCTCGCCATGTAGCAGAACCTCGGCGCCGAGCTTGCGACAGGCTTCGATCTTGGTCAGCGAAGCGCTCACCGGCATTACGACGATAGCCGCAAGCCCCAGATTCGCGGCCGCGCGCGCGACCCCCTGCGCATGATTACCGGCCGAAACGGCAACCACGCCGCGCAGCGCCGGATCGCGTTCGACGAGTCGCATCAGCTTGTTCGTGGCCCCGCGAATCTTGAATGAACCGGTGCGCTGCAAGTTTTCCATCTTGAGCCACAGCGGCGCACCGAACTCCTCGGACAGCGGATCGTTCTGCCATTGCACGGTGCGCAGGATGGACGGCGCTATTGCGGCGGCGACAGCTCGCAAGGCTTCAAGATCTGGTGCATCCGGCGGCAGACGCTCCGAAACGGTTATTGGCATGATGCGAGGAGAAAGTGGCGCGGGTTTAGCGCGGCAGGGTTGATCGAAAGCCGATTGTCCATGCAGAATCCGCCGCCGTACAAGCATTCGATTGGTGTTTCTCGCGAACGCCACGCCAAGCAAGAGTTCCCGCAGCCACATCATGACCGCTACGCCCGACCCCCTCGCCCACGCTCGCCCGCAACCCTGGGCCGCCGCCGTTCTGCGCCTCTTCGGCTGGCGCACGGACCTGCCGCCGCCGAGCGCGTCCAAGGTGCTGCTGATCGTCTATCCGCACACCTCGAACTGGGATTTCTTGTGGGGCATCCTCGCCAAATGGGCCGTTGGCTGGCCGGCGCGCTGGCTGGGCAAGCACACCTTGTTCCTCGGACCGACCGGCCGCCTGCTGCGCCACTGGGGCGGCATCGCGATCAACCGCAGCGAGCCGAGCGGTTTCATCAAGGGCCTGATGCGCGAGATCGACGCGCTCGACACGCTGATCCTCGCGGTGACGCCCGAAGGCACGCGCGGCTACGTCGACCATTGGAAGTCCGGCTTCATGCGCATCGCGCGTGCCGCCGACATGCCGGTCGGCCTGGCCTACATCGACTACAAACGCCGCGTCGTCGGCGTCCTCGAATACATGCAGCTTACCGGCGACGAAGCCGCCGACATGGCGCACATCGCCGCCGCGTATGCGGATGTCACGGCGCGCTGTCCGGAAAAGGCCGGGGTGATCCGGTTGCGGACGGATTCGCTAGGGAAATAGGATTGGGGCAGAGGTGGCCGGACTAAGAACTCCCGCGTCCGAAGCAACGCTCAGCAAGGCCGAGCTTGCGAATTTCCGTCGCGAGCGGGTGGTTCGATACGAACAGCGCGGTCAAGCCGACGATGCCTGCACTGAACGCAGCGGCTAGGAGAGTATGCAAGGCGCTGCGCGTGGTGCCGTGGTAGAGCAGCAGGCTGGGCGTTGCGGCGGCGAGGCTCGCGATGGCAATGGCGATGGCTGGTGCGGCGGTTTGCAGGATCTGCCGGTAAGCGAGATCGAAGCTGCGGCGTAAAGCGCGCTGGGTCAGCACCAGGCGCGGCAGCGTGGCCGCCGCGCTGGCGATTGCGACGGCAACCAGGCTGAACTGTGCGCCGATCAGGATGGCGAGTGCATAGGTGAGGCTGCTCGCGAACTGGATTTTGAGGATGTCGCGGACCCGGCCGTTTGCGCTGAGGACGGCGCTGGCGAAGCTGTGCGGCGCCATCAGTGCGTAGCCGATGCTTGCGATCTGAATGACCGGGGCGGCGGCGAGCCAGTTTGGGCCGAACAGCAGCATGACAATCGGTTCGGCGAACAGCGCACAGAAGCCATAGAAGGCGACCGGGAATAGTGCGAAGAGACTCGTTGCGTGCAGGAAGCCTTCGCAGGTCTCGGGGATGTTGCCTTTGCGGATTGCGAAGGCGGGCGTGGCGACGCGCCCGAATCCCGAGGCAAAGAAATCCTGGAATGCACTGAGCAGCGTATTGGCCTTGCTGAAAATACCGACGGACGAGAAGCCGAGCGTGTGGCCGATAATGAAATCGGGCGTTTTCGAACTCAGGCTTTCAGCAAGGCGGCCCAGCGTCAGCGAACCACCGAATTTGCCGACGCGTTTGATTCCTTGCGTACTCGGTAGCATGAATGTGTCATGGGGCCGCAGAAAACCGAGGCAGGCTATCGTCGTAAGCACGCTGGCCAGCGAAGACCATGCCATGCTCATATAACTGAAACCGTGCCAGGCGAGGACGATGCTGAAGACGGCGCCGACGAGCGCGCTGCTCGTCTGAACCCAGAAAATCGCGCCGAATTCGAGTTCGCGCGTGAGCACCGCGAAGGCGCTCGTGCCGACGGGAATCAGCAGGAAGCTTGGAATCAACACGTAGAGCACGCGCGCGATGTCGGGTTTGGCGTACCACGCGGCGACGGGCTGGGCCAGTGCGAGCAGCACGAGCGCCAGACTCCAGGCGACGAAGATCGTCACGCTGAATGCGGCGCGCAGCCGTTCGCGCGACAGTTCGCGTTCCTGGATGATGTACTCGCCGATGCCGAAATCGCGCAGCGTATGGGCGATTGCAACGATCGCGGCGGCGAGCGAGAACACGCCGGTTTCCGCAGGTGTCAGCAAACGCGCCATGACAATGGCTGCGCCGAACTGGATGGCGAAGGCGACGTAGCGTTGCGCGAGCGAGAGAAAGACCGCGCGCCGGATGCTATTCATACCGATTGCCCCGGCGTGGCTTGCTGCGGTAGCAGGCCAGTGCGGCGGAAGAGGGCCAGTGTGCGTTCGGTTGCGCCGCGCGCATGGGCAAGCAGCGCGAGGATCTTGTCGCATTCCGAGCGGCCGGTCGCCCCGTCGAGCAGATTGCGCCAGATCTGCGCGAGCGCGTCGGCATCGAGGCCTTCGTGGATTACGGCGGCTGTTTTCGTTGTGCGATAGACAGGAAAGCTTGGATACGTGCGGGTCCAGTTCGGGCTGACGCTGACCGGGCGGGCGAAGGCCAGCGGTTCCAGAACATTGTGGTCGCGGCCGACATGCGCGATGTTCGCTACGGCATAGAAGTCGCGTAACTCGCCGAAAGTGTCGAGGACCAGGCAGTCGAGTTCGTCCGCGACCGGGGCGTCGACGATTTGCGTGCGGGCGCGCCAGTGCCAGCCTCTGGCGTTTAGTGTTGCGGCAAGCTCCTGCATACGTTGCACATTTTCCGGGTGGCGCGGAACGAGAATCAGCCGGGCGTCGGGGTGTGTGCTTTTCAAGTGCGAGAAAGCGTCGAGCACGCAGTCCTGTTCGGCACGTTCGACGCTGCCGGCGACGACCAGGGGCCTTGTTGATGCGGACAGGCTTGCGAGCAGTGCGGGACTTGCCTGTTTGATGTTCGGGCTCGCAATCGACGCCACCGAGTCGAACTTGAAGTTACCGGCGACCTCTATTCGTTGCGGGTCGGCGCCTTCAGCTATCATGCGGCCGCGTACGTCTTCGTCATGAGTCGTGATTAGATCGAAAAGCCGCAGGTAGTCGCGCGCGAGCAGGCTGCGCTCGACGGCATCGAGGCGGCAGGCCGGCGGGTAGTCGTAAAGCCAGCCATTGACGAGCGCCGTGCGCGCACCGGCTGCGCGTGCGTGGATAAGCGCGCCGACAGGAAAGCGACAGGGCGCATCGGCGGGGCGCGCAGGAATTTCGGCCACGACGAAAAGCGTGGGCGCAATACGCTGTGCGAGCACGCGGTAGTCCTCCCCCGCGCCAGGCAGTTCGACGACTATGGCTTGTGGGTAGCGTTGCGTGTAAGCCTCGCGATAGACCGTGCGGTCGCTGATAAGGACCAGCGGCCGGGGCCCCGCTTCGGCGATGAGCCGGCGCAGGAAGGGTTCTATCATCGCCAGTTCGCCTAGCGTCGCGACGAAGACCCACAACGCACCGTGCAATCCGTTCGGAACCTGGGAGAAGTCCGCGCGCGGCGCGGGGTTGCGCAGCTCGCTTGCCCGCTCGAAAGCCCTGAAGACACGCCAGCGGAGTGCGCGCGGCAAATTCTTCAGCGGATGATTCATGACTCTCCGGCCTTCGCTTGCGCAGGCAGCGAGCCATCCTCGCGCGGCGCGCGCAGACGCCGCAGCAGCGCGAGCGATTGGCCGACAAGGCTCCAGCGATAGGCGGTGGCGTGGAAAAGGCGGCGTTTCTGTTCGCTCCAGCGGCTATGCCATTCCATGACGCGTCCATAGAATTCGATGCGTTCGATGCGCCCCGAATCGAAGATGCTGCGAAAGGCCTCCTGGTGCAGAAGCGTGGCGGGCGAGACCGCCGCCCTCGATGCGTCGAAGGCCGTCTTGAGGATGACGAGCGTGCTGTCGGCCGCGATGCACAGGTCCATCGCGACGACTGCGTCGTTGAAGCGATAGCGCCAGATCTGGCCACAGCCCTGGGCGCAGAATGCTTCCATCATTGCGCGGTAGAAGCGACCCTGGGGGTTGTCGGGAGCAACTGCGGTACCCGTGCCGGCCTTCCAGCCAGAGGTTTCGAGCTGACCGTATTCGACAAGTGCTTGCGCCACGTCCTGTGGCGCGGTCAGTACATCGAGATGCGTGACGATTGCATCGGCTTCGAGCTTGCTGCGTTGCTTGCGCGTATTCGAGCGCAAGTTTTTGCCGCGTGCGTTCCAGTAGGTTTCGAAGTCCCCGACTACATCTATCCATGCTGTTTCGATGTAGTCGAGCGAGGCAATCTGCGCGTTGTCGGTCGGGCGGCGGCAAAAGCGCGGATCGAGTTGGGTGAGTCCGAGTTCGAGCGCCAATCCCGGCAGCATGCGAATTAGGGCCGCCGATAGCTGGGAAATATCCTCGTTCCTGCGTGAAATCCAGGCGCCGAGCGGAAGTTGCGAGGGCTGGAAGCTTTGCCAACGGCCATGCGCGATCGGCTCGACGATGGTGGCTGCAACGCAATTGCCGCCGCGCATGGCGAAGGCGATTCGTTCGCGCCCGCAGCCGAAGCAGGCGAACAGCGGGAGCAGGAACTTCGAATCGAGAAACGGCAGTTTGCCGGCTTCGGCATTCAGCGCGTCCCACTTGGAGGCGAGCCGCTCAAACTCGGCGGCGGGGTGAAGCGTCCAAGCGATTGTCATTGTCGGGTCCGCAGATGATGCCGACGCTCATATTAGGCGCAGCAGGCTGTCATGCAGAGGAACTATTCCCCGCCGCTGTCGGTGCGGGCAATTGCGCTAGCAAGGCGGCAAGTTCGGCGGTGCGCGCCTCGCGCGAATGGCATGCGGCGGCTTGCGGTGCGGGGCATGGGGCGGCGCCGGTTTCCAGATGCGCGAGAAAGTTTTGCAGCGCGCCTTCGATCGCGGCGCTATCTTCGAGCGCCGCGCCGCCGGCGACGCCGTTCTTGTTCAGCAGGCGGGCCGTTTCGCCGGCCGGGTCGGCGAGCGCGAGAATCGGACGGCCGGCGCGCAGGTATTCATAGACCTTGGCTGGAATCTGCGCGTTGCAGCCGCGCCCCTGCATCACGAGTAGCGCGTCGGCGCGCATCATCTCGGTAAGCGCTTCGCGGTAGGGAATAGGCGGGGCAATTTCGATCAGATCGCGGACGCCGCGTAAGGCAGCCTCAGTTTCGAGTAAATCGTCGTGGACCGCAGCGCGAAAACGGATCGCGAAGCGCGCGGCATCCAGTATGCCGGCGGTTTTGAGACGGGCGAGTGCGTGAAATAGTGCGCGCGGATCGCGCTCGTACGGATAGACGATACCGCTGTGCAGCAGCGTAATCCTGCCGGCAACCAGTGGCTCGCCGCCCTCGGCGAGATTGGCGAAGCTCGCTTCGTCGTAGCCGTTTTCTATCACATGGATGCGCTCGGCATGGGCCGGATAGCGCTGGCGGTATTCCTCGGCTGCGCCGGGCGTCGTGAAGATCGACGCCGCCGCGCGTGCCACGGCACAGCTTTCGATCTTCTTGAAACTGCGCCAGGTCGGCAGATCGGACGGATAGCCGTCCTGCGCCATCGGGTCGCGAAAATCGGCGATCCACGGCAAACCGCTGCGGCGCGCGAGCGCGGCGCCAATCATGTGTGCGGTAGCAATCGGAAAGGTGCTCCAGATTGCATCGGGCTTGTAACGCCGGATCAGATGCATGCCGCGCGGGACGGCGGCCCAGCTCCAGCTCAACATGCGATCGGGACGCGCAAGCGCGGCGGGATAGCGGCCGAATAGCGACAGATGTTTCTGCGTATTGAGCGCGAAGGCGCGCTCGACGCGGATGTCCTGCGGCACTTCGGCGAGCAGGTCGGGGTTCGTTTCGTCGTAGCTGATCGGGTTGGCCGTCAGCACGATGGGCTCCCACCCGTGACGCGGCAGTTGCTGAACGAAGCGCAAGGTGCGCTGGATTCCGCTGCTGCCGGCCAAGGGCGGGAAGTGGTAGGCGATCATCAATATTCTATGTGTCATGGACACCTCGAAAAACTCCGGCTTTCGTCGCGATACTGCGTTTTTCGCAAAAAAATTCTCCTTACATATCAAACATATGCGGCGTCGAATTTTTTGCTCGCGCCTTGTCTCGCTTAGAAACAGGGGTTTCCCGAGGCGCCCTCATACGGTTTGGTCGCCGTCTATCAAGCGTTCCAGCGTGCTTGCGATCCATTCGAGTTGTGTGGCTTCCAGATCCTGGTGACAGCCGATCTGGAATACATGGTTGGCCCATTTGCCGCCTACGTCCTCAGTGAGTTCCGGCGTGTCCGGCCAGCGGTCGTCCCAGCGGAATACCGGTACTCCACTTGCGCGCACGCGCTGATAGATCGCTGCGGGACGGTCTACCCAGAGGGGGAATACATAAGGCGCGGCAGTGTCCGGGCATTCGGGCGCAAGGGGATGCGCGTGCCTTAGATGCGCGAGCCGGCGCGCAAGCCAGCGGTAATTATCCTGACGCTGCGCGACGATGCGGCCCTGCCCGCCGACGCCGACGAGCGCCCAGACCGCGCGCGCAATACGCCGGAAAGGCAGGCCGCCTTCGGAGAAATCGCAGCGCGCGCGCGCGATGGCGCGTTGCATCGCGTCATCGGTGGCACATTGCGCGGTGGCCTCGGCGGTCCCGTTTGTGCCACGCAGGGCGCGCTTGGCGCGGAAGGCCGCCACCAGCAAGCTGTTGATGCCGGCGAGTCGGCTATGTGCGGCGCCGAGTTCGAGCGCGTCCGCAACGGCCCGCACCTCGGCGCCAACCGGCCGCGCGCCAAGCGCAAGGCTCGCGAGTCGCGGCGAGCGGCTCACGAGACAGCCGCCTTCGCTGACCGGAAAAAATTTGGTCAGACTGGCAATTGCATAATCGCCCCAGGCGCCGACCGGGCGGCCCTCGACGACGCCGAAGAAGGCGTGGGCACAGTCTTCGATCAGCGCAATGCCTTCGGCATCGCACAGTGCGCGGATGCGCGACATTCGGCGCGGGATGCCGAAGTAATGCGGCACGATGATCGCGCGGCATCCGGCCACGCTTGCTGTGGGCAGCGCTTCCGGGGCGGCCTCGCCGGCGGCGCTGACCGGATAGAACACGGGCATGGCGCCGAGGGCGACGATGGGCGCGACCATCGTCGGACAGTGGTAAGTCGGCACGAGCACGCGATCGCCCGCGCCGCAGCCGGCCAGCCGCAGCGCTAGCGCGATCGCAGCGCGACCGCTCGTCGTCGGCAGCACCTCGCCGCTGTCGAGCACGCTCGGCAAAAGGCTCCTGCGCCTGTCGAGGAAGTAGCGCCACGAGAGGACGGGCAGTCGCGGTGGCGCGAGCGGGGGCAGGCTGGTTGAATGCATGGATCGTCGGAGCCGTGCCTTGGCGCGTCGGGAGTTTTTCACGAGGTGGGGGGAGGAAGCGCTTTTATAATACGATCCCTATATGCACGGCCCGTGTTAAGTGTTTGACGGCCGCCGCGCGCTTTTTACGGGAGATCTCTTGGACACTCGCAAGGAACTGGCTGCGATTTTCGACGAACTGCTGAGTCTCGGCGGTCGCAGTGCCACCTTCACCGACGCTACGCCTTTGCTCGGTGCCCTGCCGGAACTCGATTCGATGGCCGTCGTCGGCGTGATCGGCGCAATGGAGGATCGCTTCGGGATCATCTTCGACGACGACGAAATCGACGGCGCCTCCTTCGCGAGTTTCGGCAGCCTCGTACGCCTAATTAGCAGCAAGCTCGCCGTTTGATCCGCCCTGCGTGAGCATTGCGACCGAGCGCTTCTATCTCGAACGGCCGCTCGCGGGGGCGCGTTTGTGCACGCTGCTGCGTCCGGCTCAGGGCCGCCCGCGTGGTGGCCTGCTGCTCGTGCCGCCCTTCGCCGAGGAAGCCAACAAGACGCGCCGGCTCATGCTACAGATCGCTCGCGCTGCCGCTGGCGCGGGCTGGGCTGTCCTGCTCGGCGACCTTGCCGCCAGCGGGGACTCCGAGGGCGATCTCGCAGAGATCGGCTGGTCCGATTGGCGTGACGACGTTGCGACATTTGCAGCGCTGCTGCGCGAGCGCTTCCCCGGTCCTTGCGTCGTGCTGGGCCTGCGGCTGGGCGCTTTACTCGCAGCGGCGGCCTTTGCTGACGGCCTCACGGCGGATGGCTTTCTGATGCTCTGCCCGGTCACCAACGGAAAGCAGGCGCTCACGCAATTTTTGCGGCTCGGCGCGGCGGCCGATCTTGCTACGGACGAGGCCGCGCGGATCGATACGCGGCCCCTGCGGGCGCAGCTCGCAGCGGGTCAAAACATCGAAATTGCCGGCTATGCCTTGTCGCCCGCGCTTGCCGCCGGCATCGAAACTGCCCGGATCGGCGTCGATTCGATCTTGCCGCAACGCCTAGGCTGGCTCGAACTCGTTGCCGCCGATCCGCCCGTGGCGAGCCCTGCCGTCGACATGCTCGCCGCGCGCCTGCGCGAATCCGGCCGCGCGCTCGACCTGCAAATTGCGACCGGGCCAGCCTTTTGGCAGACGCAGGAGATCGAACCCTTGCCCGAACTTCCCGCCCGCGTTTGCGCGCAGCTCGAAGCGCTTGTCGTGGGGTGCGCATGATCGATGCGCGCATGCGGCCGGTCGAATTTAGCTGCGAAGACGCCATGCTCGCCGGCATCCTGCATCCGGGCGCAGACGCGGCGCGGCTCGGCGTCGTGATCGTCGTCGGCGGGCCGCAAACACGCGTCGGCTCGCACCGACAGTTTTTGTTGCTGGCGCGCACGCTGGCCGAGGCGGGCTATCCCTGCCTGCGCTTCGACTATCGCGGCATGGGCGATTCCGAAGGCGAGCCGCGCGATTTTGAGCACATCGACGCCGACATCCGCGCCGCGATCGATTGCCTCTTCCACGAACAGCCGCAGCTTGCGCAAGTTGTGCTGTGGGGCCTTTGCGATGGCGCTACGGCGGCAGTTTTCTACGCCGCCGCCGATGCGCGCGTCGGCGGGCTCGCGCAACTCAATCCCTGGGTGCGGACCGAAGCCGGTGCCGCAGCCGCCTTGGTCGGCGATTACTACGGGAAACGTTTTCTGGAGGCGGATTTCTGGCGCAAGCTTTTGTCGGGCCAAGTGAGTATCACGACGCGGCTGCGCGAATTCGCGACGACTTTTCTCGCCGCGCGGCGCGGCGAAAATCCGGCCGATGACGCGAATGCCGGCCTGCCCGAGCGCTATGCGCGCCGCCTTGCGGCTTTCCGTGGTGAGGTCCTGCTCGTGCTTTCGGGCAAGGACCTTACCGCCGCCGAATTTTGCCGCGCCGCCGTCAGTGCGCCGCTGGCGACGGCGCTCGCGGCAAGTCGCCTTACGCGGATCGAGATCGCGGATGCGAATCACACTTTTTCGAGCGCCGCCTGGCGCGCGCAGGTCGAACAAGCCACGCTGGCTTGGCTGGCAAAGCTTGGCGCGGACCAATGATGCGCAGCACTGTGGCATCCGGCACGCCGAAATCCGCGTCTTGGCGCTAGGCTCGCGAAGCCCGTTTCGGGCGCGCGTATCGAGCCCAAGGAGCGGACAGGCATGTGGCGATTTGCAGCAATCGGTTTTCTTTGTGCGATGGGCGTGGCGCAGGCGCAGGAGTATCGCGGCGCCGTGGCCTGCGGGGATTTGACTAACGCCTTCGGGCCTTTCGACTATCGCTCGGCGAGCGACGACGAGCGCCGTCTCGTCAACGGGGCTCACTTCACGCAGCAAGTCGAAACCCTGCAAAGCGGTAAAACGAGCAATATCCCTGGGCCGGACATCGATTACACGCTGCGCGCCTTCCCGAACCATCCGCGCGCGCTGCTCGCGATGATGAATCTGTCGTTCAAGGAAAAGGCCAAGACGCCGCGCGGCGCGCATTGGCCGGTCGAATGCTATTTCGACCGTGCGGAGCGCTTCCGCAACGATGACGCCAACGTAAAACTATTGTTCGGCATCTATTTGCTCAAGCTCGGCCGCGACGAAGAAGCCATTGCGAAGCTCGACGCTGCGGAAAAGCTCAGTTCCGACGATTCGAATCTTTATTACAACCTCGGACTCGCCTATTTCGACCTCAAGCAATACGAGCGCGCGCTGCACTACGCGCATGAAGCCTACGCGCTGAAGTTTCCCCTGCCCGGCCTGCGTGACAAGCTCAAGCGCGTCGGCGCCTGGAAGGACCTTGCGCCGCCTGCCGCAGCGTCAGTGCCCGTCGAAAGCCAATCTGCGCCCGAATAGCAAAAACGGCCACCGCGAGGGTGGCCGTCTGGGCGGACGCGGGGCGCGTCAGTGGCTTTTTATCATCGTGCCGACGCCGTGGTCGGTCAGAATTTCGAGCAACAGACAGTGTTCGACGCGACCGTCGATGATGTGCACCGAGCGCACGCCATTGCGCGCCGCTTCGAGCGCCGAATGGATCTTCGGCAGCATGCCGCCGGAAAGCGTGCCGTCGGCGACCATGTCGTCGATCTCGCGCGGCGTGATCCCCGTCAGCAGCCGGCCTTCCTTGTCGAGTACGCCTGGCGTGTTCGTCAGCAGCACGAGCTTCTCGGCCTTGAGGATCTCGGCCAGCTTGCCGGCCACGACGTCCGCGTTGATGTTGTAGGTTTCGCCCTCCTCGCCGACGCCTATCGGCGCAATCACCGGGATGAAGTCGCCCGAATCGAGGAAGGTGATCAGGCTGGGATCGATCGAGGTGATCTCGCCGACCAGACCGATGTCGATCAGCTCTTCCGGCTTGTCCTTGTTCGGCATCATCAGCTTGCGCGCGCGAATGAACTGGCCATCCTGACCGGTCAGGCCGACGGCGCGGCCGCCATGCTTGTTGATCAGATTGACGATTTCCTTGTTCACATGGCCGCCGAGCACCATTTCGACGACATCCATCGTCTCTTCGTCGGTCACGCGCATGCCCTGGATGAACTGGCCCTGCTTGCCGATGCGCTTGAGCAGATCGTCGATCTGCGGGCCGCCGCCGTGGACCACGACCGGATTCATGCCGACGAGCTTGAGCAACACCACGTCGCGCGCGAAACGATCCTTGAGCATCGGGTCTGTCATCGCGTTGCCGCCGTATTTGATGACGATGGTTTTGTCGAAGAAACGCTTGATATACGGGAGCGCCTCGGCAAGCACGGCTGCTTTCTGGGGCGGGGTCACGGAATCTAGGTTGGACATGGGCGGGCTCCCGCGAATGAGGCTGCAACAAAACCGACAAATGGTAGCGTGCGCCGGTATCGTCCGGCCGTACCAAATGCGGTGCGGTTCAAAAACCTGCTCGCGATCGGTCGCACGAGGGTGGCAGGGGGTGGAACATCGAGGCAATGCATGAAAATTCCGGGCTGCGCATGCACCCCGATTGCGTTACTGCTGAGGGGCGAGACAGGTTCTAGGAAAAAGCCGCTGACCCTTGCAGGATCAGCGGCTTCGCTTGGTATGTCTGGTCGGGCGCGATTATACCGGAATCCGTAGCGTGCCCGACCGGGGGGCTGCACTGCATGGCCGACGGGCCCGCCGCGCGCGGTGCTGTACCAGATTGCAATTTATTTCCCCGGCTTGTTCTCGGAAGACTTCAAACAGGCGTTTACGCCTACCCTGAAACTCGCTCAGAAAAGCTTCTCGCCAAATGCTGCCGCATAAGCATCGGCCACGGCTTCGCGCGTGATCGCGTGATTCTGCGGCCCTTTTACGGCGATCTTGATCGCGCCCATCAGGCTGCCCAGTCGTGCGGCTTTCTCGACGCTCCAGCCTTCCGCCAAGCCATAGAGCAAGCCGCCGCGATAGGCGTCGCCGCAGCCGGTCGGGTCGGCAATGCATTCTGGCTTGACGGCGGGAATCCGCGCGATGCGCCCGCCTTCATAGACATCCGACCCGTCGGCGCCGCGCGTGACGATCAGGGCTTTGACGCGTTCGGCGATTTGCGCGAGTGTAAGCCCGGTTTTATCGGCGACGAGTTGCGCTTCGTAGTCGTTGACCGTGCACCAGGTGGCCCATTCTAGACATTGCAGCAGCGCCGGCCCGTCGAACAAGGGCAGGGCCTGACCCGGATCGAAGACGAAGGGGATGCCTTCGGCATGCATGTCGCGGGCATGTTCGAGCATGCCGTCGCGCGAATCCGGTCCGACGATGCCGAGCGTGGCGCCTTGGGCTTCGCTTATGCGGACCTGGTTCGAAAAACTCATCGCGCCCGGATGAAAGGCGGCGATCTGGTTGTCGTCGAGATCGGTGGTGATAAAACACTGCGCGGTGAAGCTGCCTGGAATCTCGCGCACGCAGGTGTCGGCGATGCCGAAACTTGCGAGCCGCTTGCGATAAGGCCCGGCGTCTTCGCCGACGGTCGCCATGATCAGCGGCTCGCCGCCGAGCAATTTCAACGTGTAGGCGATATTGCCGGCGCAGCCGCCGAAATCGCGCCGCATATCGGGCACGAGGAAGGAAATATTCAGGATGTGTAGCTGGTCGGGCAGTAGATGATTCTTGAAACGATCATGAAAAACCATGATCGTGTCGTAAGCGACCGAACCGCAAATGAGGACGGACATAGCGACTTTCGCGTAGGCAAAGCCGCAATTCTACAGGCGCACGGGCCGTGCCGCCGGCATGTGCACGGCGACCCGGCCCCGAGTCTTACTTCAAGACTGCGAGCGCGGCGTCGTAGTTTGGCTCATCTTTAATTTCGGCCACGCGTTCGCTGTGCAGCACCTTGTTGTTGGCGTCGAGCACGACGACGGCACGCGCGGTCAGGCCGGCAAGCGGACCGCTGACGATCTCCACGCCATAGGCGCGTTTGAATTCGCCGCCGCGCATCGTCGAGAGCGTCTCCACGTTCTTGAGCCCCTCGACCTCGCAAAACCGCTTGGCCGCGAACGGTAGATCGGCCGAGATCACGAGCACGACGGTATCGGCAAGACCGCTCGCCTTCTCGTTGAATTTGCGCGTCGAGGTGGCGCAGGTCGGCGTATCGAGGCTGGGTACGATGTTGAGCACTTTGCGCTTGCCGGCGTAATCGGCAAGGCTATGGTTGCCCAGATCGGCGCCCACGAGCGAGAACTCGGATGCTGTGCTGCCCGCTTGCGGGAAATCGCCGGCTACTTCGATAGCATTGCCGCCTAGGGTGACGTTGGACATATTGGACTCTCCTTGGGGTTGAGCCCCGCTGAAGGCGGGGGCGTCGGGGCCCATGATTGTGCATCGGAGCGTCTTGCGAATCCACGGATCATCGGGGCAAGACGAGGACACAAGCAACGCGGCGCCGCAACTAATCATGTTCGCGACCGCTGCGGGGCCGCCGAACGAGCGAGTCGCGCCGGCAAAGAACGCCGGGGAAAACTCGTGCGCCGCTTTTAAGCTTTTTGTTTCGCCGCCCGTTCTATCGCCTCGAAAACAACTTCCTCTTCGAACGTTACGTGCTCGCGCAGCAATTCGGTAAAGGCTTCGAGACGCGCGACAGTCGGTTCGGATAAGGCTGCGACAAGTTCGCCGAGGCGGCGGTGTTCGTCGCGCATGCGATCGACGAGATCCTGGCGGCCGATTTCGATCAGTGCGGAGCAGACGAAATTCTCTTCGTCAGCAAAATGCTGCTCCATGTCGAGCACATAGACCTGCCGCACGCGTTCGGCCACGGCCGGCAGTGCGGATAAGTCTTCCGGCATGAGTTCGCGCACGCTGCGCGCGAGCTTCATGGCTGTCTGGTGCTCAAGGCTGAGATGGCGAAGACGCTGGGAATGAGGCATTCGGTTTGTCTCCGTTCAGAAACGATCGTACGAATCTTGGTAATGCCGTACGGCGGGCAATCAAGGCGCCGGCACACGGTCGGAGCTTCCCGCAAATTGGAACGAACATCTTTTGGACGTTCTGTTCAATGTTATTGCAAGCAGCCTCGCGTCCTGAGCGACGAAGCATGCGCTGCAACGCTCAGAGGCACATTTATAGCTGCAAGCCAGCATGGGAGCACGCTTTCCGGCGATGAATATTGCGCCCGATCAAACAGATCCCCACGCGGAACTGACCTGTGCCAAAAGTCCTTGAGTTGCGAAACTTCGCCATTCCCCCTACGCTTGCGCAGTTTTTGCCTAGCTCGGCCGTCCGTCAAGCGTTTATGGCGCTTGCGGGTGTTCGGGTCGCCGTTTTTATAAAAAACTTGCCGGAGGCCTCCGAATTATGCGCTTTGCCTGTCCGCTTGCCATCGCAGCAAGCATTGCCATCCTGCCGCTGGCGGCCGTGGCCGCCGATGTGCCGGCGGGTGTCCGACTTGCTGCCAAGCAGGAACTCGTACGCGGCAACGGCGTCGACGTGGCGACGCTGGACCCAGGCAAAATGGAAGGCGTGCCCGAGCACAATGTCGCGATCGATCTGTTCGAGGGCTTGGTCAATACCGATCCCGAAGGCAAGGTGGTTGCGGGCGCGGCGGAAAAATGGGAGGTCAAGGATGGCGGCAAGCTTTGGATCTTCACCCTGCGCCGCGATGCAAAGTGGTCGGACGGTTCGCCCTTGACGGCGGCCGACTACGAATTCGCCTGGAAGCGTCTCGCCGATCCGAAAACCGCCTCGCCTTATGGCATGTTCCCCGGCCAGGCGGGCCACATTCGCAATGGCATCGACATCGCCCAGGGCAAGAAGCCGCCCGCCGCGCTCGGCGTCAAGGCAACGGGCGACAAGACCCTGCAGGTCCAGCTCGACGAGCCGATCGGCTTCTTCCTCAAAACGCTCACGCACAGCTCGATGCTGCCGGTGCCCAAAAAACTCGTCGAAAAATACGGCGACAAATGGGTCGATGCGGACAAAATCATCGGTAACGGCGCCTATAAACTGGCCGAGCGCGTCGTCAACGAACGCATCGTTCTTACGCGTAATCCGCACTACTGGAACAACGCGAAGACGGTGATCGAGAAGGTAACCTGGCTGCCTATCGTCCAACCTTCGGCCGAATACCAGCGCTATCGCGCCGGCGGCGAAGACATGACGGCCAACGGCGGCGTGCCGACCGATCAGATCAAGCAAATCCGCGCCGAACTGCCGAACGAACTCAAGCTTTGGCCGCAGCTGGGCACCTATTACTACGAGATCAACACGCACGTTAAACCGTTCGATGACTGGCGCGTGCGTCGCGCGCTCTCGCTCGCGATCGACCGCAAGATCATTACGCAACAGGTTACGAACACCGGCGAGACCGAGGCCTTCAGCTTCACGCCGCCGATTGCCGATGGCATGAAGGAAGTGCATACGCCCGAGCAGGGCATGACGCAGCAGCAGCGCGACGATCTAGCGCGCAAACTGCTGGCCGAGGCTGGCTATGGCCCGAATAAACCGCCGCTCAAGTTTCCGCTGCTCTACAACACGATGGAGTTGCACAAGAAACTCGCACTCGCGGTCAGCGCGATGTGGCGCATCAAGCTCGGAGTCCAAGTCGAATTGCTCAACAAGGAATGGAAGACTTACCTCGATTCGCGAATTGCCGGCGACTTCACGGTTGCGCGTTCGGCCTGGATCGCCGACTACGACGAGCCGTCGACGATGCTCGATATTTTCACGACGAATAACGGTCAGAACCACGGCAAGTACAGCAATCCGGTCTTCGACGAGACTTTAAAAAAGGCCAAGGCCACAGCCGACGATGCCGAACGCGCCAGGCTTTACCAGGAAGCCGAACAGATCATCGCGAAGGACGTCCCGGCTTTGATCGTCTACTTCTACAGCAACAGAATGATCGTCAAACCCTGGGTGCGTGGATATGGCCGCGATCCGCAGGGTTTTGCGCGGACCAAGGAAATCTACATCGTCGCGCATTAAGCGTGCGTTGCATCCGACCGCGCCACCTGTGAAGATCCTGGCATGTATGCCGGAGCCTCCCACAAAGTTGAGCGAACGTCCCTTGGGCGTTCTGGGTTCAGGCTTGTTGCAGCTCACCCCGCCATGAATGGCAGGGCTTGCGCTGCAACGCGTGGCCACTATCGATTCGTCACGCTTGGCGCTTTAGCGCGCAAGGATTCCGATGTTCAAATTCGTTCTGCGACGCTTGTTCTTCGAAGCGCTTCCAACCCTGCTCGTGCTCGTCACGCTGACGTTCTTCCTGATCCGGCTCGCCCCCGGCGGACCGTTCTCGACCGACATCACGGCGCCGCCCGAGGTGCTCGCTAACCTGCAAGCTAAATACCATCTCGACCAGCCGCTCTGGCGGCAATACCTGAACTACCTCGGCGATCTCGCGTACGGCGACCTGGGGCCTTCGTTCAAGTACAAGGACTTCTCGGTCAATGATCTTGTCAATGCCTCGTTTCCGGTTTCCTTGCGCCTGGGGCTCTTCGCCTTTGTCATCGCGCTCGTCGTCGGCGTTAGCGCGGGAGTGATCGGCGCGCTGCGCCAGAATAGCTGGATCGATTACGGCGTCATGACGGTCGCGATGGTCGGTGTGGTGATTCCGAACTTCGTGCTCGCGCCGGTGCTCGCACTGATCTTCGCGGTCTGGCTCAAGGTGTTGCCGGCCGGAGGATGGGATGGCGGGCAAGCGATTTATGTCGTGCTACCGGTTGTCGTGCTGTGCCAGTACTACATCGCGGTTATCGCGCGCATTACGCGCGGCAGCATGATCGAAGTGCTCGGCAGTCCTTTCATCCGCACCGCGCGGGCCAAGGGCCTGCCGCTCTCGTACATCCTGCGCCGCCATGCGCTCAAGCCCGCGATGCTGCCAGTGCTCTCTTATCTTGGTCCGGCCTTCGTCGGCGTGATTACCGGCTCGATCGTCGTCGAAAGTTTCTTCGGCATCCCCGGCATAGGCCAGCTCTTCGTCAATGGCGCACTCAACCGCGATTACACGATGGTGCTTGGTCTGACCGTGCTGATCGGCGCGCTGACCATCCTGTTCAACGCCGTGGTCGACATCCTGTACGGGCTGATCGATCCGCGCATTCGCGTCAAATAAGAAGAGATCCGCATGCACGCTCCCACCTCCGCCGCGCGCCCGCCGCTGCGGCTCTCCCGCCCGCTGCCGCCGCTACCTGGGCTCGACGACAACCTGAACCTCGCGATCAGGGGGCGCAGCCTGTGGGCCGATGCGCGCCGCCGTTTCCTGCGCAACAAGGCGGCCGTCGTCAGCCTGATCCTGCTTACGCTGATCCTGCTGCTATGCCTGTTCGGCACGCCGCTGTCGCCGTTCAATTTCGAGGATCCCGATTTCTCTTCGATGCAAACCGCGCCCGACGCGGCGGCGAAACACTGGTTCGGCACCGATAACCTCGGCCGCGACCTCTTTGTGCGCACGCTGCTCGGCGGCAGGATCTCGCTGCTCGTCGGCGCGCTCGGCGCTGTCGTGGCGGTGCTGATCGGTACGCTCTACGGCGCGACATCGGGCTTTCTCGGCGGCAAGACCGACAGCGTGATGATGCGCACGCTGGAAATCCTCGCCTCCTTCCCGGTCATGTTCCTCGTGATCGTGCTGATGACCTTCTTCGGCCGCGAGCTGTGGCTGATCTTCATCGCGATCGGCGCGGTAAGCTGGCTCGACATGGCGCGCATCGTGCGCGGCCAGACGCTCTCGCTCAAGCGCAAGGAGTTCGTCGAAGCGGCGCATGTCGCCGGCGTATCGAGCTTCGGCATCATCACGCGTCACATCGTGCCGAACGTGCTCGGCCTCGTCGCGGTCTACGCAACGCTATTGGTGCCGCAGATGATCCTGTTCGAAAGCTTCCTGTCCTACCTCGGGCTCGGCGTGCAGGAGCCGAATACATCCTGGGGCGCCCTGCTCGAACAAGGCGCCAAATCGATCGAAGGCTCGCCCTGGGAACTTGCCTTCCCGGCTGCCTTCCTCGTGGTCACGCTGTTCTGTTTCAACTTCGTCGGCGACGGCCTGCGCGACGCACTCGACCCGAAGGATAGGTAATGACGCTCTTAGAGGTAGACAAGCTTAACGTCCGATTCGAAACGCCTGAAGGCGAGGTCGCGGCGGTCAACGATCTGTCATTCGCGCTGGAAGCCGGCCGCGCGCTCGGCATCGTCGGCGAATCCGGTTCCGGCAAGAGCCAGACCGCCTTCGCGCTGATGGGGCTCCTGGCGAAGAACGGCCATGCGAGCGGTGCGGTACGTTATCAGGGCGAGAACCTGATCGGACTCTCCGAGGCTGCGCTCAATCGCCGCCGCGGCAGCGAGATCGCGATGATCTACCAGGATCCGATGACCTCGCTCAATCCCTACCTCACGGTCGGCGACCAGCTCACCGAAGTGCTGCGTTTTCACAAGGGCATGGATGCCAAGGCGGCCTTCGCCGAATCGGTGCGCCTGCTCGACGCGGTCAAGATCGCCGAGCCGAACAAGCGCATGCGTATGTTCCCGCACGAATTCTCGGGCGGCATGCGCCAGCGCGTGGTGATCGCGATGGCGCTGCTATGCCGGCCCAAACTGCTGATCGCCGACGAACCGACGACCGCGCTCGACGTCACGGTCCAGGCGCAGATCCTTAAACTCCTGCAAGAACTGCGCCGCGACTTTCAAACCGCTGTCATCATGATCACGCACGATCTGGGCGTCGTCGCCGGCGTCTGCGACGATGTGCTTGTCATGTACGCGGGCAGGACGATGGAATATGGTCCGGTCGAAGCGATATTCGCTGCGCCCTCGCACCCCTACACGCGCGGCCTCTTGCACGCAATGCCGCGCATGGACCATGCGCACGGCGCCGAACGGCTCGAAACCATCCCCGGCAATCCGCCCAATCTGCTCGCGCTGCCGCCCGGCTGCCCGTTCGCACCGCGTTGCCACGAGCGTTTCGAGGCTTGCCTTACGCCCGCACCGCTTGTCGACTTCGGCGCCAACCGCCAGCGCGCCTGCCATCGCTCATTCGAAGATCTGACTCGCGCGGCCAGCCCCACCGTCGAAGGAGTCGCTGCATGAGCGCACCCCTGCTCGAAGTCACCGACCTGCACGTTCATTTCAGCGTCGGCCGCGAAGGCATGCTGCCCTGGGCTCCTGTGCGCCAACTGCGCGCGGTGGGCGGTGTGAGCTTCACGCTTGCAGCCGGCGAAACGCTCGGCATCGTCGGCGAATCCGGCTGCGGCAAAAGCTCGCTCGCACGCGCATTGATCGGCCTGAACCCGATCACATCGGGCAGCGTGAAGCTCGCTGGCCGCGAACTTGCGGGTCTGCCGGCGAGCGAATGGCACAGCCTGCGGGCCGAGATGCAGATGATCTTTCAGGACCCGCTCTCCTCGCTCAATCCGCGTATGACAATCGGCGAAATCGTCGCCGAACCGCTGCGCATGCTCAAACCCGCAACTCCGTCCGCCGCCGTCAAGGCCGAGGTCGAGCGCGTCATGGCGCGCGTGGGTCTGCTGCCGAACGTCATCAACCGCTATCCGCACGAATTCTCGGGTGGTCAATGTCAGCGCGTCGGTATCGCGCGCGCGCTGATCGTCAAGCCGAAGCTGATTGTCTGCGACGAACCGGTTTCCGCACTTGATGTTTCGATTCAGGCTCAGGTCATCAATCTGCTGCTCGATCTTCAGCAGGAAGAAGGACTCGCGCTGATCTTCATCGCCCACGACCTTGCAGTCGTAAAGCATATTTCCAGGCGCGTGCTCGTCATGTACCTCGGCCGCGCAATGGAAGAAGCCGACTCCGATACGCTGTTCGCGGCCCCCGCGCATCCCTACACGCGCGCACTGCTCTCGGCAGTGCCGATTCCCGATCCGGCGCGCGAGCGTTCCAAGACGATCCAGATCCTCGAAGGTGACCTGCCTAGCCCGATCTCGCCGCCCTCCGGCTGCGTCTTTCGCACGCGCTGCCCGCTTGCCGAGGCGCGTTGTGCGCAAATCGTGCCGGAACTCGTAGCGCGCGGCGCGGACGCAAGCCACGAAGTCGCCTGCCTGCGCGCGGGGCTTGTCGCGGCGGCCTGATCCATGCGCCGCGTGATCCCTTGGCTATTTGCCATCGTCATGGTGCCAGTCAGCCTCTGGGCTGTTGCCGCCTTGTGGATAGACGGTCCCGCGTCGTTCGCGGCGGGCATCGCCGGCATCTACGCTCTCGCGGCGGTATTTGTGCTCTGGCGCTTGCGTCCGTTGCGACACGCGCTGCTTGTTGTGGCAATCGGCTTCGCGCTTGTCCTTGTCTGGTGGTTGGGCATTGCTGCGCGCAACGACCGCGATTGGATGCCCGATGTCGCGCAACTGCCCGGCGTCGAACGCAAGGGCTCGCAGCTCACGTTCCACAACGTGCGTAACTTCCATTACAAAACGAGCGACGCCGATTACACGCCGAATTGGGAGACCCGCACGATAGACCTCGACCATGTGAGCGGGCTCGATATGTTCGTTTCATTCTGGGGGCCGACGCTCTATGCGCACACGATCATGAGTTGGGAGTTCGACAACGCGCCGCCGCTGGCGATCTCGATCGAGACGCGCAAGGAGCAGGGCGAGCAATACTCGGCGTTGCTCGGCTTCTTCCGCCAGTACGAGCTTTACTACGTCGTCGCCGACGAGCGCGACGTGATCGGCGTGCGGGCCCGCTTTCGCGGCGAACGCGAATATCTATACAGACTCAAGACGGATGCCGAAGGCGCGCGCGAACTGCTGCTCGATTACGTAAGCTCGATCAACGAACTGCGCGACAAGCCGACTTGGTATAACGCGCTGACGACGAACTGTACGACAGTGATCTACCGCCATGTCAAGACGCTTGCGCCGGGACGCGTCTCGCTCGATTGGCGTCTGCTCGCCAATGGCCGTCTCGACGAGTGGCTTTATGAGCATGGCAACATCAACACGACGCAGCCGTTCGCCCAAATCCGCGCGGCAAGCGAAGTCACCGACAAGATCAAGGCGGCCGGCGCGGCGGCCGATTTCTCGGCGCGGATACGCGCGGGACTGCCGGCGCGGCCCGCGATTTCCGGTTGAGCGTTTTCTGCCGCGACTACTCGCGCGGCACCTCGTGCGGGTGGTCCTGCTCCGCGATCCACGCATCGAGCAGCGTGTAGGAGACGGCTAGCAGCACCGGCCCGACGAAGAGGCCGACGAAACCGAAAGCAAACAAGCCGCCGAGCACGCCGGCAAGAATCAGTAGCAGCGGCAGATCGGCGCCGCGCCGGATCAGGATGGGCCTTAGCACATTGTCGAGCGCGCCGATAATGACGGTCATGACGAGCAAGACGATTGCCCAGGTCGTATCGCCTTGCCAGAAGAGCCAGCCGACGGCCGGCGCGAGTACGACGAGTGGCCCGATCTGGGCGATGCAGAGCATGAAGATCAGCGCGGTCAGCAGACCTGCGCCGGGCACACCGCAGAGCCAGAGCGCGATACCGGAGAGCACAGATTGCACGGCCGCCGTCACAACGATGCCGAGCGCGACGGCGCGGATTGCTTGCCCGGCCAGGCGCACTGCTGTTTCGCCGCGCTCGGCCGCGAGCCTTCGTGCGAAACGGACGACCGCATTGGCGGCCTGCTCGCCGCGTACATAGAGAATGCCGGCAATCGCGAGCGTCAGCAGGAAGTGCACCGTTAGCTTGCCGAAATTACCCGCCTGACTGAACAGCCAATGCGTGGCCGTGCCCGCATACGGCGCAAGCCGTGCGCGCAGGCCGGCGGTGCCGGCGTCTATCACTTTTTGCCATTCGGTAGCAGCGCGTTCGCCAACCAGCGGCAGCGCGCGGACCCACTCCGGTGGCGACGGCAAGGGGCCGTGGATGAAGGCTTCGGCGCGCTCTCTGACGGTATCGGCCGAGTCGGCCAGCGTGGTCACGGCAGCGCCGAGCGGGCCGATGATAACGAACAGCATCGCGCCGACCATGATCAGGCTCGCCAGCGTGCGGCGTCCGCCAAGTCGCGCCTCCAGCGCCTTGAGCATCGGCCAGGTCGCCACTACGATCATCGTCGCCCAAACCAGGGCCGGCAGAAACGGTCGCAGCACCCAAAGGCTGCCGCCTATCATCAGGCCGAGCAGCAGGACGGCGAGCAGGATGCGCGGCAGATCGCGCGTGGCGGGGCGTTGTTCCATTATTTAAGACTCCGGCATGGGTATCGGGAGCTTCCCACAAAATCGTGCGAATAGCCCATGCTCAGATACACGGTTTATTCACGCAGCGCGCGTTCGAGGATTTCCGCCATTCCCGCATCGAAGGCGACGAGCCGGATCTCGCGAATAGCCGCATTCGCGCTTAATCCTGCGCGGCATTCGCGTACGGCGATTGTGGCGGCCGCTGCGTGCGGATAAGCGTAGACGCCACAACTGATCGCCGGAAAGGCTAGCGTCGTAAGTTCATGCTGCTGCGCCAGCGCGATGCAATTGCGATAGCAGCTGGCAAGCAATTCTGCCTCCCTGTTCGCACCGCCCTGCCAGATGGGTCCGACCGTATGCAAAATGAAACGCGCCGGCAGCAAAAATCCTGGCGTCATGCGAGCTTCGCCGCTCGGGCAGCGGCCCAGCTTACGGCAGTAGGCGAGCAATTCAGGGCCGGCGGCGCGATGGATCGCGCCATCGACGCCACCGCCACCGAGCAGGCTGGAGTTGGCGGCGTTGACGATGGCGTCGAAGGCCAGCGTGGTGATGTCGCCGCGCCAGACGCAAAGTCGCGAATGCGTGTTCATTTGATTAGTCGAGGCAGTTTTCCAACCATTCGCGCACGGCGTCTTCGTCGGGCAGCCGAAAGCGCGCATGCGAGGCGCCAGCTCCAACCTTGACCGAGATGCCGCCAATCGCATTGACCGTCATGAAGCCGTCCTCGTCGGTCACGTCGTCGCCGATAAAAATCGGCTTGCGGCCGGCATAGGGCGCCTGGCTCATGAAGCGCGCGACTGCATAACCCTTGCTCGCCTCTACCGGCTTGATTTCGACCATGCCGCGCGCATGGAGCATCTTGATGCCGCTGCCGGGCGGGCAGACGGATTGGGCCGTGGCGGCGGCGGAATCGCGCAGCTCGGGGTTACGGTGGAAATGCAGCACCATCGACAGGCTCTTGCGCTCGAAACGCGTACCGGGGTTTTGCCGGGTCCAGGCTTCGCAGGCGGCTTGCGCAACATCGAGCGCGGCAGGCGTCGCGACGCGGCCGTGCTCCGTGCCGGGCGCGATGCGCCATTCCGCGCCGTGTTCTCCGGCTGCGGCGAGCTGCATGGGTTCGAACAGATCGTCGATCGCTGCGATCGAGCGGCCGCTGATGATCGCAAGCGCGCCGCCGGCGTACGCTTGCAAGTCGGCGAGCAGCGAGCGCAGACCGTCGTCAACGATGGGTTGGTGGATGTCGGGGGCATCGAATGGTACGAGCGTGCCATCGAAATCCAGGAAAAAAGCCAGGTTTGCGTCTTCGATTCTGGGGGGAGCCTGTGTTGGCACGAGAACCTCCTGGGTGACTCTGGGTTGCAGTCAGCTTCGAAAGCCGGCCTTGTTCGACGTGTCCTGAAGAATATCCCGACTGACGTTATTTGGGTCTGCGTTCGCGCAGCGGATTTGCGTTTTAACAAAGAAGTGTTTCTAATGAATCTTTAAGCTTTCATTCCCGAGCCGCAAGCTCGATTCAAACCAACCGGGAATCCAAAACATGTCCTGTTCTCATGATCACGAACAAGTCGCCGAAAACGGCGTGTTCGATTTCGATGCGCGCGGTATTTCCTGCCGCATTCGTCACGCCGCGATATTCGGCGCGCTCGAATCGCTGTCCAACGGCGAAACCATGCGCTTTACGAACGACCACGATCCCTTGCCGCTGCTCCAGCAGATCCGTCATCGCTATGGCCCGCAGGTCGAGATCGACTACGTGGCGCGCGAACCCGGCAACATCGTCATCGATTTTCGCATCGCGCTCGAAGCGCTGACTAGCGAAGCGCAGGGCGAGGCCGCCCAAGGCGGCTGCGGCGGAAGCGGCGCGGGCTGCTGCTCGCACTAAGTTCACGGCACTTCGCGGCCGGCCGCGGCTGCGAGGATCGCATACCAACTGTCGGCATCGAGTTCGAGCGCAAGCGCGGCAACGGCTTCGCGCACGAGTTCGATGCGACGGGAGCCGGTGATCGGTAGCGGTCGCGCCGGGTGTCGCAACAGCCAGGCGTAGGCCACGGTAGCGGGCGTGACGCCGTAGCGCCGCGCAGTGTTTTCGATCACGGTCAATGTCCTGCGCGCCTGCGCATCGTCGGGCGAAAAGAGCCGGCCGCCGCCTAGTGGCGACCAGATCATCGGCCGCACGCCCAAATCTTGGCACTGGTCCAGCGTGCCATCGTGGAGCGCAGCGTGATGCAGCGGCGATAGCTCGATCTGGTTCGTCGAAAGCACAAAACGCTTATTCAGCAACGCGAATTGCGAGGGCGCGAAGTTCGAAACGCCGAAATGGCGGACCTTGCCTGCAGCTTGCACATCGCGGAAAGTCTCCGCGAGTGCGTCGGCATCCATCAGCATGTCGGGCCGGTGGATCAAGAGCAGGTCGATATAGTCGCAGCGTAGCGCAGCGAGCGAATTATCGACCGAGGCCGTTACATGAGCGCGCGAGCTGTCGTAGGACTTGAGCGCATGCTGCGGACGCGCGCCGGAGACAAGCTTGATGCCGCATTTCGTAACGATCTGAATGCGCTCGCGCAGCCCCGGCGCGGCGGCGAGCGCTTCGCCAAACAGCGTTTCGACGCCGTAATTACCGTAAATGTCGGCGTGATCGAAGCTCGTTACGCCAAGTTCGATGCACTGCTCGATCCATGCCTGGCGCGCGGCGACGGGGAGATTCCAATCGGCCATCCGCCATGCGCCGGCAACGATTCGCGACAGTTGCGGACCCTGTGCCGCCGTGCGGATCAGTGTGGATGCTGGCGTGCTCATTTTGTATTCCTTGCAAGAAGACGAGGCCGCCCGACTGGTTTGCGGCGGCTCCCTCATAGCGGTTTAGCGCGTAAGCAACAAAAGCGCCAACTTGCAGGCCGTTCGCGCGGCGGAACGACAAGTCTAACCGATGCGGATAATCCGTTACGCGGATCCGTGTGGGCTTTTCTTCCGGCCTTATTTTTTATTCGGCGCTTTCTTGCCCTGGCTTTCGTGGGCGGCTTCCTCAATCGCGGCTGTCATTTTCTCCATCATCGGCCCAATTCTCGCCGCCATCAGGCTCTGAGTCTTTTGCATCACGAGAGGTGTTTTCTCGACCAGTGCAGCGCCGGCAGGTGTCCGATAGAAGGCAATCAGGCTGTCCACTTCTTCCTGGGTGAAGCTTTCGGCGTAAGCCTGGATAAATATTGGCTTGAGCATTTCCCAGGAAAGCTCTTCGCGCACGATAGCCATGAACTTGCTCATCGCTTTTTCAATCATCGCTTTTTCAATCTGGCGCTGTTCTTCGGGAGAGTGCGGTTTTTTGGCAACGACTTGTTGCACGGTAGTCTGCATTATCTGTTCCATGCGTGCAGGCATGGTGTCGACGAGTGCCTTGGCTTTCGCCACTTCGAGCAGGGTTTCGATCGACGCTTCGCTGGGCGGGGCCGCCTGGCACAGCGAGGCCGCCAGGCTCAGGGCCGCGATGATAAATAGTTTTCTGAAACGCATGGTTTCTCCAAGCAGATAGAAAGGGCGCAACTCAGCCGCCGAGTCGCGATTGAAAAACCAGCCCTGCGTGTTCGCGCAGCGCGTGGAAGCGGATGTCCTTGAAGCGCTCGGCCGCGACCTGCAATTCGGCGCTGTGGCTGGCGAGAAAGGTCGGCGCTTCAACGACGTCATAAGCGATCCGGTTTACGTTCGCGTCGATGAAGCGTTTGAGTTCGCGCGGGTCTTCGCAGGTTACCCAGCGCGCGAGCCGGTAGTTGGTGCCGCCGAGCCGGGCTTCGACGCCGTATTCGGTTTTGAGCCTGTGCTGTACGACTTCGAATTGCAGTGTGCCGATCGCGCCTAGCAATAGCATGCTGCCGGCATGGGGGCGAAAGACCTGGATCGCGCCTTCCTCGCCGAGTTGCGCAAGCCCCGTACGCAATTGCTTGCTGCGCATCGGATCGGCGACTTCGACGGTCTGGAAGAGTTCGGGAGCGAAGAACGGCAGTCCGGTGAATTGCAGGACTTCGCCTTCGCTCAGCGTGTCGCCCAGTTGCAGCAGACCGTGATTTGGAATACCGATAATGTCGCCCGGAAAGGCTTCGTCGACGATCTCGCGGCTCTGCGAGAGAAAGCTCACGACATTGTTCGTGCGCAGTTCCTTGCCGTTGCGCGAAATTTTGAGCCGCATGCCGCGCTCGAAGCGGCCCGAGCAGATGCGCACGAAGGCAACGCGGTCGCGATGCGCCGGGTCCATGTTGGCCTGGATCTTGAAAACCACGCCCGAGAACTTTGGTTCGTCGGTTGCGACCTCGCGTTGAATCGCAATACGCTTGCCCGGCGCGGGCGCCATGTCGACGAGTGCGTCGAGCACTTCCTGCACGCCGAAATTATTGATCGCGGAACCGAAGAACACAGGCGTTTGCTGGCCGGCGAGGAAGGTCTCGCGCTCGAAAGCGGGGGCGGCGACTTCCACGAGTTCGATATCGTGTTTGGCATGCGTCCAGCGCGTATCGAATCGCGCGGCGATTTCCGGATTGTCACGGCCAGCGATCGTGTCTTCGGCCGCGTCCGCCTGGATGCGTTCCGCGCCGGCGCGGAAGATGCGCATGCGGTCGGCCGCGATGTCGAACACGCCGGCGAATCCCTTGCCCATGCCGACTGGCCAGGTGAAAGGTACGGCCGGCATGCCTAGCGTGCGCTCGATTTCATCGACCAGCGCGAGCGGTTCCTGCACTTCGCGGTCGAACTTGTTGATGAAGGTAATGATCGGCGTGTTGCGCGCACGGCAGACTTCGAGCAGGCGCAGCGTTTGCGACTCGACGCCGTTGGCGCCGTCGATGACCATCAGCGCTGCGTCGACTGCGGTCAGCACGCGGTAGGTGTCTTCCGAGAAGTCCTGGTGGCCCGGCGTGTCGAGCAGATTGATGACGCAGCCGCGATACTCCATTTGCATCACCGAGGATGCAACCGAGATGCCGCGCTGCTTTTCGATCTCCATCCAGTCCGACGTTGCGTGGCGGCTGGCCTTGCGCGCCTTGACCGAGCCCGCGATATGGATCGCGCCCGCGAAAAGCAGGAGCTTTTCGGTCAACGTCGTTTTACCCGCATCGGGGTGGGAAATGATCGCAAAAGTGCGACGACGCGCAACTTCCTGCGCGATCGGGGATGCATCTGACATGGCGCTAAGATCCTGACCCGGACTTGTGAGCGCCGCAAGAAAGCCTGGCTTCAGAGCGCCCGTCGATGTCCGATGAAAACATAAAGCCTTGAATCATCGCATGTTCCGCGACGATCCCGCCAGACTTTCCGGGCTGCTTCCATCAGGCTTCGCCGTGCTGTTCCGTGGGCGCGTTCATCCGTTCGACGAGGAAATCGATGAATACCCGAATCTTGGGCGATAGATGCCGACTCGTCGGCCACAGCGCCCAGAACTGACCCGTGTCCTGCGTTTGCGCGTCCAGTACGCTTTGCAGTGCGCCAGCGGCCACGGCATTGCGGACGAGAAAATCGGGCATGTAGGCCATTCCGTGGCCACGGATCGTCGCCATCAGGACTGCCTCCATATTGTTGCAGATGAGCGATTCGGGCAGACGTAACTGCGTCCATGTCGGATCGCCGCTCATGCTCCAGTCCAGGCGCTTGCCGGTCGTTGCGAAGCGATAGTGGATGCACGCGTGCTGTTCCAGGTCGGCTGGCGCACGCGGTATGCCGCGACGCCTCAAATAGTCCGGCGACGCACAGACGAGAAAGCGGAACGGGAACAGCCGTCGCGATACCAGCGTCGAGTCGACCAATTCGCCACTGCGTATTACCACATCGAAACCCTCGTCGATGACATTCACCATGCGATCGCTGAAATCCAGATCCATCTTCACTTCGGGATAGCGGGTTTCGAACTCGGGCAGCAAAGGCAGCAGAAAGCGGTAGCCGATGGTGGGCAGGCTCACCCTGAGTCGGCCGCGCGGCGTTTGTTGGGCGTGCGAAAGCATCGCCCTGGCATCCGTCAGATCATCGAGGATGCGGCGGCAGCGCTCGTAAAAGAGCTTTCCTTCCTCGGTGAGGCTGAGTTTGCGCGTGCTGCGGTGGAACAGTCGCACATGAAGATCGCGTTCCAGATTGGCCACGTTCTTGCCGACGGCGGACGCCGAAATGCCGAGTGTCCGCGAGGCCGCCACGAAGCTCATGGCCTCGGCTGTTCTGACGAAGGAAACGATGCCGTTCAGATTTTCCATGCGAGCCTCATTTAAAGAGTTTTTTTCCTTTATAAGCGGAATGATGGCTTGTTTATCGCCGATTGCGTCTTGATTAGCATTCTTCCTGATCTTTTCAGGCGCATGGGTTTGCGCCTGCCTTCGAACTTTCAGGACAGCAATCAGCAATGACGATATTTCAGAGTCTCGGCGGCGCTCGCCCCGTTTCCACTTTGGCGGCGGTGTGCTTGGCCGCCCTGGTTTTACCGCTGAGTTTTACCAGCGGCGCGGTCGCTACACCCGCAATAAGCCAAGCGCTTGGCGGGAGCCCCTTCGCGCTCGCATGGATTACCAATGCCTTCATGCTGACCTTTGGGAGTTTGCTGATGGCAGCCGGCGCGCTCGCCGATCAGTACGGGCGCAAGCGCCAGTTCGCAATCGGCCTATTCATGTTCGTGCTGGTGTCCCTGGCCTTGTGTTTTGCCCCCTCCGTGCTGTGGATAGACTTGCTGCGTGGATTGCAGGGCGTGGCGGCGGCCGCCGCATTCGCCGGCGGTGCAGCCGCGTTGGCGCAAGAGTTCGACGGTCACGGGCGCATGCGCGCATTCAGTCTTTTAGGGACGACCTTCGGGCTTGGCCTGGCATTCGGCCCCTTGCTGGCAGGCTTTCTCATCGAACACTTCGGCTGGCATGCCGTGTTCATGACGACTGCCCTTCTCGGCAGCCTGGCGTTGATCTGCGGCTTGCCTTATATGCACGAGTCGCGCGATCCGGATGCGCGCGGTCTGGACTGGTGGGGCACGCTCACGTTCTCGGGCTCGCTGACGATATTCACCTTCGTCGTCATCCAGGCGCCGGTGACGGGTTGGCTCAGTTCGACGAATCTCATGTTTTTTTGCCTTGCGCTGGCTTTGCTGCTGGCTTTTGTCGTTGCCGAGTTCCGCGTCGCCAGGCCGATGCTGGATCTTTCCTTGTTTCGTTATCCGCGTTTTGTCGGGGTGCAGATGCTGCCGGTCGGGACGTGCTTTTGCTACATCGTGCTCGTGGTTTTGCTGCCGCTGCGATTGATCGGCGTGGGCGGCATGAGCGCTGTTGCATGTGGCATGTTGATGCTGGCCATGTCGGTGCCGATGCTTATCGTACCGAGCATCGTTGCGACGCTGGCGCGCCGAGTGTCGCCCGGCGCGCTGTCCGGCATCGGCTTCCTGATTGCCGCCTGCGGTCTGAATTGGCTCAGGTTTGTCGACCTGACACAAGGCGGATGGGATGCCATGTTGCCGCTGCTCTTGATCGGCATCGGCACCGGCATGCCGTGGGGATTGATGGATGGTTTGTCGATGAGCGTGGTGCCCAAGGCGCGAGCCGGTATGGCGACCGGTATCTTCAATACGACGCGGGTCGCAGGGGAATGCATTTCCCTGGCCGCCGTCACGGCGGTTCTGGCTACATCGATACAGACCCGCTTACGTGGCGCCATCGGTGCGGCGAACGCGGATGCGCAAGGCATTGCGGACGCAGCCCAACGTCTGGCGGTGGGCGATCTCGCCAATGCTCAAGGCATTCTTCATGGGCTGGGCCGACCCCTGCTCGTGCAAAGCTATGTCGATAGCTTCAATGACTTGCTGCTGATCCTGGTGGGCATCACGCTTCTTGCCGCTGTCGCGGCCTTTCTCGTCCTGGGCAAGGGTGGTGCCGACGCAAGCGGAATCGTTGCCGAGGGCGCCGACCTATAGCAAATGGCATACGCGGTTTGTAACCCGGACGGCAGTCGCGCGATGGCCTGCCTGCTACTGTCGGGGCCTAGGCGCAAGAGCCGGCCCCCCACCCCGCGCGCAGGAGACCGCACATGACAATCCCCAGCCTGGACCTGCATCCTGGCGAAACCATTGAGGCGCTGCGCGGCACTTTGCGCAGCTTCTGCGCCGCCGAAATCGCGCCGCGCGCCGCTGCGATCGATCGCGATAACGAATTCCCTGCCGATCTGTGGCAAAAACTCGGCAGTCTCGGCGTGCACGGTATGACCGTGAGCGAGGCGTACGGCGGCACCGATATGGGTTATCTCGCGCATATCGTCGCGCTGGAGGAGATTTCGCGCGCTTCCGCATCGGTCGGGCTTTCCTACGGCGCGCACTCGAACCTTTGCATTAACCAGATCCACCGTAATGGCAGCGAAGCGCAGAAGCGCAAGTACCTGCCAAAACTTCTTGCCGGCGAGCATGTCGGCGCGCTTGCGATGTCGGAGCCTGCTGCCGGCTCCGATGTCACCAGCATGACGCTGCGGGCCGAGCGGCGCGGTGACTGCTTTGTGCTCAACGGCGCGAAAATGTGGATCACCAACGGCGGCGACGCCGATACGCTCGTCGTGTATGCGAAGACCGATCCCGCAGCCGGCCCGCGTGGCATAACGGCCTTCCTTGTCGAAAAAGGCATGAAAGGTTTTTCCTGCGGCCGGCACCTCGACAAACTGGGCATGCGCGGCTCCAACACCTAGCCGCTGTTCTTCGACGATACCGAGGTGCCGATTGACAACGTGCTCGGCGGCGAGGCCAACATTGGCCGTGGCGTGCAGGTACTGATGTCGGGCCTCGACTACGAACGCGCGGTGCTCGCGGGCGGCCCGCTCGGCATCATGGCCGCCTGCATGGACGCGGTTGTACCCTATCTGCATGAACGCAAGCAATTTGGCGCCCCGATAGGTGAGTTTCAGCTCATGCAGGGCAAGCTTGCCGACATGTATTCCACCTGGAGCGCCTGCCGCGCCTATGTCTATGCGGTAGGCCAGGCTTGCGACCGCAGCGATCATGCGCGCGCGCTACGCAAGGATGCCGCCGGTGCAATCCTGTATGCCGCCGAGAAAGCCACCTGGATGGCCGGCGAAGCAATCCAGGCCATGGGCGGCGTTGGCTACACCAACGACTATGCCGTCGGCAGGCTCTGGCGCGACGCCAAGCTCTATGAGATCGGCGCCGGCACGAGCGAGATCCGCCGCATGCTGATCGGCCGCGAGTTGTTCGCCGAAACTGCTTGAAGCGAACCAGGATCGGAGGAGACGCGCATGAGTACCCCACTACTGACGCAGAGCTTGTCGAAAGGCGCTACCGATGCGCCGCTGATCGAAGAGACCATCGGTGATTTCTTCGACGCGATAGTCGAGCAGCATCCGCAGCACGAGGCGCTCGTAAGCCGCCACGAAGGTCGGCGCTACACCTATCGCGCGCTGCAAATCGAGGCGAACCGGCTCGCGAGCGCGCTGCTACGCCAGGGGCTCGCACCCGGCGACCGCGTCGGCATCTGGTCGCATAACAACGCGGCCTGGGTGCTGATGCAGATAGCCACGGCCAAGCTTGGCCTGATCCTTGTAAACATCAATCCGGCGTATCGCGTCGCCGAACTCGAATATGCGCTCAACAAGGTCGGCTGCAAGGCGCTTGTCATGATGGCGCGGTTCAAAACGAGCGATTACGTCGGCATGCTGTGCGAACTCGCGCCGGAACTCGAACACGCCGAGCCTGGCCAGCTTGCTGCGCGACGCTTGCCGCAACTGCGTCTTGTGGCATGGATAGATACTGCGGACGAGCACGTCGAGCAGCGGGGGATAACGCGCTTTTCGACCTTGCTCGATGCCGGCGATCCGGATGACCCTGGCATTGCGGTGGCCGCCTCCACGCTCAAGGGCGCCGACCCGATCAACATACAATTTACCAGCGGCACCACGGGCTTTCCGAAGGGCGCCACGCTCACCCATAGAAATATCCTCAACAACGGGTTTTTTATTGGCGAATGCATGAAGCTCACGCCCGCCGACCGCCTCTGCATCCCGGTTCCGCTCTACCATTGCTTTGGCATGGTGCTTGGTAATCTGGCCTGTCTTTCGCATGGCGCAACCATCGTATATCCGAGCGATGGCTTCGATCCGCTGGCCGTGCTCGAAACCGTACAAGCGGAAAAGTGCACCGGGCTGCATGGCGTGCCGACGATGTTCATCGCCGAACTCGATCATCCGCGTTTTGCACAATTCGATCTGTCCAGCTTACGCACCGGCATCATGGCGGGTTCCCCGTGCCCGATCGAAGTCATGCGGCGGGTGGTCGGCGAAATGCACTTGTCGGAAGTGACGATTGCATACGGCATGACGGAGACGAGTCCGGTGAGTTGTCAGAGTTCGACCGATACGCCGCTCGATAAACGTGTCGCCACTGTCGGCACGGTGCAGCCGCATCTCGAAGTCAAGATTGTCTCTCCCGACACAGGGGAGATCGCCGCCATCGGACTGCGCGGCGAATTGTGCACGCGCGGCTATTCGGTGATGCACGGCTACTGGGACGATGCCGCGAAGACGCGCGAGGCAGTCGATAGCGATCTCTGGATGCACACGGGCGATCTGGCAACGATGGACGCCGAGGGATATGTCAACATCGTAGGCCGCATCAAGGACATGGTGATACGCGGCGGCGAGAATGTCTATCCGCGCGAAATCGAGGAATTCCTCTACCGCCATCCGAAGATCCAGGACGTGCAGGTGGTGGGGCTGCCCGACAAAAAATACGGCGAAGAACTCTGCGCCTGGATCGTCGTCAAGCCCGACCAGGTACTGACCGAAGACGAAGTACGCGATTTCTGCAAGGAGCGGATCGCGTATTACAAGGTGCCGCGCTACATCCGTTTCGTCGACGCTTTTCCGATGACGGTGACGGGAAAAATTCAGAAATTCAGGATTCGCGAAATGATGAAAGAACAACTCGGACTCGATGAGGACAAGACGGCATGAGCCGCATCGAGAGCAAGATCAATCCGCGTTCGACCGAATTCCAGGCCAACGCCGCGGCGATGCGCACGCTCGTCGAGGATCTGCGCGACAAGGCTGCGGCGGTCGCGCGGGGCGGCGGTGAGGCGGCGCGCGCGAAACACACGGCGCGCGGCAAACTGCTGCCGCGCGAGCGGATCGATCATCTACTCGACCCCGGCACGGCCTTTCTCGAAATCGGCCAGCTTGCAGCCTGGGGCATGTACGACGGCGCCGCTCCGGGCGCCGGTATACTTGCAGGCGTCGGCCGGGTGCAGGGCGTCGAATGCATGATTATCGCGAACGACGCCACGGTGAAAGGCGGTACCTACTACCCGATGACGGTCAAGAAACACTTGCGCGCGCAGGAAATCGCGGGTGAGAACGCGCTGCCGTGCATCTACCTCGTCGACTCCGGCGGCGCTTTTCTGCCGCATCAGGACGAGGTTTTCCCGGATCGCGAACACTTCGGCCGCATCTTCTACAACCAGGCCAATCTTTCGGCGCGCGGCATCGCCCAGATTGCCGTTGTCATGGGCTCCTGCACGGCCGGCGGCGCCTATGTGCCAGCGATGTCGGACGAGACGATCATCGTGCGCAACCAGGGCACGATCTTCCTCGGCGGCCCGCCGCTCGTGAAAGCAGCCACCGGCGAACAAGTCAGCGCCGAAGATCTGGGCGGCGGCGATGTGCACACCCGGCTTTCGGGCGTTGCCGATCATCTTGCGGAAAGCGATACGCACGCCCTGTATCTTGCGCGGCGCATCGTCGCGAATCTGAACCGCGTCAAGGAAACGCGGCTTGCGCTCGGCGCAGGCGAGGCCCCTGCCTACGATCCCCAAGAAATCTACGGCATAGTGCCGAGCGACACGCGCAAACCGTATGACGTACGCGAGATCATCGCGCGCGTCGTCGACGGTTCGCGCTTCGACGAATTCAAGGCCCGCTACGGCGCAACCCTGGTCACCGGCTTCGCGCAATTGCACAGCTATCCCGTCGGGATTATCGCGAACAACGGCATCCTGTTTGGCGAGTCGGCGCAGAAAGGTGCGCATTTCATCGAGTTATGCGGTCAGCGCGGCATTCCGCTCGTCTTCCTGCAAAACATCACGGGCTTAATGGTCGGGCGCAAATACGAGAACGGCGGCATCGCCAAGGACGGCGCCAAGATGGTCACGGCGGTCGCAACCGTGCAGGTGCCCAAGATCACCGCGCTGATCGGCGGCAGCTTCGGCGCTGGCAACTACGGTATGTGCGGTCGCGCCTATTCGCCGCGCTTTCTCTGGATGTGGCCGAATGCGCGGATTTCCGTGATGGGCGGCGAGCAGGCTGCAAGCGTGCTCGCCACGGTGCGTCGCGATGGCATCGAGGCCAAGGGCGGCGCCTGGAGCAGCGAGGAGGAGGCTGCCTTCAAGGCGCCGATTCGCGAGCAATACGAAGCACAGGGCCATCCGTACTACGCAACGGCCCGCCTGTGGGACGACGGCATCGTCGATCCGGCGCAGACGCGGCGCGTGCTCGGGCTTTCGCTCTCGGCTGCGCTCAACGCACCTGTCATGTCTACTAAATTCGGCGTGTTCCGGATGTGAGGCCGCAACAATGACATTCGAGACACTGGAAATTCTGCGCGAGGGCGGTGTTGCGACGATCTGGATGGATCGTCCCGCCGTGCATAACGCTTTCGATGCACAACTGATAAGCGAACTCGCGCTGGCTTGCGAAACCCTGGATGCCGATGCCGAAGTTCGCGTTGTGGTGCTAGCCGGTCGTGGCAAGAGCTTTTCGGCCGGGGCGGACATTAACTGGATGAAGGCGGTGGGCGCTGCAAGCATCGAACACAATATCGCCGACGCGGAAAGGCTTGCCGGCATGCTGCGCGCGCTCGCTACGCTCGCCAAACCGACCATCGCGCGCGTGCACGGTGCGGCGCTGGGCGGCGGTATGGGCTTGGCCGCAGCATGCGATATTTGTGTGGCATCGACGCGCGCAGTCTTCGCCACCTCGGAAGTACGCTTCGGCATTATCCCGTCGGCAATCGGACCCTATGTGCTGCGCGCAATCGGTGCGCGCCAGGCTTCGCGTTACTTCCTTTCGGCCGAGCGCATCGACGCCGCCACGGCCCTGACGCTGGGGCTGGCGCATGAAGTCGTCGACGATGCCGCGCTCGATACGAAGCTCGCCGAAATTACAAATGCATTGCTCGCGGGCGGGCCGCTGGCGCAGGCGGCGGCAAAAGACCTGATTCGTGGCGTGGACCATCGCACGCTCGATGACGCCTTGGTGCAGAGCACCGCGCGGCGGATTGCCATGCTGCGCGCCACGCCGGAGGCCCACGAGGGCTTGGCCGCCTTTCTTGCCAAGCGCCCGCCCGCCTGGGCATCGCCGCCCGCCGCCGATGCAGCGGAGAACAAGCATGTTTGACAAGATCCTGATCGCCAATCGTGGCGAGATCGCCTGCCGCGTAATCAAGACCGCGCGTCGCATGGGCATTCGCACGGTTGCCGTGTATTCGGAAGCCGACGCGCGCGCGCGTCATGTACGCATGGCCGACGAAGCCGTGCTGATCGGCCCGGCTGCCGCACGCGAGAGTTACCTCGTTGGCGAACGCATTATCGCCGCCGCGCAGCAGACCGGCGCGCAGGCTATCCATCCGGGTTATGGCTTCCTGTCCGAGAACGCAGATTTCTGCGCCGCCTGCGCACAAGCAGGCATCGTCTTCATCGGTCCGCCTGTGTCGGCGATCCGCGCGATGGGTTCGAAATCCGCCGCCAAGAAACTCATGGATGCCGCTGGCGTGACGCTCACGCCAGGCTACCACGGCGACGACCAGTCGCCCGCCCTGCTGAGGGATGAGGCCGACAAAATCGGCTACCCGGTACTGATCAAGGCGGCGGCGGGCGGCGGCGGCAAGGGCATGCGGCGCGTCGATGCGGCGCGCGACTTTCTCGATGCGCTCGTCTCGTGCAAGCGCGAGGCGAGCGCCGCGTTCGGCAGCGAACATATGCTCGTCGAGAAATACATCTTGCGTCCGCGCCATGTCGAAATTCAAATCTTCGGCGACAACTACGGCAACTACGTTTATCTGTTCGAACGCGATTGCTCGGTGCAGCGCCGTCACCAGAAAGTGCTCGAAGAAGCGCCCGCGCCGGGCATGCAGCCCGAGCGCCGCGCATCGATGGGCCTGGCGGCGCTTAATGCCGCAAAGGCCGTCGGCTACGTAGGCGCCGGTACGGTCGAGTTCATCGCGAACCAGGACGGCAGCTTCTACTTCATGGAGATGAACACGCGGCTACAGGTCGAGCACCCTGTGACCGAGATGATCACCGGACTCGATCTGGTCGAATGGCAATTGCGTATCGCGGCCGGCGAGCCTCTGCCGCTCGCGCAGGAGCAGTTGCAGATCCGAGGCCATGCGCTCGAAGCACGCCTCTATGCCGAAGATCCGGCCAAGGGCTTCCTGCCATCGACAGGCCAACTCCTGCATTTCGCGCCACCAGCCGAATCGTTGCATGTACGCGTGGACGCCGGTGTAGAGGAGGGGGACGCAATCAGCCCGCACTACGATCCGATGATTGCCAAACTCATCGTTTGGGATAGCGACCGCGAACGCGCGCTCGCGCGCATGCTGCAAGCATTGACTGAGACGCGCATCGTCGGCGTCGCCAACAACGTCGCCTTTCTTTCGCGGCTAGTTGCCTGCCCGGCCTTCGCGCAGGCCGATCTCGACACCGGCTTGATCGAGCGCGAGCACGACTACCTGTTCCCCGGTGATGACGCGCCTCCCGCCACGGTCTGGCTCGCCGCTGCGCTCGCGCAATTGTTACGCGAGCGCGAAGCTGCTGCACTGCGCGCGCAGCGCGACCCTGATCCGCACTCTCCGTGGCATATCCGCGACGGCTGGCGGCTCAATGCGGCAGCTCGCCGTGAGTTGCTGTTTCGCTGCGGCGAAATCGTCCGCACGGTGCGGGTCGCCTATCGCGCGGATGCCTACGTGCTGAACCTGGACGGACGCGAACATGCGGTGCGCGGCGAGCTGAATGCGCGCGGCTTATTGCGCATCGAAATGGACGGTTTGCGCATCGATGCCACGGTCATTGCCGCCGGTGAAAAACGGCATGTTTTCGTCAATGGCCGCGCCTGGCAACTCTCAAGCAAGGATCCGCTGCACCATGCGGGCGACGGGGGCGGGATGGAGGGCGGCCTGCTCGCACCGATGCCCGGCAAGGTCGTCGCGCTGCTGGCGACGGTGGGCGCGACGGTGGAGAAAGGCGCGCCGCTCGTGATTCTCGAAGCGATGAAAATGGAGCACACGATCGCCGCGCCAAGCGCCGGAACGGTGAGGGCGTTCCGCTGCGCGCTCGGCGAACAGGTTGGCGACGGGGCCGAACTCGTGGAGTTCGAGGCCGAGGGGTAAAGCTCAGACCTCGATATTGTCGATAAGCCGTGTCGTACCGAGCTTGGCCGCGCCGAGCACGACGAGCGCATCGCCGCTATTGGGCGCCTGTAGATCGAGTTGCCGGCGCACGGCGATATAGTCGGGCGTCCAGCCTGCCTCCTTGAGCGTCTGCTCCGCGCGCTTTTCGAGCGCGCGAAAATTGCGCTCGCCGCTGCGCACGGCGTCCACGATAGCGGCGAGTTCGTGCTGGAGGCGCGGCGCTTCTGCGCGTTCGGCGACCGAAAGATAGCCGTTGCGCGAGGAGAGCGCGAGCCCGTCCTCGGCGCGCACCGTATCGCAGCCGATTATGTCTATCGGCAGCGTGAGTTCGCGCACCATATTGCGGATCACCATGAGCTGCTGGTAGTCCTTCTTGCCGAAGAAGGCGAGCTGCGGTTGCACGATATTGAAGAGTTTCAAGACGACGGTCGCTACGCCACGGAAATGGCCTGGGCGGAATGCGCCTTCGAGAATCGTGTCCTGCTCCTGCGCCGGCAACACGAAATAGGTCTGCGGCGTGGGATAAAGCGCGCTCTCGTCGGGTGCGAACAGATGATCGACGCCCGCCTGGGTCAGCGTTGCGCAGTCGGCCTCGAAAGTGCGCGGATAGCTGCCGAAGTCTTCGCGCGGACCAAATTGCAGGCGATTGACGAAGATGCTCGCAACAACCGCGTCGGCGCTGCCGCGCGCGCTGCGCATCAGGCTCGCATGGCCGTCGTGCAGATTGCCCATGGTTGGAGCGAAAGCGACGAGGCGCGCGTCTTTGAGGCTTTGGCGCAGGCTGGAAATCGTGCGATGGATCTGCATGAAGAGGTTCCGGAGTAAGGATGGCGGGAAGGATAGCGGTAAAACCCATCATGATTTTGCCGCAAGGTTCCTCGCGCGAGGCGGAATCCTCGGCAAGCCGGCGATCGGATCTGAATCAAAAAAATGTCGTGGTCTAATTTTCTCGGACAGATAGATCGTGGGTCGGATCTGCATGGAACGTTTCTTCCTGAACCTGAATATGGAGCGCGTCTGGCAACGTCAGTATGCCAACCCTGACGAGACACGCCGCGACATCAATCAGTGCATCGTAGGTTTTCACAATTGCGTGCGTTTGCGCTCTACTTTGGGTTATCCCTCGCCCGTGGCTTATGAGGCCAAGGCAACACAAAAACAACCGATGGGCACCTCGAAAAACTGGCCAATTTTCCGGGAAGGTCAGGAGGAAGCGCGTATTGGCCTGATCCGATCAAATCGGGGCAAGCCAAATTGCCCGAGCAGCGCAGGTTTGCCCCCGCCCGCGTCGTCCGATTGCCCCTTATGTGGCTATCGGTACGCCCCGCTGCGCCTCAAAATGCTT
>JAVBKC010000022.1:0-17540 GCA_031554255.1 Niveibacterium sp.
CGCAGGCTATCGTGCAAACGATAGCGGGCGACGCGGTCGTCAGCCCCGAGATGACGGGCAAGCTGGTTTCCGCCTTCCGTTCGGCCAGCGCACCGCCGACCGAGGCGCCGCGCGAGACGGCAAGCGCCGATAGCCTGCTCGATTCGCTCTCGCCGCGCGAGCGCGAAATCCTCGGACATATCTCGCAAGGATCTTCGAACAAGGAAATCGCGCGTGCGCTCGACATTGCCGAGACGACCGTCAAAATCCACGTTCAACATATTCTGCGCAAGCTCAACCTGAGCTCGCGCGTGCAGGCTGCGGTTTATGCCAGCGGGCACAAATTTGCCTGATCGTCGCGCTCGCTAAGGCGCATCGAAAACCCAGTCCCCAAGCAAGACATGGCTTGACAAAAACAATCCGCCGCATATTTTTGATATGTAGCAAAGGATTCTCGCGCGCACGCAATGTCGCGACGAAAGCAGGCATTTCGATGTACCCGATAGTTCTTAGGGAGGATGCCCGCCGATCTTCCCATAGTTCCTCGCGACCGCGCCGCTCGCACCCTTGAAGGATGTTCGAGCAAAGCTAATGCCGGGATAGTGAGGCTCTCACAATATATCCACCGGAGTTTGTCGTGGCCTCCGCATCCATCGTAACGGACCATAACGTCCAAGCGCCCGCACGCGGGCGTCAGGCGCTTTCCGTCCTGATCGTCAGCACATTGGCATTTACCGTGTGTTTCATGGTCTGGATGATGTTCGGCGTCATCGGCATCCCGATCAAGAAAGCGCTCGATCTCAACGCGACCGAATTCGGCCTGCTGACCGCGATGCCGGTGCTCACCGGTTCGCTGATCCGCGTGCCGCTCGGCATCTGGACCGACCGCTACGGCGGCCGCATCGTGTTCACCATCCTGATGGCATGCACCGTGCCAGCCATCTGGCTCATGGGTTATGCCACGCTGTACTGGCATTTCCTCGTGATCGGCCTGTTCGTCGGGCTCGCTGGCGGCTCCTTCTCGGTCGGCACGCCGTATGTCGCGCGTTGGTTTCCAAGCCATCGCAAGGGCTTTGCAATGGGCGTGTTCGGCGCCGGTAATTCGGGTGCGGCGGTCAACAAGTTCGTCGCGCCGGCGCTAATCGTCGGTTTCGGCTGGACGATGGTGCCTCATGTCTATGCCGCAATCATGCTGGGCACCGTGATCGTGTTCTGGTTCTTCAGCGCTAGCGATCCTGCGCACAAGGTTTCTTCGACGGTCCGTCTCTCCGATCAGCTCAAGATGCTCAAAGATCCACGCGTGCTCAAGTACTGCCAGTACTACAGCATCGTGTTCGGCGGTTACGTCGCACTTTCGCTCTGGATGGTGCAGTACTACGTCGGCGAGTACGGGCTCGATATCCGTGTCGCGGCGCTGCTCGCGGCCTGCTTCTCGCTGCCCGGCGGCGTAGTGCGTGCGGTCGGCGGCTGGTTCTCCGACAAGTACGGCGCGCACAGCGTGACCTGGTGGGTCTTGTGGGTGAGCTGGGTCTGCCTCTTCGTGCTCTCCTATCCGCAGACGAGTTTCACGGTGCAAACAACGAGCGGCCCGCAGAGCTTCCATCTGGGGCTCAACGTCTATGCCTTCACCACACTGATGTTCGTACTCGGCATCGCTTTCGCCTTCGGCAAAGCCAGCGTTTTCAAGTACATCGGCGACGAATATGCGCAGAACATCGGCACCGTCAGCGGCGTTGTCGGGCTTGCCGGCGGTCTTGGCGGTTTTGTGCTGCCGATCATGTTCGGCGCCCTGCTCGACCTGACTGGCGTGCGCAGCTCGGCCTTCATGCTGATGTACGGCGTGGTCTGGGTTTCGCTGATCTGGATGTATTTCACCGAAGTGCGGCGGACCGATGTCGTCGGCCCCCACGCCGCTTCGAAAATCTGAACATTTATCGGCTACAGGAGCCCATTCATGAACAATTCCGTCGCTGGCGCAACACGGGCCCGCAGGGGCCGCGTGCTCCAGACCTGGACGCCAGAGGATAAGGCGTTCTGGGAGCAGGAAGGCGAGGCGATCGCCAAGATCAACCTTTGGATCTCGGTGCCGGCCTTGTTCCTGGCCTTCGCCATCTGGCAGGTCTGGAGCGTGGTCGCCGTCAATCTGCCCACGCTCGGTTTCAAGTATTCGACGAACCAGTTGTTCTGGCTCGCGGCAGCGCCAGCCTTGTCGGGCGCAACGCTGCGTATTTTCTATTCCTTCATGGTGCCGCTCTTCGGCGGCCGCCGCTGGACCGCAATTTCGACCGCGAGCCTCTTGATCCCGGCCATCGGCATCGGTTTTGCAGTGCAGGACGTGAATACGGCCTACCCGACGATGCTGGTGCTCGCGCTGCTGTGCGGGCTGGGTGGCGGTAACTTCAGCTCCAGCATGGCGAACATCAGCTACTTCTTCCCGAAGGAGCGCAAGGGTTCTGCGCTCGGCGTCAATGCCGGGCTCGGTAACCTCGGCGTGTCGGTCGTACAGTTCCTGAGCCCGCTTGTCGTCACGCTCGGCATCTTCGGCGTGTTCGGCGGCGAGCCGCAGAGCGTCGTGAAGAACGACGCGCACTTGCAGGTCTGGACCCAGAACGCGGCCTTCATCTGGGTGCCCTGGATCATTATCGCCTCGCTTGCCGCGTGGTTCGGCATGAACGATATCGCCGACGCGAAAGCGTCCTTCGCCGACCAGGCCGCGATCTTCAGGCGCAAGCATAACTGGCTGATGTGCCTCTTGTACCTGGGCACCTTCGGTTCCTTCCTCGGTTATGCGGCCGGCTTCCCGCTGCTGATCAAGAGCATGTTCCCAGGCGTCAATCCAGTAGCCTACGCCTGGCTCGGCCCGCTCGTCGGCGCACTCATCCGGCCGTTCGGCGGCTGGCTCTCCGACAAGCTCGGCGGCGCGCGCGTAACGTTCTGGAATTTCATCGTCATGGCAATCGCCGTGTTCGGCGTGCTCTATTTCCTGCCCAAGCCCGAAACCGCGATCTGGGCCTTTCCCTGGGGGCCGGCCGCAGGCAGCTTCGGCGGTTTCTTCGTCAGCTTCCTCTTTCTGTTCCTGACGACCGGCATCGGCAACGGCTCCACCTTCCGCATGATTCCGGTGATTTTTCAGACGCAGAGCCTTGCCGGCGTAAATCCGAACGACGCTGCGGCTGGTGCGCGCGCGACCAAGGAGGGCAATACCGAAGGCGCGGCCACGCTCGGTTTTTCCGCCGCGATCGCGGCCTACGGCGGTTTCTTTATCCCGAAGAGCTACGGCAGCTCGATCGCGCAGACCGGCGGTCCGGAAGTCGCGCTTTACTGTTTTATCGCGTTCTATGTCGTTTGCATTGCCGTGACTTGGTGGTGCTACGCGCGCAAGAACGCGGCCATGCCTTGTTGAGTTAGGAATTATTCATGAGCCATTTTCTCGACCGACTGAGCTACTTTTCCCAGCCCCGCGAAGATTCCACCGACGGCCATGCGCGCACGACCGGCGAGGACCGTACCTGGGAGGACGCCTACCGCACGCGCTGGCAGCACGACAAGATCGTGCGCTCGACGCACGGCACAAACTGCACGGGCTCCTGCTCGTGGAAAATCTATGTGAAGGGCGGCATCGTCACCTGGGAGACCCAGCAGACCGACTATCCGCGCACCCGCCCCGACCTGCCGAACCACGAGCCGCGCGGTTGCGCGCGCGGCGCAAGCTATAGCTGGTATCTGTACAGCGCGAACCGCGTGAAGTACCCGATGGTGCGCGCGCGCCTGCTCAAACACTGGCGCGCCGCGCTCGCCGTTTGCAAGAGCCCGGTCGACGCCTGGGCCAGCATCGTCGAAAACACCTCCGCCAAGCGCGAATGGCAGCAGCAGCGCGGTCTCGGCGGTTTCGTGCGTTCGACCTGGGAAGAAGTAAACCAGATCATCGCCAGCGCGAACGTCTACACGATCAAGCAGCACGGTCCGGATCGCGTGATCGGTTTTTCACCGATTCCGGCCATGTCGATGGTGTCCTACGCGGCAGGTTCCCGTTACCTCTCGCTGATCGGCGGCGTCTGCATGAGCTTCTACGACTGGTACTGCGACCTGCCGCCAGCGAGCCCGCAGACCTGGGGCGAGCAGACCGATGTGCCCGAATCGGCCGACTGGTACAACTCGACCTTCCTGATCGCCTGGGGCTCGAACGTGCCGCAGACGCGCACGCCCGACGCGCACTTCTTCACCGAAGTTCGCTACAAGGGCGCCAAGGTCGTTGCGGTCACGCCCGATTACGCCGAAGTGTCCAAGCTCGCGGATCTTTGGATGCATCCGAAGCAAGGCACCGATGCTGCACTTGCGATGGCGATGGGGCACGTGATCCTCAAGGAGTTCTACTTCGACCGCCGCAGCACCTATTTCGACGACTACGCGCGGCGCTATACCGATTTGCCGCTGCTCGTCACCCTGCGCGAAGAAACCCTGCCCGATGGCCGCCGCGTGCGAGTACCGGACCGCTATGCGCGCGCGAGCGACTTCAATCACGACATGGGGCAGACGAACAACCCCGACTGGAAGACCGTCGCCTTCGATGCCAATGGCAAAGTCGTGCTGCCGAATGGATCGATCGGCTTCCGCTGGGGCGACCAGGACCGGCCCGACGTGGGCAAGTGGAACCTCGAAGCCCGCGAGGCGCGCCACGGCGATGAGGTCAAGCTCAAGCTTTCGGTCATCGAAGATGGCGAGCAGGCGCACGAGGTCGTCGATGTCGCCTTTCCGTATTTCGGCGGCCGCGACACGCCCCACTTCAGCGCCAACGAACAGGGCAGCGACGTGCTCGCGCAGCGCGTGCCGGCAGTACGGCTCGAACTGGGCAAGGGCGATGAACGCCGCGAAGTGCTCGTCGCCACAGTGTTCGACCTGATGGCCGCGCACTACGGCATATCGCGTGGCCTGCCGGGCGAAACCGCCAGGAACGGCTACGACGCCGACGCGCCCTACACGCCCGCCTGGCAGGAGAAGATCACCGGCGTGGCGCGCGATCAGGTGATCGCCGTTGCGCGCCAGTTTGCCGACAATGCCGACAAGACGCGCGGCAAGTCGATGGTCATCATCGGCGCGGCGATGAATCACTGGTATCACTGCGACATGAATTATCGCGGCATCATCAACATGCTGATGCTCTGCGGCTGTATCGGACAAAGCGGCGGCGGCTGGGCGCATTACGTCGGCCAGGAAAAACTCCGGCCGCAGACCGGCTGGACCGCGCTGGCCTTCGCGCTCGACTGGATTCGTCCGCCGCGCCAGATGAACAGCACAAGCTTCTTCTATGCCCACACCGACCAGTGGCGCTACGAAAAGCTCGCGATGGACGAGGTGCTCTCGCCGCTGGCCGATCGCAGCCGTCACAGCGGCTCGATGATCGACTACAACGTACGCGCCGAGCGCATGGGCTGGCTGCCGAGCGCGCCGCAGTTGCAGACCAATCCGCTCAAGATCGTTCGCCAAGCGCGGGACATCGGCATGGATCCCAAGGACTACGTCGTCGCCTCGCTCAAAGACGGCTCGCTGAAGATGAGCTGCGAGGACCCTGATCATCCGGACAACTGGCCGCGCAATCTCTTCGTCTGGCGCTCGAACCTGCTCGGCTCCTCGGGCAAGGGCCACGAATACTTCCTCAAGCACTTGCTCGGCACGAGCAACGGCGTACAGGGCAAGGACCTGGGCGAAGGCGACGCCAAGCCGGAAGAAGTCCAATGGCATCGCGACGCGCCCGAAGGCAAGCTCGACCTGCTCGTCACGCTCGATTTCCGCATGAGCACCACTTGTCTTTATTCGGACATCGTATTGCCGACGGCGACCTGGTACGAAAAGAACGACCTGAATACCAGCGACATGCACCCGTTCATCCATCCGCTATCGACCGCGGTGGATCCGGCATGGCAAGCACGAAGCGACTGGGAAATCTACAAGGGTTTCGCCAAGGCGTTCAGCGAAATCTGCGTCGGCCACCTGGGCGTCGAGAAAGAAGTCGTGCTCACGCCGCTGATGCACGACACGCCGGCAGAGCTAGCACAGCCGTTCGGCGTGCATGACTGGAAAAAAGGCGAATGCGAGCTGAGTCCCGGCAAGACGGCACCGCAGATCGGCGTGGTCGAACGCGACTACCCGAACACTTACAAGCGGTTCACCGCCTTGGGCCCCTTGATGAACAAGATCGGCAACGGCGGTAAGGGCATCGCATGGAACACGCAGGATGAAGTTACCGCGCTCGCCGAACTCAATGGTCGCGTGAGCGAACCAGGCGTAAGCGAGGGTCTGGCGCGGATAGACACCGACATCGACGCAGCCGAGGTCGTGATGATGCTGGCGCCCGAAACGAACGGGCATGTCGCCGTGAAGGCATGGGACGCCTTGTCGAAAATCACCGGCCGCGAGCATGCGCATCTGGCGCGGCACCGCGAGGACGAAAAAATCCGCTTCCGCGACATTCAGGCACAGCCGCGCAAGATCATCTCCTCGCCGACATGGAGCGGCCTGGAGAGCGAAAAAGTCTCGTACAACGCCGGCTACACGAATGTGCACGAGCTGATTCCATGGCGCACGCTGACCGGTCGCCAGCAGTTCTATCAGGATCACGCATGGATGCTCGATTTCGGCGAAGGCTTCACGAGCTACCGTCCGCCGGTCGACTTGAAGACCTTGCCCGAAGTGGAAGGCCGCAAACCGAACGGGCACCCGGAAATCGCGCTCAACTTCATCACGCCGCACCAGAAATGGGGTATTCACTCGACATACACCGACAATCTGTTGATGCTCACGCTCAACCGCGGCGGGCCGGTGATCTGGCTCTCCGAAGACGACGCGAAACGCGGCGGCATCGTCGATAACGACTGGGTAGAGCTCTTCAACGCGAACGGCGCAATCGCGGCGCGCGCGGTGGTGAGTCAACGGATAAATCCGGGCATGGTCCTCATGTACCACGCACAGGAAAAAATCGTTAACACGCCGGGCTCGGAAATCACCGGCATGCGTGGCGGCATCCACAACTCGGTCACGCGCGTGGTGCTCAAACCGACGCACATGATCGGCGGCTACGCGCAGTACAGCTACGGCTTCAATTATTACGGAACGATAGGCACGAACCGAGACGAATTCGTGCTTGTGCGCAAAATGGCCAAGGTCGATTGGCTCGACGACGAGGTTGCAGAGGGGGTGGAAGCATGAGAGTTCGCGCACAAATCGGCATGGTGCTCAATCTGGACAAATGCATCGGCTGTCATACGTGTTCGGTCACCTGCAAGAACGTCTGGACCAATCGTCCCGGCATGGAGTACGCGTGGTTCAACAACGTCGAGACCAAGCCCGGCATCGGCTACCCGAAGGAATGGGAGAACCAGGACAAGTGGAACGGCGGCTGGGTCCGCAAGCCCGATGGCTCCATCCAGCCGCGTCAGGGCGGCAAGTGGTCGCTCCTGATGCGGATCTTCGCCAACCCGAACCTGCCGCAGATCGACGATTACTACGAGCCCTTCACCTTCGATTACGACCATTTGCAGTCGGCGCCCGAAACCCGCGCCGCACCGACCGCACGCCCGCGCAGCCTGATCACCGGCAAACGGATGGAAAAGATCGAGTGGGGTCCGAATTGGGAAGAAATCCTCGGCGGCGAATTTTCCAAACGCTCGAAGGACAAGAACTTCGAGCAGGGTTTCGACGCGGCGCAGAAGGCCATCTGCGGCGAATTCGAAAACACCTTCATGATGTACCTGCCGCGGCTCTGCGAACACTGCCTTAACCCGGCCTGCGTCGCTTCCTGCCCGAGCGGTTCGATCTACAAGCGCGAGGAAGACGGCATCGTCCTGATCGACCAGGACAAGTGCCGCGGCTGGCGCATGTGCGTTTCGGGCTGCCCGTACAAGAAGATTTACTACAACTGGAAGAGCGGCAAGGCCGAAAAGTGCATCTTCTGCTATCCGCGCATCGAGGCCGGCCAGCCGACCGTCTGTTCTGAAACCTGCGTCGGGCGCATCCGCTACCTCGGCGTCATGCTCTACGATGCCGACCGCATTGCTGAGGCAGCAAGCGTCGAACGCGACCGCGATCTTTACCAGGCGCAACTGGACATCTTCCTCGACCCGAACGACCCGCGCGTGATCGCGCAGGCGCGCCTCGACGGCGTGCCCGAAGCCTGGCTAACGGCCGCGCGCGCAAGCCCGGTCTGGAAAATGGCGATGGAATGGAAGGTCGCGCTACCCTTGCATCCGGAATACCGCACGCTACCGATGGTCTGGTACGTGCCGCCGCTGTCGCCGATTTCCGCTGCGGCGAATGCCGGCCACATCGGTTCGAAGGGCGAGCTTCCCGATGTATCTCAACTGCGTATCCCGGTGCAATACCTCGCGAACCTGCTTACCGCCGGCGACACCAAGCCGGTCGAGCGTGCGCTCGAACGCATGCTCGCGATGCGCGCCTACCAGCGCGCCAAGCATGTCGAGCAACGGCAGAACCTCGAAGTGTTGAAGGAGGCGGGTCTTACGGTCGCGAGCGTCGAAGAGATGTATCAGATCATGGCAATCGCAAATTACGAAGATCGCTTCGTCATTCCGACGACGCATCGCGAATATGCCGAGGACACTTTCGATCTGCGCGGCGGCTGCGGCTTCACGTTCGGCAACGGTTGTTCGGAAGGTTCGAGCGACACGAGTCTTTTCGGCGGCAAGCAAAAACGCACGATTCCAATCAAGGCAACGGTGTGAGGACCTGGCAATGAAAAAGCATCACGACTGCCAATTCACACTGCGCGCGCTCTCGTCGATGTTGCGCTACCCGGACGCCGAATTGCGCGCCGCATGCGACGAGATCGCGCAGGTGCTGCACAAGGAAGCAGCGCTGTCGCCCGCTCGCATCGCAGAACTGGAAAGCCTCCTGCATCAGCTCGCGCACCTCGACCCCTACGAAGTCGAGGCACGCTATGTCGAGACCTTCGATCGCGGTCGATCGAGTTCGCTGCATTTGTTCGAGCACGTGCACGGCGATTCGCGCGAGCGCGGTCCGGCGCTCGTAGACCTTGCCCAGACCTACGAACGCGCGGGACTCTACCTTGCCCCCGACGAGTTGCCCGACTATCTACCGGTGGTACTCGAATTCGCTTCGACGCAACCGCACGAGATCGCGAACGGCATGCTCGCGGAGACCACGCATATCCTCAAGGCCATCTTCAGCGCCTTGCATGCGCGTGGCAATCCGTATGCAAGTGTGCTTGCGGCCGCGCTAGAACTGGCCGGCGAAACGGCCGAGCCGGTAGCCTTCACGGCCGAACCCGCACTCGATGAAACCTGGGCCGAGCCCCCGGCCTTCGACGGCTGCAACAGCCACGGTCAATCCAAGCCGGGAGCCCCGCAGCCCGTCCACATCATCCGCAAGAATTCCGCCACGTCCGACGTGGCGGCCGCATCCGAACGGAGACTCGCATGACTTCCTGGCTCGATACGCTGCTCTTCGGCTATTACCCGTACATCTGCCTGAGTGTTTTTCTGCTCGGCAGCCTGCTTCGCTTCGATCGCGACCAGTACACCTGGAAAAGCGATTCCTCTCAGCTACTACGCGCGGGGCAATTGCGCTGGGGTAGCAATCTATTTCATATCGGCGTGCTGTTCCTTCTCGTCGGCCATACCGTCGGTATGCTGACGCCGCACGCGCTCTATGAATCCTTCATGACTCCGGGCGCCAAGCAAGTGCTCGCGATGGTCTCGGGCGGTATCGCCGGCGTGCTCGCTTTCATCGGCGTCACCTTGCTGCTCCAGCGCAGGCTCGGCGACGCACGGGTCCGCGCAACTTCGCGCACCAGCGACATCCTGCTGCTCGTCGTGCTGTGGGTTCAGCTGGCCCTGGGGCTCGCCACGATTCCGCTTTCCGGCCAGCATCTGGACGGTTCGATGATGATGCAACTGGCCGGATGGGCGCAGCGCATCGTGACCTTCCGCGCCGGCGCGCCCGAAATGCTTGCCGAAGTGAGCTGGGTATTCAGACTCCACATGTTCCTTGGCATGACGATCTTCCTGATCGTGCCCTTCACGCGACTCGTACATGTCTGGAGCGGCATCGGCACCCTCGCCTATCTCGTACGGCCGTACCAGCTCGTGCGCAGCCGGCGGCTGAATCTGCCGCATGGCCACGCGCTGCCGCAACGCAAGATCGGATAAAGCATGGATATGCATGCCAGTGAAAATGTCGCGCGCATCAACGGCGTCGCCTTGCACCGACAGGACGAAACGCTCGCCGCCAGCGAACTGCGCCAGCGCGCCTGCACCGAACTATTACGCCAGACCGCCCAGCGCAACGGCATGTTGTCGCAAGACGACCTGCCGGCCGCCGACGGCGCCATCAGCGAAGCGGCAAGCGAGGCCATCGAACGCCTGCTCGAACGCGAGCTAAAACCCGAGCCGCCCACCGAGGAAGCCTGCCGCCGCCACTACGCCGCGCATTTAGCCGACTACACGGTCGGCGAACGCATCCATCTGCGCCACATCCTGCTCGCGGTGACACCGGGCGTCGATGTAGTCGCTTTGCGCGCACGCGCGGAACAATTGCTCGTCGAACTGCGCTGCGCCGACCCTGCGAGCGACGCCTTCGCGAAAGCCGCCGAGCGCTGGTCGAATTGCCCGAGCAGCACGACAGGCGGCGACCTCGGCAAACTTGGCCGCGAAGACTGTGCCGACGAATTCGCGCGCGAAGTTTTCGGCGGCGCGGCGATAGGCGTGCTGCCGCGCCTGGTGCATAGCCGCTTCGGTTTCCACATCGTCGAACTACTGGCGCGCGACGAGGGCAGTCTGCCGCCTTTCGAAGCCGTCGCAAGCGCGGTGGCGCAAACATTGAAGCAGCACGCCTGGGTCAGCGCGCTGCGCCACTACCTGCAAACACTGGCAACGGCGGCCAAACTGGAGGGCGTTGCAATCGATACGGAATAAAGCTTCAACAGGGCTGCATGCAGCCCTGTTGAAGACGCCAGCGCCCCGATCGGCGACAATACGCATTCGCGCCACGCCGATCAGTATGACCACTCCACCCGTCCGCCATATCGCCCACCTCGACATGGACGCGTTCTATGCGTCGGTCGAGCTGTTGCGCTACCCCGAACTGTGCGGCCAGCCCGTCGTAATCGGCGGCCGCCGGCAACAGCAACCGGAAAGCACTGCCACTGGCGCACACAACTTCGCCCGGCTCCGCGACTACGTGGGCCGTGGCGTCATCACAACCGCCACCTACGAAGCGCGCGCGCTCGGCGTGCATTCGGGCATGGGCCTGATGAAAGCCGCCGCGCTCGCACCCGACGCGTTGCTGCTGCCAGCCAACTTCGATGCTTATCGCCACTACTCGCGCCTCTTCAAGGCGGCGGTCGCCACGCTCGCGCCATCGGTCGAAGATCGTGGCATCGACGAGATCTACATCGATCTAACCGCCGTGCCCGGTCCATTGCGCGAGACGGCGCAGCGAATCAAGGATGCGGTAAGGACCGCTACGGGGCTTTCCTGTTCCATCGGCGTAAGTCCGAACAAACTGCTCTCGAAAATCTGCTCCGAACTCGAAAAGCCCAATGGCCTCACGCTAATTAGCGAAGCCGACATCGCGACGCGGATCTGGCCATTGGCGGCGCGCAAGATCAATGGTATCGGCCCGAAGGCCGCCGCGAAATTGGAATCGCTTAACATCCGCACGATAGGCGAACTCGCGGCGGCCGAGCCGCAATGGCTGATCGCGCATTTTGGCCGCAGCTATGGCGCCTGGCTGCACGAAGCCGCGCACGGCCGCGACGAGCGACCCGTCGTCACACATAGCGAACCGAAATCGATCAGTCGCGAAACGACCTTCGAACGCGATCTGCACCCGGTGCAAGACCGCGACATGCTCTCGGCGATCTTCACCGATCTGTGCGTACGCGTGGCCGAGGATCTTGCGCATAAGGGCTACGTCGGCCGCACGATAGGCATCAAGTTGCGCTACGACGACTTTCGCACCGTCACGCGCGACCATACGCTCGAACAACCGACCCAGGCCGCCGCCACGATCCGCCGCGCCGCCGGCGAATGCCTCAAACGCGTGCCGCTCGACAAACGCTTGCGCCTGCTCGGCGTACGCGTCGGCAGTCTGCTATCGCTCGATGCAAGCACCCGCCATGCAGCCGGGCACGAGGCGAGGCCCTATACGCTGCCTTTATTCGCAGAGTAGCGATTCATACCGGGATCGTCTTTGCAGCGCTTTTTTGGCGCCGGTCTGATAGCTGCCATAAAACAAAAACCCCAAGAGATCACGATCTCTTGGGGTTTTGCCGCCATCCTTTGGCGGAGAGAGAGGGATTCGAACCCTCGATAGAGTTTTTGACCCTATGCTCCCTTAGCAGGGGAGTGCCTTCGACCACTCGGCCATCTCTCCAACTGAGCCTGAGAATGCTACCTGGAACAGACTCACACGTCAATCCAAGATTGAATTCGCGAGAGGCTTTACGCTTGGTCGAGTTCGAATGCCTTGTGCAGCACACGAACGGCAAGCTCAAGATATTTCTCATCGAGCACGACGGAAATCTTGATTTCCGACGTAGAAATCATCTGAATGTTGATGCCTTCTTCAGCCAGTGTGCGGAACATCTTGCTCGCAACGCCCGGATGCGAACGCATGCCTACACCGACGGCCGACACCTTGCAGATACCCTTGTCGCCGACGACTTCGCGGGCGCCGATATGCTGCTTGACGCCTTCGAGCACGGCGCGCGTCTTGTCGTACTCGGCGCGATTGACCGTGAAGGAGAAATCCGTCGTGCCGTCATGGCCAACGTTCTGGATGATCATATCGACGTCGATATTGGCGTCGGCGACAGGGCCGAGAATCTGGTAGGCAATGCCCGGACGGTCGGGGACGCCCAGAACTGTCAGCTTGGCTTCGTCACGGTTGAAAGCTATGCCGGAGATGATCGGTTGTTCCATGCTGCTATCGTCCTCAACGGTAATCAGCGTGCCCTCGCCGCCTTCCTCGAAGGAAGAGAGTACGCGCAGTTTGACTTTGTATTTGCCGGCGAATTCGACCGAGCGGATCTGCAACACCTTGGAGCCGAGGCTGGCCATTTCCAGCATTTCCTCGAAGGTGATCCGGTCGAGCTTGCGGGCTTCGGAAACGATGCGCGGGTCCGTGGTATACACACCGTCCACATCGGTATAGATCTGGCATTCGTCGGCGCGCAAAGCCGCCGCAAGCGCAACACCCGTGGTATCGGAGCCACCACGGCCGAGCGTCGTGATATTGCCGGCTTCGTCCACGCCCTGGAAACCCGCCACGATCACGACTTGCCCATCCTCCAGATCACCGCGAATATTGCCTTCGTCGATCTTGAGGATGCGCGCCTTCGTAAATGCGCTATCGGTAAGTATGCGAACCTGCTGGCCGGTATAGCTGCGAGCTTTGACGCCAAGCTCCTTGAGCGCCATCGACAGCAAACCTATCGTAACCTGTTCGCCGGTCGAGACTACGACATCCAGTTCGCGCGGGTCCGGCAGGTCCTGGATCTCTTTGGCGAGCGCGATCAAACGGTTGGTTTCGCCCGTCATCGCGGAGACGACAACCACGACCTGGTGCCCCTCGGACTGAAAGCGCGCAATGCGTCGCGCGACATTCTTGATGCGTTCGGTGCTACCGACGGAGGTTCCGCCGTACTTCTGGACGATCAGTGCCATCGTAATATCTGGATCGTTTTTGGAAACCGCCGATGATACATGATCACGACGGCGGCCCAAGGCCGGAAAAATATCACCCGCGAAACAGTGTTTAACATAAATTCGATCAAATGCCCTCCCACAGGGGGTCTATGGCAACAGGATATTGATTTATAATTGAACCAAGCGTCGAAAATCGCTGTCTATCCGGCAAGTCGTTTCGGCTATTACAAAAGTTTCTTTAGAAGCGTGAGGTCTCCTTATGAAAAGCAACGACAACGTTGATGTACGTGAAATCCGCCATAAGCTCGGCATGAATCAGTCGCAGTTCTGGTCCAAGATCGGCGTCACCCAAAGCGGAGGTTCCCGGTACGAGAGCGGTCGCAACATTCCGCGCCCGGTTCAGGCTCTGCTAAGGCTGGTCCATGTGGAACAAGTAGATATCTCCAAAATTCGCCGCGACGATGTAGATGTCATTGAGTATCTACGTCAGACGAATCCGGATATGCTCAAGAATCTCCGCAAGGAAGCTCGGGCGTACAAGAAAAAGGCTTGAGCCCCATGCTCTCGCCGAGCCCCATCGTGGCTTGGCGAGGGTTCGGAAAGCTCTCATCTGCGCGGCGCCGTTCATGCGGAGTCGCGCTTTTTTTATTCTTGGATTCGACGCTTCACGATGAAAATTACCCGAAGAATGGAATTCGATGCCGGGCATCGCATTCCGCATCACGGCAGCCAGTGCCGGAATTTGCATGGCCATCGCTATGTGATCGAGGCCACGCTCGCCGGCGAGCCGATCGCGCTGGATGGCGCGGCCGACGAAGGCATGTTGCTAGACTTTTCCGAGGTCAAGGCAATCCTCAGAGCCGAAATTGTCGACCCGTGGGACCACGCTTTCATCGTGTACAAGGGCGATACCGAGGTGCGGGAATTCCTCGAACGCCTGCCCGGCCACAAAACCGTCGTGCTCGATTTGGTGCCGACGGCGGAAAATCTCGCGGCAATCGCCTTCCACAAACTCGCGGCGCTTATCGAGAACAAATATGGCGACCGACTCCGCCTGGAGCGCGTACGCCTCTACGAAACCCCTAACTGTTGGGCCGATGCAAGCGGCGAAAACTGAAAACGCATCGTCCAATGTGCTAACTTCGGCAAGTTTAGATTCCGGAGAAGCGCCATGCATCGCGTCGTCATCAGCGGCACCGGTCTTTATGTACCGCCGCACGTCATAACCAACGCCGAGCTTGTAACGGCGTTCAACAGCTACGCGGCGGCGCAAAACGCCGGGCACGCGGAAGAAATCGCAGCAGGAACGCGTCTGGCACTCCAGGAATCCAGCGTCGAATTCATCGAGAAAGCCTCTGGAATCCGTCAGCGCCACGTGATGGAAAAAGACGGTGTTCTCGACCCGGAACGGATGTTTCCGCGCATCGCGCCGCGCGCCGATGAGGCGCTCTCGCTCGAAGCCGAAATCGGCGTCGCGGCGGCCCGCGATGCACTCGTCGCCGCAGGCCGCGAGGCTTCGACAATCGACGGCGTGATCTGCGCGGCATCGAACATGCAGCGCGCCTATCCGGCCATGGCAATCGAGATTCAGCAAGCGCTGGGCGCTGGCGGCTGGGCCTTCGATATGAATGTCGCATGTTCGTCGGCCACCTTCGCAATCGAAATGGCCGCCAATGCGGTAAAAAGCGGGGCGGCGCGCGCGCTGCTCGTCGTCAGCCCGGAAATCACTTCGGCACACCTCGAATGGCGCGACCGCGACTGTCACTTCATCTTCGGCGACGTCGCAACAGCGGTGGTCGTGGCACGCGCAGAAGACAGCCACGACGGATGGGAAATCCTCGGGACCCGGCTCATTACACGATTTTCGAACGCCATCCGCAATAACTTCGGCTTCATGAACCGTTGCGAGGACCGTCCGCAAGACACGCGCGACACGCTCTTCCGTCAAGAAGGCCGTAAGGTGTTCAAGGAGGTCTGCCCGCTTGCCGCAGCCCATATAGAGGGCCATCTTGGCGAGCTAGGCATGCGCCCTGGCGATGTCGGTCGCTTCTGGCTGCACCAGGCGAACCTCGCGATGAACCAGTTGATCGCGCGCAAACTGCTCGGCCGCGACGCGACGCCAGAAGAGGCGCCCGTCATCCTCGACGAATTCGCCAACACCGCATCGGCCGGTTCCGTGATCGCCTTCCATCGCCACCGCCAGGATATGACAAATGGCCAGATCGGCGTACTTTGCTCCTTCGGAGCCGGTTACTCGATAGGCAGCGCGATCCTACGCAAGCTCTGAGAACGCCTCGAAAAACCAACCGTCCGTTCCGAAATCCCGGCGAACCGGCGCAAATCGTATTGTCATCGGCGATTTTCAATTCACCGTCAGTCAAAATCAGCCGATTGTGTCGGTCATGCCATCAAAGATGGTCTTGTTCTGCCCTCTGAAGGGCCTCAATCCCAGGGCGACCGCATTTATCCGTCATAGCGGTTTGAGCCCTCGCACCCTCATGCATTCATCGTCATCCCATCCGGCCGATTTGCGCCGCTTCTTGAAACTGATCTTGGGGTGGGCCGTATCTTGGCGAACCAGATTGAGGATGACTTTGCGGATCACGGAGAGATTCTGCGGGCCGTTGTCCTTGCGTAGCGTTGAAGCATCTTCGCGGAATATGACATACAGATTCCAGTGGGGACGATTCTCGATGCCCCACTGGTACGCACGTTGCGGTAGAGGGCTTGATGATCGAGTTGTTCCGAACCGGTGTAGTAGCGCGTCTGGAATACCTGGCGATCATTGCCGGCAACGCACAGCAACGCCACGCACCCCAGAGACCGCTTCAAAGGCGCAAAAGCGCACCCGAATTACCCCGCCAATCTATTCGGCAGTATCGCGATAGCTGCCGAGCCGGTTGAGTCGATATCCAAGCGAAGAATTCGAGCCTGAGCCTGGCATAAACCATCAGTCCCGGCCCACGTCGAGGGCTCGCACCCACAGCCGAGCACGTATAATCCAGCGCCTTCGGCGCGTGCTGCGCCCCGCTTCTGTGGTGTCATCCGATGTCCTCGTCTCCCGCTCTTTCCCTTTCCGCAATCGCACGCGCGGACTTGCCCGGCGCCGGTCGCCGGCTCGATCTGCCGGGCCTGCACGGTTCGGCCGATGCGCTGGCGCTCGCCGAATTGGCCGGGCGTGGTCCGCTTTTCGTCGTCACGGCCAATCCGATCGATGCGCAAAGGCTTGCGCAGGAGATCGCCTGGTTCGCGCCTGCGCTGCGCGTACATGTGCTGCCCGATTGGGAAACCCTGCCCTATGACAGTTTTTCGCCGCATCAGGATCTGATTTCGGAGCGGCTGGCAACACTCTATGCAATTTCGCGCGGCGACACTGATATTGCGCTGGCGCCCGCGTCGACCACGCTCTACCGGCTCTGCCCGCCGAGCTATCTTGCCGGCCATACTTTTTTCATCAAGCGCGGCGACAAGCTCGATACCGACGCCCTGCGAGCCCAGGTTGTGCTGGCCGGTTACGAGCATGTCACGCAGGTATTACGGCCTGGCGAATTCTCGATCCGCGGCGGCCTTATCGATCTTTTCCCGATGGGCGCGGCCCTGCCGTTCCGGATCGAGCTTTTCGACGAGGATGTCGACACGATCCGCACTTTCGACCCGGACAGCCAGCGTACGGTCTACCCGACAGACGAGATCCGCCTGCTGCCGGCACGCGAATTCCCGCTCAACGACGCGGCGCGCACACGGTTTCGCCAGCGCTTTCGCGAGGTTTTCGAGGGCGATCCGTCGCGCAGCACGATCTACAAGGACGTTTCCAATAACATTGCGCCGGCCGGCATCGAGTATTACCTGCCGCTATTCTTCGAGGACACCGCACAGATC
>JAVBKC010000145.1:0-21302 GCA_031554255.1 Niveibacterium sp.
GGTGGTAATGCGCCGGTTGCGGCCGGCCATGTGCGCGTCGATGTCAATTACTCGCCGATTGCGGGCGTCGACATCGATGTCTCGGCCTTCGTTCTGAACGGAGCCGGCAAGGTGCGTGGGGATGGCGACATGTGCTTCTACGGCCAAACCAGCGTACTGGGCGGCGCCGTGCAGATGACCGAATCAGCGGCCGGCCGGGCCGTCTTCGCGCTGGACTTGAGCCGTCTGGATCCCGCCGTGGAAAAAGTGGCGCTGACCGCGACCATCTACGAAAACAAGGCCAACTTCGACAAAGTCTCGCAACTGGCATTGGTGGTCGGCGGCGACATCGAGGCGCAGATTCCAACGCGCGGAATGAGCGAGACGGCGCTGATCCTCGGCGAGTTCTACCTGCGTCAAGGCGCGTGGAAGTTCCGCTGCGTCGGTCAGGGCTTTGCCGGTGGCCTGGAGCCGCTGGCCAAGCACTTCGGCGTGGAGGTTGCCGCGCCCAGCCAGCCTGCGGCGCAAGCGGCACCTGCATCGGCCCCCGCACCGGTCCCGACTCCGCCCGCACCGCCGAAAACCACGGTCAGCCTCAGCAAGGTCACGCTCGACAAGACCCGTTCGAGCATCAGCCTCGAAAAGACCGCTGCCGGTTTCGGCGAGATCAAGGTGAACCTGAACTGGAATCGCGGTAGCGGTGGCGGTTTTTTCAGCCGCAGCAAGTCGGTCGATCTGGACGTAGGCTGCTTGTTCGAACTGCAGGACGGTTCCAAGGGCGTGGTCCAGGCGCTCGGCGGGGCATTCGGCGATCTGGAGTACGAACCCTTCATTCAGCTGATGGGCGATGACCGCACCGGATCCGTCGCCGGCGGCGAATGGCTGCATATCAACGGGAAGAAGTGGAGCGAGATTCGCCGCATCCTCGTCTTCGCGTTCATCTACGACGGCGCGCCTAACTGGAAGTCCACCGATGGCGTTGTGACGATCTTCATCCCCGGTCAGCCGGAGATCGAAGTCCGCCTCAACGAGGAAGGGGGGCGCTTCGGCATGTGCGCGATCGCCACGCTCGAAAACGATAAGGGCGCCGTCAAGGTCTCGCGCCGGGTTGACTTCCACAAGAGTCATCCCGACATGGACAAAGCCTATGGGTGGGGCATGCGCTGGACTGCCGGCTCGAAATAATAAAACTGCCACCAACGGGGTCGCAAGGCCCCGCTCAATAGAGGAAACACAATGCTCGAATGGCTCAAAACCAACGCGGCGAAAGCCCGCGAAACGCTGACGACGGAAGTCGCCAAGTTCAAGAATCGGACCTTCATGGAGGCCACCGCTAACGCCTGCGCGCTTATCGCGGCGGCGGACGGTGAAATCTCTTCGTCCGAAAAGATGAAAATGTCGGGCTTCATCAACAACTCTCCCGAGTTGAAGGTCTTCAACCAGAATGACGTCATCAAAGTGTTCAACGACGCTTGCGCCAAGTTCGAGTTCGATTTTTCCATCGGCCAAGCCGAAGCGCTGAAGGTTGTCAGCAAGATCAAGGGCAAGGATGGCGAGGCCCGCCTGCTGGTGCGCGTGGCTTGCGCCATCGGCGCCTCCGACGGCAACTTCGACGCCAAGGAAAAGGCGGCCTGCCGCTTGATCTGCAATGAGCTGGGCGTAAACCCGGCAGACTTCGAACTCTAAGGGCTTCAATCGTGGAAACGACTCATATTGGCTTCCCTCCACTGACCATCGCGGTATTCGTCGGTTTGGCGCTCGCCGCCCTGCTGCTCGACATGATCACCCACCGCGACGACAAGCCCATCTCCCTGACCAGCGCATCGATCTGGTCGGTGTTCTGGGTCGCGATTTCCCTGGCGTTCTCCGGTTTTCTTTATATCCAGCACGGTCCGGAAGTCGCCAGTCTATTCGTGACCGGCTATGCGCTGGAAAAGGTTCTCTCCGTCGACAACCTGTTCGTCTTCATGGCGATCTTTGCCTGGTTCAAGGTGGCCGACGGCTTGCGCCACCGCATTTTGTACTGGGGCATCATCGGCGCCATCGTCTTCCGCGGCGTCTTCGTTGCGATCGGCACCGGCCTTTTGGCCTTCGGGCCCTGGGTCGAAATCGTCTTCGCGCTGATCGTTGCCTGGACCGCCGTCATGATGCTCAAAGGCGGCGGCGACGACGAGGGCGAAGAGGACTACTCCCAGCACATCGCCTACCGCTTCGCGAAGAAGCTCTTCCCGGTATGGCCAAAGCTATACGGTCACAACTTCTTCGTCAGCCGCAAAAAGCTCGAAGTGGAAATCCAAAAGCCCGAGAACAAGGGCATGAGCCTTGCCGCCAAGGGCGGGATCTTCGCCACGCCACTGTTCCTCTGCCTGGTGGTGGTCGAGGTCTCGGACGTACTGTTCGCTTTCGACTCCGTTCCCGCAGTGATCGCGGTGAGCCGCGAGCCTTTGATCGTCTACTCGGCTATGCTATTCGCGATCCTGGGTCTGCGGACTTTGTACTTCGTGCTGGAAGCCCTGAAGCGCTACCTCGTGCACCTGGAAAAGGCGGTCATCGTTTTACTGTTCTTCATCGCGGCCAAGCTCGGCCTCAATGCAACCGACCATCTGTTCCATCATGGCATCAGCATTGATCCGAATACCAGTCTGTTTGTAGTCCTGGCAGTCTTGGCCCTTGGCATCCTGGCCAGCGTAATCTTCCCCGAGAAGGAAGAAACTCAAACCGATAATCCATAATTAATAGCACTAACCACAAGGAGTTGTATCTATGGCACTGACTCTTCAAAAAGGCGGCAACCTGTCCCTGTCGAAAGCCGACCCGAACCTGACCAAAATTCTGGTCGGCCTGGGCTGGGACCCGCGTGCCACCGATGGCACCGAATTCGACCTGGACGCCAGCGCTTTCCTGCTGGGCGCTAATGGCAAGGTCCGTGGCGAAGCCGACTTCATTTTCTACAATCAGCTCAAGAGCACCGACGGCGCCGTCGAGCACACGGGCGACAACCGCACCGGCGCTGGCGAAGGCGACGACGAAGTGATCAAGGTCGATCTGAGCCGCGTCGCGGCCGATGTCGACAAGATCGCTTTTAGCGTCACCATCCACGAAGCCGACGCACGTAAGCAGAATTTCGGCCAGGTCGGCGGCTCGTTCATCCGCATCGTGAACGCGGTGACTAACGCCGAAGTCGTACGCTACGACCTGGCCGAAGACGCCTCCACCGAAACCGCGATGATTTTCGCGGAGCTGTACCGTAACAACGGCGAGTGGAAATTCCGCGCCGTCGGCCAGGGTTATGCTGGTGGTTTAAAAGCCCTGGCTAATGGCTATGGCATGAACTTTTAACGTCCACCTCAACTGAACAAGGAATCTGCAAATGGCTGTGAGTCTATCCAAAGGCGGTAACGTCTCCCTGTCGAAAGAGGCCCCGGGTTTGAGCGAAATCATCGTGGGCCTGGGTTGGGATCCGCGCGTCACAGACGGCACGGAGTTCGATCTGGACGCCTCGGTCTTCATCACCGGCGAATCGGGCAAGGTTCTGAACGATGCCTGCTTCATCTTCTACAACAACAAGAAGTCCGCAGACGGTTCGGTCGAGCACCTGGGCGACAACCGCTCCGGCCAGGGCGAGGGCGACGACGAACAGGTCAACGTCAAGCTGACCAGTCTTGGCGCCGATGTGAAGAAGCTGGTGTTCGCCGTCACGATCCACGACGCCGAAGCTCGCAAGCAGTCCTTCGGCCAGGTTGGCAACGCCTACATCCGCGTCCTGAACAAGGCCGACGGCAAGGAAATCGCGCGCTACGACCTATCCGAAGACGCCTCCACCGAAACCGCCATGATCTTCGGCGAACTGTATCGTCACAACGCCGAGTTCAAGTTCAAGGCGATCGGCCAAGGTTTCGCCGGCGGTTTGAAGCCTCTGGCCGAAACCCACGGCGTGAGCATCGGCTAACTCGGGAAAGCAAAAAGCCCAGTCCGAAGACTGGGCTTTTTTGTATTCCTGGTAGGGGCAGTAGGATTCGAACCTACGACCTACGGATTAAGAGTCCGCTGCTCTACCAACTGAGCTATACCCCCAAACCTATGCTGTGCTTCTCCCTGACGCCACAACAACATTTACAGCGTGGTGGGTCGGGCGAGACTCGAACTCGCGACCAACGGATTAAAAGTCCGCTGCTCTACCGACTGAGCTACCGACCCCTGCGGCAGAGCACGAAACTATAGTGCATGAACGCCGCATTGTCAAGGCAAATCCAGGCCTGTCCTAGAAATAGTGCGTCGGGTCCGCCAAGCCCGCGCCAACGAATCCTTCGCGGCGCAGGCGGCAGGCTTCGCACTGGCCGCAGGCGCGGCCCACCTTATCGGCCTTGTAGCATGAGACTGTGAGGCCGTAGTCGATACCGAGCGCGCTGCCGCGCTGGACGATTTCGGCTTTCGACAAACGCATGAGTGGCGTATGAATGTGCAGGCAATGGCCTTCCACGCCGGCGCGTGTTGCAAGATTGCCCATGCGTTCAAAGGCTTCGATGTAGTCGGGGCGACAATCGGGATAGCCCGAATAATCGACCGAATTGACGCCGATGTAGATGTCCTGCGCGGCCAGCACCTCGGCCCAGCCGAGCGCAAGCGAGAGCATGACGGTGTTGCGGGCCGGCACGTAGGTGACCGGAATACCCGCCTGCGGGCCTGCGGTTGGCACCTCGATCGAGGCGTCGGTCAAGGCCGAGCCGCCGAACTGACCGAGGTCGACATGAGCAACGCGATGCTCGCGCGCGCCGAGCGTGCGGGCAATACGCTCGGCAGCGGCGAGTTCGGCGTCGTGACGCTGGCCATAGGCGACCGAAAGCGCATAGGGAGCGAAGCCTTCGTTTTTGGCGATCGCAAGACAGGTCGTCGAGTCGAGACCGCCGGAAAGCAGTACGACGGCGCGGCGTTCAGTATTCATGATCAGATAGAGGGGGAAAAGATTTGTCGAGGTAAGTATCCGGAATATGCATCAGGTAACTCCGATCAGCGACCGGCGACATTGCCCCAAATGATCTTGTGCAGTTGCACTTGCATGCGCACCGGCAAGTGGTCGCGTAGTATCCATTCGGCAAGTTGCCCGGGCGCTAACTGGCCCTGAACGGGCGAGAGCAACACGTCGCAGCGCTCGGCGAGCCGATGTTCCGCGAGGACCGCGCGGGCCCATGCGTAGTCGGCTTCGTCCGCGAGCACGAGCTTGATTTCGTCGTCGGCGGTGATGTGGGTGAGATTTTCCCAGCGGTTCTTCGCGAGTTCGCCGGAGCCTGGCGGCTTCAGATCCATGATCTTCGAGACGCGCGCGTCAACGCCCGCAATATCGAGCGCGCCCGAGGTTTCGAGCGAAACCGAATAGCCGGCGTCGCACAGCGCGGTAAGCAAGGGCTGACATGCCTTTTGGGACAAGGGCTCGCCGCCGGTCACGCAGACGTAGCGCGTAGCGTGGCGAGCAACCTCCTCCATGACGGCGGCAAGCTCCCACCACTGGCCGCCGGTGAAAGAGTAGGTCGTGTCGCACCAGACGCAACGCAGCGGGCAGCCGGTCAAGCGAATGAAAACGGTGGGCAAGCCGACGCGGGAAGACTCGCCCTGTAGCGAAAAGAAAATCTCGGTGAGTTTGAGCCTCACGGATGCAGCGGATACGTCAGTGCTCACGTTTTACTTCTTGCCCAGTTTCTGCTTTGCGGTTTGTGCGGCGGGGCTGGACGGATACTTCGCGACGATCTTTTCGAGCGTGGCGCGCGCGCCTTTCTTATCGCCGAGTTCCTGCTGGCAGTTCGACAGACCGAGCAGCGCGTCGGGCGCGCGTGCGTCGTCGGGCCAGCCTTCGACGACTTTGCCGAAGGACTTGGCAGCTTCGTTGACGTCACGCGCCTGATAGAGCGCCGAGGCGGCCCAGAAATTGGCGCTGGGCAGGAAGCTGCTCTTCGGGTAGCTCTTGATGAAGGACTGGAATGCAGAGGCCGCGTCCTTGTTCTTGCCGCCCTTGAGCAGATTCAGCGCAGCTTCGTAGTCGCGCGTCTCGTTGGCCGGGTCGGCGGCGGGCTGGGTGGCTTCGGCCGGCTGCGCCGCGACCGCGCTGGTTTCGAACTTGCGCAGGCGGGCGTCGAGATCGACGTAGAAATCTTTTTGCCGTTTCTGCGTCTGGTCGAGGTCGTTCGTAATCACTTCGATCTGGCCACGCAGGCGGGCGATTTCCTGCTTTAAGGCATCGATCTGGTTGGCGAGTTCGATCTGGCCGCTCGCCGAGGCTTCAAGCTTCTTGATCCGTGCGTCCTGTTGGGCCCGTATCTGCTCGATCTGCTTGCGCGCTTCCGTGTCGTCGAAAAGCCCGGCGCGGGCAGGGGAAACTGCCAGCGCGCCGAGCATCAGCAGCAAGGCTGCTGTTCGCATCAATATTCACCCTGGTATAGGACGTCCGCGCGACGGTTCTCGGTCCAGGCGGCTTCGTCGTGGCCGGTCGCGCGCGGTTTTTCCTTGCCGAGACTGACGGCTTCGAGCTGACCGTCCTTGGCGCCGAGCAGGGTCAGCGCCTTCTTCACGGCTTCGGCGCGCTTCTGGCCGAGCGCCAGGTTGTATTCGCTGGAGCCGCGTTCGTCGGTATTGCCCTGAATCAGGATCTTCACTTGCGGCTGCGTAACCAGGAACTTGGCATGCGCGTCTACGAGCGGTTGGTAGCGCGACAGAATGTCGTACCGGTCGTAGTCGAAATAGACGCTGCGCTTCGAGAGGATATTGTTCGGGTCCCTGACCGCAGCCAGCGGATCGGATTGAACGTTACCGGGTTGCGTGACGGCGCCCTGCGTCGTCTGGCCCGAATCCGTATTTACCGCCGGTTTGGTTTCGACTGGCGTCGGCTTGTCGGTGGGGGTGCTGGAGCACGCGGCGAGCGCGACCGCGAGGAGGGAGGGAAGCAGCAGCTTGCGCATAGTGTAAGGCTCCTGTGTCATCGTTGCTTTAATTGTGCCACTCATTTTTGGAATGGCGCCCACGCGGGTTCTCGCACGTCGCCGGCGAAGCCCGATAGACGCTGTTTTACGCGTCCGTCGACCGATATGGCCGAGAGGACGCCACGGCCGCCCACCTCGGTGGCGTACAGAATGAGGCGGCCATTTGGGGCGAAGCTGGGGGATTCGTCCTTATCCGAATCGGTGAGGATTTGCACTTGCTGCGAGGCCAGATCCATTAGTGCGATACGGAAACGGCCCTCGCTGCGCGTCAAAAATGCCAATGTCTTGCCGTTTGGGGAGATACGCGGCGTGACGTTGTAGCTGCCTTCGAAGGTGATGCGTTGCGCGGCGCCACCGCCGGCGGGCATGCGGTAGATCTGCGGCGAACCGCCCCGGTCGGAGGTGAAATAGAGCGATTGGCCGTCGGGCGAGAAATGCGGCTCGGTGTCGATGCCGGCCGATTGGGTCAGGCGGCGCAGGCCGCTGCCGTCGGGGCGGATCTCGTAAATCTGCGAGAGCCCGTCCTTGGTCAGCACGACCGCGAGCCGGCTGCCGTCGGGCGCCCAGACTGGCGCGGAGTTCGAACCCTTGAAGTTCGACAGCACACTGCGCTGTTTGGTTGCGAGCGTGTGGACGTAGATGACGGGTTTTTTGGTCTGGAACGATACGTAGGCGAGCTTCGTGCCGTCGGGCGACCAGGCCGGCGAGATGATCGGCTCGTCGGAAACCAGGGCGGCCTGGGCGTTCTGGCCGTCGGCGTCGGCGATCTGGAGCTGATACTGACGGCCGTTTTTGAGTACGTAGGCGATGCGTGTCGAGAAGATGCCGGGTTCGCCTATCAGTTTTTGATAAACCCAATCGGCGACGCCGTGTGCGGCCGCGCGGTACTGGTCGGCGCGAAAGGTCAGTTCGAGGCCGCCGAGATCGGATTGGCGCGCGGTGTCGAATAGGCGGAAGCGGACCAGGAAGCGGCCGTCGGCGGCTTTCAAAACGGAACCGACGACGAGCGCGTCAGCGCCGCGATATTTCCAGTTGCCGTAATCGATAGCCGAGGTTTCTGATAGCGGCGTCGGGCCAGTTTCGATGAGTTTGAACAGGCCGCTGCGTTCGAGGTCGGTGCGCGCAACGTCGGATAGCGAGCGCGGCAACAGACCCTCGCCGTCGAAGGCGGCGAAAGCAAGCGGAAATTGGTTGGCGCCGGCGCCCGTGATTTCGATGCGCAATTGCGCTGCGGCGGGCAGGGCCGAGAGGCCAAGGCCGGCGAGGCCGCCGGCGGTCAGGAATTCACGTCGGGAGAACATCTTGCGATTATATGGTCCAGGTGTCGGTAACGGAGCCAAGCTTTGTGGCACTCCGTCAAGGGTTGTCGTCAAACGGGCGATAGCTGATTTCCAATTGACGCTGGAATAGCGACGGATCGTTCGGCAGCGGTAGCGGGCTGGATTTGCGAATCGCCCGCTCGGTGGCCGCATCGAGATTGCCGTTGCCGCTAGAACGCGCCAAGCGAACATTCATCACCTCGCCGCTGGGCAACTGCTCGACCATGAAGACCGCCTCCGGGTTCCCGTTTAGCTGGGGCGGCAGCACGATATTGCCGCGAATCTTGACGCGGATACGGTTCAGGTACTCGTTTTGCGCGCGATCCGAACTGGCTTTCGCGCGCGCATTCGCGACGCGGCCGGTTTCTTCGCTCAATAAGGTTTTTTGCCGCGCGCGTTCGGCGTCGCTATTGAGCATCGCCTGCATGCGCTTCTGATCGGCCTCGATTTGTTTCTTCAACTCGGCCTGCTGTTCGGCTTGCTTGTCGGGCTTGGCTTCGGTTTTCTTGGGCTCGGGTTTCTTTTCGTCAGGCTTTTTCTCGACGGGTCGGGTTTCCGGTTTGGGCGTGGGTTTTTTCTTTTCCGGTTTTGGCTGCGCTACCGCGATGTCGGGCTTTGCGACGGGCTTGGGCAGCTCGGGGGCGATTTCCCGTGGCGGCGGAGGAGGCTGCGGTGTTTTGATTTTTGGCGGAGGCGGAGGCGTCTCGACTACCGGCTGCGGCGGCGCGGGCGGCGCCTTTTCGCCTAACGGCGCTTCGCTGCGCACGAGCGACACCTCGAAGGCGTCGGGTTTTTTGCGCTGCCAACTCACGCCATAAAACAGAATCAGTACGAGGGCGCAATGGACGAACGCGGTGAAGAACACGGCCGACCACTTGCCGGTCTCTTCAAAACCACGCTGCGTCGGATTTAACTCCATGCGATGGTCGTCCCTATTTTTTACCGGGCTGGACGAGCAGACCGACTTTCTGCACTTGGTTCTTCTGCAGCAGATCCATCAGATTCATGACAGACTCATAGCGCACGCGCTTGTCGGCGGCAATCAGCACGGGCTGTTCGGCGTTGCGGGTTTGCGCTTGTTGCAGCACAGCCAGCAGTTCGTCCTCGCTGACTTTGCGCTCAGGGGCTTTTTTCGAGTGATCTAGCACATGCAGCGAAAGATCTTCGTCGAGTCGTACCTCGATTGCCTGCGCGGGCGGCGTTGGCGCCTTGCCGACCGAGGGTAGGTTCACCGAACCGCTTTGTATCATCGGCGCCGTGACCATGAAGATAATCAGCAGCACCAGCATCACGTCGATGTAGGGCACGACGTTGATCTGGTTCATCAGGCGACGCTGGCGCATATTCGCGACTCCTCGTTTCGCTCAACGCAATTGGCGTTGAAGGATGTTGGAGAATTCTTCCATGAAGGAGTCGAAGCGCGTCGTCAGCCGGTCGATGTCGTAGGCAAAGCGGTTGTAGGCGACGACAGCCGGGATCGCGGCGAAGAGGCCGATCGCGGTCGCCACCAGCGCTTCGGCGATACCGGGCGCGACCTGGGCGAGCGTGGCGGTGCCGACGTCGCCTAAGCCACGGAAGGAATGCATGATGCCCCACACCGTACCGAACAGACCGACGTAAGGGCTCACCGAGCCGGCCGTGGCGAGAAACGATGTGTGCGATTCGAGGTCGTCGATTTCGCGTTGCGTCGTCGCGCGCATTGCGCGGCGTGCGCCGTCGATGACGTCGCTGGCGTCGAGGTTGTTCTGCCCGCGCAATTTCGCGAACTCGCGGTAGCCGGCCTCGAAGACGCGGCCGAGCGGCCCGACGGTTCCCCGGTCGGCGGCCGCGCCGCGATAGAGCTTGCCGATGTCGCCGCCGCTCCAGAATTCGTTTTCGAAATCGGCCGTGCGCAGCCGTGCGGCGCGGATCGTGAAGCCCTTGCGGAAGATCCAGTACCACGAGACGAGCGAGGTGCCGAGCAGCAGTGCGATCACGAGCTTAACGACGAGACTTGCCTCGACGATGAGCGACAGGATGGAAAGGTCACTGTTTCCGGTCATTTGAGGATTTCCAGGAGGGCTCGGATGTCGTCCGGGATGGACGTGGGTTTTTTCTTGCTCCAGTCGACGCAAACGACGCCGACTTGCGCTTCGAACAATACGTGCTCGCCGCGTAGTACTTTTTGGGCGAAAACGAGCTTCGCGCGGCCGATTTCCGCGATGCGGCTTTCGACGGTCAAGGCATCGTCGAGCACTGCGGCAGCGAGGTAGTCGGCGCCGATCGAGCGCACGACGAAGACGATTGCGCGCTCGTCGCGTAGTTTCTGCTGCTCGAAACCGAGCGCGCGCAGCCACTCGGTGCGGGCGCGTTCGCAGACTTTCAGGTAGTTGGCGTAATAGACGACGGCGGCGGCGTCGGTGTCTTCGTAATAGACGCGCACCGGCCAGTGGTGCACGGGGGATGCGTGTTTTGGCATCGCGGCATTTTAGCAGCGGTAATGGGCACGCCACGGCGGGACGGTTACAGAATGCAACCGCCCATCTTGAAGCCCTGGTATGAATGCCGAGGCTTCAAGATGGGCGATGCCGTAAATCCGGCTTCAGCACAGTTCGAAGAAAAAGAGCTGCACGAGCCGTCCGTCGTCGGGCTGGCTGCCGAAGACCTCGGCAATCGAGTGGAAGTAGTCGCTGCGGTAAAGCACGAGCCGGTTATGTTTCATCGGCAGTTCGACGAGCGCTTCCCAGGCATCGAAGCGGCGCGCGGCCAGATCGTTGAAACGTTCGGCGGCAAGATTCGGCAGCCAGCGCTCCTGAAACGCCTTGAACGAGGCGTAGCCAGCAGTGCGCGCGTCGGCGTCCGGGTACCGGCGATCCCAGCCGCTGGCCTTGTGGCGCCAGAACACGGTGCCGCCCTGCTCCTGGTGCGGCAGGTTCAGGTAAAGCACGGCGGCGAAACGGTCGCGGTTCTCGCCTTCTTCGTTATCGACGTGGATGTCGGTGCGTGCGGTCGAATCGGTATACGAGAGGCGCAGCGCGCCGGTGTCGGGCGAGGCGGATTTGATGCGGCGGCCGAGCGCGCTCGCGATCAAGCTCAATAGTTCCGGCGTGTCGAAGCCTTCGCTCTGGATGCCGGGGAAGTTCTGGCCACGGTACTGGACCGACTCGAAGTTCTGCGCGAGCGCCCATTTGCGATAGGCAAGCGGATCGGGCAGCGCATCGTCGATCAAAAGCAGACCGCGCTCTTCGGCGAAGGCGTCGAGCGCCGCACGGCTGGCTAATTCAGGATGGCGCGCGGCGGAAAGCGGCAGCGGCGCGATCTTCGGTTTGCGCCACGGTTCGGGCTCGGCCAGTCTAAGCCGGCGCGAGCGAGCGATTTCCGGCTGTAGCGCGACGGCTTTTGCGTGCGCGGCGATGGCCTCTTCGATGGCGTTTTCCTGGTAAAGCAAGGCTGACAGCGCATCCCACAGATTGGCTTTGTCGGGGGCTGCGGCTGCAACTTGCTGGGCATGCGCGATGGCCTCCTGGCGGCGGCCCAGACGGGCGTATTCCGAGGCGAGCACCGCGCGTTCGGCAACCGCATTCGGTTCCAGCGCCAGCGTGCGTTCGAGCGCGACCAGCATTTCCTCGCCGCGCCCCATTGCACCCAGGGCTTGCGCAAGGTTGAACCAAGCTGCCGCATCGGTTGCGAGCGTTTCGGCTGCCTTCTTCATTTGTTCTAACCCGGCCTCGCGCATGCCCATCTGGAAAAGCGCGAGGCCCTGCATCTTGAGCGCGTCCCACAAGTCCGGTGCGAGCTTGAGCGCGGCCTGATAAGCGGACACGGCTTGCGGCAGGCTGCCGCTGCGATGATGTTCGAGGCCCTGTTCGAGCAGGGCGGCGGGATCGGATGATTGGGGTTTCATGGAATGGGAGTTTAAAGCTTGCCATCGGCCTTGACAGCCAAATAGCGATTGATCGTCGCGACGGCGAGTTCATGCGGCGGCACGTCGAGGCACAGCACGCCGTTTTGGCGCAGGCGGCGCAAAATCGCGCTGCGGCGTTCGCGGTATTCGAGCGCGGCACAGCGTAGCGCGAGCGCTTGCGCATCGCGCGCCTCGGCCCGACAAGCCTCGTCGAGCGCCTGTTCGCGCAGGCTCGCGACGAGCACCAGGTGCCGCTGCCCGAGCAGACGGCAGGCGGCGGTAAGGCCGGCGTCGTCCTCGTCGCGCAGATTCGTCAGGATCACGACCAGGCTGCGCTTGCGTTCGACGCGCAGTAGCGCCTGCGCCGCGCGTTCGAAATCGGTCGCTTCGAGACTGGGCGCAAGATCATAGACTGAGTGCAGGATGCGCGAGAGCGCGGCGGCTGTCTTTTGCGGGCGCAGCCTGCGCTCGACGCCGCCCAGCGTCATCAGGCCGACCGCGTCGCCGTGATGCAGCCCGACGTAGGCGAGCAACAGCAGCGCGTCGAGCGCGTGATCGAAATGCGAGAGATGGGCGGTTTGCGCGGATGCCCCGCTAGCGTGGCGCATGTCGAAGGCCTCCTCGCGCGCGCCCATGCGACGGCCGCAGTCGACGAGCAGCATGATCCGCTGATCGCGCTCGTCCTGGTATTCGCGCGAAATCAGCCGGTCGAAACGGCGCGAGGCCTTCCAGTCGATCCGGCGCGGTGCGTCGCCGCTGCGGTATTCGCGCAGTTGATCGAAATCCAGGCCCTCGCCGCGTCGCCGTCGGCGCAGTACGCCGCTTTGCGCGACGGCGGAGGACGTGGCTTGCAGCGCATGGCGCGTGATCGCCGAAAAATCCGGAAAGACGCGGATCGAGGTGTCGCAGGGCACCGCGATCTGCCGCCACCAAAGCGCCCAGGGCGAGCGGATGCGCAGCGCGATCGGTCCGAAGCTATGGTCGCCTCGCGCCATCGGACGCATCCGGTAGGCAAGTTCCTGCGGCTGCCCGGGGGGCAGGCGCAGGTGCAAGGGCAGCGTGGCCGTTTCGCACGCGTCGGGCAGATGGTCGAAGACTTCGACGAGCGCGTGGCGCCGGCCGGGCCAGATCAGCCGAATCGCGATGCGCGTCGTGGCGCCGAGCGCGAGCGTTCCGGCATGCACGCGCGCAGCGCCCGGGGGGCGTTCGAGCGCGCTGCGCAGCCAGTCGACACCCGCCAACGCGCAGCCTGCGGCGCCCGCGATCCAGCATAAGGGTCGCAATGCGGGCACGCAGGCCGCCAGCACCGCAAGGGCGAACCAGACGGCGGCGGCGGCGAGAAGGGCGGGCGCGGGAATCGGCATTGCGTAGCGCTCAGGCGCGCGGCGCTTCCACGCGGTCGAGCAGCGCGGCTATCAATTGTTCGATACCGAGGCCCTCGATCTCGGCCTCGGGCGAGAGCACGATGCGGTGACGCAGCGCGGCGGGCGCCATCGCTTTGACGTCATCCGGCAGCACGTAGTCGTGGCCAGCCAGCAGCGCATGCGCGCGCGCCGCGCGGACCAGCGCGATTGCGGCGCGCGGGCCGGCGCCGACGGCGATGCCGGGCCAGTCGCGGCTCGCGCGTGCAATGCGAACTGCATAGTCGAGTACGGCCGAGTCAAGCGTCAGATTGGCCGCGACGGCTTGCAGCGCGAGCATCTGTTCGACATCGGCAACCGCTTCGACGGCCGCCACGTCGAGCCGGTCGCCGATCTTGCCGCCGGTGGCCCAGGCGACCAGTGCGCATTCGTCGGTATGCGCCGGATAGTCGATCAGCACCTTGAGCAAAAAGCGGTCGAGCTGCGCTTCGGGCAAGGCATAGGTGCCTTCCTGTTCGATCGGATTCTGCGTCGCCAGCACGAGAAAGGGCGGCGGCAAGGCGTGCGCTTCGCCGTCGAGCGTGACCTGCCCCTCCTGCATGACTTCGAGCAGCGCGGCTTGCGTCTTGGCCGGCGCGCGGTTGATTTCGTCGGCCAGCAAAAGGTTCGCGAACACCGGCCCGCGCCGCGTCGTGAATTCGCCGCTCTTCGCATCGAACAGCGTATGGCCGGTCACGTCGGCAGGCATCAGGTCGGGCGTGAACTGGATGCGCGCGAAGCTGCCGCGGAAAGTCTGTGCGAGTGCTTTGACGAGCAGCGTCTTGCCCAGACCCGGCACGCCTTCGAGCAGGACGTGGCCGCCCGCGATCAGTGCGCAGAGCGTGGCGTCGATGGCCGCATGCTGGCCGATGAAGACGCGCGCGATCTGCTCGCGCAGGCCGCGCGCAATGTCATGTGCATCGTTGAGTGAAAGCGGGCTGACTGTCATGGCGCAGGTTTCTTCTGAACGGTTTTGCTGGATTGGGCGGGGCGCTGCGCCTGCAATACGTCGATTGCATGGGCAAGCAAGGTAGCGGTACGCATGAATTCGCGGCGTTCGCACACGGCAGTGTCGGTCATTGCCGTTTCGAGGGTTGCAAGCGGCAGGCCGGCGCATTCGGCGATCTCGGGCAAGCCTTGCGGCCCGCCGCTCTGACGCGCAAGGCGATGGACCTCCTCGCGCAAGGCGGCAAGCAGGGTCTGCCAGTCGCCGCGATCGAGGTGGAAGCGTCCGACGGCGGATAGATGCAGCGTAAGGCCGGGTCGCTGCGGTACGCTTTCGCTGCGCAATGGGCCGAAGCGCGGTATCGCGCGCCATAGCGCGAGCAGCACGAGCGCTGCTGCACCGGCGAGCGCCTCGGGGGCGCGCGCGTAAAGCCAGGGCAACAGCTTCGGGTACTCGGTCTGCGGTGCGAAATAGATGGCAGCGTCGCGCTCGTTCAGCAGTACGCGCGCAGCGAGTTCGGCGTGATCGAAGCGGCCCAGTCCGGTGTTCGACAGCGGCCAGTCGTTGCAGACTGCCGTAACCCAACCCTTGCCGAGCGGCCAGCGTGCGACCGCCAGCGCGGGCGTGTGCACGGCCATTTCGGCCGGACCGTCTTCGCTGCTGTCGGGTGTTTCCTTGTCACCATCATCGTCAGCCGTGCGATCGTGTTGATTCGCGTAGCGGGAATAAGACGGCACCGTGCCCGACCAGAGTGGTTTCGCGTCGAGTTCAAACACGTCGCAGTCCGAAAACTGGATCGCGAGTCTGAGCCCTTCGAGTTCGATCAACTCGCTCTTGCCCTCGCGCGGACGATGGCGGCCAAGCCTGTGCAGACCGAGCGAGCTTGTGAAGCGGTTCGTCTGCTCGGGGCCGGGGACAGCAATCACAAGATGGCCGCCGCGCCGTATCCAGTCCACGATGCGCGGTTCCATCCGTGCGGCGAGCGGCTCGGCGATCAGCGAACTCAGGTACAGCGTGGCGTTCTGCGGTAGATCGGCGAGTTTGGCCGGGTCGTCCATTTTGTGGACGGGGTAACCCAAACGCGCGACGAGAAGTTGTGCGGCATAAGTGGAGTCTTCTGCCGCCGCGCCATGCGCGCCGATATGCTTGGTGTATTGTTCCCACGACAGCCGAGGTACGTAATAAACAAGCAGTGTTGCAACGAGTACGCCGATCAGCGCGCCGATCAACCATCGATCGCGCCTCATGGCCGCGCTCCGAAGGCCAGCGCCCAGTTGCGGCAGAGCACGGCCGCTGCATCGGCCGACAGCGTACGGCGCGCGTAGGCAACGTCTTGCCAGTTGCGCGTGAGTTCAGCAAAAAACATGCGCACGGGAAGCTCGGCGCGCGTCACCCGCGCCAGGCAATCGCCTTCCGTGTCGCCGCGTTCGAAGGGAATTCCGGCCTCGTGGGCCAGCCGCGATAGTCCGCCGCGATAGAGTAGGGCCAGCGCTTCGCGCATATGGCCGGCGGCGCAAAGCGCAGCGGCGGCGGCCGCGATGTCGTCGGGTAGGGATTCGGGCCGAATGTCGAACCCGGCGACTTCGAGCGGAGGCGGCGGCGCCCGCCTGGCAGCCTGTATGCGACGGATCTGGCGCGGCAGAAACCAGATGACAAAACACGCGAATAGCGCGAGCGCGATCCACAGGATGATGCGCCAGGCGGCGACGAGCCAGCGGGCGAAGCCGGAAAGAAGCTTGAATAGCGATTTGAACCATTCGCTGTTAGTGGATTTATCTTCCGCCGCACGCCAGCGCAGGCGATGCGCCTTTTCTTCGTAGCCGAACTCGGGGCGCGCGAGGATTTCCTTGACTGCCTTGGGCGCTTCGCGAATGGCCGCCGTGCGCCGCGCGGGATCTTCGGCGGCCCTGGCGGGGGTCGGGCCGAATGCGAGCATACCCACCAGGGCGAACGTCGCAAGTATCAGCGTCGCCGCCGGAGCGGCGATTTTGCGTAACTGGAGTTCGACGTCCCAGGCTTCGAGGTCGCTTCGCCGCTTCAGATAAAGCGCGAAACCGCTCGCGAGATAAAAAGGTTCGAGTAAGGCAACGACGAGTCCGTAGCTTAAATGCCAGAGCGCCATCGACCCTGCCGTGAAATCCCTTGCCTCGCCCGTCAATAACTCGATAAGAGGCACCCTGACATCGATGTTGTCGGACGCGATCAATGCAATCAATGCCGGGACGCCGTACCACAGCAATAATTCAAATTGCGTAAAACAGAAGAGTAGTGCTAACCCGGCACCCGAGACGCGGCCAGCGAGCAGCTTGCGCCGCGCGCGCGCGCTTTTGCCACGCAGCCCTTCGAGCTGGACGACGGGCAGACGCAGCGCACGCTGGCCGTCGAAGCGTTGCAGCGTCAACGCGCGCAAGAGACTCGTGCCACGGATCAGGCCAGGCAGCGCACGCAGCGCTTCGCGCGCGCTTGGTGTCGCGTCGAATACGCCGCGTGCGAGCACATGCAGCGCGAGCCTGTCGTAAAGCGGTTTTAACCACCAGACGACGAGGACGCCCACAGCGGGCACATCGAGCAAGACGGCGCAGATGAGGTAGGCAAGGCTGGAGACGCCCATGACGAGCGCGAGATTGGCGAGGAACAGCGGACGCGCGCAGCGTTGCGCGAGGCGCAGGCCCAGATCGCAAGCCTCGAAGCCGCTGCGCGGACGTAGCGCGACGGCGAGTTTATCGGGCCGCATGGCGTCTGCCCGCAAACACGAAGTAGATGACGACGATAAGCCAGTTCATGATGCCAATGGCGTACTTGAGGATGGGCGTCAATTGACGTGACGACCAGAAGGCTTCGATGCTGGCAGCGATCAGCAACATCGTCGCGGCGCCGGCGACGATGCCGACGACGCTGCGCGAGGCTTCGCGCAGGGCCGCGCCGCGCCCGCGATTGCCTGGCGCGAGCAGCGCCCAGCCCAGGCGCAGGCCTGCTGCGCCGCATAGCGCGATTGCGGTAAGTTCGAAGGCGCTGTGTCCGGCCACGAACGAATAGAAGCGTTCGGCATAACCGAGATTGACGACATGCGCTTCGACGACGCCGAAAAAAACGCCGTTGTAAATCATGAAGAACAGCGAACCGAGCCCGAAAAATATGCCGGAGGCGAAAGTCCGAAAACCGATGCCGATATTGTTGATGATGTAGTGGCCGAACATGGCCAGATCGTCGCTGGCGTTACGCGCGCGACCGAGTGCATCGGACGTCGGACCGTACATCTGGTCGAACTGTTGCAGTTGTTCCTGCGGCAGCACGACGAAGGCGAAGTCGGGCCAGGCGCGCACCGCGAGCGCCAGCAGCAGGAACGGGAGATAGAACAGCAGCATGGCCGCCAGGACGCAACGCCACTCGGCGCGGACCTCGGCGGCAAATCCGCCGACAAGATAGTGCAGCCATTCCCGCCACCAGCCGTCTGGCGTGCCGTACAGTCTGTCGTGCCCTGACCGGGCGAGATTGTGCAGGCGCTCGACAAGCGCCGGGCCATAGTCGCGACTCTTTGCAAGGGCGAGTTGGGCGCACAGTTCGCGATAGCGTTGCGGTGCTTCGCTGCCGGCGAACGGTTCCGCCCGCTTGGCGCGTGCGCGAGCCGGTAGGCGCTCGTGTGCAAGCCAGTCCTCGAATGTGGCCCAGCGCGCGGCAAACAGGGTTTCGAATTGCTCCTGCTTCATTGCGCCTGTCCAGTCAGCACGCGCGCGAGTCCATAGATTCGCTCCACCGCCGTGCGGCCTTGCGCGTTGGCCGTGAGTTGCGGCGCGATCTCGGCCAGTTCCTCGGCACGCTCGGACGAGAGTTGCGGCGCGCGTTCGGCAAATGCCAGCACTGCTTGCTGCTGCGCACGCGTGAGCGGAATCTTCGGATACCAGGCCGGCGCCTCGGGCGCTACTGGCAGCGGCGTCGGTGCGATTCGATAGACGACAATCGTGTCGGCGACAAGATCTCCGATGCGGCGAAATTCTTTTGTCGTCAGCATGAAGATGAGACCGAAGCCATAGCCGAAGGGTAAAAAATCGGCCGTGCGCAGCAAGTTGCGCGAGAGTGCCGCGCCCCAACCGACGGGGCTACCGTCAAGCCGCAGCACGCAAAGTCCGAGCGCGCGTTTGCCGGGTGTCGCGCCACTGGCCAGCGCTTCGAAAAAAACCGGATAGAGCCATTCGAGCGCGAACCAGATGATCGGCAAAAGTCCGGCCACGGCGTAGCCGAAAAAACTCAGTGCGATGCCCGCAGCAAGCAGGATGCAGCCCCGGATGAATGCGTCGAGCAACCAGGCGAGCGCACGCGGTACCGGGCCGGCGCAGTGCAGGCGCAGTTCTATGAGTTCGGGCGTGGCGACGTTGCGGACGGTGTCGAGCATGGGAATTGGCCGGGCATCGTGCCCGGCCGAACGTAAAGCGCCAGATCAGTCTTGGATGAAAATGTCGCGATAGGCTAGGTAGGTTGCCGTCGCCAAGGCGGGCATGACTATAAATAGACCGAGGCCGATCAGAAGCATGCCGCAGAACATCGCAAGCATAGTAAGCAGACTGAAAATCAATACGGGTGCCCAGTTTTTCAGCGTCGCAATGAAGCTTCGCTTCATTGCCTCGACGGGTGCAATGTCGTGAAAAACAATCAATGCCGGAGCGAGCCACCAGGCGGCCGAGACTACGGCTCCAATCAGTACCACACCCGGAAACACGAGCAAAATTGTGCCGATACGCCCAGCCAGCGCTTCTGCATCTCCCGTAATCCAGGCCTGGGACAAGGACATGCCGAGAATGGGAACAATCAGGCAAAGGAGAAGCACCAAACTCATGACAAACATGAGCAGGCCGACGATGATCAAGGGGCCGAATTTTTCTTTGAAGCCGCCGAAGATATCGCCAATCTCGACCGTTCCGCCTTCGGCCTGGCGGCGGGCAGCGATCAGCATGCCGCCGATAAAAACCGGCATCAGGAGATTGACGACGAGTCCAACGATTGGAATCAGGCCCAATACGATAAAGATTACGCCGAGAACGAGCGTAAGCAGGAGCCAGGGGCCGACCTGCGCGAATACCATCTTGAAGCCGCCTGTTAGCCAGGTCGTTCCGCGATCGGCGGCGAGCTTGCGGCCTGCGGGAATGAAATTCCCATGCGAACGTCTTACTTCGGCATCCTTAATGAGGGCCGATGGTGGCTGGTATGGATTCAATTCGCTCATGAAGTCTACTCCCCCCTGGATTATTGAGTTTTTTATTCGTGGAATGCCATCATACGCAGGCGCGCTCGAATCGCGAATTGGGGGATTACCAGAGTTCCGGATTTGCGTGCTGTGGTGGTAATAGACCAAGGTGTCGATAAATTGCAGGGGTCGCGATGCGTCCGCGCGGCGTGCGTTGCAGGTAACCCTGCTGGATCAGATAGGGTTCGAGCACGTCTTCTATCGTGTCACGCGATTCGCCGATTGCCGCCGCGAGGTTGTCTACGCCGACCGGTCCGCCCGAGAACTTCTCGATGATTGCGTCGAGCAGCTTGCGGTCCATGATGTCGAGCCCGACGCGGTCGACATCGAGCATGAGCAGCGCCGCGTCGGCGACTTCCAGCACGATGCGGCCATCGGCGCGGATCTCGGCATAGTCGCGTACGCGGCGCAACAAGCGGTTGGCGACACGTGGCGTGCCGCGCGCGCGCCGCGCGATTTCGAGCGCGCCGCCGTCGTCGATATGCACATTGAGCAATTGGGCCGAGCGGTGCACGATACTCGTCAGCTCCTCGGCGGTGTAGAACTCAAGCCGTGCGACGATACCGAAGCGGTCGCGCAGCGGATTGGTCAGCATGCCGGCGCGCGTCGTGGCGCCAACGAGCGTGAAGGGCGGCAGATCGAGCTTGACCGAACGCGCGGCAGGCCCCTCGCCGATCATGATGTCGATCTGGTAATCCTCCAGCGCCGGATAGAGCACTTCCTCGACGACCGGTGAGAGCCGGTGAATTTCGTCGATGAAAAGCACGTCGTGCGGTTCGAGATTGGTCAGCAGCGCGGCCAGATCGCCCGCGCGTTCGAGGATCGGGCCCGAGGTTTGGCGCAGATTCACGCCCATTTCGGCCGCCACGATGTGGGCGAGCGTCGTTTTGCCGAGGCCCGGCGGGCCGAATAGCAGCACATGGTCGAGCGCTTCGCCACGTTTTCTCGCCGCCCCAATGAAGATTTCGAGCTGCTCGCGGATTTTCTTCTGGCCCACGTAATCGGCCAGGCGCTTCGGACGCAGCGCGCGTTCGAGCGCTTCCTCCTGTAGCGAAGCGGTGCCAGCGGAAACGATACGCCCCGCGTCGGGGCGCGGGGCAAGGCTGTCAGTTTCAATCATGACGCGAGTTTATTCCATTCCCGCGCGTGAGGGCTTGGATGTTCGGCCTACCAATGTGGCGGGGCGGCCTCAGAAATTAGTGCTTCATGATTTCACCATCTCGCGATGCACATCTTTGTTCTGCCTTCGGCGAAGGAGAGCTATGCCAAAAGCAAATCCCAGAGCCACTGGAGGAAGATAGGTAATCGTTTTGCCAACTGCTGGATTCTGTTCCAGAAACACAAATCCGGATTTGACCAAATACACGGATAGCTCCACCGTATATAGTGTGAGCATGGCCGCCACGGAAAAAATAAGAACCTTTAAGAGCATCTCGTTATACAGAACTCACGAATCCTCCCGGAGCGCCAGAATCATGGAGGCTGCGTCCATGGTGCGTTGCATGCCGATCCAGATCGTCTTGGCGCCGGGTTCGCCGTCGCTTTTGCGCCCAAGAAAGCCACCCAGG
>JAVBKC010000015.1:0-5909 GCA_031554255.1 Niveibacterium sp.
AATTCCTGCTCGGCTACCCGAACGAATACGGCGCCTACACCGACAGACCCTTGATCGATACTGCGCGCGCGGGCGCCGCGCGACTCCCGCGCGCCGAGGACGCGCCCGATCGCGCGGATCTCGGGCGCAACGGCAGCTACCTCGTGATGCGGCAGTTGCGCCAGGACGTACGTGGCTTCTGGCAATATCTCGACGCGCGCGCCTGCGGCAAGGCTGCCCTGCGCCAGCGCTGGGCCGAGGCGATGGTGGGACGTGGCCTGAACGGTGCGCCGCTCGTTCGCGGCGCGAAGGGGCTTAACGAATTCGACTATCGCGCCGATGCAGAAGGTTTGCGCTGCCCGCTGGGCGCGCATGTGCGGCGCGCCAATCCGCGCAATGCCGACCTGCCCCAAGGCGCGCCAGGAATGCTGTCGCGGCTTATGCGAATCCTCGGCTTCAACGCTGCCGCGCTCGAACGGGATCGCGTCGCCTCGACGCGTTTTCATCGCTTGTTGCGGCGCGGGCGCGAATACGGCGCGGCGCTGTCTATCGAGGACGCGGTCGCGCGCGAATCCGAAGCACCAGAAACCGGATTGCATTTCATCTGCCTGGCCGCGAACATCGCGCGTCAGTTCGAGTTCGTGCAGAACGCCTGGATCGTCGGCACACGCTTCGACGGTTTGCGCGGCGAGGGCGATCCGCTGCTCGGCCATCGCCAGCCAGGCCCCGACGGCAGTCCGACCGATTTGTTTTCAATGCCGTATGCCGATGGTCCGGATCATCGCTTGCATAGTATTCCTGCCTTCGTGCAGGTGCGCGGCGGCGCGTACTTCTTCATGCCGGGCCTGCGCGCGCTGCGCTTTCTGGCTACGGTGGAATGAACATATAGATGACAATCAGGTAGAAAAGGAAGTCGCGATGAATTCGAACGCCAGCCGTCCGGTTCCAGCCGCGAGCACGGGCTCCTTCGTGCTCGATGCGATCGGCAACAGCGCGCTTTTCCTGCTCCAGATGGAGCGCCGGATCGATCCGTGGATACGCCCCGCCTTCGACGCGCTTCTGCTCGATGCGCTCCAACGCTTCGCAACCTTCCTGATCAACGCGCGCCGCGAGAATTTGCACCTTGGCATTGCCGAGGAACGCATTCCTCCCGACGAGGATGCCTGGTGCGACGCAATCATCGATACCTTCAAGAAGCAGCTCGCCGGCCTCTGGAGGCCTGGTGGTTACGAACGCGGCGGCAACACCAAAACGCATGGCATCGTGCGCGGCGAATTCATCGTGCACGATGGATTGCCGGCCGGATTGCGCCACGGCATATTCAAGGAGCCGAGAAGCTTTCGCGCCTGGGTGCGTTTTTCCGGCCCCGGCCCCTATGTGACGCCCGACATCGACGACCCCGGCTTCATGAGCATCAGCGCCAAACTGATGGGCGTACCGGGGCCAAAGCTGATGGACGAGGAGAAATTCACTCAGGATATCTTCGGCGTCTCCCCGCCGACCTTCGTCACGCAGGACGCGCGCTCGAACGCGCATCTGCAGGAATGGAGCTTCAAGAACGCCGCGCTGTTTCATTTCCTCAACTTCAGCCAGCCCCACGTGCTCGACCTCGTATTGCAAGGGCTCTGGCTCAAGACGCAGAGCAGCCCCTTCGAAGCGCCGTATTTCAGCCAGGTGCCCTACCTGCTCGGCGCAGGGCAGGCGATGCAGTATTCGTTTTGGCCCAAGGCGAAAACCAGGACACCGATTCCGCGCCTGCCGCTGCGTCCGCCCGACGACTATCTGCGCAGCGCGATGATCAAGGCATTGGACGCCGGCGATGTAGAGTTCGAAATCCGCGTGCAGCTACAAACCGACTCCCACCTGATGCCGATCGAGAACGCCGGCGTCTATTGGCCGGAGCGCCTCTCGCCGCGCATTCCCGTCGCCACGCTGCGCATTGCGCGTCAGCAATTCGCCTCGCAGGCGCAGATCGATTTCGCCAAGCGGCTATCGCTGAACCCCTGGCACTGCGTCCCCGAGCACCGCCCGCTCGGCAACATCAGCCGCGTGCGGCGGCGGATCTATCATGAGCTAGCGCAATTGCGCCACGCCAAGAACAGCGTGCCGCATTACGAACCGACGGGGGACGAGATATTCGACGATATCCCGGATGCTTCCAGACGTTTTACTTGAGCCTGGATCAAGGGTTCGCTTCTGCTGTATTTGCTGCTTTGCGATGCGCCCTATACTGGTCGCAGTTGGACCCCGCATATCGGCTACACAGGAGGATTTCCGTGACTGATAAGAAGCATCTGACCACCGCGGCGGGCGCCCCGGTGCCCGATAATCAGAACAGCATGACGGCCGGTCCGCGTGGACCAGCCTTGCTGCAGGATGTGTGGTTGCTCGAAAAGCTCGCGCATTTCGACCGCGAGGTGATCCCGGAACGACGCATGCATGCAAAGGGTTCGGGCGCGTACGGCAGCTTTACCGTGACGAACGACATCGCGCAATTTACGCGGGCAAAAATCTTCTCGCAGATCGGCAAAAAAACGGAGCTGTTCGCACGCTTCACGACCGTCGCCGGCGAGCGCGGCGCGGCCGACGCCGAGCGCGACATTCGCGGTTTCGCGCTCAAGTTTTATACCGATGAAGGCAACTGGGATCTGGTCGGCAACAACACGCCAGTGTTCTTCATGCGCGATCCGCTCAAGTTTCCCGACCTCAACCACGCGGTGAAACGCGATCCGCGCACGAATCTGCGCAGCCCGAAGAACAACTGGGATTTCTGGACCTCGTTGCCCGAAGCGCTGCACCAGATCACGATCGTCATGTCGGATCGCGGTATCCCGGCGAGCTATCGCACGATGCATGGTTTCGGTTCGCACACCTTCAGCTTCATCAACGCGAACAACGAGCGCTTCTGGGTCAAATTCCATTTCAAGTGCCGGCAGGGCATCGAAAACCTGAGCGACCAGGAGGCCGAAGCGCTGATCGGCCGTGATCGCGAAAGCCATCAACGCGATCTCTATGAAGCGATCGAGCGCGGCGACTTCCCGAAGTGGACGCTGAAGGTGCAGATCATGCCCGAGGCCGATGCGGCGAAAGTGCCATACAACCCCTTCGATCTGACGAAAGTCTGGCCGCACAAGGACTATCCGCTGATCGAGGTCGGCGTGATGGAACTGAATAGAAACCCGGAAAACTTCTTCGCCGAAGTCGAACAATCGGCCTTCAATCCCGCCAATGTCGTGCCCGGCATCGGTTTTTCGCCCGACAAAATGCTGCAGGCGCGGCTGTTCTCGTATGGCGATGCGCAGCGCTATCGCCTCGGCGTCAATCACATGAGCATCCCGGTCAACGCGCCGCGCTGCCCGTTTCACAGCTATCACCGCGACGGCCAGATGCGCGTCGACGGCAACCACGGCAGCACGCTCGGTTATGAGCCGAACAGCTATGGCGAGTGGCGCGAGCAGCCCGATTTCCGCGAACCGCCGCTCTCGCTCGAAGGCGCGGCCGATCATTGGAACCATCGCGTCGACGAGGACTACTACTCGCAGCCCGGCGCGCTATTCCGCCTGATGAGTCTGGCGCAGCGGCAAGTGCTGTTCGAGAACACGGCGCGTGCCGTCGGCGGCGCACCGAAGGAAGTACAACTACGGCATATCGACCATTGCATGAAGGCCGATCCGGCCTATGGGCTCGGCGTCGCGAAAGCGCTAGGGATCAGCGAATCCGAGCTCGTGTGCTGAACTAGCGTCGTTTCGTGCTAAAGACGGCAGCCCTGCGGGGCTGTCGTTTTTTCAGTAATCGCCGACAAACGGTTCCGACTGCCGATAGTTGCGTTCGAAATGGCCGAGATAGACCTTGGCGAGTTCCGGGTTGTCCCAGCTCACGAGCACATTTTCGGAGTTCCTCGTCGCGGCAGCCGTCGAATAGTTGAAGGAGCCGAGTTCGACGGTCTTGCGGTCCGCACAAATCACCTTGTCGTGATGAATCGGATAGACGCTGATCGTGCGCACGTCCGCGCCCGCCGTCGCCAGCGCCGCAAGCGCGCTGCGTGCCTTGCCCGAGCGATCCTCCGAAATGTTGTTGCGATAGTCGGCAACGATCCGCACCCTCACGCCGCGATGCCGTGCGCGTAACAGGGCAGCGGTAACGGTAGGAGAGGTGAAGCTGTAGGAAAGCACGTCGAGTTCCTGCCGCGCGGCTTCGATGACCCTCACGACCAGGCGCTCCGCACCTTCGTTGGGCGAAAACGCGACCTCCAGCGAACCGGTCGCCGGAACGACGTAGCTGTGGCTGTTTTGTATCTCGTTGCCGATTGCATCGATCGCATCAGCAATTGCTCCGCGACCGCGCGCATGTGCCGCAGCGCTTGCCAACAGCAGGCTGGCGCCTAGAAGTGCGCCGAAATTACTTCGTCTCATCCGTTGCTCATGGTGCTTGCGGGAGCGCGATTGTGCCCTAAGGCCAGGGCCGCTTCTGCAAACCGCAGGAACCGACACAAGAAGGGGCGCCCGCAGCGCCCCGTGTTGGCTGGATTATTCGAAAGGCCGCGGCTTCGGCGTGTCGTTTGTCGAAGGCGGCAGCGCAGGCAGCTTGAAGTTGGGCTGCTTACCCGTCAGCGTCTTCAGGAAAGCCACGATCTGCGCGTTTTCGTCGTCGGAGAAGTGCTTGCCGAGTTGCAGCCTGCCCATCGTATCGACCGCCTGTTCGAGCGTCGAGGCCTCTCCGTCGTGGAAGTACGGATAGGTCAGTTCGACGTTGCGCAGCGTCGGCACCTTGAACTTGAAGCGGTCCGCGTCGGCGCCGGTCACCGCACTGCGCCCCTCGGCCGAACTCATGGTCTTGTACGGCTCGACGAGGCCCATTTTCTGGAACGAATTACCGCCCACCGCCTGCCCATTGTGACAGGCCACGCAGCCGCTATTCTTGAATAGCGTATAGCCGGCGAGTTCTTTCTTGTTCAGCGCCTTTTTGTCACCCTTGAGCCATTTGTCGAAGCGCGAATCGGGCGTGACAAGCGTTTCCTCGAACGCGGCGATGGCTTGCGTCAATTTTTCGATGTCGATCTTCGAGGAACCGAATACCCTGCGGAATTCGGCGCCGTATTGCGGTATCGATTGCAATACTTCGACCGCCAGCATATGCGTGGAGCCCATCTCCCCAGGATTCGCAATCGGCCCGCCGGCTTGTGCCTGCAAGCTCCCGGCGCGGCCATCCCAAAACTGGGCAAGATTCATACTCGAATTGAGCACCGTCGGCGCATTGATCGGGCCTTTCTGCCAACGATCGCCAATCGAGGTTTTCAGATTATCGGTACCGCCCATCGAAAGGTTATGGCAGGAATTACAGGAAATGAAACCGGATTTGGACAAACGTGGATCGAAGTAGAGCTTCTTGCCTAGTTCTACCATCGCAGGGTTCTTCACCTGCGCAGGCTTGATCGGCGAAATCGGCTCCTGCGATGCCGCCGCAGCCCAACTCGAAGCACCGAGCACAATCAACACTGCGCCCAGGCTCAGGGACAAGCTTCGTTTTTGCATCTTGAACTCCTTAGTGGATTCGACATGAAATTCAGTTGGCGAGGGTGACGAAGCCGGCCTCCCGAGAATCTTGCGGGAAAAGCTTGCGTCTGCTGCTCTTATGGATAGACATTGAACCGCAGCGGCGAATTTCTTGCTCTGACCGGGGTCAGTTACAGCTCTTTCCACCGTGGCACGCGAAAGTCAGTGCGATTACTCTGGCCGGCGGCGACCGCCTCCCATAAGTTATCGTGCTATGCATCGCACGGGCTCGCCTGACCCATCTCGTTATACAGAACTCACGAATCCTCCCGGAGCGCCAGAATCATGGAGGCTGCGTCCATGGTTCGTTGCATGCCGATCCAGATCGTCTTGGCGCCGGGTTCGCCGTCGCTTTTGCGCCCAAGAAAGCCACCCAGG
>JAVBKC010000005.1:0-7260 GCA_031554255.1 Niveibacterium sp.
ATCGATATCCGCGAATTCTTCCTCCACCCAGCTATCTATCGGGTTGTCCATGGGGCTCAAAATTTCAGAATTGAACACCGTGTCGGGCAGGCTTGTACACTCTTCTGCTCAACCATGTCTTCTGCTGCGAGCGCTGGGTGCACATCGGGGCGGGGGGACTTCTGTATAACGAGGTGGCTCTAAGGAACTCTGATTAATCGGCTATAGAGAAAATCCGTACATTACAGATCAATTAGTTACGAGCACTTTTTCTAGGAATTTTTGGGTTAAATCGGAGGTTCCTTAGGAGCCTCGCTCTCCGGCAATCCTCCGAACAGGCGGACTTGTGTATAACGAGATGGTTTTAAAGGTCAGGTGCAGTGGAGATGAGGGTTTTTAAAATGAAGCAAAAAAAATTTATCCGTTCCCTAGCTCTAGCCATAGCTTTTTCTCCTTTAGCGGTAATGGCGGGATCGCTCGAAAATTTCCTGGGTGCAGTGCTCAAGGAAGTGAGCAAAAATTCACAGAAGCAGGGTGTGTGCGGAGGGGACTTGCAAAGTACGGCAGCCGATAAAAAGCTTAATGCCATTGGCGTTCAAGAAACACCAACTATAGAAGCGTTCTGCGCAAAGCTTCGTACAGACGCCTCCCCGAACGAGGTGCAATGCTTCGATGACTGCGAAGCAAGGTATCAAGACAAGTTTGCGCAGGAAAAATCAAGAGTGGAGCAGATGCTGCGTGAAGACAAGGAAAAGAACGATAGGTACCTTGTCAAGCAGCAAGAAGAATATGAGCAGCGCGTGCGTGAAAACAAGAAAGCATCTGATAGGGAACTTGCCAGACTCCAAGTAGAGGACCGCAAGGCTGCACAGGAGAAGCTGCAAGCCGAGCAACAAGCCGCCGCCCGCAAAGCCGACCTTCGCGCCGGCCGAGTCAAGCCGCAAAACCTTGGCGAAATAGCCATTGTTTATAACGCTGAAATTGGCGCTGAACTTGCCAGTGCGCCAAAAATCCGCCCAGATGGAAATCTGTATGCGCTGCCAGGGAAAATCGTCATTGATAAGGGGGAAACGCCAGAATTTTTGGCGCAATTAACGCTTGGCGAACGAAATGATGCAATGTACAGAATGCTCGGCCAAGGGAATCAAATCAATAATCGCTATTTTTATATAAAAATCCCCAAAGCACTGCAAAAGTATTACTTCGACAAAGCCAAAATAGGAAGTGGGTTTGATGTTGTCGGGAAATACATAGCGAACGCAAAATATACAACATTAAGTGGATCGGAAAAATCCGCCCCAGTTTTCGAAGCCGTTTATTTCGTAATGTGGGGAAATTAAAAAAAGAGGGAGCGGGGAATTATGAGCGATAAGCTAGACCAGCTTGCCAAGCTGAATGATCTGAAAAACAGCGGGGCTATTACTGAAGATGAATTCGCGGAGCAAAAAAATAAGTTACTGCAATCCAGCAATGAGCCGCCAAAGAAAAAGACCATTCTTTCGCTGCGCTCTCCGAAGACATGGGCTATCGCCATCGTCGCAGTCGTGGGCTATCAAGCCATTAAATATGGCCATGCCGAAAACGTCATAAATGAAGAGGCTAACGCACTACGTTCCGAGGCATACGATAAGTGCATAAGCCAGTTCGTTTCAATGCTAGATCTGACAAACTGCAGCCGCGATGAGTGGCAGCGTCAAGACAGGCGATTGAATGTCGCTTACAAGGCGGCGCTCAAAGCGGCCACCGACCGGAATGTGCTGAAGGCCAAGCAGCGAGCTTGGATCAAGATGCGCGACAGAGAGTGCGCAGGTGATGCAGACGGCGGCCAGGCCGCAATATTTAATGAGGTCGAATGCCTTGGCACCAAAACCATATTACGCGCGACCGAACTGGAATCTATGAAATAGAGCGCAGCCAAAGTCCCAAAAGAAGGTTTCAGCAGAAGAGCCGGACTCTTTCTTGTTTGACCAAAAACCCGCTGATCGGCGGGTTTTATTTTTGCAGTGAATTTAGCCTTAGGCTGTTGACTAAGGGGCGCCTCGAAAACCCACCCTCCCGTTCGCCGTATAACATATGGCCACCTGCCGTTTGGAGCCGTTGTATTAAACCGCGTAGCGCGATCAAAACGATCTGTTGGTCAGTGACGTGTGGTCTTGCTGAAGCCAGCGTTACAGCAAAACCAGGTTGTCGCGATGGATCAGTTCCGGCTCATCGACATAGCCCAGGATCGTCTCGATCTCATGACTTGCGTGGCGGGCGATGCGCGCGATTTCGCGACTTGGGTAATTGACCAGGCCACGCGCCAGCGCCTTGCCGTCCGGACCGAGGCAGGCGACGACTTCGCCGCGATCGAAGCTGCCATCGACACTAATGACACCGACCGGCAACAGGCTGCGGTTCGATTGCAGCGCGCGCACGGCGCCGGCGTCCAGATGCAGCGTGCCGGCCAGTTGCAGATGATCGGCAAGCCATTGCTTGCGTGCGGCGAGCGGCGAACTCGATGCATAGAGCAGGGTGCCTAGCGCTTCGCCCTTGGCGAGCCGTAATAGCGCATCGGTTTCGCGGCCCCAGGCGATACAGGTATGTGCGCCGCTGCGGGCGGCGCGCTGGGCGGCGCGGATTTTCGTGATCATGCCGCCGCGCGAAATACCGCTTCCGGCACCGCCGGCCATTGTTTCGAGCGAGCGGTCCTCGGCGCGCGCCTCGGCCACGAGCGTGGCGCTCGGATCGCGCCGTGGGTCGGCGGTGAAGAGCCCGGCCTGATCGGTCAGGATCACGAGCGCATCGGCTTCGACGAGGTTGGCGACGAGCGCGCCCAGGGTGTCGTTGTCGCCGAATTTAATTTCGTCGGTGACGACCGTGTCGTTCTCGTTGATGATCGGAATCACGCCGAGTTCGAGCAGGGTTGCGAGCGTCGAGCGCGCATTCAGATACCGCGTGCGATCCGCAAGATCCTCGTGTGTCAGCAGGATTTGCGCCGTGCGCAGGCCGTGGGCCGAAAATACCGCTTCATAAGCTTGCGCGAGACCCATCTGACCGACGGCTGCCGCCGCCTGCAAGGTATGGGTTTCGTGCGGTCGCGTCGTCCAGCCGAGCCGCTGCATGCCGGCCGCGATTGCGCCAGAGGACACCAGTACGATCTGCCGGTTCTCGCGGCGTAGCGCCGCGATCTGCCGCGCCCAGTCTTCGAGTGCCGCCGTAGCAAGCCCGCGGCCGTTGTCGGTCACCAGGGCGCTACCGACCTTCACGACCAGCCGGCGCGCTTCTCGAATGTGCTCTCGCATGTTTATCTGTCGTCTCCTGCCGGGTCTTCCGCTGCGTCCTCGCTCTCGTCGTCATCGATGAAAGCTTCGGACGGCTGGGCGATCGGCGTCGTGTCAAGTTCAGCTTCGGGCTCGATTTCGGGCTTGGGCAGCGAATCGATGTAGTCCTGCACCGCAAAGATGAGCGGCTGAGTGTTTTCGCCCGAAATCGCGGCAATCGCGAACCAGCGCTCCGGCTCGCCATAGGCGTCGAGGAAGGCGCGGATTCTCTGTTCGCGTTCTTCTTCGGGCACGAGGTCTATTTTATTGATAACGAGCCAGCGCGGCTTGGCAGCCAGTTCCGGGTCGTACTTTTCGAGTTCGCCGACAATCGCCCGCGCATCGCGGACCGGATCGGCTTCCGGATCGAATGGCGCAATGTCGACGAGATGCAACAGCACACGCGTGCGCGCAAGGTGGCGCAGGAAGCGGTGACCGAGGCCCGCGCCGTCCGCCGCGCCTTCGATGAGGCCCGGAATATCGGCGATGACGAAGCTGCGGCCCGTGTCGGTGCGGACGACGCCGAGATTGGGATGCAACGTAGTGAACGGATAGTCGCCAACCTTGGGACGCGCGGCCGAAACGGCGCGGATGAACGTCGACTTGCCGGCATTCGGCAAGCCCAGCAGGCCGACGTCGGCCAGCACCTTCAGTTCGAGGTGCAGGCTAAAGCGTTCGCCGGGATGGCCCATCGTGCGTTTGCGCGGGGCGCGGTTGGTGCTCGACTTGAAGTGAATATTGCCGAGTCCGCCACGGCCGCCGCGCGCGATGACCACGCGCTTGCCGTCGCGGTCGAGATCGGCGATCAGTTCGCCGGTTTCGAGATGCTTGATCACGGTGCCGACCGGCATGCGCAGCGTAATGTCCTCGCCGCCCTTGCCGTAGCACTCCTTATTGCCGCCGTTCTCGCCGCGCTCGGCGCGGAAGCTGCGCGTGTAGCGGAAATCGATCAGCGTATTGATGTTGCGGTCGGCCACCGCGAAGACGTGGCCGCCGTGGCCGCCGTCGCCGCCGCTGGGGCCGCCGAACGGAATGAATTTTTCGCGCCGGAAGGTTGCCGCGCCATTGCCGCCATCGCCAGCAAAGACCTCGATCCGCGCTTCGTCAAAGAATTTCATGCATGCCTCCGTTAGGGTGGGAACGACCCTTTGTGGATCGATTAGGCCCACCTTGGGAGTAAAAATAAAAAAAGCCCTACCGCCATGGATAGGGCTTTTTTGTCGCGCGCAACGCGCTTACTGCTGTACGGGAACCACCCTCACGGTACGCCGGCGCTGGGCGCCCTTGACCATGAATTCGACGGTGCCGTGCACCAGGGCAAACAGCGTGTGATCCTTGCCGATGCCGACGTTTTCGCCCGGATGGTATTCCGTGCCGCGTTGGCGAACGAGGATATTGCCTGCAAGCACGAGTTGACCGCCGAAGCGCTTCACGCCAAGACGTTTCGACTCGGAGTCGCGACCGTTACGGGAACTGCCGCCAGCTTTTTTGTGTGCCATTGCTTTACTCCTTGCTGACTAATTATGCCGAGACCGCTTCGATGCGAAGCTCGGTATAGTTCTGGCGATGCCCCTGGTGCTTCTGATAGTGCTTGCGACGGCGCATCTTGAAAATCTGGATCTTGTCGTGGCGACCCTGGGCGAGCACGATGGCTTTGACCGCCGCGCCTGCAACCAGCGGCGTACCGACCGTAACCGATTCGCCTTCCCCGACCATCAAAACCTGGTCCAGGACGATCTCAGCGCCAACGTCCGCAGGTATCTGTTCTACCTTGATCTTTTGGCCGGCGGACACGCGATACTGCTTGCCCCCGGTATTTATGACCGCGTACATGTTGAACTCCGTCTTTTTTGATAATACAAACAACTGGAAAGCCCACTAGAATACCTGCCCAACAGACCTAAGTCAAAGTTTTTTCAGGGCTTTCTGCTCAAGAATCGGCTTTGTGTCTTGACGCTACGGCAGGAGCTTCCCTAGCATTACGCGTTTCGTCCTGATCGCAACCATGCTGTCGCCACAAGAACTCTACGCGCCGATTGCGGCTGACATGACCGCAGTCGATAGCGTGATTCGCGAACGCCTGCACTCCGAGGTCGTACTGATCCGCCAAGTGGCGGAATACATCATCGGGGCCGGCGGCAAACGCCTGCGTCCGGCCTTGCTGCTATTTACCGCCAATGCGCTCGGCTATCGCGGCACGCATCACCACGAACTCGCAGCCGTCGTCGAATTCATTCACACGGCCACGCTACTGCACGACGATGTTGTCGACGAATCGGACCTGCGCCGGGGCAATCGCACGGCAAACTCGATGTTCGGCAACGCCGCCGCGGTGCTTGTTGGCGACTTCCTCTATTCGCGCGCCTTCCAGATGATGGTCGGCGTCGACGACATACGCGTCATGCGCGTGCTGGCCGACGCGACGAACGTAATCGCCGAAGGCGAAGTCCTGCAACTGCTCAACGTGCGCAATGCCGACGCGAGCGTCGAAGACTACCTGCGCGTGATCCGCTACAAGACCGCGATGCTGTTCGAGGCCGCAGCCAGGCTGGGCGGCATTCTCGGCGGGCTCGACGAAGCAGGGCAGGACAAACTCGCCGAATTCGGCCGCCATATCGGCACCGCCTTCCAGCTCATCGACGACGTGCTCGATTACTCCGGCGACGAAGCGAACACCGGCAAACACCTTGGCGACGATCTGGCCGAAGGCAAGCCGACGCTGCCGCTCATCCATGTCATCGAAACCGGCTCACCGCAGCAGGCCGCGCTCGTACGCCGCGCAATCGAAGAAGGCGGGCGCGAACTCTTCGCCGAAGTCATGGACGCAATCCGTGCCACCAACGCGCTTGCCCGCACGCGAGAACAGGCCAGGATCGAAGCCAAACTCGCAAAAGACGCGCTGGCGATTCTTCCCCCTTCCATTTTCAAGGAAGCGCTGCTACAATTATCTGACTTTGCAGTCGCACGGGAATACTGAAGCCCGGCAACACCGGTTTCGGTAGTCGAATGCGGCTGTTTTGGTTTCAAAAACGGGGTGTAGCTTAGCCTGGTAGAGCGCTACGTTCGGGACGTAGAGGCCGGAGGTTCGAATCCTCTCACCCCGACCAGACAAAAACGAAAAAGCCCAAGTGAATCATTCGCTTGGGCTTTTTCGTTTTTGATCGTCATGAATAGCGATTCGGAAGGCATTGAGGCTGAACGGCCCGTCAAGCATCCTGCATCATATCCGTTTGCAAAACCGATACTCCCGGCTCAACGGCATGAGGCATGGCCCAGAAGGGGGTAATTTCAGTAACAATTACCCATTCTTTGCTGTCCGGATGCAGTTGCATGCACTCACTCTCGCTCGACTATGCGGTGGGCCGCTTCATCGGCCTGGAGCACATATTCGAGACCTCGAAAGAGAGCTACTACCAACCTTGGAAGCCAGCTTCCAAGGTTGGTACAAAGCCGCCTACAACGTTGTTCCCTGGCTCGACTACTTCTGGGGCGCGCTGCTGCGTGCCTACGAGGAATTCGAAGAGAAGGTGAGCGTCATCGAGCGCGGGCCGGGCGCCAGGGGCGACCGGGTACGTGGCGAAATTCTCAAGCGCCAAGGGCCCTTCTCCATCTCGGAAATCGAAGAAACCATGCCCCGGCATCAGCCGGGACATGGTGAGGGTGATTCTGCGTGCCATAAAAGCGGAAGTGTTGATTGAACCGACTGGCAAGGGCAGGGCCGCCAAGTGGAAAATGATAGGGCGTGCATAGCAAACGCGCCTATTCGAGTAAGTGATGAATCCAAGCCCAAGCCACGATTGATTGAACGATTACGAGCTAATTCTTACATGCCCTTAACCCCATCTCGTTATACAGAACTCACGAATCCTCCCGGAGCGCCAGAATCATGGAGGCTGCGTCCATGGTTCGTTGCATGCCGATCCAGATCGTCTTGGCGCCGGGTTCGCCGTCGCTTTTGCGCCCAAGAAAGCCACCCAGG
>JAVBKC010000123.1:0-38042 GCA_031554255.1 Niveibacterium sp.
CGATCGACACGCGCTGCATCGATCGCGCACTGCTGCGCGAGGATGAGATCGCCTGGCTCAACGCCTATCACGCAACGGTGCGCGAACGGCTCGCGCCGCTCGTCTCGGGTGCTGCAGCGACGTGGCTTGCGCTGCGTACACAGCCGATTTAAGCCTGCCAGGAAAAAGCAAAACGGCCACTCTTGCGTGGCCGTTTTTTTCAGATCGCATGAAACGCCGCCATTTTCCCCCTCTGTTTGCGCTCGTGCCGCTGCTCGCGGGCTGCGCGATTTCGCCGTCCTACTACTGGCAGGCGGCAGGCGGGCAATTCGAAATTTGGCATAAGGCGCGGCCGATTTCCGAGGCCATCGCCGATCCGACGACCGCATTCGATCTGCGCCAGAAACTCGAACTCGCGGCGCAGATCCGTAGCTTTGCGAGCCGCGAACTCGGGCTGCCGGACAATGCAAGTTTTCACAGCTATGCCGAGCTTGCGCGCGGCAATGTGGTGTGGAACGTTTTCGCCACGCCACCGCTTGCGATGAAACCGAAGGAATGGTGCGTTCCAGTGGCCGGTTGCATCGCCTATCTCGGTTTTTTCGCCGAGGCCGAGGCGCGGGCTTACGCGGACAAGCTGCGCGCCGAAGGCTTCGATGTCCACGTCGGCGGCGTGCCGGCATATTCGACGTTAGGCTGGTTTGCCGATCCGCTGCTCTCGACCTTCATCCGCTGGCCCGAAACCGAGCTTGCCCGTCTGATTTTCCACGAACTTGCCCATCAAATCGTTTATGTGAAGGACGATTCCGAATTCAATGAATCCTTCGCTACGGCCGTCGAGGAAGCCGGCATTCGCCGCTGGCTCGAACAACCCGGCAAGGCGGAATCTGCGCCGCGTTTCGTGCAAACACAAAGGATGCGCGCCGATTTTGCCGACATCGTGCTGCGCTATCGGAACCAACTAGAGCAGCTCTATGCAAGCGATCGCAGCGAGTCCGACAAGCTTGCCGGCAAGCGTGTAGCGCTGGATAGCCTGCAGCGCGAATACGCACGGATCAAGGTCGAGCGTTGGGAGGGGTTCGCGGGTTACGACCGCTGGTTCGGCCAGGACATCAATAACGCCACGCTTGCCTCGGTCGGCCTCTACAAACGCTGGGTGCCGGCGTTCGAGGCAATATTGGCGCGCGATGGCGGCGATCTGCCGCGTTTCTTCACCGAAGTTCGCGCGCTTGCCGGCGAGGCGCCCGCAGCACGGCGACGTTTTTTGGCCGGCCAATCGGCGCCGCAACACCAGGCGTCGCACTGATCCGTGTTTGCGAACAGGGCGTGCTGTCCCTGCGCGGGGAAAAGCGTCAAAATCACGCGTTTTACCTTTCGCATCCCAGGCCACACGCATGAACGCAACGACGCATCCCCCCGATCCACTTATCGCGCTCGCCGCGCGCGACGTTCAATTGCAGGCCGCGCGGCTGGCGCAGGAAGCGTTTGCTGCGGCATTCCGGCTCGGCGCCGAAGCGGGGCCGGGCGGTTTGCGCGGCGATGCGGTGATGAAGCTTGCCGCCCATCTCAACCAATGGACAAGTCTTGCGACGCGCGAGGCGCAAATTTTGCGTCGCGTGCTGCTTTTGACCGGAATCGACCAGTGGGGCCTTGCCTACAGTCAGATCTTCGGCGCGGGGGCGCTCGCTGGCGTGACTGCGCTGATCGGCGCCTTGCGGGAGCCGATCCGGATCGAGGACGAGGCAGCGAGCCAGGAATTTTTCGAAACGATTCGCGGCGACGAGGCTGCGGCCTTGGCGTTCAAGATCGAGTTGCGCCGCGCGCTGCACCTGGCGCTATGGCATTCGATGATCGCCAGCGAGGCGCGCGACGAAGCCTTCGGGATACTCCAGGCGCTCGCCGCCATGATGGTTGCGTTGACGCGCGAAATGCCGACACAGGGCTGGCGTCTGATCGCTGACGCGCTTGCCCTGATCCAGATTCGCTGTCTCGATCAGGCGCTTGCGGCACAGGGGCTTGCGCGCGAGACGACGACCGAGCTGTTCGGTGCGCTGGCGCGCGAGCTACCCGAAGAGATCCGCCAAGCCGCCTTGCAGGCCGCAGCCGAAGCGGTGCTGGCCTGGCAGCAAGCGCAACGCGGCACGCAGCACTGAAGCGACAATGGCCCTCAAATCCACGATTTTCAAAGCGACGCTCCAGGTTTCCGACCTCGACCGCCATTACTACGCCGAGCACGTGCTCACGCTTGCGCGCCATCCGTCCGAAACCGATACGCGCATGATGGTGCGGCTCGTGGCCTTTCTGTTCGATGCGGGCGAGCGGCTCGAATTTGGCAAAGGCTTGTCCTGCGACGACGAGCCCGATCTGTGGCTGCGCGACCTGACTGGCGCTATCCAAAGCTGGATCGAGGTCGGTTTGCCGGACGAACGCCGGCTGCGCCGCGCGAGCGGCCGCGCCGACGTGGTGAAGCTTTACGCGTATGGCGGTCGCTCGGCCGAAGTCTGGTGGGAAAACAACGCGCGCGAACTGGGTAAGCTCGATAAGCTGGAAGTTGCATTCATCGACGAGGATACGACGAAGGCGATAGCTGCGCTCTGCGAACGCACGATGCAGTTACAGGCGACGTTGCAAGACGGCGAGATCTGGCTTTCGGTCGCCGATGGTCGCTCTTTGCGGATTACGCCGGTTTTTTGGAAACGCGCGGCTACCTGACCGTGTAACCGCGCCCGTCCATACAGGCGCCGAGCGCGCGCGTGTAGTCGGAGCGGCGTGCATCGATGTCGCGCGTGCTGCCCAGCTGCGGCAGCATCGGATCGAAGCCGCTTTGCCGCATCGCCCATTCGTGACATTCGAAATGGTCGCGGCTCTGCCGTTCGGCGTTCTGGTTATTGCGCGGATAGACGAAGATTCGGTCGTCGTTGCTGGCCACGCCCTGCGAGGCGGCGTTCTCGCCCGGCGGAGGCGCCGCCACGACGTAACCGGACCCGCCCGGATTGGCCGCGTAGTAAACGTCGTTCGCGATGTAGTAGGTCGCTCCGCCTATCGGCTGCACGGTATAAGTCGGCGGAAGCGTCGGTACGACAACACCTAGCGGCGGCGCAACGACGATGAAGCTCGGTCCGTAGGGGCGGTACCAGACGCCCGAACCCCAGTAGTAATTGACGCCGCCCCACACGACGACGCGCGATTGCGGCACGACGGTCACGACACGGCCAGGGATGGGGTAGTGCGCCGGTACGCCGTAAAGCGGTCCCCAGTAGCTGTGCCAGTGCAGGCTGCCGCGAAATTCGCTGCGCGAGCCACCGTAGTAGCCACCGTAGTAGCCGCCGTGGCTTGGCGGATCGGCGAGCGCCGGTAGCGTGGCGGTGGCGATCAGCGCAAGCAGCGCGCGGTGGGCGAAGGTTTTCATTGATTTAGTATTCCGTGAACGCATGCGTGTGCCGCAAAAGGAATCAGCGGACGGTGTAGCCGCGCCCTTCCAGGCAGGCGATCATCGCGCGACGGTAGCTGTCGGCGCGCTGGTTCAATTGGTTTTGCTGGGTGTCGTTGCGTGCATTGGCCGCATTCTCGATGCGCTGGGCCGAGGCTTCGCGGGAGGTATCGGATGCGGCGCCCAGTAGTCCGCCGAGCACAAGTCCGGCAAGCGCGCCGCTACCGCTATTGCGCGGATTGCTGACGACGGCACCGATCAGCGCGCCGGTGATGCCGAGCGCGGCGACGTCCGCGCCAACTGGCGGATTCGGTTCGACATGCACCGGCGGGCGTGTCGCGATCTGGCTTTGATTGAGCCGCCCCGGATCGAACCCGCTTTGCGCGACGGCCCAGTTGTAGCACTCGTAGCGGTCGCGCCGCTGTTGGTAATCGGATTGGCCGTTGCGCGGGTAGGCCATGACGTCGACACGCGGTGGCGGCGGTGTCTGGACGGCAGGCAAGGGCGCGGGCGGCGCGGTCGCGCAGCCGGCGAGCAGAAGCGTGCCCGAGAGAAATACGGAGGCGGTGCGGGTGGTGTGCGTGTCCATGTTATGCACAAGCGGGCCGGCTTCGGTGGAATGCCAGAAGGCCGGTCGCTACAACTATTATTTTTCCACTATGGACCCGCGCCGTCACCTGGGCTGTAAGCGTGGGTTTCGATTTGTATCCGCCGCTGGCGGGGATACAGATCATTTTTATTTTTGACGGAAGTTGATGCGACCCTTGGTCAGATCGTAGGGCGACATTTCCAGCGTCACGCGGTCGCCCGCGAGGATACGGATACGGTGTTTGCGCATCTTGCCCGAGGCATAAGCCTGAATTTGCATGCCGTTGTCCAGCGTTACCTTGAAACGCGTGTCGGGCAGCACTTCGTTGACCACCCCTTCCATTTCGATTACGTCTTCCTTTGCCATCGTGCTTTTCTCCTGTGTAGGTATTGCGGCGCTCGAACAGGAGCCGGATTGACAGCTCCTGTTCGAAGGCTCAGGGAGCGTCTGGCTCCCCTCTTGGGGTTGGGTTAGTCCTTGCTGCCGAGCAGCGCGGCGACAGTGCGCTTCGGTCCGGGCTGCGTCGGGCGGCTGGTGTTTTGTTCGGCGCGCGGAGTGTTCTGGCCTTCGCGGCGCGCTTGCGGCTTGGCGCCCTCGCGTGCTTGCGGCGAAGTTGCGCTATCGCCGCGTGGCGGCTGGCGCGCACCGCTGCCACGGTTATCCGTGCGCGGTGCCGGGCGCGGGCCGCCCGCATGGGCTGTTGCCGGACGATTGCGCGCGCCTTGCGGGCGTTGCTGACGTGGCGGGCGGCGGTCCTCGTCGTCCTCGCTTGTCGCTGGCGCGGTGCCAGGCTCGAAACCGGGCACGACCTCGCGTGGCAGGCGGCGCTTGAGCAGGCGCTCGATGTCGGCAAGATAGGCGTGCTCGTCGGGCGAAACCAGCGAAATCGCCTCGCCAGTACTGCCTGCGCGGCCGGTGCGGCCGATCCGGTGCACATAGTCGGCCGCCACGTTCGGCAATTCGTAATTCACTACGTGCGGGAGTTGTTCGATGTCGAGACCGCGCGCGGCGATATCGGTCGCCACGAGCACGCGCACTTCGCCGGCCTTGAAACCGGACAGCGCACGGGTGCGCGCGCCCTGGCTCTTGTTGCCGTGAATCGCGGCCGCTTCGATGCCGTCCTTGCCGAGTTGTTCGGCCAGGCGGTTCGCGCCGTGTTTTGTGCGCGTAAAAACGAGTACCTGACGCCAATCACCGCTGCGTACGAGGTGCGACAGAAGCCCCCGCTTGCCGCTTTTGTCGACCGGATGGATGCGCTGCTCGACCTGCTCGGAGTCGGCATTGCGGCGCGCGACTTCGACCAGCACGGGCTTGTCGAGCAGGCCGTCGGCAAGCGTGCGGATTTCGTCCGAAAAGGTTGCCGAGAACAGCAGGTTCTGGCGCTTTTTCGGCAGCAGGGCGAGCACTTTACGAATGTCGCGGATAAAGCCCATGTCGAGCATACGGTCGGCTTCGTCGAGCACGAGGATTTCGACCATGCCAAGATCTACGGCCTTCTGGCCGATCAGATCGAGCAGGCGGCCCGGCGTGGCGACGAGGATATCCACGCCTGCGCGCAGGGCGTCGATTTGCGGGTTGATGCCGACGCCGCCGAAGACGAGCGCCGAGCGCAGCTTCAGATGGCGGCCGTAGGTGCGTACGCTTTCTTCGACCTGGGCCGCCAGTTCGCGCGTCGGAGTCAGTACGAGCGCGCGCACGCCGCCACGACGGACGGGCGTGCTACGGTTGGACAAGAGATGCAGCATCGGCAGCGTGAAGCCGGCGGTCTTGCCGGTGCCGGTTTGGGCGCCGGCAAGTACATCGCGCCCTTCGAGCACGACGGGAATGGCTTGTAGCTGGATGGGCGTGGGCTGGGTATAGCCCTCGTCGGAAACGGCGCGAAGAATTTCGGCGGAAAGGCCGAGCGAAGCAAAACTCTGGGTCAAACGGAAATCTCCTGAACAATCGGCCTGCTGCAGCAAACGACGTGCCGCAAGAACCGGTTCAGGCAGATGGCATTGTGTTGGGCTAGAAAAGTCGGGAAGGATCTGGAAGCTGGGAGCAACCTTAGGAAACCGTCACGATCGACAGGCATGTACAACCGGAAGATGCACACCTGAAAGACCGTCAAGTATAGCGCGTATCGTGCAATCCGGGGCAGGTATCGATGGCAAAGTGAGAAATCTGCCCCGCCACGCATGGCGGGGGCTTGCGCTGCAATATATGCGCTCAGTTCAGATCGTCGTCCTTCCAGTACTTGCGACCACCAAGCGAGCCGCCGGCCGAAAGGCCGGTCTTGGTCATCGGGTAGAAGGTGATTTTTTCGGAAAAACTTGTACCTTTTTCGGCCGTGCCGCCCTTGCTGTCGGCGGCAGCCGAGGCGCCGCCACCGGCGGTGGCTTCCCAGCCGGATTCGACGAACGAGTTAAGCGTTGCTGCATCCTTGAACACCAATACCTCGCGGTAGTCCTTGATGCCCAGTTCGAGGCCGGCGCTGGCCTGGCCCATGTTCATGTAAGTGTCCTTGCCGCTCGCGTTGCTATGCACCAGGCCGCGTCCGCCCGCACCGCCGACGATGAAGGTGATGCCGAAACTGGAAAAGCAGCCGTAACCGGCCGACTTGGCGACGGCGCCCTTGAGTTTGGGCTTGGCTTTGTACAGCGTGGCGAGTGCTGCGTCGCACATTTTGCGGATTTCGGCGCGTTGCGCGTCGGGACTTTCGGCGGCCTGGACCTGGGATGTCAGGCCGGTGGCAACAAGGGCTGCGAGAAGCGGGATTCTGAACGTGCGATTCATGGCGAACTCCTTCTTTTGTGGGAACGGACAGCCTTGAAGTGAAACGACCCGCCTACCGGATCGGTGTCGGTTCGAAAGCCGCTCCACAGGGAGCGGATGGGCAGACCTAAGCTTAGTCTACGCCTTCGCGCGGTGGTTCCTGCGGCTTGGCCGGCGCGGGTCGCCAGTGATCTGGTGGCACCACCTTAGCCGTATTCGGGTCGGCGAAGTAGTGCGGCGACATGATTTGCACGCCGTATTCGTTGAATACGTCCTGGATGTTCGCGAGTAGCCGGTTCAGCACCTCGGCGCGTGCCTGCGCCTCGGTAGGAATCGCTTGGCAGACGAGCCGGTATTCGACGTAAAAATCCGACAGGCTCGTCTGGAAGACTTGCGGTGCGGGTTTGCCGAGCACGCTGGGCGTGCGGCGCGCGGCTTCGAGCAGCATCGCTTCGACTTGGCGCCAGGGCGCGTCGTAGCCGATCGTGACCGCCGTCTCGACGATGAAACCAGGCCCGGCTACCGCGCGCGAATAGTTGCGCGTAATGCTGCCGAGAATCATCGAGTTCGATAGCGTGACTTCCTCGCCGAGTCCGGTATGAATGCGCGTCGAGAACATGCCCATGGTCGTGACCGTGCCCTCGATGTCGGCGATCTTGACGAATTCGCCGACCTTCAGCGTGTGGGTGTAGATCAGGATCAGCCCGCTCGCCGCCTGCCCGACGAGGCTGGATGCACCGATCGACACCATGAGGCCGATCAGGACCGAGAGTCCCTTGAAGGCTTCGGTCTGGGCGCCGGGCAGGTAGGGATAGGCCATCGCGAGCGCGAACAGCCACACGGCGCCGGCGGCGAGCCTGCGCGTCGGCGCAACGGTGTCGGGGTCTAGCCAGGGAACCTGAATCTGGCCCTGTTCGACACGGTTGAAGAAGGCTTTCTGGAAGCCGACGATCCAGCGCGCGAGCAGACAGATGGCGAGCGCGATGACGAGGTTCGGCACGGTTCGCACGATGCCGCCCAAAATGCGCTCGGCGAACTCCAGCAAATACAGGTTGAGCCGTTCGCCCCAGGGGCGCGTGTAGGGGAACTGGGCGAACACCAGACTCAGCCATTCGTAGAGCAGCAGCGCGGCGAGCGACCAGTAAAGCAGCTTGAAGCTGATGCGGATCAATTCGAGCAGGCGCTCGCGCCGGATCAGTTGCGTGCCGGCTAGCGCCAGTTGATCGGCGTGCGAATCGGCAACGCGGATGAGCCGGTTCGTAATCCGGTAGCGCAGCCGGCCAAGTAGCCAGAGCAGGACGCCGAGCGCGGCCGTTGCCGCTGCTGCGATGGCGAGCGAGCGCAGTAGCGATTTGAAGTTGCGCGATTCGCGGGTTTCCTCGACCACGCGCCGCAGCGCGGCGGCTGTTGTTTCGGCCACGGTGGACAGGCTTTCGCGCGTGAGCGGATCGGCGTCGGCCGGAATCAAAACGACGGCGAGCGAGCCGTCGAGCAAAATCGTGATGCCCTGCGCGATGGGCTGCTGCGTGACTTCGCCTGGGCCATTCTTGGCGAGCAGTTCGCGGATGCCTGACTCGGTGCGGCGGGCGCGGTCGCGCGGCGAAATGCCGAACAATGGCGCACGGAACACGGCGATCTGGCGATTGAATACGACGGCTGCGGCCTCAAGCGTCTGGGCCGGAGCAAGCTCGGCAGTTAATGGCTGACTGGCCGCAGTATCGGGCGCTACCTCTGCGGCGACGCTAAAGAGCGGAGAAAGGACGAGAAGGCCGCATGCGACCAGGCGGGCGAGGCGATTTTTGAATATTTGCATGCCTGACTCCGGTATGCGTAGAACGATGGACGGGCGGATGCCGCGCCCGGTAGGCAAGCGTATCAGTCCCCGCGCAGGCTTTGCAGCGACAAGATCACGGCCACGCTCCGCCGCGCGCCGAATTGAAAATGGAATAAAATCCCGGCCTTTGCCTTAGCCAACCGGGCGTATTCGTTGCCGACCACCGACTCCATGACCAAACCATCATTTCAGGAAGTGATCCTGCGTCTCCAGCGATTCTGGAGCGAGCAGGGCTGCGCGCTGCTGCAACCGATCGATATGGAAGTCGGCGCCGGCACCAGCCATACCGCGACCTTCCTGCGCGCGATCGGCCCCGAACCCTGGAACGCGGCTTACGTTCAGCCCTCGCGGCGGCCCAAGGACGGCCGTTACGCCGAGAATCCGAACCGCTTGCAGCATTACTACCAGTACCAGGTCGTGTTGAAGCCCAGCCCCTTGGCGATTCAGGAACTCTACATCGACTCGCTGCGCGCGCTTGGCATCAACACCAACGAACATGACATCCGCTTCGTCGAAGACGATTGGGAAAACCCCACGCTCGGCGCCTGGGGCCTTGGTTGGGAAGTCTGGCTCGATGGCATGGAAGTTACGCAATTCACGTATTTTCAGCAGGTCGGCGGGATCGAATGCAAACCCGTGCTCGGCGAGATCACTTACGGGCTGGAGCGGCTGGCGATGTATCTGCAAGGCGTCGAGAACGTCTATGACCTCGTGTGGACGCCGGGCTTGTCTTACGGCGATGTCTATCACCAGAACGAAGTCGAGCAATCGACCTACAACTTCGAATATTCGGATGCCGGATGGCTGCTGCGGCTCTTCGGCGATTACGAAACGCAGGCCAAACGCCTGATGGACGCGAAGCTGGCGCTGCCGGCCTACGAAATGGTGCTCAAGGCAGCGCACACCTTCAACCTGCTCGATGCGCGCGGCGCAATTTCCGTGACCGAGCGCGCGGCCTACATCGGCCGCATCCGCAATCTCGCGCGCGCCGTCGCACAGGCTTATCACGCCTCGCGCGAAGCGCTCGGTTTCCCGATGGCCGACACGGGCAACGCGCAATTGCGTGCGCTGCTCGGCGAAGAAGCGATTGCGAAGATCGAGGCCATTCGCGCCGAACGCGCGGGCCGCTGAGAAAAACGGGCCGCCCTCGCGCGGCCGCTGCAACGAATTCTGGAGGGGCGCTGCGGCGCCCGCACAACGATGCAAGACACCCTGCTCGTAGAACTGCTGACCGAAGAACTGCCGCCCAAGGCGCTCGCGCGCCTTGCCGCCGCCTTTGCCGATGGCATCGTCAAGAGTCTCGTCGAGCGCAAGCTCGTCGCTGCCGCGCCGGATTTTCATGTGTTCGCGACGCCGCGCCGGCTCGCCGTGACGGTGGCCGATGTGCTCGGCGAAGCGCCTGCCGCCTCGGTGCGCGAGAAGATCATGCCCGTCGCAGTGGCATTGACTGCCGACGGTGCGCCCAGCCCCGCGCTCGTCAAGAAGCTCGAAGCCCGTGGCATTGCGCTGTCTGCTGTGGCCGGCTTCGAGCGCGCGCTGGATGGCAAGAGCGAAACTTTTTTCCATACTGCAAAGGTGCCGGGCGCCGCGCTGGACGCCGTGCTCGCGGGCATCGTTGCCGACGCGCTCAAGAAGCTGCCGATTCCGAAGCTTATGCGCTGGGGAGACGCGACGCATCAGTTCGTGCGCCCGGTTCACGGCCTTGTTCAGCTTCACGGCAGCCGTGTCGTACCCGGCTGCGTGCTCGGGCTTGCGGCCGGCAACGCGACGCGTGGCCATCGTTTCATGGGCAAGCCGGAATTTGCGATTGCGTCGGCTTCGGCCTATGCGCGCACTTTGTTCGAGGAAGGCCATGTCGTCGCCTCGTTCGAGGCGCGCCGCAGCCTGATTCAGCATGAACTTGCGAAGGCCGCAGCGACGCTCGATGGCGCGCAGCCGGTCGAGGATGCGGCATTGCTCGACGAAGTGACCGCGCTCGTCGAGCATCCGACTGTGTATATCGGCGAGTTCGAGCCCGAATTCCTTACCGTGCCGCAGGAATGCCTGATTCTGACGATGAAGCAGAACCAGAAGTATTTTCCGCTGCTCGATTCCGCTGGCCGCCTGCTCAATAAATTCCTGATCGTTGCCAACATCTGTGCCGATCTGCCCGACAACATCACGGGGGGCAATGCCCGCGTGGTGCGCGCGCGCCTGGCGGACGCAAAATTCTTCTACGACACCGACCGCAAGCAAAAGCTCGAAACGCGGCTGGAAAAGCTCGCGAACGTCGTTTATCACAATAAGCTCGGTTCGCAGTTGCAACGCGTTACACGACTCGAAACGCTGGCCGGCCGCATTGCCACGCGCCTGGGTAGCGATGCCGCAGCGGCAAGGCGCGCGGCGCGGCTGGCCAAGGCCGACCTGGTGACCGAGATGGTCGGCGAGTTCCCCGAGCTGCAAGGCGTGATGGGCGAGTATTACGCGAAGCACGATGGCGAAAGCGCCGAAGTCGCGCGCGCCATCGAGCAGCACTACCATCCGCGTTTCGCCGGCGATAGCCTGCCGCAAGGCAGCGTGGCGGCGGCCGTCGCGCTGGCCGACAAGCTCGATGCGCTCGTCGGCTTCTTCGGCATCGGCGAAAAGCCGACCGGTGACAAGGACCCGTTCGGCCTGCGCCGCGCCGCGCTCGGCGTCCTGCGCATCCTGCTGGAAACACCGCTGCCGCTCGATCTCGCGGCGTTGATTACCGACGCGGGCGAAGGCTTTGCTGCTGCGGGTACGCTGGCGGTCGCCTTCGAGGCCGATTTGCTCGCTTTTTTCCACGATCGCCTGCGCGGCGTGCTGCGCGACGCGGGTGCCGCGAATGCGGAGATAGAAGCCGTGCTCGCGTTAGGCCCCACGCGCGTCGATCTCGTGCCGGCCAAGCTTGCCGCCGTGCGCGAATTCATGGCGCTGCCGGAAGCCGCAGCGCTTGCGGCGGCCAATAAGCGCATCGTCAATATCCTGAAGAAGGCCGAGGCTGCAATCGGCTCGCCGGTAGCCGAATTGTTTGTTGAAAACGCCGAGAAGGCGCTGTTTAGCGCAGTGACCGAGCTTGCGCCCACGGTGCGCGCGCTCGTCGGGGCCGAGGACTACACGGCCTCGCTCAAGGCGCTCGCTGGCTTGCGCGGCGCGGTCGACACCTTCTTCGATGAGGTCATGGTCAATGCCGACGAACCGGCCATCCGCGCGAATCGTCTCGCGCTGCTGGCGGAACTTGCGAAGATGACGAACGCCGTCGCCGACATTTCGCGTCTGTCCGCATGAAAAAACTGATCATTCTCGACCGCGATGGCGTCATCAACCACGATTCGGTGCAGTTCATCAAATCGCCCGATGAGTGGCGGCCTATCGACGGCAGCATCGCGGCAATCGTGCGCTTGAATCAATCCGGTTATCGCGTCGTCATCGCGACGAACCAGAGCGGCGTGGGGCGCGGCCTCTTCGACATGGAAACGCTCAACGCGATCCACGACAAGATGGTCAAGACCGTGAATCAGGCCGGCGGCCGTATCGACGCCATCTTCTACTGCCCGCACGCGGCCGATTCGACCTGCGATTGCCGCAAGCCCAAGCCTGGCATGTTGCAAGAGATTTCGCGCCGCTTCAATGTCGATCTCTCCGGCATGCCGACGGTCGGCGACAGCTTGCGCGACATTCAGGCCGGGCTCGCCGTGGGCTGCGCGCCCTATCTCGTGCGCACCGGCAAGGGCGAGAAGACGGCGAGCCTGCCCGAATTACCGCCGGAAACGAAGATCTTTCCCGACCTGGCTGCCGTGGCGAACCACCTGACTGCGTGAGCGCCGCGCAAAAACTTCGCACCGCATGATCGAAGGCACACCCCGCAGCATCCGGATCGGCCCGCGCGAGATCGCATATCTCCTGCGCCGCAGCCGCCGCCGCAGCCTCGGCATGTCGGTCGACGCACGCGGCCTCGTTGTAACGATTCCCTTGCAGGCGACGCTGCACGACACCGAAGCCTTTATTCGCGGCCATGCCGCATGGGTAATCGAAAAACTGGACGAATGGGCGAGCCGCAGGCCGACGGAGAAGCTGGAACTTGCCGATGGCGCGCGCCTGGACGTGCTCGGCCAGCCGTGCGTGCTGCGGCTCACCCAGGGATTGCCGCGCGCGCGCTGGGTCGAAGGCATGTTCGAGCGCGAACTCGCGCTGCCGCTGCGCCCCGACGCCGATACGCGTTTGTTGTTGCGGCGCGTGCTTCAGCGCTATGCATTGACTTACTTTGACGGCCGCCTCGACGAATACATCGTCAAGCTCAATGCTTTTGCGCCTGGCATTGTGGTGCGACCGCGCCTCTCGCTGACCTCGGCGCGCACGCGCTGGGGCAGTTGTTCGCGGCATAGCGGCATCCGGCTCAATTGGCGCTTGATCCACCTGGATCATCATCTGGTCGATTATGTCGTCGCGCACGAAGTCGCGCATTTGCTCGAAATGAACCACTCGCAGCGCTTTTGGGCGGTGGTCGAGGCGCTTTGTCCGCAGTGGCGCGAAGCGCGCGCCACACTCAAACAGGCCGGCGAACGGCTGCCGGAATTTTGATTCCATTTCTAAATCAATCATGCCTTTGTCGACTTCGCCTTGCCGTGCTGGGGGCACTGTCTGCGGCTCGTCTTCGCGGCCTGATTGATTTATAAACGGAATGAAACATCGTTAAGCGAAAGGAATAACCATGCGGATTCTTCACACCATGCTGCGCGTCGGCGATCTCGACCGCTCGCTCAAGTTTTACACCGAGGTGCTGGGCATGCGCCTTTTGCGCCGCAACGATTTTCCCGACGGCAAGTTCACGCTGGCCTTCATCGGCTACGAGGACGAGAGCGCGGGCGCGGTCATCGAATTGACGCACAACTGGGGCGTGACGTCCTATGACATCGGCACCGGTTATGGCCATATCGCGCTGGCGGTCGATGACGCTTACGCCGCTTGCGATCAGATCCGCGCGCGCGGCGGCATTGTGACGCGCGAAGCCGGGCCGATGAAACATGGCACGACGGTGATCGCCTTTGCAGAGGACCCGGACGGCTACAAGATCGAACTGATCCAGAAATAAGCGCTGAGTTCGTGCGGCTGCTTCAGTCCTGAAAGCGGCCGCGAATGTCCAGCGCCTCGCCCCACGCGTCGAAGAGCGCATCGATGCAGGACGGGTCGAAGTGGCTGCCGCTGCCCGCGCGCAGGAAGCGATGCGCGTCCACCAGGGACCAGGCGAGCTTGTAGGGACGCGCCGAGGTGAGCGCGTCGAAGACGTCGGCAATTGCGACGATGCGGCCGCAGAGCGGAATCTCTTCGCCGGCCAGTCCGTGCGGATAGCCGCCGCCGTCGAAACGTTCATGGTGCGAGAGCGCGATCTGCGCTGCCAGACGCAGCACCGGCGAGGCCGAGTCCTTGAGGATGTCGTGTCCGATTACGGTGTGCTGCTGCATGATTTCCCACTCGTGGGGCGCTAGCCGGCCGGGTTTGAGCAAGATGTGATCCGGCGTGCCGAGCTTGCCGACGTCATGCATCGGTGCGGCGGCGAGCAGCATTTGCTGTTGGGTCTCGGCGAGCCCGAGCCGGGCGGCGATCAAGGCCGAGAAATGCGCCACACGCTGGATATGCGCGCCAGTTTCGGGGTCGCGGAATTCGGCCGCGCGCGCGAGCCGCATGACGGTCTCGCGTTCGCGCTCGTGGATTTCCACAGTGGCGCGTTGCACGGCGGTGGCCAGTTCGTCCGCGCGATTTGCGAGCATCACGGCGTGCCGACGCAGACCGAGCATGTTGCGCACGCGCGGCACGAATTCGTTTTTGTCTATCGGCTTGGAGAGAAAATCGGTCGCGCCGCATTCGAGTGCGGCGTAGCGGACTTCTTTCTCGTTCGCCGCAGTGACCATCAGGAGCGGCGTTTCGGAACCCCTGGGCGATGCGCGAAAACGGCGGATGAACTCCAGGCCGTCGAGCGCGGGCATCATGTAATCGACGATGATCAGATCGGGCGGTTCGGCTATGCAAGCCGCAAGTGCGGCGACTGGATCGACGAAGGTTGTGGGCTGGCATCCCTCGACCCGACCGACGAGCGCTTGCATCAGCGCCAGATTGATCGGTGTGTCGTCGATGATCGCGATCTTCATTGGGATGCTTCTCTTATGATCAGACCGCGCACACTATACCTTGGCGGTTTTGCGGCGTTCGTGACGCGATCCGCGTTGCAATTGATCTGTTTCCTCAAGTCGACGGTGGGCGAAGTCGTAAGTGCCTCTTGTTAGGGTGTTTTTCGTCCGCTGACCACGCGTTGCGGCGCAAGCTCCGGCATCGTTGCCGGGGTCTTCACGGAGTAAGCATGTTTTCTCGACTTAAGTTCCGAACGATGATGTTCGGTATTCCGCTGGTCGGCATCCTGTCGATTGCCGCGCTTTCTATTTACCAGGAACGAGTGAACGCAATCGAAGCGCGTAAGGAAGTGATCCGCTCGGTTGTCGATATCGCCTACAACATCGCGGCGAAGTATCAGGCGCTCGAAGTCCGGGGCATGAGTCGCGAGGCGGCGCAGAAAAGCGCGGTCGCGGCGATCAGTGCGGCCGCTTACGGCGGCGAGAATCGTCGATCCAATTACATCTATATCTGGACGACCGAGGGCGTGGTCGTTACCCATGTTCGCCAGGAAATCATCGGCCACAACATGCTCGACGATCTCAAGGACGGCCGGGGTGGGTTGATTATCCGCGCGCTGCTCGCCGCCGGGTTGCAGGGCGGCGGCGAGGCCTTTCTCTCAACCTGGTTTCCGCATCCGGGCCAGCACGAGGCGGTCGAGAAGCTGCAGTACGTGAGGATCTTCGACAAATGGAATTGGGAGATCGGCTCCGGGGTTTATGCAGACGATATCGACGCCCTGTTCAGCGACAGCCTATGGATCATCCTGATCGAGACGATGATCGTGCTCGGGCTCGTCGGCATTGCGGTTTCGCAGTTAAATCGCCGCCTGCTGCGCCAGCTCGGCGACGAACCGGACGATGCGCTCGTGCTCATGCGCAAAGTAGCGGACGGCGATCTGACGGTCTCGCTGGAGCGGGCGCGACGCGGCAGTATGTTGAGCGCGCTCGACGCGACGCTTGGCGCGCTGCGTAAATTTCTCGTCGAGATCGGCGTGGCGTCGAAACGCTTGCGCGGGCAAGCGCGCGAGATCGCCGCCGCTTCGTGGGAAACCGCCGAAGCGATACGTATGCAGGCCGATGCGGCGAGCGTAATGGCGGAGGCAGCGCGGATGACGGCCGGCATCGAACATATTTCGGAGTCGGCCGACAAAATCGAGCGCGATTCGGCCCAAACCGCCCGCCTGGCCGAGACCGGCGAGCAGCAGGCCGCTCAGGCGAATGCCGGCATTGGGCCTCTTGTGCATACCCTGTCGACGGCGTTCGAGCAGATTCGTGGGCTCGATCGGCGTGCCGACCGGATTTCCGCGCTTGCGGCGGAGATCAAGGACATCGCAACCCAGGCGCTCGACGCGGCGAACGAAGCCGAGCGGGCTGGCGCGCAGGACGGCGGTTTCGTAGTGACGGCCGACGTGGTGCGCGAGATTGCCGAACGGACTGCGACAGCAATCGCCGAGATCGAACAGACGATCGATGCGATCCAGGGCGACACGCGCGCGGCGGCTACGGCGATGGCGACGGCGCTGCCGCAGGCCGACGAAGGCGCGAAGCTTGCCGGTTCGACGGCCGCGACGCTGCGTGCGATTCACGCTGGCGCCCAGGCGACGCTGGGTGGAATACGCGGTGTCGCCGAGGCCGCGCAGGAACAAAGCGCGGCCTCGATGCGCATCGCCCAGCGTGTCGGACAGATTGCGCACGGGGTCGAGAACGCGCACGACCTGCTGCGGAAGACGGCAACTTCGGCGCGGACGCTGGAGCGGATTTCCGACGAAATCGAACTGCACGTCGAGCGTTTCAAATGCTGACTCGGCAGTTTTGAGTTTTGCGCAGGAATGCTCATTTGCATCCGAACTACGCCTTCGGAAAACTCCTTGTTCGTCATGTCGTTGCATTGAGCATAAAAAATTATCCTTTAATATCAAACGTATACATAATATTTTTGAATTTTCTCTTATGTTTCGCCTCGCTTGTAAACCAGAGTTTCAAGCATTTTTCTGTCAATAAGTAAAGGTGGATGTTGGCGGGACCGGTATAATTGCGTAAGCAGTCATTACCATGTCAGCTGCCACTAAAGATAGGAGCGCCCTCGGCATGTTTTCCCAGCTCAAGCTCAGGACAAAGATGTTCCTGATGCTCGGTATTGCGGTGATCGGTATTTTGTCGATCCTCGTGTTTTCGCTCATACAAGAACGCACGATTGCGATCGATGCCCGCAAGGAGATGATCCGCTCCATCGTCGATATCGCTTACAACATCGCCGCAAAGTACCAGGCGATGGAGGCGGGCGGCATGAGTCGCGCGGAGGCGCAGAAAGGCGCGGTTGCAGCGATCAGCGGCGCGCGTTACGGCGATGCGGATCGCAAATCGAACTACATCTTCGCCTGGACGACCGAGGGCGTGGTGGTATCCCATGTGCGCCAGGAGATCATCGGCAAGAACATGATCGATGAGTTCAAGGACGGCAAGGGCCTGAGCCTTGTTCGCGCGCAGATCGAGGGCGTGACAAAGGGCAACGGCGAAGCTTTTCTGACACTCTGGCTGCCGCGCGCGGGCCAGAAAGAAATACTCGAAAAACTGGTGTATGTGAGGAAATTCGACGGTTGGAACTGGGTGATCGGCACCGGTGCTTATATCGACGACATCGACGCACAGTTCTACAGCAGCATGCGGATGGATCTGATCAAGGCGGCCATTGTGCTGGCCCTCGTGAGCGCCGCCTGTTTGATGATCAGCCGCAGTCTTCTGCGCCAGGTGGGCGGCGAACCGGCAGAGGCAATCGTGCTGATGCAGAAGGCGGCGGACGGCGATCTGACGGTTTCGGTCGGCGCCGCGCCCGCGAACAGCATGTTGGCTACGCTGGGAACGACGCTGGGCACGCTGCGCAAATTTTTATTGGAGGTCGGCGCGGAATCCAAGCGCTTGCATGCCGAAGCCCAGCAGATCGCGAGCGCCTCGAACGAAGTCGCTGAATCCGCACACACGCAAGTCGATGCAACGACTTCGATGGCGGCGGCCGTGGAGCAGATGACGGTCAGCATCAACCATATTTCGGAGTCGGCCATCGAGACCGAGCGCGATTCGGCCGAGGCGACGCGTCTGGCCGAGTCCGGCGAACAGCAGGTTAGCCAGGCGAGCGCCGGCATCATGCGCCTGTCGCAAACGGTGTCGGCGGCGGCCGAGCAGATTCGCTCGCTCGATCAGCGCGCGAATCAGATTTCCTCTATCGCGGCCGTGATCAAGGACATCGCGGGACAGACGAATCTGCTCGCACTCAATGCGGCAATCGAGGCCGCGCGCGCCGGCGAGCAGGGCCGCGGTTTTGCGGTGGTGGCCGACGAGGTGCGCAAGCTTGCCGAACGGACCGCGACCGCGACCGTCGAGATCGAACAGATGATCAATGCGATCCAGGGCGATACCACCGCAGTGACCACGGTGATGGAAGCGGCGCTGCCGCAGGCCGACGAGGGCGTCAAGCTTGCCGGTTCGGCGGCCGAGACGTTGCGCGCGATTCGCGACGGCGCGCAATCGACGCTCGACCGGATACGCGGCGTAGCCGAGGCCACGCGGGAACAAAGCGCGGCTTCGACAAGCATCTCCCAGCGCGTCGAACAGATCGCGCACATGGTCGAAAACACCAATGAACTGATGCAGAAGACGGCAAATTCGGCGAAGACGCTGGAGCGGATTTCGGACGAACTGGGTCTGCAGGTCGGGCGCTTCAAATGCTGACCACGCATTGCAGCTCAAAATAGAGCACAACGGCCGGAGTTTTCTCCGGCCGTTGTGTTTTTAGCGCCGTCCCTCTGTCGCCATGACCTGCTGGACCAATTCGGCCAGCGAGGGCACGTTCATTTTTTCCATCACGCGCGCGCGGTGTACTTCGACCGTCTTGATGCTGATGCCAAGGTCATCGGCGATCTGTTTGTTCAGGCGGCCTGCGACAATGAGATCGAGCACTTCGCGCTCGCGGCTCGTGAGCAGGCGGAGCCGGCGCGCGGTTTCGGCGTTCTGGCGGCGTTGCGTGTGCTGTCGGCGGTCGCTTGCGAGGCATTGCTCTATGAGCTTGAGCATGCCGCGGTCATTGAATGGTTTTTCGATGAAATCGACTGCGCCTCTTTTGAGCGCGGCTACCGCCATCGGCACGTCGCCATGGCCCGTGATGAAAGCAACCGGCAGCGTGTTGTGCCGGGCAACGAGTTTTTCGAATAGCTCCAGCCCACTCATGCCCGGCATGCGTACATCGAGCAGCAGGCAGCCGCGCATTTCGGGGCTCCAGGCGGCGAGAAAGTCTTCGGCCGAGGCGTAGGTCGCCGCTTGATGACCTTCGGATTCGAGCAGCCAGACCAGCGAGTCGCGCAGGGCTTCGTCGTCGTCGACGATATGAATGGTTTGCTCAGGCGGGTTCGGCGTCGTGTTCAAGTGCGGACTCCAGTGGCAATGTAAATCGGAAGATGCAACCGCCGTCGGGATTGTCCTCGACCCAGAGGCGGCCGTTGTGGAATTCGACGATGGAGCGGCAGATGTTCAGGCCCATGCCCATGCCGTCGGCCTTGGTCGTGAAAAAGGCCGAGAAGAGTTTCTCGCGGTCGTCCTCGGAGAGCCCATGACCGTGATCGGAGACCGAGATCTCCAGCATCCGGTCGCTGATGGCTGCATGGACCCGCACGATGCGTTCGCCCTCCGGCGTGTCGTGCATTGCCTCGCTGGCGTTGCGCACGAGGTTGAGCAGAACCTGTTCGATCATAATGCTGTCGGCATGGACGGCGGGCAGTTCCGGCGGGATGTGATTGTCGATGCGTACGCCATGCTTGCGTGCATCGATCTCGGCGAAGCCTAAAGCGTCCTCGACGACGCCGGCGATCTGGACCGGGGCTACGCGCGGCTCGCTCTTGCGCACGAAATCGCGAATCCGTCGCAGGATCTTGCCGGCCCGGTCGGCCTGGTGGCTGGCTTTCTGCATTGCGGCAAGCAGTTCTTCGGGCTTGTAGCGGCCGCTCTGGAGCCGGTTGACACAGCCCGAGCTGTAGTTCGCGATAGCCGAGAGCGGCTGGTTCAGCTCGTGGGCCAGCGTCGAGGCCATTTCGCCCATCGTGATCAGACGCGCGGTCTGTTGCAGGCGTTCTTCCTGCTGCCGGTTCAGTTCCTCGACCCGCTTGCGGTCGGTGATGTCGGTGGCAACCGCCATGCGCACGATGCGGCCATCTACCCAGCGCGTCGCGCGCTCGCGTACGTGATACCAGCGACCGCTGACCGGGTGCTGGAGTTCGCCGTCGAAGAGTTCGCGCGGCAGAGCGGCGTGTTCGAGACGGCGCGGGTCTACCGGATAGTCGCCGCGTTCGGGCTGCGGCAGCGCGAGCGAATGGGTGTTGCGGCCAAGCGCGTGGTAGCCGAACGAGGCGAGGAAGGCGCGGTTTGCGTAGAGGATGTTGTCGGTTCGCGTATCGGCCACATACACCGCCGTGTCGAGCCCGTCGAGCACGGCGGCGAAGCGTTCGTGCGCGGCTTCGAGTTCGGCGCGGATGCGCTTGGATTCGGTAATGTCGCTCAAGGCCGCCATCCAGCCTGTCTGGCGGCCCGAACCGTCGATCAGCGGCGAGAGCATCAGGCGCACGTCGATCATGCGGGCGTCTTTGCGCCGCAGGCGCACTTCCTGGCCGTCCATTGGCGTGTCGCCGACGAGAGCGAGTTCGAGCTGACGCACGTTCTCGCCAGCCGTATCGTCGGGCCAATAGGGGAACGGCGCGGTCAGGCCAATCAGTTCGTCGCGAGCAAAACCGACCATATTGCAAAAGGCCGGGTTCACATAAATGATGCGGCCGTTCAAATCGGTCGCGCGCAGACCCGTGCGCACCGATTCTTCCATCGCCCGGCGGAAGGCCGATTCGGCGCGCCAGGCTTCCTCGGTCGCCTTGCGGTCGGTGATGTCGTGCGCGACCGCATAGATCACCTGATCGCTCGGCACCGGGTTGGCGTTCCATACGAGCCACTTGTAGCGGCCGTCGGCACAGCGTAGCCGCGCTTCGAAGGTGCAGGCTTCGCCGCTGGCGAGCTGCGCCAGCGCGCGCTGCACCTCCGCATCGTCGTCGGGATGCACGAGGTCGCGTAGCGGGTATTGCGCCAGATGCTGGTGTGAATGACCGAGCACGCGTTCGAAAGCCGGATTGATCCTGCGGTAGCAGCCATTCATCGTCAGCGTGCACAGCATGTCGAGCGACACGTTGAACAACTGATCGCGCTCGCGTTCGACGCGCGCACGCTTGCCCATGTGGCTGCGCAGCGCCCACAAGCTCCAGAATACGAGCACCGAGAGCCCGACGATCAGCGTGACCGGCAGCGCGCCAGGCAGGTCGGTATCGTTGGCAAGCGCGGTGGCGCGCAAGGCGAGGCCGTTACCGGGCGGGTCGAACACGATCAGCGAACTTTGCTTGGCGTTCATCGCATGCTGCGTGGCATTTGCCGCGAGCACCTCGCCGCTGCCGTCGACGAGCGTCAGGTGGTATTTCTCCGAGAACCAATTCGGCACGAGGTGATGGAGCAGGCTGTCCACCGAATAGACGGCGATCACGAGGCCGTACGGCAGCCGTCCGCGTTGCACCGGAACGAAGACTTCCATCTGCGCCGAGCCGCGGCTTGCCCGATAAGGCTGGCCATAGGCTGCGCGGCCCAGTTCGCGGGCATGGCGGGCAATCTGGCCCTGGCGCGGCGACAGTTCGTCGCCGGGCTGCCAATCGACGGTATCGAGCGGAGCCGACCAGCGCACGAAGCCCGCCGCGTCGATCCAGACGATGTTGAGCAATTCCGGGTTATTGACGAGATACTGGTTCGCGCGGACCTGGAAGGTGTCGGCGTCGATTTCGCCGCTCGCGATATTGCGCGCGATCTGAGTCAGGAATTCCTCGTTGGCGACAAAGTGCGTGCGCATCGAGCGGTCGGCCCATTGCACGTCGCGCGCCAGTGCAGTGCGTTCGACCTCGTATTCGCGTTCTTGCAAGATCCAGACGATCGTCAGCATCGCAATCGCGAACAGCACGACCGCCATGTAGGGCGCGGTCCAGTATAGGCGGCCGGCGATTCCGCCGCGTTCGCCGTAGCGGGGCAGTGTGCTCATAAACTTTGCTTCGGCGGCCTTTACCGGCAGCCCGTTTCCGCGACGAACGGGAATTGGTCCGCCGCACCGCCGAAGAATAGCGGATGCGTACGGCCATTGCTTACAAACGGTGCGGTGGAGAAGCGGGAGATACTCCCTTTGCACTATCCGGAAAGCTGTTTTATATTCTGAAAAAATTTGCCTCGGTTAAACGGGCCGGGCTATTTGCGCAGGCATAATCCAGATACATAGATTTCAAGAACGCCGCCCGTTCCGGAGTGGCGCTTTTTTCGATGGGTATCGACATCAAACGCGAGGAGAAAGCACTGATGGCCGTATTGTCCAATGTGCTGCTGCAGTCCGACACGGATGCGCAGGAAACCAAGGAATGGCTGGAGGCGCTTGGCGCCGTCGTGGCCAATGAAGGCCCCGAGCGGGCTCATTATTTGATCGAGCGACTGATCGCGGCGGCGCAGGAGCAGGGGGCGGATATCCCCTACAGTGCGGCGACGGCTTACATCAACACGATCCCAGTCGATCGGCAGCCCAAGTATCCGGGCGATACGGCGATAGAAACGCGAATTCAGGCGTTCCTGCGCTGGAACGCGATGGCGATGGTCGTGCGTGCGAACAAGGACACCAACGTCGGCGGCCATATCGCTTCATACGCTTCGGCGGCGACCTTGTACGACGTGGGTTTCAACTGGTTCTGGAAGTCGCCGGCCAATCCCGATGGCGGCGATCTGGTGTTCTTCCAGGGGCACTCCATACCCGGCGTTTATGCGCGCGCGCATCTGCTCGGGCGCCTCTCCGACGAGCAGATCGACAACTTCCGCCAGGAAACCGGCGGCAAGGGCGTTTCGTCCTATCCGCACCCGTGGTTGATGCCGGACTTCTGGCAGTTCCCGACCGTGTCGATGGGCCTGGGGCCGCTACAGGCGATCTACCAGGCGCGCTTCATGAAGTACCTCGACAACCGTGGCCTTGCCGCGACGGCCAGCCGCAAGGTCTGGGCCTTCCTCGGCGATGGCGAGATGGACGAAGTCGAATCACTCGGCGCAATCGGCGTGGCCGGGCGCGAGCAGCTCGACAACCTCGTGTTCGTGATCAACTGCAATTTGCAGCGCCTCGATGGCCCGGTGCGCGGCAACGGCAAGATCATCCAGGAACTCGAAGGCGAGTTCCGTGGCGCCGGCTGGAACGTGATCAAAGTTATTTGGGGCACGCACTGGGATGCGCTGCTCGCGCGCGACAAGGCGGGCATTCTCAAGCAGCGCATGCTCGAATGCGTAGACGGCGAATACCAGACCTTCAAGTCGCGCGACGGCGCCTATGTGCGCGAGCATTTCTTCAACACGCCCGAACTCAAGGCCCTGGTTGCCGACTGGACTGACGACGACATCTGGCGTCTGAATCGCGGCGGCCACGACCTGTTCAAGGTGTTTTCGGCCTATAAGGCGGCGACCGAACACAAGGGCCAGCCGACGTTGATTCTCGCCAAGACGATCAAGGGCTTCGGCATGGGCTCCTCGGGCGAGGCGCAGAACATTACCCACCAGCAGAAGAAGATGACGCACGAGGCGCTGGTGCGCTTCCGCGACCGCTTCGAGATCCCGGTCGCCGACGGAGAGATCGAAAAGATGCCGCTGATCAAGCTCGCGGAAGATTCGCCCGAGCTTACTTATATGCGTCAGCGCCGCATGGACCTGGGCGGTTATCTGCCGAGCCGCCGCATCAAGAGCGACACGCTCGCCATCCCGGGGCTGGACGCTTTCGGCGCGCAGTTAAAAGCTTCGGGCGAGGGCCGCGAGTTCTCGACCACGATGGCTTTCGTGCGGATTCTCTCGACGCTGCTCAAAGACAAGAACGTCGGCCGCCACGTCGTGCCCATCGTGCCCGACGAATCGCGCACCTTCGGCATGGAAGGCATGTTCCGCCAGTTCGGCATCTGGAATCAGTTCGGCCAGAACTACGTGCCGCAGGACCACGATCAACTGATGTTCTACAAGGAAAGCCGCGAGGGGCAGATCCTGCAAGAGGGCATCAACGAAGCCGGCGCGATGAGTTCCTGGATCGCTGCGGCGACGGCGTACTCGGTGCACAACGTGCCGATGATTCCGTTCTACATCTACTACTCGATGTTCGGCCACCAGCGCGTGATGGATCTGTGCTGGGCGGCGGGCGATTCGCGCGCGCGCGGCTTTTTGCTCGGTGGCACCGCCGGGCGCACGACGCTCAATGGCGAAGGCTTGCAGCACGAGGACGGCCACTCGCTGATCCTCGCCAACCTCGTGCCGAACTGCCTCTCGTACGACCCGACCTTCTCCTACGAACTGGCGGTGATCGTGCATGACGGCCTGCGCCGCATGTATGCGGAACAGGAAGATGTGTACTTCTACATCACCCTGATGAACGAGAACTACGAGCACCCGGCGATGCCCCAGGGCGCCGAGAGCGACATTCTCAAGGGGATGTACAAGTTCCGCGCGGGCGTCGAGGCTACTGGGCCGCGCGTGCAATTGCTCGGTTCGGGCACGATCTTCCGCGAAGTCATCGCGGCGGCCGATCTGCTCAAGCGCGATTGGGGCGTGGAAGCCGACATCTGGGGTTGCCCGAGCTTCAACCAGCTCGCGCGCGACGGGCAGGACGCAGCGCGCTGGAACATGCTCAATCCGCTGGAAGCGCCGCGTCTGTCGCATGTCGAGACCTGTCTTAAGGACGCTGCCGGCCCGGTGATTGCAGCAACCGACTACGTGAAGCTCTTCGCCGAACAGATCCGCCCCTTCGTTCCGGGCCGTTACGTGACGTTGGGCACCGACGGTTATGGCCGCTCGGACACGCGCGAAGCGCTGCGCGACCATTTCGAGGTCGACCGCCGCTGGGTCGTGTTGGCCGCACTCAAGGCGCTCGCCGACGCGGGCACCATTGCGCGCGAAAAAGTGCGCGATGCGCTTGCCAAGTACGGCATCGATGCCGCCAAACCGAATCCGCTGACTGTTTGAGGACTAGGACTCCCAATGAGCCAACTCATCGAAGTGAAGGTTCCCGACATCGGCGACTTCAAAGACGTGCCGGTGATCGAAATCGCAGTCAAACCGGGCGATAGCGTTACGGCCGAACAAACGCTGCTGACGCTCGAATCCGACAAGGCGACGCTGGACGTGCCGAGTCCGGCCGCCGGCGTGGTTAAAGAGGTCAAGGTCGAGGTCGGCGACAAGCTTGCCGAAGGCAGCCTGGTCGTGATCCTCGAAACAGCAACTGCGGCCGCCGCGCCGACAGCCGCGCCCGTTGCCGCACCGGCTGCGGCGCCCGCTGCGGCAGCGCCCGCGGCTGGCGGCGGCCGGTTCGACGTGACGGTCCCCGACATCGGCGACTTCAAAGACGTATCGGTCATCGAAGTGCTCGTCAAGGTCGGTGACACGGTTGCTGCCGAAACGGCCGTCGTGACGCTCGAATCCGACAAGGCCACGATGGATGTGCCGACGCGGGTTGCCGGCGTAATCAAGGATCTGCGCGTGGAGGTCGGCGACCGTGTTTCCGAAGGCGCGCTGATCCTCGTAATCGAAACTACTGGCGCAGCCCCGCTGGCTGCAAAATCGACACCTGCTGCACAGTCGGCTCCCGTTGCGGCGACGCCTGCTGCCGCAGCCGCAACGCCCGCCGTGCAGGTGACGGCAGTGGCCGGCCGCGCGCATGCGAGCCCATCTGTACGCAAGTTCGCACGCGAACTCGGCGTCGACATTGCCAAGGTGCCGGGCACCGGGCCCAAGGGCCGGATTTCGCAGCAGGACGTGCAGAACTTCATCAAGGGCGTATTCGCGCAGATTGCCTCCGGCACGCTGCCGGGGGCCTCGGCGGCGGCTGGCGGCGTGACCGGTGGCGGCGAGCTGAACCTGCTGCCCTGGCCGAAGGTCGATTTCGCCAAATTTGGCCCGGTCGAAGCCAAACCGCTCTCGCGGATCAAGAAGATCTCGGGCGCGAACCTCGCGCGCAACTGGGTGATGATTCCGCATGTCACGCAGTTCGACAAAGCCGATATCACCGAGCTTGAAGCCTTCCGCAAGGCTATCGGCCCCGAGGCCGAGAAGGCTGGCGCCAAGGTCACGATGCTGGCTTTCCTCGTCAAGGCCAGCGCCGCCGCATTGAAGAAGTTCCCCGACTTCAATGCCTCGCTCGACGGCGACAACCTCGTCTACAAGCAGTACTGCCACATCGGTTTCGCGGCCGATACGCCGAACGGCCTGGTCGTGCCGGTGATCCGCGACTGCGACAAAAAATCGGTCTACGACATTGCGCGCGATATGGCGGAACTGGCCAAAAAAGCGCGCGACGGCAAGCTCGGGCCCGCCGACATGAGTGGCGGCTGTTTCTCGATCTCCAGCCTCGGCGGCATCGGCGGCATGGCCTTCACGCCCATCGTCAATGCGCCGGAAGTCGCGATCCTCGGCGTTTCGAAATCGGCGATGGACCCGGTGTGGGACGGCAAGGCCTTCGCGCCGCGCCTGATGCTGCCGCTCTCCTTGTCGTACGACCACCGCGTGATCGACGGCGCCGCTGCCGCGCGCTTCACGAGTTTCCTCGCCCAAGTGCTCGCGGACATGCGCCGCGTGCTGCTCTGAGGAGGCCGCGATGAGCCAACTCGTAGAAGTGAAAGTCCCCGACATCGGCGATTTCAAGGACGTGCCGGTGATCGAAATCGCAGTCAAACCGGGCGATCGCGTGGCGGCCGAGGATACGCTGCTGACGCTCGAATCCGACAAGGCGACGCTGGACGTGCCGAGCCCCGCTGCCGGGATCGTCAAGGAACTCAAGGTGCAGATCGGCGATAAGGTCGCCGAAGGCAGCCTCGTGGCGATTCTCGAAGCCGCCGACAGCGTTACTGCTGCGCCCGCGCCCGTCGCGGCCGCAGCGCCGGCAGACGGGCAAACCGGCCAGGCCGACATCGAGTGCGACATGCTCGTACTCGGCGCCGGCCCGGGTGGGTATTCGGCCGCCTTCCGCTCGTCCGACCTCGGGCTTAACACCGTCATCGTCGAGCGCTACGCGACGCTCGGCGGCGTCTGCCTCAATGTTGGCTGCATTCCGTCGAAAGCCCTGCTGCATGTGGCCAACGTACTCGAAGAAGCCTCGCATTTCGCCGACGTCGGCGTGGCCTTTGCGCAACCGAGTATCGATCTCGCGCGTCTGCGCGCCCATAAGGAAAAAGTCGTCGGCAAGCTCACCGGCGGGCTGACCGGCATGGCGCGCGCACGCAAGGTCGAGGTCGTGCGCGGCTACGGCCGCTTCATCGATCCGCACCGTGTCGAGGTTTCGCTGACGACCGGCACGGGTTCCGAGCAGAGCGGCGAGAAGAAGATCATCCGCTTCAAGCAGGCGATCATCGCCGCCGGATCGCAGTCGGTGAAGCTGCCGTTCCTGCCTGAGGACCCACGCATCGTCGATTCGACCGGCGCGCTCGAATTGCGCCAGGTGCCCAAGCGCATGCTCGTGATCGGCGGCGGCATCATCGGCTTGGAGATGGCGACGGTCTATTCGGCGCTCGGCGCGCGTATCGACGTCGTAGAAATGCTCGACGGCCTGATGGCGGGCGCCGACCGCGATGCGGTCAAGGTGTGGGAGAAACGCAACCTGCACCGCTTCGACAAGGTCATGCTCAAGACCCGCACAGTCGGCGTCACGGTGCGTCCGGACGGCATCATGGTCAAGTTCGAAGGCGAGCAAGCACCCGCCGACGAACAGAAATACGACCTGATCCTGTCTGCCGTCGGTCGCTCGCCGAATGGCAAGAAAATCGGTGCGGAAGCGGCCGGCGTTACGGTTAGCGAGCGCGGTTTCATCGCGGTCGATAAACAGCAGCGCACTAACGTGCCGCACATCTTCGCGATTGGCGACATCGTCGGTCAGCCCATGCTCGCCCACAAAGGCGTGCACGAGGCGCACGTCGCAGCCGAAGTCGCAGCCGGGCAGAAGCGCTTCTTCGATGCAAGCGTCATCCCCTCGGTGGCCTACACCGAACCGGAAGTCGCCTGGGTCGGCGTAACCGAACTCGAAGCCAAGGATACCGGCCGCAAGATCGCCGTCGCGAAGTTCCCGTGGGCCGCCTCGGGCCGCGCGATTGCCAACGGTTGCGATTACGGCTTCACCAAGCTGATCTTCGACGAAGAAACGCACCGCGTCGTCGGCGGCTGCATCGTCGGTCCCAATGCCGGCGACATGATAGGTGAAGTTGCGCTGGCAATCGAAATGGGCTGCGATGCGGTCGATATCGGCAAGACGATCCACCCGCACCCGACGCTGGGCGAATCGATTGGCATGACGGCGGAAGTCTATGAGGGAAGCTGCACCGATCTGCCGCCGATGAAAAAACGCTAGATACGCAATTCGAGGCGGCCTTCCAGGCGTCTTTTGGACTACCGACAAAGCCCCGCGTGCGGGGCTTTGTCGTACCGAACCGTAAATGTTGACGCCCGCATCCAGTGCAGACTAATACGCGGTGTTCAGGCCAAGTGTCCACCAGGCTGGCGGCCTGGCGCCTAGGCTTTGGGCGCGGCTGAGGTCGAGGCTTGTCGCCTGCGTCAAATTCCAACGGCCGCCGAGCCGCCGATGGGTTGCGCCATCTTCGCGGAAGTGCTCGCCAATGACGGACACAATGGCATTGGGTGCCCATTCCAGGGCTGCGCCGGCGCGATTGCCATCGGTCTGTTCCGCGCGAAAATCCCTGCCGACGTTGACATGTACGAGCCACTGCTCCGACACCTGAATGCTGACGGGAACCACCAGCGTGCTGCCGAGATAACGCGGCGAGCGGTCTTGGGCGTTGGCGACGCCGATAAGTCCGATGCCGATTTGCTCGGTCAGGGCCAGGGCCCATTTGACCTGCGGGGCGAGAATGGTGCTCGTACTCGAAGTCCCCTGGCGCACCCGGTCGATATTCAGGCCGACTTCCACCGCGCCGAGACGGCAGGCCGGGCCTACATGCAATAAACGCTGGGCACGCTCGGTTTCCCGGTCGAACCAGGTTTCCAATTGGCATTGGCCAGGCTCAAGGATGGCGGCATCATCTACTGCAAAGTGGCCACCCGCCGCCAGTGAGGACGACGCTGCACCGGCAAGCCATGCGCACAGGCTTGCAGTAAGGAAGATCTTGTTTGTTTTTCTCATGAGGATTTCTTGCTGCGCTTCGGCGTCCCAATGTTCGCCGGTCGCCGAGCTAAGACGCGCCGGAGAAGCTGCGCCAATTGCAGCGAATGCGTCGCTTGTGAAGGCGGGGCAATGCAACATCGCAACGAAAGCCGGAATTTTTTGAGGTGCCCAACCGAGCTATGCGGGTAGTCGGTTTCGGCCCTGCTTTGTCATAAGTGAGAAACAAAAAAGCCCCGGAACACTTATGTTCCGGGGCTTTTCGATATTCTGTTGGTGGAGAGGAAGGGGATCGAACCCTCGACCTCCGCATTGCGAACGCGGCGCTCTCCCAGCTGAGCTACCCCCCCACAGAAGACCGCGATTATAGACAAAGCTTTTTTGTTTTGCCAATAGATCTGTCGCGAGGCTGTTGACGGCGGTGGCATAATCGTCGGTTCCCGATTTTCTCTATGCCGTGCCTCGCCTTGTCGGGCTTGTGCGCCGGAGCTTTTACGCATGCCCTCTTTTCCCGCTTACCTGCGCTACCCCACCGTACACCGCGACACGCTTGTCTTTGTGACCGATGACGATTTGTGGTCCGTACCGCTTATAGGGGGCGTAGCGCGGCGGATTACGGGCGGGCGTGGGCTGGTTGCGTCGCCGCGTTTGTCGCCGGACGGCAAATGCATAGCTTTCATCGCCACCGACGAGAGCCATTCTGAACTTTATGTGATGCCGGCCCAGGGCGGCGGCGCGCGCCGCATGACCTGGCTCGGCGCGCAGTCGCAGGTGGCGGGCTGGACGCCGGATGGCCGCGTGCTGGTGTCATCCAACGCCAATCAGCCTTTCCTTCATGCGCGGCGTCTTTTTGCGGTCTCGCTCGATGCGCCGCTGCCGCAGGCGCTGCCCTGGGGTATGGCCTCCGCCGCCGCGTGGTCGGCCACGGGTGCTTGCGTGATCGGTCGCAATATCGCGGATCCGGCGCTCTGGAAGCGGTATCGCGGCGGCACGATTGGCCATCTTTGGATCGATGCTGTGGGCAGCGGCGAGTTCGTGCGCCTGCCGCTCTTCGAGAATCCGCGCCGCGCCGGCAATATCGCTTCGCCGATGTGGATAGGCGAGCGGATCTGGTTCATCTCCGATCACGAAGGCATCGGCAATCTCTATTCCTGCGCGGCGGACGGCAGCGAATTGCGCCGTCATACCGAGCATGGCGAACACTATGTACGGCATGCCAGCACCGACGGCATGATAATCGTGTATCAATGCGGCGGCGCGGTCTGGCGGCTGGACCCGGCCGGCGGCGCGGCGCAATGCGTGGAAATCGAGGTGCCGGCGGCGCGGCCGCAGCTGGCGCGCAAGTTCGTCAGCGCAGACGTGGAGATGGAGAGTTTTTCCGTGCATCCTGACGGGCACAGCCTTGCGCTCGCGCTGCGCGGCAAGGTTGCGACGCTGCCGCTGTGGGAAGGCGCGATGCGCCAGCTCGTGCAGGAGCCTGGCGCGCGCTACCGGCTGCCGGTGTGGCTTGCCGACGGCGCGGGTGTGGCGCTGGTTTCGGATGCGAGCGGCGAGGAACGCCTGGAACTGCATACCGAGGATGGCGTCGTCATGATCGACGCCGACGTTGGCCGCGTGACCTCGCTTGTCGCAAGCCCGCTCGGTCAAAGCCTTGCGCTGACGAATCACCGTGGCGAACTCTGGCTTGCCGATTTCGGGCAGAAGACGGCGCGCATGCTCGACCGTTGCGAATTTAGCCGCATCGAGGAACCCGCGTTCTCGCCCGATGGCGCGTGGCTCGCCTACGACTTCGGTACGAGTCCTGCGACCTGCGCGATCAAGCTGCTGGAACTCGCCAGCGGGCGCTGCGGGTTTGCGAGCGGCGAGGATTTCATGGATTTTTCGCCCGCTTGGGACCCGGACGGTAAGTATCTGTACTTCCTCTCGAATCGCGCTTTCGAGCCGGTTTATGACGAAGTGACCTTCGACCTCGGCTTTCCGCGCGCCACACGGCCTTATCTCGTTGCGCTACAGGAAACGGGCATGGACCCGTTCGAACCGCTGCCGCGCGGATTTAACGAAGACGAGGACGAAGATAAGGACGAAGACGAGGAAGACGAGGACGACGCGGATGCGCCGCACGAGAAACGCAGCCGCCATGCCAAATCGCAGCACGACGACGCCGACAAGCCGCGTCCGCCCAAATCGGTGAAGCTCGATCTTGCCGGACTCGCCGGCCGCGTGCGGCCCTTCCCGGTGGGCGCCGGTCGGTATGGCCGCGTCGATGCCGCGAAGGGGATCGTCTTCTGGACGCTGCATCCGGTCACGGCCGAAGAGAGCGAGGACGATAACGCTGCGGATGCGTTATTGCAGAGCTGGGATCTGCGCGAACAGAAGCTCGACACCGTGATCGAGGAGGTTGCCGATTTTGCGCTTGCGCAGGCAGGCTGCGCGCTCGTTGTCGAAACTGCGGACGGCCTGCGCGCCTGGCGTATCGGCGACAAGCCGAAGGAAGATGCCGAGCCCGGCGAGTGCTCGCGCGAATCGGGCTGGGTCGATCTGGCGCGCGTGCAGGTCGAGGTGGAGCCGCGCATGGAGTGGCGTCAGATGTTGCGCGAGGTCTGGCGCTTGCAGCGCGACCAGTTCTGGACCGCCGACATGAGCGGCGTCGATTGGGCGCGCATCTGGCAGCGCTATGCGCCGCTTGCCGATTGCATTGCGACGCGCGACGAACTCTCGGATGTCATCTGGGAAATGCAGGGCGAACTGGCGACATCGCATTGCGACGAATACGGCGGCGATCGCAGACGCGGCGCGGCACTGCAAATGGGCCACCTCGGCGCGGAATTCGCATGGGATGCGGCCTGCGCTTGCTACCGGATCGTGCGGCTGGTGCGCGGCGACGCCTGGCGTGAAGGCCACGATTCGCCGCTCGCCGCCATCGGCGTAGCGGCCCAGCCCGGCGAGCGCCTGCTCGCGGTCGATGGGCTTGCCTGCGATCGCGAACATCCGCCGCAGGCGCGGCTCGTTGCGCGCGCCGGGCGGCGTGTCGAACTCCTGCTCGCCGATGCCGACGGCGTAACACGCCGGCGTGTCGTTGTGCGCGCGCTGGCGAGCGAGGAGGGCGCACGTTACCGCGAATGGGTTGAGCACAACCGGGTGCGTGTGCGCGAGGCGTCGGGCGGTCGATTAGGCTATCTACATATTCCCGACATGGTGACATGGGGCTTTGCGGAGTTTCATCGCTACCTGCGCACCGAGACGCTGCGCGAAGGACTCGTCGTCGATGCGCGTTTCAACCGTGGCGGCCATGTGTCGCAATTGCTGCTCGAAAAACTCGCGCGCCGCGTGCTCGGCTACGATGTGCTGCGCTGGGGCCGACCCGAGCCCTATCCGCAGAACGCGGTGGCCGGGCCTCTCGTCTGCGTAACCAACGAGCATGCGGGTTCCGATGGCGACATCTTTTCGCACTGCTTCAAACTGATGGGCTTGGGCCCCCTCGTGGGCACGCGCACCTGGGGCGGCGTGATCGGCGTGTGGCCGCGCCACCGGCTCGCCGATGGTTCGATCACGACCCAGCCCGAATTCAGTTTCTGGTTTAACGACGTAGGCTGGGGCGTGGAAAACTGGGGCGCGGAACCGGATGTCGAGGTCGATATCGCGCCGCAGGATTATGCGGCCGGTATGGATCCGCAATTGGCCCGTGCGATCGAACTGGCGCTGGCGGCGCTGACCGACCGACCGGTGCGCCTGCCGGATTTTTCAAAGCGACCGAGGCTGGATTTGCCGAACTGGCCGCCGCAGCAGGATTGAGCCATCTTCAAAAAAGCAAGAACTAGTGCGTAACCCCCCGGGAACAAGAATGGAAAACAAACAATTTTTCCCGCGCCAGGTCGTCGAAGCGGGCGGCAACCGCTGGGATTGGGCGCTCTTGCCGCTGGTCTTGTCGGTGCTGATCTTGCTCGCATACGGCGGCGCACAGATGGCGCGTCCCTATGCAGTCGGCCAGCAATTGCCGCTCTCGCTCGAACCCTGGCAACTGCCGTACTACCTGCTGCGCACCACGCTGCGGATGTTCCTCGCGCTCGGCGCTTCGCTCGTCTTCAGTTGCGTCTTTGCGGCCATTGCGGTGCGCTACAAGCCGGCCGAGAAGATCATGGTGCCAATGCTCGACATCCTCCAGTCGATCCCCATCCTCGGCTTTCTGTCGATTACTGTCACTGGTTTCATCGCGCTGTTTCCCGGCAATCTGCTCGGCGTCGAATGCGCGGCGATCTTCGCGATCTTCACCTCGCAGGCATGGAACATGGCTTTTAGCCTGTACCAGTCGATGAAGACGGTACCGGAGGAATTGCAGGAGGCGGCGCGGATTTTTCACTTGTCCACCTGGCAGCGTTTCTGGCGGCTCGAACTGCCGTTCGCGATGCCGGCGCTGCTCTGGAACATGATGATGTCGATGTCGGGCGGCTGGTTTTTCGTCGTCGCGTCCGAGGCGATTTCGGTCTCGAATCAGACGATCAAATTGCCCGGCATCGGTTCCTACATCGCGGCGGCAATCGAGGCGCGCGACCTCGGCGCGATCGGCTGGGCGATTCTTGCAATGCTGATCGGCATCCTGCTCTACGACCAACTCTTCTTCCGCCCCTTGCTCGCCTGGGCCGACAAATTCCGCTTTGAGCAGACCGCCAGCGATACCGCACAATCGTCATGGCTGCTGACCTGGATTCGCCGCACCGACCGCCTGCAAGTCGTAGGCGGCGCGCTCGTCGGCCTGCTCGAACGCTCCTTCCTCGCCTTCCGCCGCGATTACGACGGCACCTCGATTCGCGCCCGTGCCAAGCCACCGCGCGAAGGCTGGGTACGCGCCTGGGACGCCGTCGTCGCGGCGCTCGTGCTGTTCGCGATCTGGCAACTGGCCGCCTTCGTCCATGCCGAAGTCGGCCTGGGTGAAGTCGGACACGTCTTCCTGCTCGGCTTCTATACGCTGATCCGTGTGCTGGTGTTGCTCACGATAGCTGCGCTCGTGTGGGTGCCGGTGGGCATCTGGATCGGCATGAACCCACGCATGGCGGGGCACCTGCAAGCGGTCGCGCAATTTCTCGCGGCCTTCCCGACCAATCTGATCTTCCCGCTCGTCGTTGTCCTGCTCGTGCGCTGGAAACTCAATCCGGATATCTGGCTATCGCCCTTGATGGTCTTTGGCACGCAGTGGTATCTGCTGTTCAACGTGATCGCCGGCGCCGCCAACGTGCCGACCGAACTGCGTTACGCGGCGCAGAACCTGGGCCTCTCCGGCTGGCTCAAATGGAAACGCTATCTGATTCCGGCCGTATTCCCGAGCTTCGTGACCGGCGCGATCACCGCCAGCGGCGGTTCGTGGAACGCAAGCATCGTGGCCGAATATGTGAGCTGGGGCGACACGACCCTGGAAGCGCACGGGCTCGGCAGCTACATCGCGCGCATGACGGCCGCCGGCGACTTCCCGCGCATCGCGCTCGGTATCGGCGTGATGTGCGTCTTCGTCATGGGTATGAACCATTTCGTCTGGCGGCGGCTTTACCGCTTGGCCGAAGACCGTATGCATTTTTAGGCGGACTTAACGCTTGCGCCCGAAAAACAAGCTCGCAGCCACCGCGATCATGGCGCTAAAACACAGTACGGCCCAATTCGCGATGGAAAGCCCGAGGAAGGCCCAGTCGACTTGCGAACAATCGCCTGAGCCGGCGAAGATTTTCGGCAGGGCCTGACCGAGCGGGAAGGAATTGAGCATGTATTCGAGATCCGGCCCGCATTCCATGAACTTGGGCGGAAACCATTGCAGCCAGCTTTGCCGTGCACCTATGGCAAGGCCGGTGGCGGCGGCAATTACGATCAGCAAGGCGTAAAGCCATCGACCGCTGGTTTTTGCCGGATTGTGCAATGCGCCGACAAGGGCGATCAGGCCCACGGCCAGAAACGCGTAGCGCTGCATGATGCACATCGGGCAGGGTTCGACATGCTTCCATTGTTGGAGGAATGCGCCGAAAGCGAGCAGGCCAAAGGCGGCGAGGGCAATCGCGGCAAGCCGCAGACGAGGGCTCAAGGGCATGGTGTTTCCGTTGGGGGGGGGGTAAAACCGCATTTTATAGGGCAGGGGACGACCTGCTCAACTGCGCCCCGAACTTCCGAACCCGTTTGCGCCGCGTTCCGAGGCCGCGAAATTGTCGACGACCCTGAACCCCACCTGGAGTACTGGCACGACAACCAGTTGGGCGATGCGGTCGAGCGGATTGATCGTGAAGGCGTCGCGGCTGCGATTCCAGACCGAGACGAAGATCTGGCCCTGGTAGTCGGAGTCGATGAGCCCGACAAGGTTTCCGAGCACGATGCCGTGCTTGTGACCGAGGCCCGAGCGCGGCAGGATCATCGCCGCGAGTCCGGGGTCGGCCAGATGGATCGCCATGCCGCTCGGGATCAACGTGGTGTCGCCGGGCGCGAGCGCGAGCGGCGCGTCGATGCAGGCGCGAATATCCAGGCCGGCGGCGCCGTCGGAGGCGTAATGCGGAGGGCTCTCGCGCAGCCGCGCATCGAGTAATTGAACGTCGATTTCGTGCATGAATGATCCTGTAAGTGGCGTGCGATCAGGCTTTGTCGAGCAGGTGCGCAAGATAGGTAACGATGTCGGCCGCCACTGCGTCCTTGGAGCCGGCCGGCAGTTCGTGGCGGCCCGAATCGTCGTACAGCACGACGCGGTTCGCGTCTCCCCCCATGCCGTCCTGCACGAGGTTGCCGACGATCAGTGGAATGCCTTTCTTGGCGCGTTTTGCGGTCGCGTATTCGTCGAGATTCTGGCTCTCCGCCGCGAAACCGACGCAGAACGGCGCGGCGGGCAGCGCGGCGACTTCGGCGAGAATGTCGGGATTCTGCGCGAGCTCCAGCGTCAGGCCCTCGGTCCCGCGTTTCTTGATTTTGTGGTCCGAAACGTTCGCCGGCCGGTAGTCGGCAACTGCTGCGACGCCGATGAAAACCTCGGTCTGTCCCGCGTGGTGCAGCACGGCGTCGCGCATCTCGCGCGCCGATTGCACGTCTATACGCCGCACACTGGCCGGCGTGGCAAGCGACACCGGCCCGCTGACAAGCGTCACCTCGGCGCCTGCGGCAGCGCAGGCGCGCGCAAGCGCATAGCCCATTTTTCCCGAACTGATATTCGTTAGCCCGCGCACCGGGTCGAGCGGCTCGTAGGTCGGGCCGGCGGTCATCAAGACGCGGCGGCCGGCTAGGTGTTTGGGCGTGAACCAGGCGGCGAGCCTGTCCACGATTTGCTCGGGTTCGAGCATGCGGCCCATGCCGACCTCGCCGCAGGCTTGCTCGCCGCTGGCAGGGCCGAGGACCAGCGCGCCGTCGTCGCGCAGCTGCGTGACATTGCGCTGGGTGGCCGGGTTTTCCCACATTTGGCGGTTCATTGCGGGGCAGACGACAAGCGGACATTCGCGCGCTAGCACGAGCGTCGAGAGCAGATCGTCGGCGAGCCCATGCACGTATTTAGCGATCGAGTTGGCGCTGGCCGGCGCGATGAGGATCGCGGCCGCGCCGCGAGTCAGATCGATGTGCGCCATGTTGTTCGCCATGCGCGCGTCCCACAGGTGGCTCCAGGCCGGGTTGCCGGTCAGCGCTTGAAAGGTGGTTGGCGTCACGAAGCGCATGGCCGCCTCGGTCAGTACGCAATGAACGTTGGCACCGGCCTTGCCGAGTAGGCGTGCGAGTTCGGCCGCCTTGTACGCGGCTACGCCACCGGTAATGCCGAGCACGATGCGCTTGCCGGAGAAAATGCTCATGTCAAATCGTCCGTTGTCGAGGCAGGATGAATTTCCGATTCTACCTGCGAGAGCCTGGCGCGATGGCGATTACCGATTGGCCTACCGAGGAACGACCGCGCGAACGCCTGCTCGCGCACGGTGCGTGCGTGTTGTCCGACGCCGAATTGCTGGCGATTTTTCTGCGCGTCGGCGTACGCGGCAAAAGCGCGGTCGACCTCGCGCGCGAGTTGCTTACGCGTTTTGGCGGCCTTACCGCGCTGTTCGCGGCGGCAGAAACCGAGTTCGCAGCGATTCCCGGCATGGGCAGTGCGAAGTACGCACAACTGCAGGCGGTGATCGAAATGGCGCGGCGTGCCTTGGGCGAAGCATTGCGCGAGAAGGATTTACTCAATGCGCCGGAGCTGGTGCGCGACTGGCTGCGCTTGAAACTTGGCGCTTTGTCCTACGAATGCTTCAGCGTTATTTTGCTCGACGCGCAGAATCGGCTGCTGCACGCTGAAGAACTCTTCCGCGGCACACTGGACCACACGAGCGTCTATCCACGCGAGATCGTGAAACTTGCGCTTACCAAGAATGCAGCGGCCGTTATTTTCGCGCACAATCATCCGTCCGGCTGCTGCGAGCCGAGTCGCTCGGACGAACTATTGACCGCCAATCTCAAGCAGGCGCTCGCGCTCGTCGAGATTCGCGTTCTCGATCATTTCATCGTTGCCGGCAATGCGCAGCCGCTGTCGTTTGCGGAGCGCGGACTGCTTTAAATAGCTGGTCTGCAAGCGGCTTGTGTCGCTTTTAGTTAGGTGGATGAGGACATTTTGGGCCTGTTCGCACGGAAGCGCTTGATCTGAAGTCGAATTTCTGGCTAAAATCAACGGTTTCGAGCAAGCAGGTTTTTGGAGTTTTTACATGTCCCGCGTTTGTCAAGTCACCGGAAAAGCCCCAATGGTGGGCAATAACGTCTCGCATGCCAACAACAGGACCAAGCGTCGCTTCCTGCCGAATCTGCAGTCGCGTCGTTTCTGGGTTGAGAGCGAGAACCGTTTTGTGCGTCTGCGCGTTTCTAACGCAGGTCTGCGCACAATCGACAAGAAGGGTATCGAAGTCGTCCTCGGCGAGCTGCGCGCTCGTGGCGAGACCGTCTAAGACTGCGCCCGGCGCGTCCTGGTACGAACTTCACACACCCGACTGAATCCGCAAGGAGAACATCATGGCCAAAGGCGGTCGCGAAAAAATCAAGCTGGAGTCCACTGCGGGCACCGGTCATTTCTACACCACGAACAAGAATAAGCGCACGAC
>JAVBKC010000008.1:0-7255 GCA_031554255.1 Niveibacterium sp.
CATGAACCTCTACGCGCCGCTCGCGAATCGGCTTGGCGTCTGGCAGCTCAAGTGGGAACTCGAAGATTTATCGTTCCGCTTTCTCGAACCGCAGACTTACAAACGCATCGCAAAGATGCTCGACGAACGCCGCGTCGAACGCGAAGCCTTCATCGCCGAAGCGATCGAGCGCGTGCGCGGCGAACTCGCCACGGCGGGTATCGAAGCCGAGGTATATGGCCGGCCCAAGCATATCTACAGCATCTATAACAAGATGCGGTCGAAGAACCTGGATTTCGATCAGGTTTATGACGTGCGCGCGCTGCGCGTGCTGGTGAGCGACGTACGCGACTGCTTCGTTGCGCTCGGCATCGTCCATACCCTGTGGCAACCGATTCCGGGCGAATACGATGACTACATTTCCCGCCCCAAGGGCAACAACTACCAGAGCCTGCACACCGCCGTGCGCGCCGCCGACGGGCGCGCGCTCGAAGTCCAGATCCGCACGCACGAGATGCATCGCCACGCCGAACTCGGCGTGGCGGCCCACTGGCGCTACAAGGAGGGCACGCGCAACAGCGGCGCCTATGACGAGAAGATCGCTTTGCTGCGCCAACTGCTGTCGTGGCGCGACGAGATCAGCGATTCGGCGCAGTGGGAATCCCACTTCAAGCGCGCCTCGCTCGACGACACAATCTACGCAATGACGCCGCAGGGCAGGGTGGTCGATCTACCCACGGGTTCGACGCCTATCGATTTTGCCTATCGCGTACACACCGATCTTGGCCATCGTTGCCGAGGTGCGAAGCTCGACGGCCAGATGGTCTCGCTGAACACGCCGCTCCAGAACGGTCAGGTCGTCGAGATTCTTGCCGCCAAGCAGGGAGGCCCCTCGCGCGACTGGCTCAATCCTAACCTCGGCTATCTTGCGACATCGAATGCGCGCGCCAAGGTGCGACGCTGGTTCACGCTGCAAGAAGAGGCCGAAACCATCGCCCAGGGCCGCGCGATCGTGCTGCGCGAGCTGCAGCGCGACAACCAGGCGCATTCGAGCATCGACGATCTGGCCGACAAGCTCGGCTTCAAGACGACCGATGCGCTATTGCTCGCCGCCGGGCGCGGCGAAGTCGGCACGCGGCAGATCCAGGTTGCGCTGCACGGCTCAGATACCGTGACGCCGGAGCCGGATCTGGTCGTCGGGCGCAGCCGTGCGGGCAAGGGCGACGACAAGATTCTCATCGTCGGTCTCGGTCGCCTGCTTACCACGCTGGCCAAGTGTTGCAAACCGGCGCCGCCCGATCCGATCAGTGGCTTCATTACGCGCGGCAAGGGCGTGTCGATCCATCGCGCGGACTGCCCGGACTTCAAGCATGTCGCGTTGCGCCATCCCGAGCGCGTCGTCACGGCGGAGTGGGGCGAGCGCGTGGAGGAAACTGCGCGCGTCGAGGTGTACCCCGTAGACATCGCGGTCGAGGCGAATGACCGCCAGGGCCTCTTGCGCGACATCTCCGAAGTGCTCTCGCGCGAAAAGCTCAACGTCATCGCGGTCAACACGATGTCCAAGAGCGGCCGCGCCTTCATGCGCTTTACGCTAGAGGTGCGCAATGCGACGCAGGTACAGCGCGCGCTCGCGCTGATTGGCGAAATTCAAGGCGTGGAAAAGGCGCGGCGGGCCTGACGCCGCGCCCAGGGCTACGGCCTACATCGAAATAATCACCTTCAGCGCCCGCGTTTCGGCCGCGTGGCTGAACGTGGCGTAGGCATCGAGGATCTGGTCGAAGCGAAAGCGGTGCGTAATCAGGCGGCCTGGCTCGATTTTGCGCGAGGCAACGGTCTTGAGCAGCATCGGCGTCGTGACCGTATCGACCAGCCGCGTCTTGATCGTGACGTTCGCTGACCACAGCGTTTCGAGGTGCAGATCGACCTTGGCGCCATGCACGCCGACGTTTGCAATCGTGCCGCCCGGCGCGATGATGTTCTGGCATAGCTCGAAGGTGGCCGGAATGCCGACCGCCTCGATCGCCGTGTCCACACCGCGGCCGCCTGTCAGCAGCTTCCTGATCGTTTCGCCAGCCTTGCCGTCGCCGCTGTTGACCGTGGTCGTTGCGCCGAACATGCGGGCGATATCGAGCCGGTTCTCGTCGATGTCTACCATGATGATCTCGGCCGGCGAATAGAACTGCGCCGTCAGCAGGGCCGCGAGTCCGACGGGGCCGGCGCCGACGATTGCAACCGTCGAACCGGGTTCGATCTGGCCATTGAGCACGCCGCACTCGAAGCCCGTCGGGAGAATGTCGCTGAGCATGACGAGCGCTTCTTCGTCCTGGCCCGCCAGGATCGGGTAGAGACTGGTGTCGGCATGTGGCGTGCGCACGTACTCGGCCTGGGTGCCGTCTATCGTGTTGCCGAGTATCCAGCCGCCGGTTTCGCAGTGCGAATACATGCCGCGCCGGCAATAGTCGCATTTCCCGCAGGACGAGATACAGGAGATCAAAACAGCGTCGCCGGGTTTGAAGCGCGTGACCGCCGCGCCGACCGCGTCGATCACGCCGACGCCTTCGTGGCCGAGGATGCGACCGGGCTTGCAGGTCGCGACATCGCCTTTGAGAATATGTAAATCGGTACCGCAGATCGTTGTCTTGGTGACCCTGACGATGGCATCGCCGGGTTCGAGCAGTTCCGGTTTTGGCCGCTCTTCGACTGCTTTTTGACCCACTCCGCGATAGACGAAAGCTTTCATTGTGACCCCCTGAGTGACTGAACATCTGGAAGGCAAGATCGGCATGGCGCCGCTGGGATTTCCACACGAAGATGAAATTACGCTGCCGCTTTCTTCGCGCTTATGAAGCCTGCATCTTGACGTCGTGCCGCGTTTTGAGATGGCTCATAAAAAGGCCGATATTTTTCAAGGTATTACACAGCTTAGGCAGATGATATTTCGTGCCACAGATGATTGCTGTATAAAATTACAGTTATGATTTTTGCCCGAACATTCATGGGACTTGGCGTCGAACTGTCCCACCAGATCTTTGATGCGGTAGCCATGGCGCGTCAGTGTCAGTTCCAGATCGTCGGTATGTCGCGACAAGATCGACCCAACGATCTCCGTCGTCTGCGCAAGCTCCATGACGACGCGATACGCGCGAGTACAGGATTACTTGATTTAGCTCAGGGGAACAGAGGGGTACCACGAAAAACTCCCGCTTTTGTCGCGATACTGCGTTGCTCGTAAAAGATTGGGAATTCTCGTCATTCACCCCGAACTGGACCCGTATCAATGGATTTGGCACCAATCGCAGGTACTCAAACGTTCGGTCGCGATGCATTCATGATTCATGGAGACAATCGCACTCACAACGCATCACACGGCTGAATAATCCTTCCTCGGACTATCCGGAACCAGATCAGTAGTAGTACGGACAAAGAACTGATTGTCCGATGAGGCGAATCGTCTGTTTGGGTTTCGCACTACTGACGCTAGCCGGCGTGTGTCGGGCTCAGACACTGACGTCTGCGCAGTTGACGCGGAATATCCATTTGCATGGACCTAGGGCCGTAGTGCAGGCGCTCGATCGCAGCGGGCGGTTCGATGCGGTGCTCGACAAGATTGCCTCGGGAAACGCCGAATGGATTCGACTTGCGCCGGATATCGCCAAAGGAACCGATGCAGGCGATTCTACGGGCTTGATCGTCGCGCTGGCCGAGGCATTGCCGAAAAACCCGAAGGCTGTGCTGCGGGTTCTCGATGGCGGTGCCATCACGAATGCCAGTGTCGTGTGCGGTGTTCCGTTCATTGAACCCACGCCGCGCGAGGTGGCGGTGTACTTGAACAAAGCCATCCCTGCCGTAACGCGGATTTCCAAATCAGATCGTTTTCCCCAGCGCGAGGCTTGTCTGGAAGCTTTGGCTCGCGCAAAGGAAGAGGCGACTTCTCCGCAGCAGTAAGGTATCGAGGTCTTGAACGCCCGACTGGGCGCTCAAGACCCCGCCGGCACTTCCCACCCGCCGCCCAGCGCCTTGACGAGCCCCACGCTTGCGGCGAGCCGGCGGTTGCGGATGTCGAGCAGGCTGCGCTCGGCTGCAAGCAGCGTCGTTTGCGCCTGTACGACGTTCAGATAGGTCACGGTGCCGGCGCGGTATTGGTTGGCCACGCTATCGAGCGAGGTCTTTGCTGCGTCGCGCGCGGCTTCCTGCGTGCCTTGTTCCTGTGCGAGCACGCGCAGCGCGACGAGGTTGTCTTCGACTTGGCCAAAGGCAGTCAGTACGGTTTGGCGGTAGGTGGCGACTTCGGCGTCGTAGGCGGCTTCGGCCTGGCGCTTGGCCGCGCTGCGCGCGCCGCCGTCGAATAGCGTGCCGGCCAGTTGCGGGCCGACCGACCAGATGCGATTGGGTAGCGAGAACCTGTCGGCGTAGGTGTTCGACTGAAAGCCGCCCTGGCCCGAGAGCGTGAGGCTGGGGTAGAAAGCTGCGACGGCGACGCCGATGCGCGCGTTCGCGGTGGCCATGCGGCGCTCGGCAGCGGCGATGTCGGGCCGCCGCTGGAGCAGCGTTGAGGGTAGGTCGGTCGGGACTTCTGGCGTTGCGCTGGTCAGCGTGGCGGCCGCGAGCGCGAAGTCGGCCGGAGCGCGGCCGACGAGCAGGGCGATTGCGTGTTCGGTCTGGGCGCGCGAAAGCCCGCTGTCGAGCAGACTGGTGCGGGCCGACTGGAGCTGGCTTTGCGCCTGCGCGACGTCGGCGGTCGTGACCACGCCGGCGGCGAGCCGGTTGCGCGTGATCTGCAGCGCGCGCTCGTAGGCTGCGACGGTTTCGTTCAGCAGACGGTATTGAGCATCGAGCGCACGCAACTGGAAGTAACTTGCCGCGAGCTGCGCGCGCGCCGAGAGCCGGGCCGATTCGAGGTCGGCCGCGCTGGCCTGTTCCGCTGCGCTCGCCGCCTCGCGGCTGCGCCGCAGGCTGCCCCAGAGGTCCAGCTCCCACGAGGCCAGGAGCAGGGCGGAGAAGTTGTTTTGTAGATTGCTGTGCAGCAGCGTGCTGTTCGAGGTGCCGCGCGTGCGCGTTTGGGCGACGCGCGTATTGAGCGAGGGCAGCAGAGCTGCGCTGGCCTGCGCGGTCAGTTCGCGGGCCTGGCGGTACTGTGCTTCGGCAGTCTGGATGTTGTAGTTGTCGATATCGACGCGGTGCATGAGGGCATCGAGCGCGGTGTCGTCGAAGACGGCCCACCAGTTGCCGCGCGGGAGGCTGTCCTGCGGCGTGGCGGGCTGCCAGCCCTGGGCTTCCTTGTAGGTCTGCGGCGCAGGCGCTACCGGACGAACATAGTCGGGGCCTACCGCGCAGGAGCAGAGCAGCACGGCGGCGCAGGCGAGCGGGGTGAGGGTTCTGGATGCGAGCATCATCGGGCTTTTTGCAGGTCGAGGTTGCGCTGCGAGCGGCGGCGTTCGTTCCACAGGCGCAGGCGGTCGAGATAGAGATAGACGACAGGCGTGGTGTAGAGCGTGAGCAACTGGCTGATCAGAAGGCCGCCGACAATCGCTAACCCAAGCGGCTGGCGCATCTCGGAGCCTTCGCCGTGGCCGATTGCGAGCGGCACGGCGCCGAGCATGGCCGCCAGCGTGGTCATCATGATGGGACGAAAACGCAGCACCGCCGCATGGTAGATCGCGTCGCGACTGGCAAGACCTTGCTCGCGCTGCGCGGCGAGCGCGAAGTCGATCATCATGATTGCGTTCTTTTTTACGATGCCGATGAGAAGCAGCACGGCGATCAGCGCGATGATCGAGAACTCGGTATCGAAGAGCATCAGCGCGAGCAATGCGCCAACGCCGGCCGAGGGCAGCGTCGAGAGGATGGTGATCGGATGGATCAGACTCTCGTAGAGCACGCCAAGCACGATATAAACCGCGACCAGCGCGGCCAGGATCAGAATCGGCTGGCTGGATAAGGATTGCTGGAAGACCTTCGCCGTGCCCTGAAAGCTGCCGTGTACCGAGGTCGGCACGCCGATGCGCGCCATCGCGTCGTCGATGGCGTTTGTCGCATCCGAGAGCGAGGCATTGGCCGCGAGGTTGAACGAGATCGTCGTCGCGACGAACTGGCCTTGGTGGTTGACCGCCAGCGGCGTGGAATCCGGCCCCCATTTTGCGATGGCCGAGAGCGGCACGGCGAGCCCGCCCGGCGCGATGATGTAGGCATCGCGTAGCGAATCGGGGCTTTGCAGATAGCGCGGCGCAAGCTCCATGACGACGCGATACTGGTTGAGCGGGTTGTAGATCGTGGAAACCTGGCGCTGGCCGAAGGCGTCGTTGAGGATAGCGTCGATCTGGCGCGCGTTGAGGCCGAGCCGGTAGGCCGCGTCGCGGTCGATTTGCAAGGTTGTCTGGATGCCGCCTTCCTGTTGATCGGTATTGACATCTTCGAGCTGCGGCAACTGCGCGAGCGCCGCGCGGATCTTCGGCTCCCAGGTGCGCAGCGCGGTCAGATCGTCGGCTTGCAAAGTGTATTGGTACTGCGCGTTGGCCGAGCGGCCGCCGACGCGGATGTCCTGCACCGATTGCAAAAAGAGTTGCGCGCCGGGAATGCGCGCCGTCTTGGCGCGCAGGCGGTTGATGATCTGGTCGGCGGATTCGCTGCGCTCGCTGCGCGGTTTCAAACCCACGAACATGAAGCCGCTGTTGCGCTGACCGCCGCCGGTGTAGGCGGTGACGGTAGTCACAGAAGGATCGTCCTGCACGATGGCGACGAAGGCGGCGACCTTCTGGCGCATTGCCTGGAAGGAAATGCCCTGGTCGGCCTGGATCATGCCGGTTATGCGGCTGGTGTCCTGCTGCGGGAAAAACCCCTTGGGCACGATGATGTAGAGCCAGATATTGAGCCCGACGGTGACGAGCAGGATCGTCAGCGTGATACGCGGGTGGCGCAACGCCACGCCCAGCGTGCGTCCATAGCCGGCCGCCATGCGCTCCAGATAGTCGCCGATGGCGCGCGAGAGCCGGCCTTCCTTATGTGCGCCGCGCGCTTTAAGCAAGCGCGCGCACATCATTGGCGTGGTCGTCAGCGAAATCACGAGCGAAACCAGGATCGCAACCGACAAGGTGATCGCGAATTCGCGGAACAGCCGTCCGACGATACCGCCCATTGCCATGATGGGAATGAAGACGGCGACGAGCGAGATGCTCATCGAGAGCACCGTGAAGCCGACCTCGCGCGCGCCACGAATCGCGGCTTCGCGTGGCGTCATGCCGGCCTCGATGTGGCGCGAAATGTTTTCGAGCACGACGAT